>NZ_JBIVKZ010000012.1:0-242409 GCF_044751025.1 Streptomyces sp. NPDC088747
CCCAGCATCACCACACCCCCCGTCCTCGCCACCCTCAGCAACACCCCCCAACGCGGAGCCCAACTCCACCACCAACTCGCCGCCGCACAGATCGCATCCACCGCATGACAGGCGGTTGAGGTACGCAGGCGTGAAGCCCTGACTCGGCAGCCCGCCGGTCCGGCGCACCCGACCGGGCGTCCTGTTTCGGTCACCTCCGGTCCGCATGCGCTTCGCGTGACAGCAGCCGCGACGCTCATGGCTGGGGGAGAACACGGTCCGACGAACGAACCGTGAGGGACACCGCGTCAGCGCGATGCCCCCCACGGCCTTCTCCAGCCGACCCCATCGCGGGCGGCCTTCGATCCCGGCCGTCCGCGGCCCCGTGGCCGACCCGCTCACCCGTTACGGGTGACCGCTCCAGTCACCGACCAGCCGCCGTCAGCAGTGGTCGACCCAGTTGTGCGAGGAGATGTTGTTCTCGAGGCTCTGGCCGTAACCGCCGCTGTTGAAGAAGTCCTTGAAGCTGAAGATCTCCCGGCCCAGGGACAGGTCCAGCCACATGTCGCCTCGTCCCAGACAGGCCCATGCGCCTTCCTGGTCGATGTCCCAGTAGAGGTTCACCGCGTCGATGCCCTCGTAACCGCGGTTCTCCAGGGACGACGCCCTGTTGCGCATACCACCGCAGTCGATCGCCTCGTCATTGCCGTCCCAGTTGCGGCTGCTGCCCGCCCAGGTGCACTCCGCGCCGCCCCGGTAGGAGTCCACCCAGGCGTGCAGCATGCCGTCCTCCGCGGCGGCGGACGCCGACTGGCTGGAAGCGGTGTCCTTGCCTTCGGCGGCCTGGGCACTCCCGATGGGGAGAGTCATGGCCAGGACCGCTACCGCACCCGCTGCCAGCAGGCGTGTCTTCTTCATCATGCTGTTTCCTTCTCCTTGTGTTCTCATACGCGTGTTCTCATCCGCGTGTTTCATCCGCGTCGGACGATCTGGTGTGCACGGCCCAAGGCCAGGTGTTCGAGCTCGTTCCGGTCCCGGACCTCGACGGCGTACCGGGAGTTGACCTCGTCGCGGTGCACGCGTTCGAGGGTTCGGATCCCTGACGACAGCCCCGAGGAGGCGGCGCACCGCGCCTCCGCCACGGCGGTTTCGACCTCGTCCGCCGGGCGCGCGTCCGGTCCGCGCGCGAAGGCGCGCCGGGACTCCGGAGGGGTGCTGTACGCGTGTCCCGCGGCCCGCATACAGGTGGCCCACCGGGTGACGGCCCGGGTGAAGCGCGCGTCCCCGACGACGGCGGACCGGACTTGCTGTTCGAGCGCCTCGGTCACCTTGCGTGCCCGGTACCACCTCGGCAGATCGGTGTAGAGCGACCGCTGCGCCTCGGCCTCGCATCCCTCGTCGCTGTGCCGGCCCCTTCCCATGCCGGGCACGTCCGCTTCGAGGCCCTTCGGCTCGGCCCCGTTCAGCGCGCTGACCGCCGCGGACCTGCGGGCCGCTGACAGCCCCTTGAAGTAGCGCTGGTTGGGATTCTCGGCGGCCAGGGCGTCCCGGCGCTTCTGGATGCTCCCGCCGTACCCGTTCTCGGCGGCCCAGGCCTCGTCGTCGACGACGTACGGGAACTTCGTGCCGACCCTCGCGGGCAGTTCCTCGGTGACCCAGAACGAGAAGCCCTGTTCGCGCATGCAGTCGCGCACCAACAGGTTCTCGGCCCGTGCCAGGACGGCCCGCTGACTGTCCGTCAGCTCGCGGATCGCGCTGCCCGTCGCCGCCGCGGCCGATGTACGGACGTCGGGAACACCGGAGCCCGTGCACGCCGACAGCACCGCCGCCCCCAGACACAACAGGGCCGCTGCCACCACCGTACGACTGCCCGATCCCGCCATTTCGCTTCCCCCGTCCCGCTGTTCCGACAAGGGGAACGCTAGGCAAGCGGCGACGGCCCGGGTCCTGACGAACGTCAGGAGCACTGGGCGGCGCCGAACAGGTCTACGTCGTGGCACAGACCGGTACGTCGGGCAGCTTGTCGTCCGGGGAGCTGACGTAGATGTTGGACATGTAGCCGCCGTACTGGGGCAGGTACGCCCACCAGTTGTTGGTGTACGGCGGTACGGAGACGGTCTCGCCCTGTTTCTGGCAGCTGATCAGGACCTCCGCCCCGGCGGGCAGCCGTGTCCGGGAGTTCGAGGCGGTGGTCGCCGCGTCGCGGACGTGGACCTGCGATCCCCAGGTGCCGTACCACTTGCCCGTCGGCCTCGTCGCACCGGGCACGTCGAGGCTGCGGGTCAGCCGGCCGATGTCGGTGTAGGCCTTGCCGTAAGAAGTGCCGAGGGGGTGCAGGGTGAGCACGGCGACGATGGCACGGTCGCCGGCGCCGACCGTGCCGGTGGTGTGCAGGGCGGGCTTGGACAACTCCACCTGCGCGTCGGCCCGTTCGGCGGCGCTCGTCCGTGCCGCGCTCCTCGTGCCCGAAGGACCGCAGGTGCCGTCCTCGTACTCGCCCGACCAGCCCTGCTTGACGGCCCAGGGGCGCTCGAAGGCGGCGGCGATGCCGAAGTGCTGGTCGAAGGAGTCCGAGGCGCACCGCGTCGACTGCCGCAGGTTGGTCATGATGAAGTCCCGTACCGGAGCCGGTGACTGCTCCAGGATGTAGCGGTAGATCTTCACCGTGTCGCGGGCCGAGATGGCGCTGTAGCCCCAGAAGCCCTCTTGTCCGGCGGGCGGCCCCTCCGTGTCGCTCAGACCGAGCAGGTCCGCCGTGCGGTCGATGATGGCCGGGCCGCCGTTGACGACCCAGTAGTGGTTCGCCGCGGCGTCGTCGCTGCTGCGGAGCATCGGTTCCAGCCGGGCGCGGTCGGCTGCCGGGATGGTGTAGTCCGGACCACGGTTGGCGAAGAAGTCGAGGGTCAGCAGCAGCTTGACTATGGAGGCCGAGCGGAACTGCGTACTCGCGTTGACCTGTTCGGTGAAGGTCCCCGTCTGCCGGTCGTACACCACGACTCCGGCGGTGACACCGGCCGGGATCTGGACCTGCGCGGCCGTGGTGGACACCGCGCCCCGGGAGCCGGTCGTCGCGCCGCCCGGTGGGGCCGGGGCGGCGGTCGCCGTGGCCGCCGTGACCAGACCGAGCAGCAGGGCGGCCACCGGGAGCAGTGCCCGCCGGGCCCCCGTCGGCCGTCCGCGGATGGATGAGATGTGCCGCATGGGCGTCTTCCCCCTCTTGCGTGCGGTTACGGAACGATCCGCGACGCTATTCGGGATGGTCCCCGTCCGCTCCTGATGTACGTCAGTAGCGGCCGGGGACAGGTCGGTCAGCGGGTGTAGTCCTTGAGGTTGGCGAGGACGGTGTCCACGTAGGGCTGCACGGTCTCCGGCACGCCGCCGGCCTCGATCACCGTCCGGTCGCTGGTGCGGTAACCGGCGGCGATCAGCCCGGGCAGGTTCTCGCGCAGCCCGCTCTGCTTGAACCGCTGGTCGAGCCAGCAGGTGAACACGGACATGGTCGCGATGGCGTCGGGGGGTGACATGTGGTCCTTGTCGCCGTCGCGGTCGCCGTCGACGGCCCATGCCTTGAACACCGCGGGTGTCCACATGGCGATGCCGTGCTCGCCCGTGGCGGGCCGGGAGGCGTTCGGGTCGAAGCCGCTCTCGGCCTTGAGCATCGCGGCCAGCAACGCGGGGGTGACCTCCGCGTCCGTGCACCGCTTCGCCGCGTCGGTGATGATCCGCCGCAGGGCGACGGGCACATCGGAGTCGGCGGGGATGGCTCCGGGCAGGGCGGTGTCGGCGATCGCCGTCCCGGTCGCCGAGGAGCGCGACTTCGCGGGGGTGCCGTCGTCGTCGGAGGGTACGAAGGCCACCAGCAGGCCGGCGACCGACGCACTGACGGCGAGGCCGGCGGCGAGCAGGACCGCCGGACGCCGATGCGGTGGCCGGGGCAGCCGCTCGGCGTGCAACTCCCGCACACGGCTGGCCAGTTCACCCGCGTCCAGGGCGGACCGGGTGGCGTGGTCCGGAGCCAGGCACTCGGCCGTCAGCTTCCGCCAGCCCGGCTCCAGGGAGTCGTCGAGGCGAAGCTGCGCCGATCCGTTGGCATAGGCCTGCGCGGCCAGGGAGCGCGCTCGCGCCGTGCTGCCGGGGAACGGATGGAGCCCGCCCGTCAGCACCTGGTGCGCGAGTACGCCGAAGGCCCAGATGTCGGCTGTCTTGCGGACGGTCGTGCCGTGGACGCCGGTGCGCTCCGACCACCACTCCGGGGGTACGTGGTCGAGCGACCCCAGCGGCGGAACGTACGCGTGGGTGCCCTCTAGTTCGACGGTGAGACCGAAGTCCGCGAGCCACACGGCTCCTTCGGGGCCGAGGAGGATGTTCGCCGGTTTGAGGTCCGCGTGGATCCAGCCGTGGGTGTGCATGTGTGCCAGGCCCGCGGCCACTCCGCCGAGGATGCGCTCGGCGTCCGGTAAAGGCTGCCCGGTGCCGCCCGCCGCGAGGAGATCCTGCAGACTCCCCTCCGCCTGGTCCATCACCAGTGCCGTCATGCCGTCCAGTTCGGGCCGGTCCGGATCCCGCAGGGTGACGACGGCGTGGGTGCGTACGAGGTGGGGGTGGTCCGCCTCCGTGCTGAACCGCGCCTCCTTGCGCGCCAGTTCCTCCATCGACGCGCGCTGTCCCGGGGTCAGCAGGTCGGTGCGCAGGAGCTTGATGGCGACGGCCGGGCCGCCCGCGGCACTGTCGACGACCTTCTCCGCGGCGTACACGCTGCCCCAACTGCCGGAGCCGATCAGGCCGGTGATGCTCCAGTCCGCGATCCGGTACCCCGGTGCCGGGTCGAGTGGCGCTCTGCCGTGGGGGGTGTGGGGGTGGTTCATCCTGGGCGGGCCTTTCGGTTCAGCGTCTGACGGCGGAGGGGAGCATGGCCAGGTGCTCTTCGCGGACCAGGTTGAAGCGCAGCGCGAGACTGACCAGCCGTTCGCGCTTGCCTCCCGCCCGGCCGTGGGAGCCGACCGGCCCTTCCCTCAGCCGTAGCTTGGTGTCGGCGAGATAGTCGATGTGATAGTTGAGCGCGGATCGCGAGAGGTCATGGCAACTCGGCAGCGGTCGCAGTCGTTCGAGGATCTCCCCCACGCCGGGAACGACCGCGCTCGACGGGGAGCGGAGCCGCGGTTCGCACAGGGCCAGCAATACCAGGAAATACTTGGACGAGGGGTTCAGCGAGAAGGGGCTCGTAGTGGGTTCCCCGGCGGGGGTGTCGTCGCAGCCGGGTTCCGCATACGCGTGCTGAGGCGCGAACACCTTGAATTCCATGGGCGTTTCGGCCGGCAGAATTACCCGGGACATCTCGAAGGGCACGGGCGCGCCGATACGGCCGGGTGCGACGCGGATGTGTTCTCCCGCGCCTTCCAGGTTCTCCACGACGTAGGTCGCCGCGGCACTGTAATTGCACAGGCGCCAGTAGTCCTCCACCGCGGTGACCTGTCCGGCGCACCGCGACACCGCCGGATCACGGAGCGGGATGGGCAGGGGCGCTCCGGGCTCCCCGCGTCCGAACTCGGCGCTCTGGCCGGGGCTCAGGCGGACCAGACGTGGTTCGGGCCGGGGGTCGTCCGAGTGGCGGACGGTCACGTCGGGAAGCTGCACAATCACTGTGGTCACTCTGAATATTCCCCAATTCTCAGCGGCTCTTCGGGCATCCGCCGCAGGACGAAAATGGCTGAATGCGCGATGTGTTCAGGTCTGGTCAGGACCTGGACGAGTAGTTTCCCAGAATGTCACCCACTCAAGGGCGGACGGTAGCGGATCACCGGCCGAGAACCCCGGCCACGAGTCGCTCCGCGGTGTCGCGGTCGGCGTGCGCCTCTCGTCAACTCACTTCCGTCACCTCGTCATGGCGGCCGAGGAAACGGAAATCACCCTTCCTCACCTGGTGCAGGAATCCGGCCTTCTCTCCCACGAGTTGGTGACCCGGCCCGCTGATGAACCGGATAGGGCGCGGCCCGCACCGCCGCACGCGGACGCCGACATCACCACGGAACCGAACGCGTCGCGGAGGGCCGTGCGTCTCGGCCCCCGTCGTTCTCGGCCTCGGCCGTGCACCCCACGACAAGCATGGAGCACACCACCGCGGGAAGCCCGTACAGCCGCAACCCACTCACCCGTGCCACCTCCTCACCCCCGCCCGCGGAACGCCACCTCGTACACGTACCGATGCCACACGAACGCCCGCCGGTTCCCACCGTGCCAAGAGCCGTACGGACGGAGAGATCGTAGAGCCTCGTGACACCAACAACCCGTAGCCGCACGGCAGTTGATCGACGAGTACTGGCCATTGGCGGGCCGGCGCCCCAGGCAGAACGTCGCAGGGCACGCCGATATCGCTTGGTGGGTACCGGAGCTCCGCCATAGGGTCACCGACATGTCCCTACGTCTCCGTATGCGTCAAGCCCTGCCCGAAGCGATGCGGGCCCGTGACAAGACCGCCGTCAGTGCACTGCGCGCGACCCTCGCCGCGCTGGACAACGCCGAAGCGGTGCCGGTCGGGGACGCGGAACTCCGCGGCGTGGCCCTGGAGGAGTCACCGGTCGGCGCCGGCGCCACCGAGGCGGCGAGGCGTGAGCTGAGCGAGCGCGAGGCAGCGGACATCGTACGAGCCGAAGCCGCCGAACGCCTGGACGCCGCGGCCCAGTTGCCCTCCCCCGCTCACGCCGACCGAGCCGCCCGGCTCCGCACGGAAGCCGCCGTCCTGCTCGCCTTCCTCGACGACCCCGACCCCACGTAGAACAGCTCCAGCCACTGGACCCCGAACGACCTCAGCAGCTCAGGTACTTGACCATCGCGTCGCCGGCGTCCGCCGCAGTGAGATAGAAGGCCGCGAGGTCGTCCAGGTCGCCGCTGACCTGCCGGGCCCAGTCGTCGTCCCAGGATCTGGAGAAGCCGAGTTCCTGGACCATCCCGGTCATGCGGTGGTGGTTGCCGGACACCCACGCTTCGTACCGAGCGCTGTTCAGGACCCCGGCTGCCGCCGCGACCGCCTCGGGCGTGAGCACGGATACGACGGTGTACTCCTCCACTTCGCCGTCCGGGCTGGTCCACAGGTCTTTCCGTGGCTCACCGCCGAAGACGGGAAGCTCGGCGTTCGAGGTCTGCTCGGGGCAGCTCTCGACAAGTACGCGGTGCAGTACGGAGCAGTGGAACTCCACTCCCGTGACCAGGCCCGTGTCCCACAACTCCGGCTGTTCGCCCCAGTCCGGGACGAGTTCCAGCAGGTCCTGCGGTGACAGCGACGAGACACTCTCGGCAGATGTACGCCGGCAGAACAAGGACACGCTCACGCCCACACTCCGATCGTTCGCCGACCGCACCCCGCGGTCGGCGAACGCAGAATAGAGGCACCCACCGACACCCGGACCCGGCCCGTCAAGGGCTGGTCTGTGCGCGGAACTCGGTCGGGGTCATGCCGGTGTGCTGTCGGAAGAAGGCGCTGAAGACGGTGGGGTAGGTGAAGCCGACGCGTTCGCTGATGGTGGCCGGGGGCAGTGCGGTGTGGATGAGGAGGCGTTTCGCCTCCAGGAGTACCCGTTCGTCGATGAAGCGCTTGGCGCCGCAGCCGAGGGCGGCCCGGGTGGCGCGGGTCAACGTGCGTGGGCTGTAGCCGAGTTGGGCGGCGTAGTCCTCGACCCGGTGGGTCCGGCCGAAGCCCTCCTCCACGGCCTGGTGGAACCTCTGGAACGGCTCGGTGCCACTGGAGTGAGCCTCCCGGCGCGGCTCGGCGAGGTGCGCCAGCCGGATGAGGATCACGGAGAGCAGACCGCGCTGTGTCTCGATGTGCGCCTCCAGTGAGAGGCCGGACAGTGCCTGGTGTTCCTCGCTCAGGGCGTCCAGGAGACGGATCAGGGACGTCTGCGATGCCGGGTCGGGCCTGACGAGGCGGTTCGGGAGGTACTCGCCGTCCCGGATCAGGGCGTCGGTCGCGCTGCCGGGAAAGCCGGTGGGAAACACCAGCACGGTCGCGTCGCCGCCCCCGTGCCCCGCCGGCAGCTGGAACACCTGTCCCGGCCACACCCACAGCCAGTCGCCCGCCCCGAGGACGTAGGAGGTGAAGTCCACCGAGCACTCGAGCCGGCCCCCGTGCACCGCGACGACCAGGTGGAACGCCGGTCGAGCCGGTTCGGTGAGGGGCCGTTTCCGCTCATCGGCGCCCGCGGCGAGTCCCGGCAGGTCGAGGACCTCCAGACCCGGAGGCCTTCCGGGCGTAGGGCGATAGGTGACCGCCGAGATACCGCCCGTCCGGCCGACCGCCGAGAAGTGTCCGTTTTTCTTCATCTCGTGCCCAAGTCTATGCCGACACCCCTCGGCGACGGACCTACGTTGGGCGGAGGAAACCGCACCGCGGGCGAGCCGCGTACGTCCAGGCCGGTTTCCCGCATGCCGTCCGGCAGGCACCCAGCACGGCCCCACGGCCGCCTGCGCCCACGAACCGCGGCGGGCCACCCCGCCAGGGCAGGCCCGGACGAGCACTGTCCCTTGATCAGGAAGGTTCAGGATGACCATCGAGTTCGCGACCCGCTACCGCGAGCGCTCCCACATCCCACCGGAGCCGGGCAAGCCGTACTTCATCGAGAAGGGGATGGGGGACCGCGCCCACCTCTTCACGGACATGTTCACCATCTACGCCGGTGGCGAGCAGACCGAGAACACCTTCAACTTCTTCACCTGCGAGGGGCCCAACGGCGACACCATCCCGGCCCACTCCCACGCGGACACCTACGAGGTCTTCTACATCACCGACGGCGCGGTACGCCTGTTCGTCGAGGACCTCGCGGGCGAACAACACGAGAAGCTGCTCACCTCGGGCGACTTCGGCTTCGTACCGAAGAACTGTCCGCACGCCTACCGCATCGAACGCCACCACAGCAGGATCGTCGGCGTGGCCGCGGGCCCCGGCGGCACCTTCGAGCGGTTCTTCGAGAACCTCGGCACGCCCACCGACGAACACGGCCTGCCCCGAAGGCCGTTCGTCCCGGAGCCGCACAAGTTCGGCACCGTGCCGCGGCAGTACGACGTCAGCTTCCTTCCCGAGCACGAGTGGCGCACCGAGGGCTGACCCCACCGCGTTCCCCAGCCACCGTTCCCCAACCGCCTTTCCCCAGCGGCACGTTCGGCCCTCGGCGGCGCCTTCGGTCCGCCGGGGGGCGCGCCAGGGCGTCACTCGCGGCGCCCGGGTTCCACACCCCCCACCCCTTCTCCGGCGGAGAGACGCTCCTTCCCCTCGCCGGGTCCCCCAGTCAAAGGAAACGCCCGTGCCCTCCGAAGCCCCCGGGTTCCTCGATGTCCACGCGCACTTCGTCGCCGACTCGTACGTCCGGCAGGCCCGCGAGGCCGGGCACGAACTTCCCGACGGCGTCCCGGCCTGGCCGTCCTGGTCGGCGAAGGCCCACCTGGAGCTGATGGACCGCTGCGGCATCGAGACCTCGATGCTGTCGGTCTCCTCCCCCGGCATTCACTTCGGCGACGACACCGCGGCCCGCCGCCTGGCCCGCGAGGTCAACGAGGCCGGCGCCGAGACGGTGCGTGAAAACCCGGGCCGTTTCGGCCTGTTCGCCTCGCTGTCCCTCCCGGACGTCGACGGCGCCCTAGCGGAGATCGCGTACGCCTTCGACACCCTGGCCGCGGACGGCGTGGTCCTGGAGACCAACACCCACGGCACCTATCTCGGCAACCCCCGGCTGGAACCGGTGTGGGCCGAACTGGACCGGCGCGGAGCGGTCGTCTTCCTGCACCCCACCTCACCCGTGTGCTGGGAGCAGTCTGCTCTCGGACGCCCCCGTCCCATGGTCGAGTTCGTCTTCGACACCGCCCGTACGGTGACCGACCTGCTCATGTCGGGCACCCTGGACCGGTACCGCGACCTGACGGTGATCGTGCCGCACTGCGGTGGCGCCCTGCCGGTCCTGGCCGACCGCATCGACGGGTTCATGCGCATGTTCATGCCTCAGGACCAGGAAGGCCCCGGCGCCCTCGACCAGCTCGGCCGTCTGTACTACGACCTGGCCGGCCCGGCCCTGCCGCGTCAACTGCCCGCCCTGCTGAGCCTGGTCGGCGCCGACCGGATCCTGTACGGCAGCGACCACTGCTGGACGCCCGCCGCCGGAGTGGAGGCCCACGTCGCCGGCCTGGACGCGGCCCCGGCGCCCGGCGCCGCCGCGAGTTGGCGCGCCCTCACCACCGAGAACGCCCGCCGCATCCTGCCCCGCGCCAACTTCTGAGACGACGGAGTCCACGACATGACCACGAGCGGACCCGTGCCCTTCCCGGGCGAACTGCTGGCCCCGCCCGATCCGGCCGTCCTGCCCCTCCCTCATCCGGCCGCCCCCGCCGAGGGGGTGCGGCTGCTGCGCGGTGCCGTCTACGCGATACCCGACGGCAGCCGTCCGTCGGCCGTCGACCTGTGGCTGCCCACGGACACCGACGGGCCCGTCCCAGTGGTGGTGTTCGTCCACGGGGGTGCCTGGCGTACGGGCCTGCGTGACGACCTCGGGCCCCGATTCCGGCACTGGGTGCCCGGGCCGTTCGCCCGCATGGCACAGCGGGGCTTCGCCGTCGCCTGCCCCGACTACCGGCTCAGCGGTGAGGCCTCGCACCCCGCCCAGACCGACGACCTGGCCGCCCTGCTCGCGTGGCTGCACACCCGCTCCGGCGAACTCGGGCTCGACACCGCCCGGACCGTCCTGTGGGGCGAGTCCGCCGGGGGACACCTGGCAGCGCTCACGGCGCTGACCCACCACGCCCGTACCGGCACCGCCACCGTCACGGGCTGCGTCACCTGGTACGCCCCCACCGACCTGACCGGGCTCGCCGAGGACCTTCCCGAAGGCGCGTACGACCTCCGCGATCCGGCCTCGTTCGAGGCACTCCTCGTCGGAGGCGCCCTCGCGGGCCGGCCCGAGGCGGCCCGAGACGCCAGCCCGGTCACGCACGTCGGCCCTCAGGCGCCGCCCTTCCTCCTCCTGCACGGCACCGACGACGTCCTGGTCCCGGCGCGGCAGTCGGCACGCCTCGCCGACGCCCTGCGGCAGGCAGGTCACCAGCCGGACCTGCGTCTCCTCACCGGCGGCAACCATCTCTGGCTGGGCCTGTCCGAGGGGGAGGTCGAGGACTGCTTCGACCGGACCCTGGCCTTCGCCCGTCGGTGCACGGCTGACGGGGGCGGCTGAGAGGGAGCGGCTGACCGGCGGCGTCCGGCTCAGGACGAACCCGGGGGCCGCGCCGTTCCCCCGCGATCAGAGGCGGGACTCCACGTCCAGCAGGAGCACACGCAGGACATCGGCCGACTGGCGACGCGTGTCGAGGTCCAACGACCGCAGCAGGTCCGACTCGAACGCGTAGTGCGCCTCCAGATCCCGGTCCAGGTCGGCGACTCCCTCAGGGGTGAGCCGGACCAGGAGGGAGCGTCCGTCGTCCGGAGAGGCCTCGCGGGTGATCCACCCCTCCTGCTCCAGCCGCTTCAGGCGCCCGCTGAGCCCGGCACCCGACACCAGCATGGCCTCCCGCAACCGGCCGGGGGTCAGGGCGTACGGCGGGCCGACGCGCCGCAGTGCCCGCAGGACGTCGAAGTCGCCGACGTTGTTCACGACCATGCCCGCGCGCCGTCGCAGCCGCCGGTTCTGCGCCTCCTCGATGAGCTGGCCCAGGCGCTGGACGCGCGCCAGCACATCGCCCGGCGACACATCCAGGCGCGGGTAGGCCTCCGCCCACTCCCGCGCCGCCGCGTCGATGACATCCGCCTCAGGCATGTAGTTCGCTCCCTTTCCATCCGGCCGTCCAATCCACCCTACAAGCGGCGACTCGTTCATTTGATTCGTTCGCGAACTATATATAAGGTTACGTGGTATGCGCAGCGATCATCCTTCTCCGCCCTCCGTGCTGGATGCGGACACGGCCTCGGCCCGTGCCGCGGTGGCCCCCCGGCGCCGCTCACCCGGCCTGGTCCTGGCCAGCACCAGCCTGGGCACCCTGCTGGTGATCCTGCTGACCTCCGGGCACAACATCGCGTCGCCCGCTATCAGGTCGACGTTCGACGCCGGTGACACGGCGATCGGATGGGTGCTCTCCGGCTACACCCTGGCCTTCGCCATGCTGTCGCTCACGGGAGGGGCGCTGACCGACCGGTTCGGCGCGCGCCGTGTCTTCCTGGTCGGCCTGGGCGTCTTCAGCGCCTTCAGTCTCGTCGCCGCGACAGCGCCCACCGTGGCCCTGGTCGTGGTCGGCACCTTCGGCGAGGGCCTGGGAGCAGCGCTCGTCCTGCCGTCGGCGCTCGCGCTGATCCAGTTCGTCTACCAGGACGTTCCCGGCCGGGTGGCCTGGGCCATCGGCATCTGGGCGGGCGCGAACGCGCTGGGGGCGGCGCTGGGACCGGTGCTGTGCGGAGCCCTGGTGTCCGTGTCCTCCTGGCGGGCCATGTTCGTGGTCGTCGCGCTCCTCGCCGTCGTCTTCGCCCTGATCGGACGGCCCGTGCTGCCGTTGCTCCGCGGCGGCCACGCGCGACTCGACCTGCCCGGGCTGCTGGTCATGGTGGTGCTCATCGGAGTCGTGGCGTTCCTCGCGCACGACTGGCGGGCGCTGCCCACCGCCGTTCTCGCGGCCGGCGTGCTGATCGCCGCTGCCGCCGTCTGGCTCTTCGGCAGGGTGGAGAGGCGCTCCCCCGCCCCGATGCTGCCGTTGAGCCAGCTCCGCGACGTGTCCTTCAGCGCCAACGCCGTGGTCACGGTGGTCGGTACGGCCGCCTTCTTCGGCACCCTCTACATCGTCAGCATGGGCTTCCAGGACGAGCTGGGCATGGCGCCCTTCACGGCAGGTCTCGCACTGCTTCCGCTGGCCGGCGGCAACATCGTCTCGGCGCTCCTGGCGGGCCGGATCATCGGCCGTCTCGGCGTACGAGGGGCAATGATCCTCGGGTCGGTTCTGGTCGCGTCCGTCCTGGTGGTCATACCCCTGCTGTTCGACCACTACGGCGCGCTGGTCGTGCCGCTGGCCCTGCTGGGGGCGGGCTGGGGGCTGCTGGTTCCCACGACCTCCACGGCGGGGCTGGCCCGTGCGCAACCGGGCAAGGAGGGCGTCGCGTCCGGCGTGACCGCCGGAGGGCGCGAGCTCGGCGCCGCGCTCGCCGCCGCGATACTTCTTCCGCTGGGCGTCCGGGCGGGCATCTGGAGCGCCGCCTGCGTCGGCGTCGTCTCGCTGCTCGTGGTGGTGCTGGGTGTCCGCGTCCATTCCCGGTCGGCGAGTGCCGAAGCCCGGTAGGGGACGCGCCGGGGCAGGCTTGCGGGCTGGACGACCCGGCCGCAGCGGAGGGGACCTCAGGCGGTGGAACCGGACGTCAGGCGGTCCACCGGTCCGAGGGGTGACGAGTCGTCAGCCACACGCTCGCACCCGGCACGAGGTCGGCTTCACGCGGCCCGTGGAATCCGAGGGGGCGCAGTCCCTCCGCGTGGGCGGCGGAAACCGTGATCGCGACGGCGGTCGCGGCCTCGTCGTCGAGCGTGCGCAGTCCGGGGGCCAGCAGGTCCGCGACCACGTCGTCGTCCAGGATGTTCGCGTCGTCCAGCGCGCCGACGACGACCACCTTCCAGTGCGGTACCTCCGGTTCCGCGTCCTGCGGCCACGTCGGCACGACCGGGCGGCAGCGCGGCCCCGCGGCGAGTTCGCGGGAGAGGAGGCTGGTGAAGAACGTGTCGGGTGGCTTGGAGTCGGTACCGGGCGGCAGCCAGACGGCGACCGCCACGAGCGCGCCGTCCGCTCGCTCCGCCACGCGTACGTGGCCCTCTTCGAGCGCGTAGTGGGCCAGCACCAGCCGCAGAGCGCTCCGCTTCCGCTCCCAGTCGAGTTCGGAGCCGTCCGGCGTCGACGTCGGGGGCGGAGTCGGGGCGATCAGGCGTACCACGGCGGGCACGTCCACCAGCCCCGCCGCACGAACGGCCGTCCGGGTGGGGAGTTGGAGGGTCGTCATGGTCGTGTTCTTCCTTTCAGATCGGTTTGCTCGTTCCGGTGGCGTCGGCCGCGGCCGTGCGCGGCCGTCCGGTGGACGCCGGCGCGGAGCGGAGAAGCCGGGAAGGCCGCGGACCCGGTACGGAACCCGGGCGCGGCAGGCCGTCACCGCCGTCGAGGTGGTCGGGATGGTCGGGAAGGTCGTGCCGGGGCTGAGGCCGGCTGAGCAGGACCACACCGTGCCCGGCTGTCGCCGCGCCGGCGAGAGCGAGCGCGGTGCCCGCCGCCCCGTACTGGAAGCCCTCGCCCAGCAGGGTGATGCCGATGACGGACGCCGTGACGGGATTGACGAGGGTGAGCAGGGCCAGCGGACCGCCGAGACCGGCGCGGTAGGCCTTCTGCGAGAGCAGCAGGCCGGCCACCGCGAACGTCATGGTCAGGACCGCGACCACCGCCACGCTCCACGACAGGGCCGGTCCGACGGCGACCTTCTGGGCCATCGTGGAGCCGACGCCGGAGGCGATGCCGGAGGCCGCCGCGAAGGCGAGGCCGCCCGGGGCGAAACGGCCCGAGGCGAAGCCGACCAGTACCGCGACGACAGTGCCGGCGGTGAGCGTGACCACCAGGACCTCGGTGGTGTGCAGGGTGTTGTCCGGCACGTTGCCCGAGGCGGTCACGATCAGCAGCGCGGCCAGGCCGACGAGGGTGAAGGTCATGCCTCGCCACTGCGTGCCCGTGGTGCGGCGGCGCGTGGCCAGCGAGCCCAGGGGTACGGCCGCCACCAGGGTCAGCGCGCCGAGCGGCTGCACCAGGGTCAGCGGCCCGTACCGCAGGGCGAGCACGTGCAGCAGCGCTCCGCCGGCGTTGAGGACGACCGACCACCACCACGAGACACGCAGGAGTGCGCCCCGCAGGCCGACCGTCTTGGCCGCGGTCCGTTCCTGGACCACGGCGGCTGTGGCGTAGCAGACCACGGAGAAGAGGGAGAGGGCGACGGCCAGGAAGACCGGCGAGGTCATCATCGCGAGGTCCGCGCCGCTACGGCCGGAAGCGGAGCTCCGGCTCTGCCGGAACCCGGCGTCTGCGGCTTCCTGCTGCTGTGGCTGGGGTGCACCCCGGACCCCCATGTATACGAAACGGTTTCGTACACATAAGCTACGGCGCCTCCCGCCGGAACGCAAGCGCCCCTCACGAGCCGAGGGCCGGAAACCGACGGGGTCCGGAGCCCCTCTTCGTGTCCCGCTCACGGACAACACGCCGGTCCTCGAACGTAATCCCGTGTGGCGCGCCGCATGTGACGGGCGGGACTACCGTCGGTGCATGGACGATGATCGCCGGAAGTGGCGCCAGTGCCTGCTCGGCGGAGCGGTGTTCGCCGTGTGCATGGCCGGCACCACGCTGCCGACCCCGCTCTACGGCCTCTATCAGGACAAGTTCGGGTTCTCCGAGCTGATGGTGACCGTCGTGTACGCCGTGTACGCCTTCGGAGTCATCGGCGTACTACTACTGGCGGGCAACGCCTCCGACGCCGTCGGCCGAAGGCCGGTGCTGCTGGCGGGCCTGGGATTCGCGGCCGTGAGCGCCGTCTGCTTCCTGTGCGCCGACGGACTGCCCTGGCTGTACGCCGGCCGGTTGATGTCGGGTCTCTCCGCGGGCCTGTTCACCGGGGCCGCCACGGTCTACGTGCTGGAGCTGGCGCCGGACAGCGGCGCCTCCCGGGCCACCTTCGTGGCGACGGCCGTGAACATGGGCGGCCTCGGCTGCGGCCCGGTGCTCGCCGGGGTACTCGCCGAGTACGCCGACTGGCCGCTCTATCTGCCGTTCGCCGTACACCTCGTGCTGGTCGCCTGCTCGGCCGTCGTGCTGCTGAGGCTTCCGGAGACCGTGCGGGAGCGGCGTCCGCTGAGCACGGTGCGGCCGCAGCGGCCCGGCGTGCCCCCAGGGGTGCGGACGGTGTTCGGGCCCGCGGCGATCGCCTCGTTCGTGGGGTTCGCCCTGTTCGGCGTGTTCACCTCGGTCAGCCCCGCGTTCCTCGCCGAGTCCCTGGACGTCCGCAACCACGCCGTCAGCGGGCTTGTCGTCGCGCTGGCCTTCTTCGCCTCGATCGCCGGTCAGCTGCTGGTCGGGCGGTTCGGGGTGGGGCGGTCGCTGCCGTTGGGCTGTGCCACGCTCTTCGTCGCGCTCGCGCTGCTCGCGGGTGCGCTGCGCTGGGACCTCCTGGCGCTGGTGGTAGCGAGCGCGCTCGTCGCCGGGGTCGGGCAGGGACTGGCGTTCCGCGGGTCGCTCTCCGCGGTGGCCGAGGCCTCTCCCCCGCACCGGCGCGCGGCGGTGATCTCGATGCTGTTCGTGGTCGCGTACGCGGGCATCTCGTTGCCGGTGATCGGCGTGGGCGTGCTGTCGGGCCCGATCGGCCTGGAGGACGCGGGGCTGGTGTTCATCGCCTGCATGGCCGTCCTCGTCACGACCGCCGCCGTCTATCTGCTCCGTCGGCCGGTGCGTACGGACGCGTGAACGAACGCGTGAGTGTATGGACGCACGACCTTACCGACGCCTGAGCGCGCGGACGCGGTGTTCCCGTACCGCGTCCGCGCGCCTGCCCCCGGGGTGGGTCAGCCGGCCAGTGCCGCGGACACCACGGCTTTCGCCTCCTCCTGCACCTGCCTGAGGTGGTCGGTGCCGAGGAAGGACTCGGCGTAGATCTTGTAGACGTCCTCGGTGCCCGAGGGGCGGGCCGCGAACCAGGCGTTCTCGGTGGTCACCTTGATGCCGCCGATGGCCGCGCCGTTGCCCGGCGCCTCCGTGAGCACGGCGGTGACCGCCTCTCCCGCCAGGGTCTCCGCGCCGACCTGCGCGGGCGAGAGCTTCGCGAGGAGGGCCTTCTCCTCGCGGGTCGCCGGAGCGTCGATGCGCTCGTAGGCGGGCTCACCGAACCGTTCGGTCAGCACGGCGTAGTGCTCGGAGGGCGTTTTGCCGGTCACCGCGGTGATCTCCGAGGCGAGCAACGCGAGGATGATGCCGTCCTTGTCGGTGGTCCACACCGAGCCGTCACGCCGCAGGAAGGACGCGCCGGCCGACTCCTCGCCGCCGAATCCGAGGGATCCGTCGGACAGCCCGTCCACGAACCACTTGAACCCCACCGGCACTTCGACCAGCTGTCGTCCGAGGTCGGCGGCGACCCGGTCGATCATCCCGGAGGACACCAGGGTCTTGCCGATCCCGGTGTCCGCGGGCCACCGCTCGCGATGGGAGTACAGGTAGTGGATGGCAGCGGTGAGGTAGTGGTTGGGGTTCATGAGACCGGCGTCCGGGGTGACGATCCCGTGGCGGTCGGCGTCGGCGTCGTTGCCCGTGGCGATCTGGAAGCGGTCGCGCTGCGAGATGAGCGAGGCCATGGCGTAGGGCGACGAGCAGTCCATCCGGATCTTGCCGTCCCAGTCCAGCGTCATGAAGCGCCAGGTGGGGTCGGTGAGGGGGTTGACCACGGTGAGGTCGAGCGCGTGCTGCTCGGCGATGCGTCCCCAGTAGGCGACCGAGGCCCCGCCCAGGGGATCGGCGCCGATGCGCACGCCGGCCGCCCGGATCGCGTCGAGGTCCAGGACGTTCGGCAGGTCGGCGACGTAGGTGCCGAGGAAGTCGTAGCGACCGGTGCCGGGGGCGGTCAGCGCCCTGGCGTAGGGGATGCGCCGTACGTCCTTGAGACCGCCCGCGATGAGTTCGTTGGCCCGGTCCTGGATCCAGCCGGTCGCCTCGGAGCCCGCCGGACCGCCGTTGGGCGGGTTGTACTTGAAGCCGCCGTCGCCGGGCGGATTGTGCGAGGGCGTGACCACGACGCCGTCGGCGAACGCTGAGGACCGGCCGCGGTTGTACGTCAGGATGGCGTGCGAGACGGCCGGGGTGGGCGTGTAGCCGTCCGCCTCGTCGAGGAGCACCGGCACGTCGTTGGCCGCGAACACCTCCAGCGCGGTGACCCTGGCCGGCTCCGACAGCGCGTGGCTGTCGATTCCCAGGAAGAGCGGACCGTCGGTCCCCTGCCCGGCGCGGTACTCACAGATCGCCTGGCTCGTCGCGGCGATGTGGTCCTCGTTGAACGCGGTCGCCAGTGAGGACCCGCGGTGGCCGGACGTGCCGAAGGCGACACGCTGGCCGGGCTCCGCCGGGTCGGGGTGCAGCGAGTAGTACGCCGTGACCAGCCGGGCGACGTCGACGAGATCCTCGGGGCCTGCCGGACGGCCCGCTCGCTCGTGCTGCATGAGCCCGCACCTCCACAGTGGTTGTCCTTCGTTTGTGGTCCCATCTTTCCTCACGGACCGCGCCCCCGGGACAGCCCGTCCGCCTGCCGGGGATGGCGCCGGGGCGCGGGCGGCTCACCGGGCCTGGTCCTGCCGCCCGATGGCGCCGTCGTCCGGCGGTGGCGGCCGGGGGGAGGAGTTCCCGGCGGTGAGGTGTTCAAGCACCTGCACCAGATCCTGGCAGGCCCGTTCCACGGAACGTCTCGTGTTGCGCTGCTCGGTGATCACGGCGGCCAGCAGCAGTGCGGTCAGGGCCATCGATCCGTTGAAGGCCTGGAGCTTGATCATCAGCGTCGTGTCGCTCAGGTTCTCGAACGGGCCCACCTCGTCCGTGGCGGCGATCGTGGCCAGGACGGAGGCGAAGAGGGCGCACAGCACGCTGCCTCCGTACTGAAAGCGCAGCGCCGCCCAGATCAGCAGCGGATAGACGAGGAAGAGGACGCTGATCGGGCTGTTGGTGGCGATCGGCACGATGACGCAGGCGGCGAGCGCCAGCACGAGGCCCTCCTTCCACCGCGCCGGGCGCAGGGGCAGGCGCACCCCGTAGAGCATGAGGATGACGGGGGTGACGATCAGGACACCCATCGCGTCGCCCACCCACCAGGCCAGCCAGACCGGCCAGACGCTGTCCGTCGCGAGTTTGTCCGTGAGGACGAGCATGCCGACGCCGGCGCTCGCGCTGATCAGCATGCTGCCGAGAGCGCCCAGGAACACCAGGGCGAGGCAGTCCCGCAGACGGCTCAGGTCGATCCGGAAGCCGAGCCCTCGGAGCATGTAGTACGCGCAGACCGGAGCGGCGGTGTTGCCCGCGACGATGCCGACCACCGTGGGCTGGAGCGAGCCGAAGGACATCACGATCAGCAGGGCGCCGAGGGCGATCCCGAGCCAGGCCCGCACACCGAAGATCAGCAGGGCGGCCACCGCCACGCCCGTAGGGGGCCAGATGGGGGTGAACACCGCTCCCTCGACGACGAGCCGCCGCAGGAGTCCCAGCCGCCCTGCCCCGTAGTAGCAGGCGGCCACCGTCAACGCCTGGAGCGCGACGACGGCCGGCCGGCTCAGCTCGCGTGTACCCGCCACAGCAGCCATCAGACACCGTCGCCGCCCGGTCGGCGAGGCGAGCGACGAGGGCGCGCCCTACCGCGTCGGGCCGGACGCCTCGTGGCCGACCACCAGCACGGCCGCGTCGTCCTCGTGGCCCACACGCTCGGCGCCCTTGATCACGGCGGCGGCGAGCGAACCGGCCGACATACCCGCCACGGCGGCGATGCCGGCGAGCCGTACCACCTGGTCGAGCCCTTCGTCGATGCTCATCGAGGGCCCCTCCACCACGCCGTCGGTCAGCAGCACGAACACTCCGCCGGTGGTGAGCTCGTACCGGGTCACGGGGTACTCCACGCCCTCCTCGATGCCCAGCGGTGGCCCCCCTTCGTCCTCGGCGATGCCGGACTTCCCGTCCGCGGTCGCCCAGACACACGGTATGTGTCCGGCCCGCGCGCTCTCCAGCACGCCGGTGGAGGGGTCCAGCCGCATGAAGGTGCAGGTGGCGAAGAGGTCGCTGCCGATGGACAGGAGGAGGGCGTTGGTCCGCGCGAGGAGTTCCCCGGGTTCGCCCGTGACGGAGGCGAGCGCGCGCAGCCCGACCCGGACCTGGCCCATGAACGCGGCCGCCTCGATGTTGTGGCCCTGGACGTCGCCGATGGAGAGCCCGATGCGGCCGTCCGGGAGTTCGAAGGCGTCGTACCAGTCTCCGCCCACGTTGAGGCCGTAGCAGGCCGGCGCGTACTGGACGGCCACGTGGAAGCCGGGGGCGCTCGGCATGTCACCCGGGAGCATGCCGCGTTGCAGCGCGATCGCCAGCTCGACCTGGGAGCGCTGGAACTCGGCGCGCTCACGCGCCTGGGCGGTCAGCGACCCGAGTCTGTCCAGCAGCTCGTCGCCGTCGTCCGTGGGGCGCTTGCGGAACATCGACCACCCCAGGAGGAAGGACGCGTCGGAAAAACGCATCGGATGGACGCATCGGATGGATACATCGCTAGAACAAATGACCTGATTGGCTCTATATCGGATCATAGCGAACCGTGGGGTGAGCGCCGCTATCAGCGGATCCGCGCAGCGCGAACCATGGAACCCGAATCACTGGCCCGCCCATCGATCACTGGGCCGCCGGTCAACTGGGCCGCCAGTCATGGGACGGCCCGACTCTCGACCGGCTCAGGCCTTCTTGACCTGGTCGTAGCGGCCGAGGAAACGCGGGGCGCCGTTCTCCACCCGGTGGAGGAAGAGGCTGTTGACCCAGCGGAACTCGTCCGTCACCGCGTCGAACTCGATGGTCTTCGCGAGACCCTTGTACTTGATCGTGCGGAGCCTGCGCACCATCGCGCCCCGCTCGACCTCGACATCGGCCAGCTCACGCAGCCCCTGGGCGACGAAGAGGACCGCGTCGTACGCCTCCAGGGCGAAGCGCTCGACGGTCTCGACCGCGAAGCGCTTCTTGTACGACGCGACGAAGCGGGCCGCGGCGGGCAGCCGGGCCGGGTCCACGTAGGTCGTGCTGATCACCCAGCCCTCGGCCGCCGGGCCCGCCTCCCTGAGGAACGCAGCCTCCAGGACCGGTTCCGAGGCCATGCGCGTGCCCTTGAAGCCGGCCTGTCGCAGCGCGCGGGCGCACAGGGCCGCCCGGTGCGGCGACGCGCCCGCGTACACCACGGCCTGCGCGTCCGCCGCGACCACCGCGGCGGCGACCATGTCGAAGTCCTCGCTGTCCGCGGCGACGGCATGGGTGGTGGTCGTGCCGCCCGCGGGCGGATACTCGGCCAGGTCCTTGACGATCTGCCAACTGGTGCGGCTGGCGGCCCTGTCGTCGACGAGGGCGGTCCTGCGGCTCTTCGCCGCGTGGGTGAGGTAGTGGATGAAGGCCGTCGACAGGGCGTTCTCGTTGGGCCTGAGCTGGAAGAACGCGCGGGTGAGGGTCTTCGAGTACAGATCGCTGCCGGACGATACGGTCACCATCGGCAGCAGGGCCTTCTGGTAGCGGACCATGGCGGCCTCGGTCACGGCGCTGCCGGTCGGGCCGATCACGGCGTACACGTCGTCGTCCGCGACGAACCTTCCGGCCACCCGCTCGGCCTGCTTCACCTTCCCCGTGTCGTCGTGGACCTGGAGAGCCAGGTCGAAGGTACGGCCTTCACGGGAACGGGAGTTGAAGTCCGCCACGGCCAGCCGGGCGCCCCGCTCCTGCGCACGGCCCGTCGCCCTGCCGGTGCCCGAGAGGTCGGCGTGCAGGCCGATGACGTACCGGGGCAGGGGGTCCTGGCCCGCCGCGCCGTCGTCTGCGGTGGTGGACCTGGAGGCGGCCCAGGCCGCCACTCCCCCGCCCGCGACCACCACACCGGCCGCCGAGCCCAGGGCGAGGAGACGGCGCCGGGAGATGCCGGGGCCCTCCGGCGGCAGGAGAAGCGTGGCCGGGGCCGGGTCGGGCATGGCCAGCACGGCTGACGAGCGCTCCGCGATCAGGCGGGGCAGCGCGGGCGGCAGCCACTCGCCCTCCCCGTGGCCCTCCCCGGCCAAGGCGTTCCGCACCGCCTCCGCGGTGGGCCTCGCCTGCGGATCCTTGGCGAGACAGCGGATGAGCAGCGGGACCAGGGCCCACGGCGCGGAGTCGAGGTCGGGTTCCTCGTGGACCGTACGGAAGACTATGGCGGCCGGGGTGCCGGTGCCGAACGGGCGTCTGCCGGTCGCCGCGTACGCCAGTACGCAGCCCAGCGAGAAGACGTCGCTCGGCGGGCCGATGTCGCCGCTCCGCGCCCGCGCCTGCTCGGGCGAGAGGAAGCCGGGTGAGCCGATCACCACGTCGGTCGCGGTCAGCGCGGTGGCGCCGGTGGAGCGCGCGATGCCGAAGTCGATGAGCCGGGGTCCGTCCAGGGCGAGCAGGACGTTGCCCGGTTTGACGTCCCGGTGCACCAGGCCCGCCGCGTGCACCTCGGTGAGTGCCTCGGCCAGCCTGGCGCCCAGGGCACGCACCGTCCGGTACGGCAACGGCCCGTGCAGCGCGACGGCCTCGGCCAGCGAGGGTCCCGGTACGAAGGCGGTCGCCAGCCAGGGTTCGCGGGCTCCCGGTTCCGCCGCGGTGACCGGAACCAGCCAGCGCCCGGTCAGGGAGCCCGCGGCCTCGGCCTCGCGCCGGAAGCGGGCCCGGAAGCCGTGGTCGGCCGCGTAGTCGGCGCGGATCACCTTCAGCGCGACCAGCGCGCCGCCCGTGGAGCGGGCCAGGTAGACCACGCCCATGCCACCCGCGCCGAGCCGGCCGAGCAGCCGGTAGCCGCCGACGAACGGCGGGTCGCCCTGCTTGAGCGCCTGCACTCCCGCCCGCCCGTCCGCGTGCGCCTCGGCCACCGCTACACCTCGGAGGGCGCGGCGCCGAGGAAGCGGAACCGGCCGCCCTCGACCTGGTGCAGGAAGATGCCCCAGCCGGCGAACGTGCCGTCCTCCGGCTTGAAGGAGAACTCCTTGGTGATGCCCTTGTAGCGGCTCTTGCGCAGCAGGCCCGCCAGCTCCTGCCGCCGTGGCGGCCGTCCGGCCTTCGTGGCCTTCACCAGCTCCTGGAGGACGAGGTTGACGGCGTCGTACGCCTCGGCGGCGTAGTAGCCGGGCGCGGCGCCGTAGCGCTTGCGGAAGGCGGCGGTGAAGGGCGCCGATCCGGGCACGGCGGCCGGGTCGACGAAGGAGGAGGTGAGCACCCAGCCCTCGGCCGCCTCCTTCGCCTGTTCCAGGAACGCCGGGTCGATGACGGCCTGCGAGCTGAGCCGCGGTTTGTCGAAGCCGGCCGCCGCCAGCTCGCGGGCCACCGTGGCGGCGCCCGGCGCGTAGCCGGCGTAGATGAAGGAGCTGATCCCGGCCCGCAGCATGTCGGCGACGACGGGGCCCATGTCGTCCGTGCCCGCCGGGATCACCCGCGGATAAGCCGGCGAGCCCATCTGGCGGAGCATCATCGCGTTGATCGAGGCGGTCTCCTGGGCGTACGTCTGCGCGGTGCGGTCCTGGAGCAGGCCGGGGCGCAGCGCCGCGTTCTGCCGCAGGAGGTAGACGGTCATCGGCAGGGAGAGCGCCGCGTCGCTGGGGCGGCAGTGCACGAAGGACCGGTACTCGTTCCTGGTCAGGACCAGTCCTCCGGCCGAGACGCAGAGCAGTGGCAGCCGGGCCTCGTCGTACGCGCCGAGGACGGCGTGGGCCGTCTGGTCGTTGGTCGGGCCCAGCACGGCGAGCACGTCGGCGTCCTGGATCAGCTTCCTGGCCGCGGCCGGCGCCCGCCCCGCGGTGCCGCCGTCGTCGGCGGTCTTCAGGGTGAGCTCGAAGGGCTTGTTCCGGCGGGCGTTGAACTGTTCGACCGCCAGCCGTGCGCCCTGCTCCTGCGCCCTTCCCGCCGTACGTTGCGCGCCGCTCAGGTCCGCCTGCACTCCGATGGCCCAGCGTCGTGCCGTGGGCTTGGCCGGGGTGTCGTCGTCGCGCAGCACTGCCCAGGCCGCGGTCCCGCCGGCCGCCAGGGCCAGGGCCGCGCCGGAGGCCAGTACGAGCAGCCGCCGCCGGCTTGGCGACGCGGGCTCCTCGTCGGCCGGCGCGTCGGAGACGGTCGGCTCGATGTCGGGAAGGGCCAGCATCTCCGCCGAGCGGTCGGCGATCGACCGTACGACGTCCTCGGGCAGCCAGTCGATCCGGCCGCCCTCGGGAACGGCGTCCTCGATCAGCAGCACCGCGCCCAGGTGCTCGGCCGTGGGACGGTCCGCGGGGTCCTTCGCCAGGCACCGGCGCAGCAACGCGGGCAGTTCGGAGTCTTCGGGGTTGTCGGGGTCGTCGGAGCCTTCGGAACGGTCGGCCTCGATGCCGCTGAGGTCGGGTTCGTCGTGGACCGTGCGGTAGAGCAGGGCGTCCGCGGTGCCGGTGCCGAAGGGCGGGTGGCCGGTGGCCGCGTATGCCAGGAGGCCGCCGAGCGAGAAGATGTCGCTGGCGGGGCCCATCTCGGCGCCGCGCGCCTCGGCCTGCTCGGGTGAGAGGAATCCGGGGGTGCCGATGACCAGGTCGGTGGAGGTGATCGCGGTCTCGTCGGCCGCGCGGGCGATCCCGAAGTCGATCAGACGCGGACCGTCCACGGCGAGCAGGACGTTGGCGGGCTTGACGTCGCGGTGGATCAGTCCGGCGGCGTGCACCTCGCTCAACGCGGCGGCGAGCATCCTGCCCAGGACGCGCACGCTCCGGACGGGCAGCGGGCCGTGGCGCCGGACCGCTTCCTCCAGCGAGGGGCCGGGCACGAAGGCGGTGGCCAGCCAGGGGGCCGCGGCGTCCGGGTCGGCGGCGGTGACCGGCACGGCCCAGGGGCTGGACACCCGGCGGGCGGCCTCGACCTCGCGGCGGAATCGGGCGCGGAACTCCGGCTCGTCCGCGAACTCGGACTGGATGACTTTGACGGCGGCCAGCGACCCGGACTCCGTACGGCCGAGGTAGACCACGCCCATTCCCCCGGCGCCGAGGCGGGCCAGCAGTCGGTGTCCGCCGATCGAGGCGGGGTCGGTGGGGAGCAGCGGCTCGCTCATTCCGGCGCCTCCAGCTCGATCTCGGCGCGGCTCAGCATCTGGCTGACTCCCTGGAGCAGGGCGGCGTCGACGTCATCGTCGGACCTGCCCTTCGCTCCCTTGCCGACGACGGCGACGGTGACCTGGCTCAGCCTGCTCTGCACCCAGTAGTAGTAGTGGGGGCCGCCGAGTTGGTCGCTGTAGTACTCGCCGGCCTCGGTGAGTGTGTCCTCGGAGGTGAAGTTGCCCATCAGGCCGAAGTCGGCGCCCTGGGAGAGCAGTCCGGTGATCCGTTCGCCCTGGCGGAGCTGCTGGTCGGGGCAGCGCAGCGCCTCTTCGAGGGTCTCGGCCATCTCCCATTCGGCGTCGACCACTGTCGGGTGCACGGTGACGACGGCGGCGACGCGGATCGGTCCCTTGCCGTCCTCCGCGGGCAGTTCCATGTAGCGGGTGAGGCTGGCGAGCGCCGTGTCGGGCAGTGGCTCGCGCTGCCAGACGCAGTTGGCGTCGAGCACGGGCCAGAATCCCGGTTCACTCTGGTATGGGCTGCGCTTGACGTAGCCAGGTCCCAGGTCGACGGGGGCGGCTCCGACGATGCGGACCAGGCGTTCGGCCTCGGCGCGGGTGTTCGGCGCGCGGCCGGGATCGGGGGTGAAGTTCAGGCTCGCGGCACTGGGGGACGGGCTGGACGGGGCTCCGCCCTTGGCGTCCGCCGGCTCGGAACCGGCGCCCCGCGGCCCGCGGTCCTCCGCCCCCGAACAGCCGGCCAGCAGCAGCCCCGCGGCTAACGCGCCGCAGCACAGGCGTAATGGTCTCCGGTACACCGTCAACTTCCCCCATCCGCACGTACGTTCCCCGCAGGGAGGGTATCGACTGTGCCGCGGGTTCACTACCGACCTCGTCGGAGTCGGTCATTCCTGAGCGCCCTGCGGCGGATGTCTCTCAACGCCCGTCATTCCAAAGGGACTTGAACTCAGAACACACCAACCGCCCCGCGGTGCACAGCACCTTCCCTGTCCGCCGTCACGGAGGACGGCGGAGGCGGACACAACGGTTCCCCGGCCGCGGTACGCGTAAGGGGCGCCGGGAGTCGCGAAAGCGATCCCGGCGCCCCTGTGCGCGGCACTCGACCGGTCAGCCCTGGCGGGCCTTGAAACGCGGGTTCTTCTTGTTGACGACGAAGACCACTCCACGCCGACGGACCACCTGGGCCCCGGGCTTGGACTTCAGCGAGCGCAGGGAATTGCGTACCTTCATGGCTCTGTCCTCCTTCTTTTCCGCTCCGGCCGCGCGGTTCAGCGCTGGGCCGGGACCGCCCGGCCGTAGCGGCGCTCGAAGCGCTCCACTCGGCCGGCGGTGTCCACCACTCGCGAGGTCCCCGTGTAGACGGGGTGGCTCGCGGACGAGATCTCGACGTCGATCACCGGGTAGGTGTGTCCGTCCTCCCACTCGATCGTCCGGGAGGAGTGGGCGGTCGACCGCGTCAGGAACGCGACGTCCGCGGCGCGGTCCCGGAAGACGACCGGCTGGGATACGGGGTGGATACGAGACTTCATGCGACTTCCTTCCCTGTGACTGTCCGCCCGGAAACCGTGCGCCCGGCGGTCCGGGCCCGGCTCAGCGTTCCTCGCGGAACGGGACGTGCTCACCGGCGGCCGGGTCGTACTTGCGCAGGACGAGCCGATCGGGGTCGTCCCTACGGTTCTTGCGCGTCACGTAGGCGGTGCCGGTCCCGGCCGTCGACCTCAGCGTGACCACAGGGCGTGCGTTACTGCGTGCCATCAGGTTCTCCTCTCACCCACATCCGCGGCTTGACTCGCGCATGTCAGCTTCTCGGTGTCTGTAACACCCACCCCCCTCGTCGCATTCCCGGGCCGGAGACCCTGTCGCCGCGCACACCGGCGACCGTCCTCCGGTCGGTGGCGGCACGGCCGGACCGCCCGCTACGAGGGCACAGCGGCACCCGGGTGCGGCTCGTCGGTCCCCGGTTCCTGGGTCGGTTCGGACAACTGCTCGCGGAGGTAGTTCCAGAACACCGCGATCAGTGCGGCGACCGGGACGGCGAGCAGGCTGCCCACGATGCCCGCCAGACTGCCGCCCAGCGTCACCGCCAGCAGGACGACGGCCGCGTGCAGGCCCAGTCCACGACTCTGGATCATGGGCTGGAACACGTTGCCCTCCAACTGCTGCACCACCACGATGATCGCCAGCACCAGCAGGGCGTCCGTCAGACCGTTCGACACCAGGGCGATGAGAACCGCGACGAAACCGGCGAACAGCGCGCCCACGATCGGTACGAAAGCGGAGACGAAGGTCAGCACCGCGAGCGGCAGCACCAGCGGTACGTCCAGAGCCCACAACCCGATGCCGATCAGGACGGCGTCGAGCAGACCGACGAACGCCTGGGAACGCACGAAGGCGCCGAGGGTGTCCCAGCTGCGCGCGGCCACGATCGGAACGTCGGTGGCGAGCCGCCCGGGAAGCTGACGGGTCAGCCACGGCAGGAACCGCGGACCGTCCTTGAGGAAGAAGAACATCAGGAACAGCGCCAGGATGGCGGTGACCACGCCATTGACCAGCGTGCTCACCCCGGAGACGAAGGCGGAGACCATGCTGCCGACACTGTCCTGGATGCGGGCGATCGCCGCGTCGGAGGCGTCCGCGATCTGGTCGTCGGCGATGTTCAGCGGCGGGCCCGCGGCCCACTCGCGCAGCTTCTGGATGCCGTCCACCACACCGTCGGTCAGGTCTCCCGACTGGGACGCCACCGGCACCGCGATCAGCGCCACGATGCCCGCCGCGACCAGCAGGAACAACACGGTCACGACCGACGCGGCCAGCGCGGGGCGCCACCCGCGCTGACGCAGGAACCGGGTGAACGGCCAGGTCAGCGTGGTGATGAAGAGGGCGACTATGAGCGGCCAGACGATCGACCACATCCGGCCCAACGCCCATAGGGCCACCCCGGCCATCACGAGGACCAACAACACGTCAACGGAGATACGCGCCGACGTGCGCAGCGCGGCACGGGTTTTCGTCGAACTCAGGGTGGCAGACATGGGGATCACCCTATGGGTACTCCAGTCCGACCCGGCCGACACTCCCGCCTGACGGCCAACCGGGCCGTCGGCGAGGCGAGTTGACAGGTGGCGGAGGCCCCCGGCCGCCCGAGCCGCCTCCCGCCACCCCTTCACACTGAGCGGCGCCGAAAGCCGATATCGTCCTCGCGCACGGGGTCAGCGGTGTCGGCATCCCCTGCCGAGGGCGGGGCGAAGGAGCACGGTGCTATGCGAGTTCTCATGGTCGGAGCCGGAGGCGTGGGCACCGCGATCACGAAGATCGCGGCCCGCCGCGCCTTCTTCGAGCACATGGTCGTCGCCGACTACGACAGGGCGCGGGCGGAGTCGGCCGTCGCGGGTGTCGGGGACGACGGCAGATTCACGGCGGTACGCCTCGACGCCTCGGACGCGGCAGGCGTACGGGCCGCTCTCGCCGAGCATCGCTGCGACGTCCTGCTCAACGCCACCGACCCCCGTTTCGTCATGCCGCTGTTCGAGGCGGCCCTCGCGCACGGCGCGCACTACCTCGACATGGCGATGTCCCTGTCGAGGCCGCACACCTCCCGCCCGTACGAGGAGTGCGGCGTGAAGCTGGGAGACGCCCAGTTCGAACGGGCCGCCGAGTGGGAGGAGAGCGGGCGCCTCGCGCTGGTCGGCATGGGGGTGGAGCCGGGCCTGTCGGACGTCTTCGCGCGGTACGCCGCCGACGAACTCTTCGACGAGATCGAGGAGATCGGCATCCGCGACGGGGCCGATCTGACCGTGGACGGATACGACTTCGCCCCCTCCTTCAGCATCTGGACGACGATCGAGGAGTGCCTCAACCCGCCGGTCGTCTACGAAGCCGACCGGGGCTGGTTCACCACACCGCCCTTCAGTGAGCCGGAGGTCTTCGAGTTCCCCGAGGGCATCGGGCCGGTGGAGTGCGTCAACGTCGAGCACGAGGAAGTACTGCTGGTCCCCCGGTGGTTGAAGGCCAAGCGGGTCACCTTCAAGTACGGCCTCGGCGACGAGTTCATCGCCGTCCTGCGGACCCTGCACAAGCTCGGCCTGGACCGCACGGAACCGGTCACCGTCGACGGGAGCGCGGGCGCGGGCCGGGTCGCGGTCTCCCCACGTGATGTCGTCGCCGCCTGTCTGCCCGACCCGGCCGGCCTCGGCGACCGTATGCACGGCAAGACGTGCGCGGGCACCTGGGTCAAGGGGATCAAGGAGGGCCGGCCCCGAGAGGTCTACCTCTACCACGTGGTCGACAACGAGTGGTCGATGCGGGAGTACGGCTCGCAGGCCGTGGTCTGGCAGACCGCGATCAACCCGGTGGCGGCGCTCGAACTCATCGCGTCCGGCGCCTGGCACGGCAGCGGGGTCCTCGGTCCCGAGGCGCTTCCGCCCCGGCCGTTCCTCGACCTGCTGACGGAGTACGGCTCGCCGTGGGGCCTGCGCGAGGACACTCCCGTCACTCCCGTGGAACAGCGGTAGCCGTCCCGGCAGGTTGCGGGTTGCGGGTTGCGGCGGGACTGCCCGCCCGGACCGCGGGAAGCGGTCCGGGCGGGCAGCTCTGGGCGAGGTGGCAAGGGCTGGAAGGGTTACGGGGTGAGCTGCCACCGCTCGATGTAGCCGACGTCGATCGAGGCGACGTCACGGACCCGCAGGATCCAGGTGCCGTTGACCGGTTGCGCGGAGGCGTCGACCGTGAAGGTCTGGTCGACGTTGTCCGCCGAGCCGCCGCTGCGGTTCAGCAGCGAGTAGACGGTGCCGTTGGGGCCGACCAGGTCGACCGTCAGGTCACCGCGGTAGGTGTGCACGATCTTGACGTAGACCTGGGTGGTGGCCGAGGCGTTGCCGTCCTGGCCGGTGATGACGACCGGGGACTCCACCGCGGCGCCGACGTCGGGGATGTCGACGCGGGTGCCGTTGGCGTAGATGTACGCGATCCGCCAGACGAAGCTCACCGGGGCGGTCGCCCCGGTGCTGTCGGTGACCGTCAGAGTCACGTCACTGGACCCGGCAGCGGTCGGAACGCCGGAGATCAGTCCGGTGTCGCTGATCGTCAGTCCGTCCGGCAGGCCGGTCGCCTCATAGGTCAGGCCGGCACCGGAGTTGGTGGTGTAGGCGTCGATCTGGAGGGAGACCTCCTGGCCGACGCCGCTGGTCTGGTCGTCGATCGGGGCCACGTTGACACCGAGCGCGATCCGGTCGCCGACGTTGATCCCGGCCCAGGCCGCGGCGACGGAGAGGTAGGTGTCGCTGTAGGCGCCGAACAGGTCGGCCGCGGCCTGCAGGGTCGCGGTGCGGGCAGCGGCGTAGTTGGTGGTGGAGGTCATGTAGGTGGTGAGGGCGCGGTACCAGATCTGTTCGGCGTTCTCGATGCCGATGCCGGTCACCGCCACGCCGTCGTAGGTGGGGCTGTCGTAGTCGACCCCGTTGACGGTCTTGGTGCCACTGCCTTCGGAGAGCAGGTAGAAGAAGTGGTTGGCCGGACCGGAGGAGTAGTGGACGTCGATGCTGCCGAGTGAGGAGTCCCAGTTGTCGCGGGAAGCCCCGTCCTTCGACGGCTTGTCCATGTAGCGCAGCGGGGTGCCGTTGCCGCGGATGTCGATCTTCTCGCCGACCAGGTAGTCGGGGACGTCGGCGGCCAGGTCGGCCTTGAACTCCACGGCCGCGGCGAAGATGTCCGACGTCGCCTCGTTGAGGCCGCCGGACTCGCCCGAGTAGACCAGGCCCGCGGTGGCGCTGGTGACACCGTGGGTCATCTCGTGCGCCGCGACGTCAAGGGACGTCAGGGGGTGGGTGTTGCTCGCGCCGTCGCCGTAGGTCATGCAGAAGCAGCTGTCGGACCAGAAGGCGTTGACGTACGCGTTGCCGTAGTGCGCCCGGCTGTAGGCGGCCACACCGTCGTTGCGGATGCCGTTGCGACCGAAAACGTCCTTGTAGTAGTCCCACGTCGCCGCGGCGCCGAACGCGACGTCCACACCGGCTGTCTGCCGGTCGGCCGTGGTGCCGTCTCCCCAGACATCGTTGTCATCCGTGAAGAGGGTGCCAGTGCCCGAGGTGCCCTGGTTCAGGTCGTACGTCTTGTGGCCGGCCCGGTCGGGGTCCGTCAGCTGGTACGTGGAGCCGACGAGCGTGGTGCCGAGCGGAACCGGTCCGCTGAACTGGCCCGTGCCGCTGCCGGTGTGCACCTTCTCGAAGTCGAAGAGCTTCTTGCCCGAGGTGGCGTCGGTGACGACGTGGAGTTCGCTCGGCGTGCCGTCGTGCTGCATGCCCTCCACCACCGACTCCCAGGCCAGGACCGACCTGGCCTCGCCGGCCCAGACGACCAGCCGTGGGGCGCCCTCGACCGCGGGGCTCTTGGCCTCCGCCTTCCTGGCGGTGGCGAGCGCCTGGCCCGCGGCGGTGCCCGAGGTGACCTTGGGGCTCGTCGTCGGCACCTTGATGGCGGCCTCAGTCGCCTCGGACACCGTGCTGCGAGCGCCCTTGACGTGCACGACGAGGTCGCCGCCGAGTACCGGCAGACCGGCGTAGGTGCGCTCGTAGCGGGTGTGGGTGGTGCCGTCGGCGTCCTTCGTGACGTCCTTGACGACCAGCTTCTCCTTGGCACCGAGGCCGAGGTACTTCGCGGTGTCGCCGACCGTCCGCGTCGCGCTCTTCAGGAGCGCGGTGCGCTGGGCGGGGGACAGTTCGGCCGGAGCCGCACCGGCCCGGGGAGTGGCGACGATCTTGGCGTCGTCGCGGTCGCGGGGGGCCGCCGATCCGACGCCGGTCTGGAAGCCGGCGGCGAGCAGCGTGCCCGCGGCCGTGAGGGCCAACGCCGCTGTGCGTCTGCGTCGGTTGGAGGTGGGGGATGGCCGGAACAAGGGCTTCTCCTTCTGCGACGGTGGCCTGTGATGCAGGCCGGGAGAGCCGGTCGGCGGGGTGTGGCCGACCGGCGACGCGCTGAACGGGGAAGGGCGCGCCCGAGAACACACACGAGGCGTGTCCGAACTCGGTGGCGCGCAAGACGTGGGGGCGTGAAGGAACAGTGAACGCGCGACGATCAGACTGACACCGCCCGCACGATCTTGTCATGGATGCGACAACAGAACGGCTCGAACTGGCCCCCGTGTACTGGGGGTTCGCCGTCGAGCGGGGCGGTTTTCGGCCGCGGGCGGACGGGTGACCGCCTTGGCCGGGGGCGTCTCCTCGGCTGAGGGGCCGGGGGTTGACGGTGGGGGTGCCGCTCAGGCGGTTGGGCCGTTGGGGTGGGAGTCGGCGGTGGGGGTGCCGCTCAGGCGGTCGGGCTGCGGGGGTGGGAGTCGGCGGTGGGATTGCCACTCAGGCGGTCGGGCTGCGGGGGCGGGAGCCCGATGTGGGACCGTCACTCGGGCCACCGCGCCGCCGGAACGGAAGCCCCGCGTGGGACTGCCACTCAGGCAGTCGGGCCGCCGGGGCGGGAGCCCGACGTGGGACCGCCGCCCAGGCCACCGCGCCGCCGGAACGGAAACCCCGCGTGAGACTGCCACTCAGGCAGCCGGACCGCCGAGACGGAAGCCCGACGTGGGACCGCCGCCCAGGCCACCGCGCCGCCGGAACGGGAGCCCGGCGTGGGACCGCCGCCCGGCCACCGCGCCACCGCGCCGCCGGAACGGAAGCCCCGCGTGGGACTGCCGCAGGGAGCGGGACTTTCGAGCCCGGATACGCGGTGGGACTACCGCTCACGGGGCCGTCACCCGGCGCGGCTTCCCGCGCCCCCTCGTGCCCGCGCGGTGGCCCCGTGACACGCCTGTCGGAGAACCCCGTCGGGTCACCGCGACTGGCGGCGGCGAGGGCGTCGTGACAGGGTCGGCTTGCTCGTGAACGTGGCTTTGGTGAGGGAGAGTTCGTGGACACGCAGGTGTGGGACGCGCTGGTGGCGTCGATGAAGAACGCGTACACCGCGGGTCTGGGCGACGGGACGGTGCCCCGCCCGGTCATCATGCCCCTGGTACGCGGTGAGTTGGTCGGACTGATCTGGGTGCGCCCACTCAAGTCCGGCGACGACGCGCTCACCGGCATCGCCCAGCTCTCGAACATCGCCGCGGCGGCCGGCGCCGACGAGGTGGTCCTCGCCTGGGAGACCCGCGATGTCGCCACCGCCTGCGAACTGCCGGTCGTCGGCCCGGCCCCGTGTCTCAACATGGTGCACGCCACGAAGGAGGGGCACATCCTCCACCAGTTCCCCTACACCGAGCAGCCGCCCGCAGGCTCCCCCGACGACGGGGCCGCGGTCGCACCCGAGTGGCTGCCCGCTCCGGTGCCGCAACCGGACGGAGAACTGGTCGTGCCGGTCAGGGCCGCCGTCGACTACTCCTTCACCCCGCTCGAACTGGACCACCCCTCCCCCTTCGGCGTCACCGTCATCCTGATGGAGGAGGACGGCTTCAACGTGCGCCTGACCGAGGCGTTCGCCCCCTGACCCAAGCGTTCGGCCCCCTGACCGAGGCGTTCCGGCCCCCTGCACGAACGGGCGCGAGCGAACCGGCAGCCGCTGACCGTCGTACCGCGGGAAAGGGCGCGGCCGCCGCCGGTCCGGCATCGGTGCCGGACCGGCGAGGGGGTGCGAGGCACGCCGCGGCTTACTCGAAGGACGTGAGGAAGTCCCGTACGGGCAGGGCACGGTTGACGATGCGGGTGTCGCCGATCCACCCGTAGAAACCCTGTCCGAAGTTCTCGTCGAACTGCGTCCCGCCGATGACGAAGGGCTTGCCGAGCGTGGCGATGCCCGTCGACGGCTGGGACGGGTTACGGGCGATCTTCGACCCGTCCACGTACATCACTGTACGGCGGCCGTCGTTGACGACGGCGATGTGCATCCAGCGGCCCACCGGGACGGCGTGGCTCCAGGATGTCGGGTCGGCGTCCTGACGGTGCGGGTAGACGACGTACTGGAGGAAGCGCTCGGGCGACAGGTTGAGGCTGCACGTGGGCTCCAGCGGGGACCAGCCGGTGGTCTTGCCCGCGTCGCCGTTGCGCCCCTCCCAGCTGAGGATGCCCATCCAGCTGTGGTCGCCGTCGAAGGGCTCGGGCAGGCGGACGAAGGTCTCGATGGTGTAGCCGCGGGTGAACTTCTCGTTGTTCAGGGCCGCGTGAGGTCCGGTGGTGAGGACGGCGCCGCGGTCCGGGCTCTGGCCGCCGTCGAAGCGAAGGCTGGCGTGCGCGGGCTGGCCCACGTGGTGGTCGGCAGACCAGGTGAGCGCCTCGGGGCCACTGGAGTGCAGGCGGCTCACGGTCAGGTCGTTGCCGTTGCCGGTCAGGTCGCGCACCCGCGTCCCGTCGGCGACCGGGGCGCCCACGGTGCCTGACGCGTCGAAGCGCCAGTACGCGAGCGTGCCCCGCAGCATCACGGCGGAGGCCGGACGCGGCTTCGGCGGTACGACGGGGGCGAAGCCGGCGAACCGCTCCTCGAAGTCGATGTCCAGGCTGAACCGGTCGACGTCGCCGGTGAGTTCGATCGTCTCGGCCTCCAACGGCGCCCGCTTACCCGGGTCGCGGGCGAGGAACCACGGCGAGAAGGTCTCGACGTCGATGACTCCGCGGGCCAGGTCGAAGCCGTACGTACGGATCATGCCGGCGCCACCGTAGTAGCGGTCCTGGTAGTTGGTGATGTGGACGTGGACATCGTTGTCGGAGTCGTTGGTGAGGACGGTGCGCCCCGGCGGCCAGTAGTGGCCGCCCAGCGCCAGGAAGATCTGGTCGTTGCCGCGGACCAGGCCGTCCCACAGACGCTTGCCGTTGTCCGACAGCTGCGCCTTGCCCTCGTCGTCCGACCAGACGATGTCGTGCGTGGTGAGGATGGCGGGCAGGGTCGGGTGCGCGTCGAGGACACCCTGTGCCCAGCCCAGCCCCTTGTCCGACACCCGCCAGTCAAGGGCCAGAACGAGCCACTCACGGCCCGCCGCGTTCAGCACGTGGTAGCTGTTGTAGCCGTCCGGCGAAGCACCCCGGAAGGTCGGCATGGAGGCGTAGCGCTTGGGCCCGAACGCCGTGAGGTAGGCGGAGTCACCGCGCTGGTCGTCCGTGGAGGAACGGATGTCGTGGTTGCCCGCGAGGACGCTGTAGGGCACCTTGCCGTGGATGGTGCGGAAGGTGTCGGCGGCGAGTTCGATCTCGTCCTCGGTGCCGTGCTCCGTGACGTCGCCCAGGTGCGTCATGAAGGCGATGTTCGCCTCGGCCCGCTCGGCGACGAGATAGCGGAAGGTCTCCTTCAGGGGCGCCGGGTCCGCGCTGTCGGCGTCGAAGAGGTACTGCGTGTCCGGGAGCACGGCCAGCGCGAAGCGCGGACTCTCGGGATCGAATCGGCCACCGCCGCCGGACGTGGCGGAGGCCTCCGCCGGTACCGCCGTCGAGGCGGCGACCGCCATGCCGACGGCCGGTACGGCGACCGCGGCCCGCAGCAGCGAGCGTCTGCCCGGTCCGTCCTGATGCCCTGTGGTGCTCATGTGTCCTCCATGGGAGCGAGGTTGGGATCAGTCCGCACAGTGCTGATCAGCGATGGCCGGGCGATGGCAGGAAGCTGAACGCCGCGTTCTGTTCGCCGCACGATTGGCAGCCGCTCCTGGCGGGCGACGCTGCCGCTCCGGACGGGCCGTGCAGTCGCCCCGGCCGGTCCGAGCGGTCGCTCCGGCCGACCCGCGCCCGACCCGGGCCCGAGCGGCACCGGTGACGGCACCCGCGCGGCGACGGAGCGGTGCCGGAGCGTCATCGGAGCGGTATCGGCCCGGCTTTCGGACAACCCGCGAACGGCCGAATTCGGCGGGGGAATTGAAACCGTTCAATCGCCCGTTCCGCAGTCGCGTCAGACCCGACGGAAAGCGCATACCCATCCGACGCCCCGTCAAGAAAGTCTCTGCACGCTCATTGACCCTCATCCCGCGCGCCCCTACGTTCACCTACGTTCACCGCTGTGAATCGATTCATCCTTTCTACGTGAGGGGCCGCAATGATCAGCAGGAGGAACATACTGGCGGGAGCGGCGGCCACGGTGGCCGCGACGGCCGCCGCGGGACCGGCAGTGGCCGCACCGGTTTCCACCCCCGCCAAGGCGCCAGCGCGACGCGGCGCCGTACGCGTCACCACGCCGACCGTCGAGTACGTACAGCACCCCTTGGGTCTCGACTCCCAACGCCCCCGGCTCAGTTGGCCGATGGCCTCGGACAGTCCGGGAGTGCGCCAGAGCGCCTATCAGATCCGTGTCGCCTCCAGCGAGTCCGGCCTCTCGCACCCGGACGTCTGGGACAGCGGGAGAGTCACGTCCGGTGAGTCCGTGCTCGTCCCGTATGCGGGCCCTCAACTCAAGCCACGCACACGGTATTTCTGGTCCGTCCAGGTGTGGGACACCAGCGGCGGGGTCTCCGGCTGGAGTACGCCGTCGTGGTGGGAAACCGGCCTCATGGACGCCTCGCAGTGGTCCGCGCAGTGGGTGTCCGCTCCCCCGGCCCTCACCGACGCGCCCTCGCTGGAGGGCAGTTCGTGGATCTGGTTCCCCGAGGGCGACCCGGCCGGGAGCGCTCCGGCGGGCACCCGTTGGTTCCGCCGAACCGTCGAGATCACGGACGCGGTCACGGCGGCGACCCTGACCATCACCGCGGACAACGTGTACGCCGCCTCCGTGAACGGCACCGAGGTGTCCCGCACCGACCTGGCGACGGAGTTCGAGAACTGGCGGCGCCCCGCGATCATCGACGTACTCCCCCAGTTGCTCTCCGGCAGGAACGTCATCGCGGTCTCGGCGATCAACGCGTCCGAGGGTCCCGCCGGACTCGACGCCGTCCTCACCCTCCACACGGCCTCCGGCGAACAGCGGACCGTCACCGACGACTCCTGGAGGTCGACGAACCAGGAACCCGCCGCCGACTGGCGCGAGGCCGGCTTCGACGACAGCGGCTGGCCCGCGGCCAAGGAGGCGGCGGCCTGGGGAGCCGGCCCCTGGGGGCGGGTCGTCCCGGTGAAGTACGCCGCCAACCAGCTCCGGCACGAGTTCCGGCTGCCGCGCAAGAAGGTGGCGCGCGCCCGCCTGTACGCCACGGCTCTCGGGGTCTACGAGGCCCACCTCAACGGCCGCCGGGTGGGCCGCGATCAGCTCGCTCCCGGCTGGACCGACTACCGCGAACGCGTCCAGTACCAGACGTACGACGTCACCAAGCTGCTGCGGACCGGTCCCAACGCCATCGGCGCGTACGTGGCGCCGGGCTGGTACGCGGGCAACGTCGGCATGTTCGGGCCGCACCAGTACGGCGAACGCCCGGCTCTGCTCGCGCAGTTGGAGATCGAGTACACCGACGGTACGAGTGAGCGCGTCACGTCGGGCACCGGCTGGCGGGCCGCCGCCGGGCCGATCGTCGCCGCCGACCTGCTGGGCGGCGAGACGTACGACGCGCGCAAGGAGACCCCCGGCTGGACCGCAGCCGGCTTCGACGACCGGACATGGCTCGATGTCACCGACGCCGGTGACGCCGCTCCCGGTCTGATCGTCGCGCAGGTGGACGGCCCGGTCCGGGTGGCCGAGGAACTCGCGGTCAAGAAGGTGACCGAGCCCCGTCCCGGCGTCTTCGTCCTCGACCTGGGCCAGAACATGGTCGGGGCGGTACGGCTGCGGGTCTCGGGCGACGCGGGAACGACCGTACGGCTGAGGCACGCCGAGGTCCTCAACCCGGACGGCACCCTCTACACCGCGAACCTGCGCACGGCCACGGCGACCGACACGTACACCCTCAAGGGCCAGGGCGAGGAGACGTACGAGCCGCGCTTCACCTTCCACGGTTTCCGCTATGTCGAGGTGACCGGGTTCCCGGGCACTCCTTCGGCGAAGGCCGTGACCGGTCGCGTGATGCACACCTCCGCGCCCTTCACCTTCGACTTCGAGACCGACGTCCCGATGCTCAACAAGCTGCACCGCAACATCACCTGGGGCCAGCGCGGCAACTTCCTCTCCGTCCCGACGGACACGCCCGCGCGCGACGAGCGGCTCGGCTGGACGGGTGACATCAACGTGTTCGCGCCGACGGCGGCCTACACGATGGAGTCGGCCCGCTTCCTCACCAAGTGGCTCGTGGACCTGCGTGACGCGCAGACGAGCGAGGGCGCCTTCACGGACGTGGCTCCCATGGTGGGCACGGTCGGCAACGGTGTCGCCGGGTGGGGAGACGCGGGGGTGACGGTCCCGTGGGCGCTGTACCAGGCGTACGGCGACCGGCAGGTGCTGGCGGATGCCTGGCCGTCGATCCGGGCCTGGCTGACCTACCTGGAGAACCACAGCGAGAACCTGCTGCGGCCGGCCGGGGGTTACGGCGACTGGCTGAACATCGAGGACGAGACGCCGAAGGACGTGGTCGCCACCGCGTACTTCGCGCACAGCGCCGACCTCGCGGCCCGTACGGCGGAGGAACTCGGCGAGGACTCCGCCCCCTACCTCGACCTGTTCGAGCGCGTGCGCACGGCGTTCCGGAACGCCTACGTCGACGCCGGCGGCAGGGTGAAGGGTGACACGCAGACCGCCTACGTCCTCGCCCTCTCGATGAACCTGGTGCCGACGGATCTGCGAACGGCGGCGGCCGACCGTCTCCTCGCCCTGATCGAGGCGAAGGACTGGCACCTGTCGACGGGCTTCCTCGGTACGCCCCGGCTGCTGCCCGTCCTCACCGACACCGGGCACACGGATGTCGCCTACCGGCTGCTCCAGCAGCGCTCCTTCCCCAGCTGGGGCTACCAGATCGACAAGGGCGCGACCACGATGTGGGAACGCTGGGACTCCATCCGGCCCGACGGCAGTTTCCAGACCCCGGACATGAACTCCTTCAACCACTACGCCTACGGTTCCGTGGGCGAGTGGATGTACACGAACATCGCCGGCATCTCGGCCGGCCGGCCCGGCTACCGCGAGATCGTCGTCCGGCCCCGGCCCGGCGGTGACGTCACCTCGGCGCGCGCCACGTTCACTTCGGTCTACGGCCCGATATCCACCCAGTGGCGGCAGCGGTCCGACGGGTTCCTGCTGACCTGTGCCGTGCCGCCGAACACGACCGCCGAGGTGTGGATTCCGGCGAAGGCTCCGGAGGCGGTCACCCACACCCACGGAACGTTCCTGCGGACCGAGGACGGCTGCGCGGTGTACCGGGTCGGTTCCGGCCGCCACCGCTTCACGACGTAGCGGGAAGTCCCGGCGTTCGTGGCGCGGGGTGGCGGTTGCCGGTGGTGCGTCCACCGGCGCCGCCGCCGCGAGACCCGCGGGTACGACGTGCCGCCGATCAGGCCTTGAGCTGCGGGTAGAGGTTGGTGATGTCGCCGGACAGCGCGGCCTTGGCCTGGCGGGAGGTCTCGTCGGCGAGCACCTCGTACGCGCCCTTCTCGATCCCGTCCAGCGCCTCCCTCGCGATGTCGGCGGGCTTCGACTTGGGCTGGGTCACCCCGGCGGTCATGTCGGTGTCGACGTAGCCCATGTGCAGGCCCGTCACGCCGATACCGCGGGCAAGCAGCTCGATACGGAGGGCGTTGGTCTGGAGCCACAGCGCGGCCTTGGTGGCGGAGTAGGCGCCGTGCAGGGCGACCCAGGAGAGCGCCGAGTGGGCGTTCAGGATGTGGCCGCCGCCGTTGGCCTCGATCACCGGGACGAAGGCCCGGGTCAGGTTCAGCGGTCCGAAGAAGTTGGTCTCGAAGACGTTGCGGATGTCCTCGATCGGGGCGTCCAGGTAGGTGTCGGGCGAGCTGCCGCCGGCGTTGTTGATCAGCACGGTGACGTCGGGCGCGGCCACCACCAGCGCGTCGACCGAGGCCTGGTCGGTGACCTCGAGAGGCAGCGTGACGACGCGCGGGTCGGTGCTGGGCAGGGGCTTGCGCGCGGTGGCGTACACCTTGCTCACGCCACGGGTGAGCAGGTCGTCCACGATCGCCTTGCCGATGCCGCGGTTGCCGCCGGTCACCAGGACTACGGCGCCTTCGAGAGTGGTCATTTCAACTCCAGGGAGAATGAGAAACCGATCGGTTTCCGCTCACCGTAAACCGATCGGTTTCTTCTGGCAAGCCGAGCCGGTACTCTCGGTGCCATGACGACCTCGACGACACCCCGCGAGCGACTGCTCGAAGCGGCGGGCGAACTCTTCTACCGCGACGGCATGGGTGTCGGCGTGGACGCCCTGTGCAAGGCCGCAGGGGTCTCGAAGAAGTCGATGTACCAGCTCTTCCGGTCCAAGGACGAGGTGATCGCGGAGAGCCTCGCCGGCCTCGGCCCCGGCTATCAGGCCGCTCTGCTGCCGGACCCCGACGCCGACCTCTCACCGCGCGAGCGCGTCCTGACCGTGTTCGAACGGCAGGACCGGTTGCTCAGCGAGGGCGGACTGCTCGGCTGCCCGTTCGTGAGCGCCGCGGTGGAACTGAAGGACCCCGGGCATCCGGGCAGCGTGGTCGCGCGCCGCATGAAGCAGCACCTGACCGACTACTTCCAGGAGCAGCTGGTCGCCGCCGGCGCCGAGGATCCGGAGACCCTGGCCGTGCAGCTGACGATCGTGTTCGACGGCGCGAGCGCCCGGGCCGTCGTACGCGCCGAGGCGCTCAGGGGCATCGGCGCGACCACGGCGACCGCCCTGCTGGCAGCCGCCGGGGTCGAGTAGCGGGGGCGGGCGTCCCATGACCGACATCTCCCCGGGCCAGTGGTGGGAGTCGCTGCCGCCCGAAGTCCGCGACGAGGTGGACGGCCATGTCCTGCGGGATGCCCGCCTTCCGGCGGTCCTCGTCGTGTTCGAGGTCTGCCGCGCCCGCGGTCTGGGCCTCCACGAAGCCCAACTGGTCGTCCACGAGCGATACGTACGGCACCGGGACCGGAATCGCCCGTACCGCCGACAGCCCGCTCGACCTGGAGTCCCTGGGCGCCCGAGCAGCCGGTGTTCCCGGCCGCGTGGTGGCGATCGAGGCGGTCTGGGACGGTGACACCGTCCACGACTGGTTCGTGCTTCCGCTCGCCGTGACCGCCGACCCCGCGGGCGGGCATCCGCTCGCCACGATCTACCGGGACTCCGCCGTACGGCACCTCGGCGACGAGGATCCCGGCCCGCTGCACCCGTCGGCCTTCGCCGCGGACAGAGCCGGCAGAGCCCTCGCCGCCCGCCTCTCGGTCCCCTTCCGCTTCGCCGGTCCCGACACCCCTGGAGACGAGGCGCCGGGGCGGCTCCGAGCCCATGGCTGACCGCTAGCCCGCGCTGCGCGCCACCTGCCTGCCTCCCGCCTGGAGTCCGGCGGCGGCGTGCGCGGCGGCTGCCCGGCCGGTCAGGGGCGCCGGCACGCTCGTCAGTCCGCCGAGCGCCGTCGAGAACCGGTCCGTCACCTGGGCCAGGGCCTCCGCGGCGGCCGGGGCGACGGTCAGGGTGCCGTTGTCGGCGACGGTGAGGTCCTTGTCGAGGGTGAACCAGCCCGGAACGATGTGCGCGGCGCCCATCGAGCTCAGGACCGGGCGCAGCGCGTAGTCGATGGCCAGGACGTGGGCCGTGCTGCCGCCGGTGGCGAGCGGCAGCACGGTCTTGCCGGTCAGCGCGTACTGCGGGAGCAGGTCGAGCAGTGACTTCAGCAGCCCCGAGTAGGCGGCCTTGTAGACGGGCGTGCCGATCACCACGCCGTCCGCCTGTTCGAACAGTGCCGTGGCCTCGACGATGGCGGGGTGCCGGAAGTCGGCGCCGAGCAGGGCTTCGGGGGGCAGGGTCCGCACGTCCAGCGGGGTCACGTCGTGGCCCTGGCGCCGGAGCCGGTCGTCCAGGTGGCGCACGAGCCGTGCGGTGCGGGAGGTGGCGGAGGGACTTCCGGAGACGGACAGGATGGCGGCCATGAATGGACCTTCCGGGTTCGGGGTTTTCAGAAGTGCCGGGACCGGGTGGACGGCGGGGGGACCGGGTGGACGGCGGGCCCGCCCGCCTATGCCGGCCGCCTACGCCGCCCTCCTACGCCGCCGTCCGCCCGGCGGCGGCAGGGTCGGCGCGCCGGTTCGCGGACGGACGGCGGTGCTCACCATGCGCTGGATTCCACCGCGACGACCGGCACGAGTTCGTTGCGCAGCGTCTCCAGGAAGGTGACGGTCTCGGCCGCCACCGAGCGGTGCTGCAGGTCGTTGAGGACGTCGTGGTGTGCGCCCTGGACGATCGAAAGGCGGGCACGGGGCAGGGACTTGGCCGCGCGGGCGAGTGCGTCGTGGTCCGCGAGCGGGTCGGCGTCGCCGATGAGGAGCAGCGCCGGGACGCCGGCTTCGCTCTCGTAGGCCGCCGTGAGCAGGGGGCCGGGCAGGGCTTCGTCGAGCGAGCCCCGCCGGACCTGGGAGTCGTCGGTGAGTGTGCCCCGATGGGCGGGGCAGGAGGTGCGTACGTCGAGTTCGTCGTCCCACTCGCCGACGGTGGTCGCCGTGTGGCCGGGGAGGCCCGCGAGTACGACGGCGTCCGGCCACCATGCCGCGGAGGGCGACGGGGCCTTCGTACGGCTGAGGAGTGCGGCCACGGCCGCGGCGCCCGAGTCGGCTCCCACCAGTACGACGGGGTGGACGACGCCGGCCTCGGCGGCGGTGCCCTCGACGGCCTCGGCGAGCCGTGTGCCGAGGCGGTCGAGCGAGCCGGGAAGGTCGTCGGCGTCGATGTCCGGTGCGTCGACGACCCGCACGCGGTAGGCGTCGGCGGCGAGCCGCCTGCCGAACCGGCCGTAGGTGGCCCGGGTCTCTCCCCTGCCGGGCACCACCACGACAGTGCCACGGATACGGAGGCCTTCGGGGCCGTGGTGGTCGGTGTACTCGGTCATCTCACACTCCTGCGGGTTCTGGTTCGGGATCGCGCGCGGGCTTCCAGCCCAGGGCGGGTGCCACCTCGGTCGCGATGAGCTCAAGGGCTCGGAGCGCGGCGTCGTGGTCGGGGACGGCGGGGTTGAACTGGGTGATCAGGTCGGTCGCGACCGGCAGGACCCTCTCCTGCCGTAGCGCCGCGACGATCTCGTCGGGGTGGCCGTAGAAGGAGTGGAAGCGGCGCAACGCCTCGTCCCTGTCGAGCCCTTGGGGGAAGGCCCCGCTCTCCGCCATGCGCAGCGCCGCCCGGTGGACGTCGTCACCGATCTGCCGGAGAGCGGTGCTCCGGTCCTTCGCGGGGAACACGAAGCGGGACAGCCCGATCCGGGGCCGTCGCGGTCGGTCCCATGCGGAGAGGAACGCATCCGCCCAGGGCCGCTGCACCTCGTCGGTCGGGGCGTCGAATCCGTACGCCGCCCGGTTGAGCAGGAGGTTCGAGCCGCCGCTCGCCGCGTAGGCCGCTCCCTCCCCGCTGAAGACGCCCTGCCAGATCCGGTCGGCGAAGCCGGTGGCCGGCGGCTGGATGCGGAAGCCGCGCGTACCCACTTCCTCGTTGGCCAGTGCCTGGCGCAGCACGGAGAGGTTCTCGCTGGTCAGCTCGCGTTTGCGGGCCGCGTCCTTGCCGAACGCGGCGTACTCCAGAGCGCTGGATCCGCTGCCGACACCGATCTCGACGCGCCCGCCGCTCAGGGTGTCGACGGCGGAGACGTCCTCGGCGAGGCGGACCGGGTCCTCCAGTGGAAGGATCGTGATGGCGGTGCCGAGCCGGATGCGGGTCGTTTGCGCGGCGGCGTGGGCCAGGAAGGTCCACGGCGAGGACAGTCCGCCGCCGCCCAGGGAGACATGGTGCTGGGCGACCCAGCCGACGTCGAAGCCGAGTTCGTCGGCGACGACGAACAGTTCCTGCGCGTTGCGGTAGGTGCGCGACAGGTCGTCACCGCGGCCTTGGACATGGGTGAGGAAGCCGAGCCTGAAACGCGGGGTCTCGGTCGTCATGGGTGGATCGCCTTTCGGGGTTCGGCCCGCGGGGAGTTCACGGGAAGCCGAAGTTGACGCATCGTCAGTTCCCTCTGCTCAAAGCCGGGTTCACAAGGCGCCTTCATGCCCGCACCGCGCCTGCGGTGACGAGGGCGCCGGTCACCGCGGGCCGGCGACCACCGCCCAGTACGTGGTCGAGAACTCCTGCCGCCCCTCCGGCGGGCAACTCGGTGCCTCTCCAGGCGACATGCTGGTCGGGGCGTACGAGGACGTCCTCGGCGCCGTAGACCGCTCGCGCCGCCGGGTCGGTCAGGTGGACAACCGTGAACGGCAGGGACCGGGCCGCGGCTTCGGCGGCGAAGGCCCGCTCGACCTTCCGGTTCTCGGTGAGCACGAGCAGGGCGAAGGAGTTGCCGATGCGGTCGTGCAACGTCCCTCCGTACGGATCGACGGGGCCGTCCGGTGCCCGGTGGCCGGGCCGCGGGTCGTCCTCGTAGCGGTCCGCGCGCCAAGGCGGCTCGGTGTCGAGCTGGCCGGGTTCGTACCAGATCACCGACGAGGCGTCGTACCGCTCGTCGAAGGTGACTCCCACCGCGTCGACGTGGTCCCGGCGCAGCCGGTCACCGATCGCGGTCCGCCGCCGTGCCGCCTCGGGGCCGAGGTCCGCGTCGTCGGGGATGCCGCCTCGGCGTATCTCGTCGAGGGTGGCCCGTGCGCGCCGCGAACGCTCCAGGGAGTGGTCGGCGATCCGCCAGTTGTGCCTGCGCCGCTCCTGGTCGTAGGAGTCGAGCAGCGACTCGGGGGCCTGTCCTTCGAGCACCGCGGCCAGCTTCCAGCCGAGGTTGACGACATCCCCGATGCCCTCGCCGAGGTTGCCGCCGGGGGTGCGGACGTGGGCTGCGTCCCCGGCGAGCAGGATCCGGCCGCGGCGGAAGGTCTCGGCGATGCGGGTGGCCTCGTAGAAGGTCGTCGCGGAGACCAGTTCGAGGTCGAGGTCGAACCCGAAGGCGGCACGGCCGATCTCCAGCAGCTCGTCCTCCCCGGGCTCGTACGCCAGTGGGTAGGGACCGGCGTACACGCGCCACTCGCGGCTGCTGACCGCCGCCAGGAATCCGGAGGCGCGGTGGTTGAAGACGAGGTTGGTGGCGCTCGGCGCCGCGCCGACGCGGTCGGAGATGTCGCCGGTGCGGACGATGAGGCGCAGCCGTTTCTCGGTGGCGTGCTCGCCCTCCCGGTCGATGCCGGACAGCCGGCGGGTGGTGCTGCGACCGCCGTCGGCGCCCAGGACGTACGCCGCGCGGACGGTGCGCCGTTCGCCGGATTCGGTGTCGGCGATCTCGGCGACCACACCGTCGGCGTGTTCGCGTAGTGCCCGCAGTTCCCAGCCGCCGGACACGCCGACGCCGCGTTCCCCGAGGTGTTCGAGGAAGACCTGCTGGAGCACGGTCTGCGGCCGGCGCAGCGCCTCACCGGCCGGCTGTCCTACGTCGCCGTCGAACGCCGGGCGCGGCACGGGCACCAGTTCGTGTCCGACGAGTGAGGTGAGGAGTTTGATGCCCTGGTTCCACTCCGGCGGGAAGGTCCAGGCGTCTCGGACGCGCTGGAGGAGCCCCCAGCGGCGGAAGTGCTCCACCACGCGCGGGGTGTGGCCCATCGCGCCCGCCCGTACCAGCGTCGCGGTGCGGGCGCGGTCGACGACGGCGACCTCGACGCCGCGGGCGGTCAGTTCGGTCGCCGCGGCCAGGCCGACCGGGCCGGCGCCGACGATCAGCACGTCGACCGTCGTCGGCGGTGCGGCGAGGGGGAATCGTACGGTGTGGACGTCACGCCCACCGGTCACCGACAGTTCGCTCATGGTCCTGGCCTCAGTCGGTCACGAGCTGGGGCTCGCGGGTGTGGCGGTTGGCGGGGATCGGCAGGCCCAGGTTGCCGCGCAGGGTGTCGGCGGCGTACTCGGTGCGGAACAGTCCGCGCTTCTGGAGGAGCGGGACGACGCCGTCGACGAAGAGGTTGAGGTCGTCGGTGGTACGGAAGGCGAGGTTGATGCCGTCGAGGGTGCCCGCGTTGAACCAGTGCTCGATGCTGTCGGCGACGGTCTCCGGGGCTCCGACGAACGGTGAACGGCGGAACGCCGTAAGGGAGTCGGCGACCTGACGCAGCGACAGGTTCTCCTGCGTGGCCCGCTCGATGATCTTCGCTGCGCCCGTCCTGCCGCCCTTCTCGGCGAGGTGGGCGACGTCCGGGAAGGGCGCGTCCAGGTCGTGCCGGCTGAAGTCGTAGGCGCCGAAGGCGCGGCCCAGGAGCGCGAGGTTGCGGTCGAAGTCGTTGTCCTCCTCGAAGATCTCCCGCTCACGGAGACGGGCGGCCTCGTCGGTGGCGGCGACGACCGGGCCGCCGTGGATGAAGATCTTGATGTGCTCGGGGTCGCGGCCGTACGCGGCGGTACGCCTCTTGATGTCGGAGTAGTACTCCTGCGCCTGCTCCAGGAATCCGCCCGGCGCGTAGATGCCCTCGGCGACCCGCGCGGCCAGGTCGCGGCCCTCCTCGGAGACCCCGGCCTGGAAGATCACCGGCTGGCCCTGCGGCGAGCGGGAGAGGTTGAGCGGTCCGGCGATCCGGAAGTGCTCGCCCTCGTGGTCCAGGGCGTGCAGCTTCTCCGGGTCGAGGAACAGGTTGCGCTCCACGTCGGCCGGGAAGGCGTCGTCCTCGTAGGAGTCCCACAGCCCGCGGGCGACCTGGACGAACTCCAGGGCGCGGCCGTAGCGGGTGGTGTAGTCGAGGTGTTCGTCGAGCCCGAAGTTCCTCGACGTGCCGGTGTCGAAGCTGGTGACGACGTTCCAGCCGGCCCGGCCGCCGCTGATGTGGTCGAGCGAGGCGAACCGACGGGCCAGGTTGAAGGGCGAGTTGTACGTCGAGCTGGCCGTGCCGACCAGGCCGATGTGCCTGGTGTGGGTGGCGACCGCCGAGAGCAGGGTGAGGGGCTCCAGCCGGTTGAGGTAGTGCGCCGGGTAGGTGGAGTTGATGAACTGGCTGTCGACGACGAACAGGGCGTCGAAGAGGGCGTGTTCGGCCGCCTGCGCCTGCTGGATGTAGTAGTTGATGTCGATGCTGGCGTTCTTGGCGACGCGCGGGTCCTTCCACAGACCGTGCTGGCCGGGGCCGCCGACGCCGTACGGGTGCAGCGCGAGGTGGATCGTACGGGACATGGGGGTGTTCCTTTCGGTGGTGCGTTCAGGCCTGTCGGTGGTGTGCTCAGGCGCTTCAGGGGGGGGCAGACCCGGCGTTTCGGGCTGGACGGGCTCAGGCGTTGAGGAGGGCGCGCAGTGCCTCGCGCTCGGCGCGGCCGACGGGGCTCCCGCGCAGGGTGGGCGCCGAGCTGACCAGCAGCCGGGTGTAGACGTGCCGCGGGCTGGTGATGACGTCGCGGGCGGCGCCGACCTCGACGAGTTCGCCCTGGTAGAGGACGGCGATACGGTCGGCGGTGCCGGCGATGGATCCGAGGTCGTGGGAGATGAACACGAGGGCCACTCCTTCGGCCCGGAGTTCCTTGAGGATCTCCAGGATCTGGACGCGGTTGGCGGAGTCCAGGGCACTGACCGGCTCGTCGAGGATGACGAGTCGGGGCTCGGTGACCAGCGCCCGTGCCACGGCGACCCGTTGGCGCTGGCCGCCCGAGAGTTCCCCGGGCAGCCGGTCGAGCAGGTCCGCGGAGAGACGGACGCGGTCGAGGAAGGAGCGGGCCCGTGCCGTCGCCTCCTGACGCGGAACGCCCTGGACGAGCAGCGGTTCGGTCAGCGAGTCCTCGATGGTGAGGTCGGGGTCGAGGCTGCGCAGCGGGTCCTGGAAGACGTACTGGATCACGCCGCGACGGCGCAGGGCGCGCCACTGGCGGTTGCGGTACGCGGTCACGTCCTCGCCGGCGATGCGGATCGAGCCCGCCGACGACGGCACCAGGCCGAGGAGGGCGCGGGCGAGGGTGGACTTGCCCGACCCGGTCTCGCCGATGACGCCGATGGTCTCGCCGGGTTCGACGCTCAACGAGACCCCGTGCAGGGCCCGGCGGCGCCGGCGGCCCAGGCCGTAGTGCACTTCGAGGCCGGTGATGTCCAGCACCGGGCCGGGGTTGTGGGACTTGGTCCGCTCGGTGGTCACGACGCCTCCTGCGGTGCGAGGAACTTCTCCAGGCCGTACTGGTCGTGCTCGGCGATGAGCAGCCGGGTGTACTCGTGCCGCGGGTTGTGCAGCACCTCGCGCGTCGGGCCCTGCTCCACCACGTGTCCCTCGCGCATCACCAGGACCTCGTCGCAGAGTTGGGCGACGACGGCCAGGTCGTGGGAGACGACCACGAGTGCGAGGCCTGTCCGCTCCCGGAGTTCGGCGAGCAGGTCGAGTATCTCCGCCTGGACGGTGACGTCGAGCGCCGTGGTGGCCTCGTCGGCGATGAGGATGCGCGGTTCGGCGGCGATCGCGGCCGCGATCAGGACGCGCTGGAGCATGCCTCCCGAGAGTTCGTAGGTGTACTGGCTGTAGACCAGTTCGGGGTCGCGGAGTTGGACCGCCCGCAGCAGCTCCGCCGCACGGTGGCGGGCGGCGCGCCGTTTCAGGCCCTGCTTGGCGCGGATGACCTCGGCGATCTGGGCGCCCACGCGGATCGAGGGGTTGAGGTAGGACGCCGGGTCCTGGAAGACGGCGCTGATGGTGGCCCCCCGCAGCTCCGTCCACCGGCGCGGGGTGAGGGTCGCGATGTCGGTGCCGGTGATCTCGACGGAGCCGCCGGAGACCTCGAAGTGGGCGGGCAGGATGCCGAGCGCGGCCCGGCAGGTGAGGGTCTTGCCGCTGCCGGACTCGCCGACGATGCCGACGGTCCTCCCAGGCGTCAGCTCGAAACTCACGCCGTGGACGATCTCCCGGTCGGTCACCGGGTCGCTGATGCGGACGTCTCGCAGAGCGAGCACCGGCGCGGGCGGCGGGTCGGGCGGGCCGGCCGGGTCGGCCTCGGACGCTCGGGTCCGCTCGGGGCGTTCGGGGCGCTCAAGCGCGGAGTTCTCGGTGCGCTCAGGCGCCGGGTTCTCGGTGCGCTCAGGCACGGACTTCTCCGTACGCTCAGGCGCGGAGCTCTCCGTACGCTCAGGCGCGGAGCTCTCCGTCCGTTCGGGCGCGGAGCTCTCCGACCGCTCAGGCGCGGACTTCTGGGACAGCGTGCTCATCGGGCACCTCCGGCGGAGACGGGACCGGCCTTGTCGAGGCGGTTGGCGCGCGCCTTGCGGGTGTTGAGCAACGCGCGGCCCGCCTCCCCGGAGACGTCGCGGATGGCGTCGGCGAGCACGTTGCTGGCCCAGACCGTGATCATGATCAGCAGCGCGGGGGCCAGCGGCGCCCACGGCTGGTAGTTGAGGTAGCCGAGGTCCGAGGCGAGCAGCCCGCCCCAGGTGGGAGCGGGAGGCTGGACCCCGATGCCGAGGAAGGTGAGGCTGGAGACGATGACGAAGCCGACCCCGATGGTCTGCGCGAGGGCTACCGCGATCGGCGGGAGCACCTTGGCCCAGACGTGACGGCGTACGACCCAGCCGACGGACGCACCGGAGATGAGCGCGGCCTCCACGTACGGGGACCGGGCGACGGCCAGGGTGGCGGCGCGGGACACCCGGTAGAAGAGCGGGGAGACGAGGGCGCCCGTGACCAGCATGGCCTGGGTGATGCCGTTGCCGAGCAGCGCGATCACGGCGACCGCGAACAACAGGAACGGCAGGGCGACCAGGGTGTCGGCGAGCCGCAGGGTGAGCCACTCGAAGACGCGGCCGAGGTAGACCGAGAGGATGCCCGGGACCGCGCCGACGACCAGTGCCATCAGCGCGACCTCCAGCGAGCCGAGCACACTGACGCGGGAGCCGTCCAGAAGGCGGCTGAACACGTCACGGCCGAGGTAGTCCGTGCCGAGCCAGTGTGCGCCCGAGGCGGCGGCGAGCGTGTTGTCGCTGGTCGCCAGGGGGTTCTGCGGAGCGAGCCAGGGGCCGAAGAGCGCGAGCAGTGCGATGACGGCGAGGATGGCGACGGCGATCCGTCCGGACGTGAGCGCGAGGACGCGGCGCACCATGGTCACACCCCTCGTTGGGATGCCGGCGTCACGCGTGCCAGCACCAGGTTGACGATCAGGTTGAAGGCGACGACCAGGACGATCGAGACCACGAGCACGCCCTGTACGGCGGGTACGTCACCGGCCTGGGCGGAGTCGTTGGCGAATCTGCCGAAGCCCTGGAGGCCGAAGATCCACTCCGTGACGACGGAGGCACCGACCAGCGTGGGGAACTTCAGGCCGAGCGTGGCGAGCGCGGGACCGAGTCCGTTGCGCAGCACGTGGCCGAAGAAGATCCGGCGCGGACTCAGCCCTCGTACGACCGCGCCCGTCACGTAGTTCTCGCGGTAGGCGGCGACGAGGCTGCCGCGCAGTTGGCGGGCGACGTCGGCGATGACGTCGAAGCTCAGGGCGAGTGCGGGCAGGGTGATGTGCGCGAGCCACGGGCCGACTCCCTGTTCCGCCGGGACGTAGCCGGCGGCCGGGAAGACGTGGAGTCCCACCGCGAGCACCGCGACCAGCACGATGCCGACGACGAAGGCCGGCATCACCGAGATCACGGTGACGAATCCGGTGATGGCGCGGTCGATGGCGGTGGTGCGTTTCAGCGCGGCGACCGTGCCGAGGACGAACCCCACGACCACGCCGATGACGAGCGCGAAGGTCGCGACCGACAGGCTCACGCCCAGGCCGAGGCCGATGAGGGTGGAGATGTCGGCGCCGTTGGTCCAGCTGGTGCCGAGCTGTCCGTGCAGGATGCCGGTGAACCAGTCCCAGTACTGGGTCAGGAACGGCTTGTCGAGGCCCCACTGTGCCTCGACCCGTGCGACCGCCTCGGGTGTCGCCTCCTCGCCCAGTTGGATCCGCGCCGGGCTGAGCCCGCTCAGCGACCGCAGCGCGAACGTCACGAACGTCGCGACCAGGAAGACGGGCACGAAGATCGCGATCGACCGGGCGAGGGTGACCAGGACGCGGCCCAGCGTGTGCCGCGCCCTGGTCATGGCGACCCCGCGACGGCGGGAAGGCGTGGCCTGTACCGCGGTCGTCGTCATGGGTTGCCCCCTCTCTGTAGTGAGTTGAGCTCTCTGTGGTGAGCTCGGTGAACGGATGTCAGTTGGCGCCGGAGATGGTCACGCCGGTCCAGTCGATGTGGGCCGGGTTCTTCGGCAGTCCGGAGATGGACTTGCTCTTGGCGATGAGGTTCGGCTGGGAGTAGGTGAAGACCAGCGCCTTGCTCTCCAGGCCGGCCCGGGTCGCGGCCTGGAGGACGTCCGCGTAGTCCGGGGAGTCCAGCGGGGTCTGGCGGACCTTGGCGATGGCGGCCTCGAAGCCGTCGGGCTCGTACGGGGAGCTGAGGTTCAGCGGGCCGTTGGGGCCGAAGTGGGCGGTGAGCGTCTGCGCGGCGGAGTCGCGGCCCGTGGTCCCGTAGAGCGAGAACGTCAGGTCCTTGGCGAAGAACGGGGTGGCCCAGTTCTTGTCGATCTTGATGTTGACCGTGATGCCGACCTTGGCGAGCTGCGACTGGACGACCTCGGCCTGCGGGTCCTCCGCCGGGATGACCAGGTCGAGCTTGATCTCGCCGGACTTGTAGCCCGCCTCGGTGAGGAGCTGCTTCGACTTGGCGGGGTCGTAGGCGTAGTCGTTCTCCGACTTGGGGTCGTAGGCCACATACCCCTTGGGGAAGGGCTGGTTGGTCGTGGAGCCGTAGCCGAAGGTCAGCTTGTCGACGAACTCCTGACGGTTGATCGCGTAGCGGACGGCGTCGACGACCTTGTCGTTGTCGAACGGCGCCTTGTTGATGTTCAGGCTGATGTTGGAGGCGTTGAAGCCCGGCTGGACGAAGACGTCCAGGCCCGCCTTCTTCGCGGCGGCGGCCTGACTCGGGTCGATGTCCGCGAAGTTGTAGACGCCGGTCTGCAGACCGGAGACGACCGTGGAGGCGTCAGGGGCGGAGGTGAGTTCCACGTTGTCGATGTGGATGTTCTTCGCGTCCCAGTAGTCCGGGTTCTTCTTCAGCACGACCTTGGTGCCCGGCACCAGTTGCGTGACGGTGAACGGTCCGGCGCCGACCGGGGACTGGTCCAGCTTCTCCGGGGACTTGGCGGCCTTGGGGCTGGCGATCTGCAGGACGCGCTCGCCGAGCAGCTGCGGGATCTGGTAGTCGACCTGGCTGAGGTGGATGACGGCGTCAAGTCCCTTCGCCTGCACGGACTTGATGGAGGTCAGGTCGCCGAAGAGCGCGGAGTTCTTCTGCTTCTTGGCCCGCTCGATGGCCGCCTTGACGGCCGCCGCGTCGACCGGTTCACCGTCGCTGAACTTCAGGTTCGGCCGCAGGTGGAAAGTGATCTCGTCACCCTTGTCGTTGTACTTCCAGCTCTTGGCGAGGTCCGGGACGGCTTTGCCGCTCTCGTCCGTGCGCGTCAACGACGCGTAGACGAGGGCGAGTTCGCGGAACTGGGCGCCACTTCCGCCGACGACCGGGTCCCAGTGGGTGGGGAAGTAGGACGAGGTCCACTTCAGCGTGGCGTCGCCGTTCGCGGTGGAGGCGTCACCGGCGCAGGCGCTCAGGGCGGGGACGAGCACGGTGACGAGTGCGGTTCCCAGGGCGGCGGCGCGCAGTCGGCCGGCCCGTCGGGAGGATCGGGGGGCCAGTCTGGGGCGGCGGGGCGTGAGTCGTCCGGACATCTCATTCTTTCTTTGACGGCCCGGACCCCTGCCGTGCGGCGGGGTCGGGGCGCGGAAGCTGGACCTGTCCGCGCCTGTCGCCGGCCCAGCCGGGAGCGGGCATGGCGACGTGGCTTCGCTGCGCACGTCGGCACACCACGTTCGGGGCACGGGGTGTCGGCAGGTTCGCGGGGCGGACCGGGATGCGGGGAGGAGAGGGAGGAAGCGACGGGGCGCGGAGGTGGCGCGGGCGACGGGCGCGGCTCAGCGAAGCGGCGGGAGGCCGGTGCTGCCGGGAGCCGTCAGGCGCCGGTGGGCCGTGGCCGGCCGGCGGTCAGCGACAGAGGGCGCTGGAGGTGCGCCGCAGATCAACGTAGCGGCACTCCACGCCGGGGTGCGTCGTGAGCATGTTGCACATCCTGGGGGCAGTCGTCGGCGGCTGTCAATGGACACCAATTGGTGTCTCATTCGGCGGGACGGCGCCTGACCGCAGATCAGAGCCCTGCGTCGGCTTGCGGGATGGCCGCCGGGTGCACGGCCGCCTCCTCGGGGTGCAGCCACAGAGGGCCGTTGCCGGTCTCCACCCGGACCGCGTACGACGGCAACTCGCCCTCCGTCAACAGGCCGCGTTCCGGCTCCGTCAGGCTCCGGTGACACTCGAGTGCCACCGTCGCGGGCAGCGGCCCCGGGTCCATCAGCAGTCCCGGGCAGAGCTCCTCGACAGCCGCCGCGTACGCCTCGTAGGGCCGTCGGCCGGGCACCGCGCGGTACCCGCCGGGAGCGCGGAACAAAAGGGTCGGCAGGGCGTAACGGTGCCCACCGTCGGGCGTCTCCTTCGCCGCTCCGGGATGCGGCGTTCCGCCCGGCACGGACAGCACTTCGGGGACCGGACGGCGCGCCTCCGCACGGTCGGCGCGGACCTGTTCCCGTACGTCGGCGGACGCGGCGTCCACCGCCAGGCGCCCGGGGTCCAGGTCCGGCACGCCGCGCGCCGCGGACAGAGCCAGGGCTGCGGTGTCCGCCGGGTCGCCGAGCACGAAGACGGATTCCCGCAGCCGCCGCAGCACGCGTTCGGCCACCTCGGGGCCCTGGAGTTCCGCGGCCTTGGCGACGAGCGAGGCCGGCCAGGAGCTCGCCGCCACCCGCTTCAGCCGGACGGCGCGCGGGGCCTGGGTGTGCGCGCTGATGTCCGCCACGTAACGCGAGTACCAGGCCGTTTCGGCCGCGGGATCGGGCGCCGGGTCGTCGTCGTGGTCGAAGAGGATGGCGTACGCCCGCCGCCAGCGGACCCGGCCGGCCAGCGCCGCCCGCAGTTTCCTGAAGGCGGGTTCCGATCCCCACGCCCAGGGACACAACGGGTCGGTGTACTCGACGACTTCGAGGGCGGCTGCCGGGGGGTGGGTCACGCGGCGCCGATCCTCGGCCGCCGTTCGACCGCCTCGGCGGGCAGCAGGGAGGCCAGGGTCAGCCCGCCCAGAACGGCCGCGGCGCCTGCCTCGACCTGCCGCCACACCCCGGGCATCGCACCCGCGGGACCGGGGTAGTCGAGCCCGGCAAGCGGCTCGCCACGCAGGGTGATGACGTCGCCGTCGATGGCGCGCACCACGTCCAGCAGGGTGATGTCCTCGGGGGGCCTGCCGAGCCAGTAGCCGCCCTCGCAGCCGCGCTGGCTGCGCACCAGGCCTGCCTTGCGCAACTCGCCCACCACGGACTTCAGGAACCTGAACGGGATCTCCTGGGAGGAAGCGATGGCCTCACAGGTAAGCGGACGCTCCGGCTCACAGGCGAGCTCCAGAAGGGCCCGTGTGGCGTAGTCCGCCTTCGCGGAGATATGCATGCCCACATCATGCCCGACGGCCCGGCCGAAGCGCGGCTCTCCACCGCATCGCCGCATGCGTTGCGGGAACATTGCCGCAGATGAAGGCTAATGGACACCTCTTGACATCCTTTCCGGCGCCGCCCTAGCGTCCCCGCCATGAGCGAGCCGCTGACGACCCCCGGCGAGGGCTTTCACCCTCACCTCCACACCCGACAGGGCGACCTGACGGCACCCCTGCGTGCCCGGCTGCACCACGTCCGGGCGGATTCCCTGGACGGCGACACGGCGCAGACCGGTGGCATGCGCAGGTTCGCGGCCGTCAGCGGAAAGACCGTCGGCTCCGAGAAGCTGTGGATGGGCCAGACCCACGTGGCCCCCGCGACCTCCTCCTCCGACCACCATCACGGCGAGTCGGAGACCGCCATCTACGTGGTCGGCGGGCATCCGGAGTTCGTGTTCGTCGACGACTCGGGCGACGAGCCGGAGGAGGTACGGCTGCGCACCTCTCCCGGCGACTACATCTTCGTACCGCCGTTCGTGCCGCACCGCGAGGAGAACCCGGACCCGGCGGACGAGGCCGTGGTCGTCATCGCCCGCAGCACCCAGGAGGCGATCGTGGTGAACCTTCCCCGGTTGTACGCCCTGCCGGTCGACGGGGCCTGACGACCGACAGAGGCCGACGGTCGAGGGGCGAGGACGGTGTCGGCGGGTGCGGGGTCCGGTCCGGCCAGGACGAACCCCGCACGGTGGGTGTCGGTTACCAGGTGAAGGTCGCCGTGGTGCGGGCCGGGAGGGTGTAGACGTAGGACTGGCTGCCCCAGTTCACGCGGATCGACTGGCTGCTGGTGCCGCCGTTGTGGGCGATCAGCGCCTTGGAGCCGTCGGGGTTGCGCCAGGCGACGTTCTGCACCGTGCCGTTGGCGGTCGAGGCGATGCGGTACGCGCCCGGCTTGACGAACTTGGTGAGGTGGCCGGTGGTGTAGTACTCGACGGTGTAGTCGACCTGTCCGGCCCGCGAGCCGCCCTCCTGCACGGTGATCAGGCCTGTGCAGGTGCCGCAACCGCCATTGTGCGGGCCCATGTTCTGGTTCAGCGCCAGGCTCCACTTGACCAGGCTGCCACTCCAGTTGCGGGTGTAGTTGACGATGTCGGCGAGGTCCTCGTTGTGCTGGTTGCCGATCCAGGTGCCGCCCGAGTGCTCGGTGCTGAACTGCTTGACCGCCGGGTACTGGTTGTGAACCTGGGTGCCGACCGCCGGGTCGCCGAAGTAGCCGTGCCAGGCGATCCCGCCGAACAGCGGGTCGTTGCGGACACCGGCGTCGGCGAGGATCGCCGAACCGAAGTTGGCGTAGTCGCCGTAGTTCCAGTCGTGCACGAGGACCTTGGTGCTGATGCCGGCCGCCCGGAACGCCGGGTACACGTGGTTCTTGGTGAACTCCACCAGCCCTGAGGGGTTCCAGCTCATGCCCGGGTAGTTCATCGCCGTCGGGTTGGCCGCCTGGCAGCAGTTGGGCTCGTTCTGCACCGAGATGTAGTTCACCGGGATGCCGGCGGCCTGGTAGCTCTGGATGTACTTGACCAGGTACTGGGCGTACGTGGGGTAGTACTCCCACTTGAGCCAGCCCATCTGGTCCATGCGGCCGTTGTCCTTCATCCACCCCGGCGAACTCCACGGCACACCCTTGACCCGGAGCGCCGGGTTGAGCTGCTTGGCCTGTCCGGTCAGGAGGCGGACGTTGGTGTCGTATCCGTTGGCGCCGAAGTCGTTCAGGTCGCAGCAGGTGTCGTCGAGCGAGACGTTGCCCGGCCGGGAGAGGTCGGAGGCTCCGATGGGGTTGCGGACGAAGGACAGTCCGATGCCCGCGGTCGGCGAGAACAGCTTCTGCATGACGGCGTCACGGGTGGCGGCGCTGATCGGCCCGCCGCGCAACAGGTAGGCGGTGGTGTCCGTGATCGAGGCACCGCCGCCCTCGAACTGCTGGTACGTCGTGCCCTCGTTGACGGTGATGGTGTGCTGGGCCGTTCCGCCCGCGGGGCCGAACCGGAGCGCTGTCTGCTGTGCCAGACCGCGCGTCACGTTCCGCCCGGCGGAGTCGGACGTGGTCGTCAGCCAGACGTTGACCGGCTCGTTCGCCGCCTCGGCCGTGCCGCCGGTCGCGGCGAGCGTCGCCGCCGCGACCACACCGGCCAGCAGGAAGCGGGTTGTTCGGGACAGCCGGGATCTGGGACGGGATCGTGTCATGTTGTCGCCCTTCGCAATGGTGGGGGCAATGCAAGGCATTCAGATACATGACCAGAAGGTCAGTTTGTGACCGATCCCCGGTGAAGCTAAAGGTCTGAACCAAAGCAGTCAAGACTTGGCGCCGAAGGGTCGGCCACGGCCCGGTCGATCACGGCCCAGCCGATCACGGGCCTGACCCGGGATCCGGCTTCACGGCGTCGGTGATCCCCGCCCGGGCCGCTTCGAGTTGGGCGGCGAAGGCTATGCCGAGGAACAGCGTCACGCCCGTGAGGTTGGCCCACAGCAACAGGGCGACGAAGGCGGTCAGCGGCCCGTACACCGCGCCGAACGATCCGCTCTTGGCGACGTACAGCGCCAGCAGCCACGTGGCCGTGATCCAGAGCACCAGATGGACGGCCGAACCGAACGCCAGCCATGTGTAGCCCGGTTGGTCCCTGCGCGGCGCCCAGCGGAAGATCACCGCCGAGCCGATCCAGGCCAGCGCCACACCCAGCGGCACGTTGAGGAAGCTCCACCAGTCGAGCGGCCCCTGGGGCAGGCCGAAGGTCTCCCCCACCGCCTCCCCGACGGCGTCCCCCGCGACGAGTACGAGGAACCCGAGGACCATCGGCATGCCCGCGGCCAGGGCGAGGACCAGGGACCGCCCGTACTTGGCGAGGAAGGGCCGGTCGCGTTCGATGCCGTAGATGCGGTTGGCGCCGCGTTCGACCTGCGCCATGGCCGAGGCGAGGTTGAGGACCGCGAAGACCAGGCCCACCCACATGGCGACGGCGTTCCAGATACCTGAACCGGCGCTGCGTTCGGTGCCGTCGAGGGCTTCCTCGACCAGACCCGAACTGGCGCCCGGCACGATGTGGCCGAGGGTGAGCTCGATGATCCGCCCCACGCTCTCCGTGTGGACCGTGGTCGCCACCCCGACCAGCGCGATGGTGAACGGCACCATGCCCAGGACGACCTGGAAGGCGAGAGAACGCGAGTTGGTGAACCCGTCGGCGTAGCGGAACCGGGCGAACGCGTCGAGCAGCAGCCTGCGCCCTCCGTAGCGCCTGAGCGCGGTGAGCGCCTCGTCTCCGGAGAGTTCCTCCCCGATCATGTCCCGTGTCTGCGGAACGTGCACAGTGGTCCCCATGGCGAGCGTCTCCCCTCCCGTCGTACATGCAGCGTGCGCCTTTGAAGCCGCCCTCCGGGCAGCGGGCGGCCCGGACACACCTTCTTGCCGGACAGGCGCACATCAGTCGCCCTTGACGCGCGTGCGCCGAACGACCCTCCGACCGACTCGGGCTGCCGGCTTCCGGACGGGCGACAGCGCGCACTCGTCGCACACTTATCGCGCTCAGGAGATCATCTCCCATACCGGCTCACGCTCGCCGCGCAGGCCGGGCACTTGGCGCGCGGGCGAGCCGGACGCCTGTCGCGCGGGCGGGCCGGGCACTTGTCGCGCAGGCAGGCAGGGCACCTGTCCGGCGGCGTGGCCGCACCCGGCGGCCGTCCCAGGTGTCCGACCTCCACCCCACCCTTGACCGCGCTCTCGCCCGCACCCCCTTGACCGCAGATGGTACAGACCAATAGCTTCCGGGCATGCGACGAAGACTCCTGAGCAGGCTGGCGTTCGCCGCCTGTGCCGCGTCCCTTCCCGTCACCCTCCTCGCCACGGCTCCCGCGTCCGCCGATGGCAAGCACGCTTCCAAGCCCGCCGCTTACAAGAACGTCGGCTACTTCACCCAGTGGGGTGTCTACGGCCGCGACTTCCAGGTCGCCGACCTCGAGGCGAGCGGCGCGGCGTCCAGCCTCACCCACATCAACTACGCGTTCGGCAACGTCAGTTCGGACGGCAAGTGCTTCACCGGGAACATCCCGGGCGAGGCCGACGCCTGGGCGGACTACGCGCGCCCCCTGGACGCGGAGAACTCCGTGGACGGCGTCGCCGACACCGACACGCAAGCGCTGGCGGGCAACTTCAACCAGCTGCGCGAGCTGAAGGCGAAGCACCCGGGCCTGAAGGTGATGATCTCCCTCGGCGGCTGGAGCTGGTCCACCCACTTCTCCGACGCGGCCCGTACCGTCGCCTCGCGCAAGGCGTTCGTGTCCTCGTGCCTCGACCTGTACATCAAGGGAAACCTGCCGGTCGACGGAGCGCGGGGCGGCCAGGGCGCCGCGGCGGGCCTGTTCGACGGGGTGGACCTGGACTGGGAGTGGCCGGGGTCCGCCGGGGACACCGACACGGTCTACCGCCCCGAGGACAAGCGGAACTTCACCGCACTCGTGCACGAGTTCCGGCGCCAGCTCGACTCGTACGCGACCACGCAGCGCAAGGGCAAGCACTACGAGTTGACGGCCTTCGTCCCGACCGCTCCCGAGAAGATCGACGCGGGCTTCGACGTGCCCCGCATCATCCGGGACCTGGACTTCGTCAACCTTCAGGGCTACGACTTCCACGTCTCCGGCGAGGCGACCACGAACCAGCAGTCCGCGCTGTACGCGCGGAACGACTTCAGCGTCGACCAGACCGTCGACGCCTGGCTCGAACGAGGAGCGCCCGCGCGCAAGTTGGTCGTGGGGATGCCCTTCTACGGACAGGGCTGGACCGGTGTCACGGGAGGCGGTGACGGCCTGAACCAGCCCGCCACGGCCCCGGCACCGGCGACCTGGCAGGCCGGGTACGAGGACTACAAGGCGCTCAAGAAGCTGGCGGACTCGGGGAGTTACACCCTCCACCGGGACCGCAGGAACGGCCATGCCTGGCTCTTCGACGGCACGACCCTGTGGACCTACGACGATCCGCAGGTCCTTTCCACCAAGACCGACTACATCCGCCGGCACCGACTGGGCGGCGCGATGATCTGGTCCCTCGACGGAGACACCCCCGACGGCGAACTGATCCACGCGATCGACAAGGGCCTCTCACGCCGCTGAGCGGCACCGCTGTCCGGGGTGACCTTGACCGACAGGCCCCCAAGGCGAGGCGGTGGGACGGTGACCAGTTCACCGGCCCACCGCCTCGCCGTCTTGCGCTGAGCGAGAGGGATCCGCCAGGCCCGGCGAGGGCGATCCCCAGCTTCACGTCAAGACGCCTCAACCTCCTGAAGCGAAACGTCCGACTGGAGGGACGCCGGAGGGTCCGTCCAGTCGGACGGGCGTCGGTGCCCGAGGTATCGCGACAGGACCCACCGGACACGCGGCGCGGATTGTGCCTGCGTAACGCGTGTTCAGCCTGTTCCCGGCGATGCGCGGGCCGACGTGACGCGGCTCGGGATCGAAGCCTCTCCCCGGCGGACGCCTTGAATTCTTGAAGGCAACCCGGCCCGCAGCCGTACTAATGCCGACGAGAAGCATTGACAACGCCATGACATGTGACTTCACTCCCGAGGCAGAGCGCCGGAACCGGTACCGGTACCGGTTCCGCTCACCCCACCGCTCCCCAAGGAGGAGTGCCGTGTTAGCAAGTTCCTCTCCCCCCGCCGCGGCCAACAGCCGCAGACGACCTCGCTGGACCGCTGTGCTTGCGGCGTTCACACTGGCGGTCGCCGCGCTGTACGGGGCTTCGACGCAGGCCGACGCGGACCGCTCGGCCCCGACAGGGGCCGAAGTCGTCCGGGTGGCCGAGTTCCTGGCCGAATGTCCGTACAGCCACCGTCTCCCCGACGACCCGATCGTCGCGCCCGGCCTGCCCGGCGGCTCCCACATGCACAGCTTCTTCGGCAGCCGGGTGACCAACGCCCACACGACGCTGCCGGATCTGCAGGGTTCCGCCAGCACATGCAGCCCGGCCGTGGACACGTCGTCGTACTGGGTGCCGACGCTCTACCGCGACAACACCGCCGTCGAGCCCACCGGCACCACCTTCTACTACCTCGGGGAAGGCGTGCGTGACGACATCATCCAGCGCACCCAGCCCCTCCCCCTGGGTCTGCGCATCGTCGCGGGCAACGCGAAGGCGACGGGGACGGCCGACCCCACGTCCATCGCCCGCTGGTCCTGCCTGCACCACGGCGAGGTCAATCCCTCCAAGGACTTCGTGAACTGTCCGGCCGGCTCCATGCTGGAGTCGTACATGGACTTCCCGCAGTGCTGGAACGGCAGGGACCTGGACTCCGCCGACCACAAGAGCCACATGGCCTACCCGGTCAACGCCGCGTGCCCCGCGAGCCACCCGGTGCCCGTACCCAAGCTGCGGCAGGTACTGCGCTACCCCGTCTCCGGTGCCACAGGAGGGCTGCGGCTGGCCTCCGGCCCCGGCTACACGATGCACGCCGACTTCTTCAACGCGTGGCCCGCCGCCGAGATGGCACGCAGGACCACGAACTGCATCAACGCCATCGTCAAGTGCGGCGCTGACGGCAACCCTTCCTGACCGGCGCGACCCACCGGCCCCGCGCCCGCGGGGCATCACCACCACCCCCACCACCACGGCATCGGAGACAGGAGACGGCCATGGCTGAACTCGAACCGCGGTCGAGCCGTGGTCGCCGTGCACACCTCGTCGTGACGCGGGTGTGCACGCTGGGGTGCACGCTGTTGCTCCTGTCCGGGTGCGCCGGTTCCCAGCAGGGGGCCGGCACACCCGCCAAGGCGTCCGTCACCGGCAACGCGCCGACGGACCTCTCCGGAGCGGCCGTTGGAGACACCGGCACGTTCAACTCCACGGACATCGCCTGGCTCCAGTTGCTGATCGCCATGGACGACCAGACCCGGCAGATCCTGAAACTCGCGCCTCGCCATGTCGGCGAACCCGCTCTCAAGCGTTGGGCGGCCGACGTCGCCCGGGACAACCTGGGCCAACTGAAGACCCTTCGCAAGCTCCTCGCCACAGCCGGCGTCCCGGACACCAACCCGCACGAGGGCCACGACATGCCGGGCATGGTCGACGCCGGGGAACTGGAGGCGCTCGCCGACGCGACGGGCCCGGAGTTCGACCGACTGCTGCGGTCCGCCCTCCGCGAGCACCTCACCCAGGCCGAGCAGTTGTCGAACGGCGTGCGCGACAGCGGCTCCGACACCCGGGTACGGAAGCTCGCCGCCGCCGTGAAGAACTCCGCGGCGGACCGACGCCGGAGCATGCCCACGTGAGGGGGGCAGTTCAGGCGGCTTGCCGGCTGCGCCCCGCGTCCACCGGAGTGCGGGCCGCCGCGCGCAGGTTCCGGCCGCGCCGGGTCAGGCCCCAGGGCTTGACGACCGAGATCACCGTCATGAAGAGGTAGGCGGACAGGGAGACGACCGGCCCGAACAGTACGTCGCCGGCGTCGGGGAGGGCGTCACCCGCGGCCACGGCGGAGACCGCGGAGTTCACCGCCGGTCGCAGCGCGAAGACGGTCGCGGTGATCGTGGCCAGGGTCAGCCAGAACTTCGTGAAGACCCATCGGTGCCTCGCCAGTCCCCACGGGGTGCCCAGCGACAGCACCAGGCCGCTGAGGAGGGTGAGCAGCGCAACGGGGAGCAGGAGCCAGTCGGCGAAGAGCTTCATGGCCCGGACCGAGGCCTCCACCGTCACCGCGGAACCGGTGGTGGCCGCGGTGATCCCGAGGGCGAGCAGCCCGAGCGTGAGCCCGAGCCAGCAGGCGGACGCGGCTACGTGGACGACCAGGTTGGCCCGGCGTGCGGGTCGGCTGAGTTTCACCTGACCCACGGTGCCGGGCGCAGGCGGCCGGGGCGTCTGACAGCGGGAGTAACCCCGCGTACTCGCGTCGGCGTACCGGGTGGGACGACGTACCTCGTGCCGGAGGAGATCCGTGAAGTCGCAGGCGGTCACACAGGCTGGAGCCGGGTGCGCAGGAGACAGAATTCGTTGCCCTCCGGGTCGGCCAGGACGTGCCAGCTCTCGGAGCCGGTCTGGCCGACGTCGGCGGGCCTGGCGCCGAGGGCGAGCAGCCGCTCCAGCTCGGCGTCCTGGTCGCGATCGGTGGCGTTGACGTCGATGTGCAGTCGGAGCTTGCCGGTACGCGGGTCGCCGCTGGGGCTGAGGACCAGGGTGGGCTGCGGACCGCCGCTGCCCGTGTCGGGCGGGCCGATCTCGATGCTCCCGTCGTCCTCCCGGCCGAGTTCCACGTAACCGAGGACCTCGCTCCAGAACGCGGCGAGCCGCTCGGGATCGGCGCAGTCGATGACCAGCTCACTGATGCGGCATGCCATGCCCGGAAGTCTACGTAATCAGCCCGTACGGCGCGTCGGACGGACGCGCGTTCCGCCGGGGGTGAGGGCGCCTGGCCCGTACGAGGGTCGGGCGGGCGTACGGAGGCCGGTCACGCGGCCGCGCGTTCCGCGAGGGGGCGGCGGCGCAGGCTCGGGGTCTCGAGCGCGGGAGGCCGGTAGTCCTGGTCGAGCACGCCGACGTCGGTGCCGGGCGGCACGATCTCGTCGATCCGGTCCAGGATGTCGTCGCCGAGGACGACGTCGATTCCGGCGAGGAGGTCGTCGAGATGCTCCATCGTGCGCGGCCCGATGATGGCACTGGTGACGCCGGGGTGGGCGACGGCGAACGCCGTGGCGAGGTGGGTCATCGGCATACCGGCTTCCTCGGCGAGGGGGATGAGTTGTTCGACGACGTCGATGCGCCCCTCGTCGTTGAGGTGCTTGAAGAAGCTCGCGCGGCGCAGGCCGTTCTCCTGGTTCCTGCGGACGCGGCCGGTGAGCAGCCCCTGTGCGAGCGGCCCCCACACCAGGGTGCCCATGCCGTACCGCTGGGCGACGGGCAGGACCTCCCGCTCGATGCCGCGGTTGAGAAGGGAGTACGGCGGCTGTTCGGCGCGGAAGCGTTCCAGGTTCCGGCGCTCCGCGACCCACTGCGCCTCGACGATGTCAGAGGCCGGGGTGTTGGAGGAGCCGATGGCGCGGACCTTTCCGCTGCGGATCAGGTCCGTGAGCGCGGAGAGTGTCTCCTCGACGTCGGTCGTGGGGTCGACTCGGTGGATCTGGTAGAGGTCGATGTAGTCGGTGCCCAGGCGGCGCAGCGAGTTCTCGACCGCGGTCATGAGCCAACGCCGGGAGGCGCCCTGGTGGTTGGGGTCCTCCCCCGTCGGGCGGCCCGCCTTGGTGGTCAGGACGACATCGTCGCGGCGCCCCTTGAGCGCCTTGCCGACGACCTCCTCGGAGTCACCGTAGGCGTCGGCCGTGTCGACGAAGTTGATGCCGGCGTCCAGCGCCCGGTGGATGACGCGGACCGAGTCGTCGTGGTCCGCGTTGCCGATGGCCGAGGCGAACATCAGCGTGCCGAGGGCGTACGGGCTGACTCTGATGCCGGTGCGGCCCAGCGTGCGGTACTCCATGGGTCCCTCCTGGGTTGTGGAAGAGCACCCGTGGGATGCCCTACCCTACGGCTAAGCGGAAAGCCGTTCCGGAACTACGACTATACGGAAAGGCTTTCCGGTTAAGCAACCGGAGGGACCTATGACCGACAAGCCAGGACCGTCCGGGGCGCCCCGCCGCATGCGCGCGGACGCGCAGCGCAACGGGGACGCCCTGATCAAGGCCGCGAGGGCCGTTTTCGACACGTCCGGCGTCGACGCGCCCGCCAAGGAGATCGCCGACCTGGCCGGCGTTGGCGTCGGGACCCTCTACCGGCACTTCCCGCTGCGCTCGGACCTGGTCAAGGCCGTGGTGGAGAGCGGGATCGACGCCTGCGCCGCGGCGGGGCCGCAGCTCAGCGCCGTCCACGAGCCTGGAGAGGCGCTCGCCGAGTGGCTGCGCCGGTACACCGAGTTCCTGGGGACCAAACGGGGACTGGCCCCGGCCCTCCATTCGGGTGATCCGGCCTACGAGGCGCTGCCCCGCTACTTCCTGGAGAAGGTCGGTCCCACTCTCACGGCACTGCTCGCCACCGCGGCGGCCGACAGAGCTGTACGCGACGACATCAGCGCTCACGACCTGCTGTACGCGATCGCCAACCTGTGCATGCCCGTACCCGACGAGGGCCCTGAGTACAACCAGCGCATGGTCGCTCTGCTCGTCGACGGGCTGCGCACCCCTCGCCGAGGTGTCTCGTCCGGTAAGTCGCGGCCGTCTCCCGCCTGAGCGCTCCCTCGGTCACTCCGGGCCGGCGAAGGTCCAGACGGCGCGGGCGCCCGGGCCTACGGCGAGGGTGGACCGGCCGATGCGCTCCTCGTGCCGGTGCTTCACGGACCGGTTGAGCGACAGCCCGATCTGCCGCAGGCCGGCCTGCTCGCGCGGTACCGCGTCGAGGCGGATCGTGGTGCCGCCGCCCTTCGCGACGACGCCACCGCCCGCGACGGAACGGACGGTGAACCCGCCCGCCCGGAGCAGCGGCACGGTGTCGGCGAGGTCCCCTTCCGTGACCGCGATGCGGATGGAGGTCACATCGCGCATCAGATGATCGCCGTAGTCGTCGGACAGGTAGCGCTCGCGGCCCACGTCGCCGGGGTAGTTGGGCGGCTCGGTGTTTCCGCGCGGGTCGGCGAAGTACTCGGGGCGGTACTCCATCGCCCACGCTCCGAAGGCGTCGTACCGCTCGGTCGTCAGGATGGCGTCGAACCAGGGCACCGGAACACCGTCACCGAAGTCACGCGTCTGAAGGAACTCGATCGGGTTGGCGATCCCCAGATCCGGCAGCCGCTCCGTAACCACCGCGAGGTCACCGGCGCGCTCGGTCGAGACGCCCATTCCGCCCGCGCCGAAAGCGCCGTCCGGGCCGGGCAGATCGCCGACACCGAAGAGTTCGAGGTACGTCTCACGCCCCATCAGGTAGCGGCCGGACCAGGTCTGCCCGCCGGCACCGGTCGTGGTGCGGACCTGGAAGTTGGCGAACTCCCGCAGGTAGTCGGAGTGTTCGATGGCGTCGGCGGTCTCCCGGTCGAGCACTCCGTAGGCGTGGTTGAAGAACAGCAACTGCCGGTCCGACGACGGTCCGTTGCCCTCGCCCCGCGCCGTGCTCGCTCCACTCTCCACCGCCCCCGTGAGAGCGGCGGCCAAGGCCATCACAACGACCATGATCATCCGAAACGTCCGGTTCAGCACCATGCGCGTGATCGTAGGACGGAGAGGATCACGGCCACCGTCGATCGCTGGACGACGGCTTGAAACCGCCGGTACCAGGGCGTTTGCGCACGCATCGGCCGCAGCGCGCCGCGGTGTCCGCCGTACGTCACCGCGCGATCCCCACCGCGGATCAACGCCGTTCGAAAATCCTTCAGTTGCCGGGGTCTAGCGGCGGGTATCCGGGGAACACGAAGCGCACCACAACGACATGACGAAATAGGGGAGCTGTTTCATGCTTGGTATAGCCGCAGCGGTGCTTTTCTTCATCTCTTTCCTCATCAACGCCGCAGAGATCGACACGAATGACACGTTCTCGTCGGTGAATATCATGCTTCTCGGTCTCACCCTGCTGGCACTGCACGTGGCGGGGATCGGCACCGGCTGGGCCAGCCGCACCCGCAGACGCTGACAGCACCCGCCTCGACGGCCCGTGCACCGTAGGCAGGCCGAGCGCCGGCGCCCCGTTCCGGGCGTCGGCGCTCGGTCGTCGCCGCGCGGGTCCAGGAACCGACCGATCGACCAATCGACCGACCAATCGGCCGACCGATCATCGTCGCGAACCGCCGTCACGAACCGTCGTCGCGAACAAAACCAATATCGTGCGCACAAATAGAACCAGTGCGGTGTGGGACGCGAATATGGGGTCACCCGTTGCCCATGACACGCCTTCCCGGTTTCAGACACCGGCGCACCCCTGAACAAAGCGACGGTCCTCGACAGGACTCGTCGGGCGAGCCCGAGCCCAACGACGGGTTCGGGCCGGACCGGGAAGTGGAGCGGGATGCTCCGGACGCTCCGACCGAGATGCCGAAGAAGTCGTGGTGGGCGGTGTTGCGTCGGACGGTCACCGAGTTCAAGGACGACGAACTGACTGACCGGGCCGCGTCGCTCACCTATTACGGAGTGCTGTCGCTGTTTCCCGCGCTCCTCGTGCTGGTCTCGCTGTTCGGGCTGGCCGGCGAGTCCGCGACGAACAAGGTTCTCGACAACCTCACCCAGCTCACCCCCGGTTCGGCCCGCGACGTGATCACGAGCGCGGTCCGGCAGTTGCAGGGCAACGCCGACACCGGCTCGGTGATGGCGATCGCCGGTCTGACGCTGGCGGTGTGGTCGGCGTCCGGCTATGTCGCCGCCTTCATCCGCACCTCGAACGTCGTCTACGACATTCCCGAGGGTCGGCCCGTGTGGAAAGTACTGCCGGTGCGCCTGGGCCTCACGGTGGTGCTGATGATCCTGGCGGTCGCCAGTGCGCTGATCGTCGTCTTCACCGGAGGCCTGGCCCAACAGGCCGGCGCCGCGTTCGGGATCGGCGACAGCGCTCTGACCGTCTGGTCGATAGCCAAGTGGCCGGTGCTGGTCGTCCTGGCCACCAGCATGATCGCGATCCTGTACTGGGCGACGCCGAACGCCCGGGTCCGCGGCTTCCGCTGGATCACTCCGGGCAGCTTCCTCGCGCTGCTGATCTGGATGGTCGCCTCCGCCGGGTTCGCGTTCTACGTGGCGACGTTCGCCACGTACAACAAGACGTACGGCACCTTCGCCGGGGTCGTCGTCTTCCTGCTCTGGCTGTGGATCACCAATCTGGCGATCCTTCTGGGCCTGGAGTTCGACGCCGAGCTGACCCGCGAGCGCGCCATAGTCGGCGGCCACCCCGCCGAGACCGAGCCCTACGTCGAGGCGCGTGACACCCGGACGTGGAACGAGCGGGACAAGAAGCGGCTCCGAGAGCAGCAATGAAACCCCTCTCCGGCGAAAGACACCTGGTGGGAGAGGGTTCGCATCGATTTCTCGGGTACCCGGGACCTACACGACGACAACGACCGCGAAGAGAGAGGGTGAACTGTCATGGCCACAGGCGGCTCCCAAAGCCACCAGAGTGACGCCGAGCAGCCGGTGGGTGAGCTCGTGCAGCGTGCCTCGCAGCAGTTGTCGCAGCTGGTGCGCGAGGAGATGCGGCTGGCGCAGGCGGAGATGACGCAGAAGGGCAAGCGATTCGGCGTCGGCGGCGGGCTTTTCGGCGGTGCCGGACTGATGGGCGTGCTGGCGCTCCAGGCCCTGGCCGCGACCGTCATCGCCGCGCTGGCGCTGGCACTGCCTGTGTGGGCCTCGGCTCTGATCGTCACCGGTGTTCTGGCCGCGATCGCCGCGGTTCTCGCCCTCGCCGGAAAGAAGCAGATCAGCAAGGCGACCCCGCCCGTGCCCGAGCAGACCATAGACAGCGTCAAGGCAGACGCGGCCGAGATCAGGGAGAAGGCTCACCGATGAACCAGCACAAGCCCGAGGACAACGGCCAGACCCCCACGCCCGAGGAACTGCGCGAGCAGGTCGAGCACACGCGTGAGGAGCTGGGGCACACGGTCGAGGCGCTGGCCGCCAAGACTGACGTCAAGGCCCGTGCCCAGGAGACCGCCGCCGAGGCCAAGGAGCAGGCGAGCCAGAAGGCCGCGCAGGTCTCGGCCCAGGTGCGTGCCAAGGCCGCCCAGGCCGCGCAGTTGGTCAAGGACAAGACCCCCGAGCCCGTACGGGAGAAGGCCGGCCGGGCCGCCGTACAGATCCGGGAGAAGGTCACCGAGGCCGGGCACCTCGCCCAGGAGAAGACCCCGCAGCCGGTTCGCGAGAAGGCCGACAAGACGACCCAGGTGGCGCGGGACAACCGCACCGCGCTGCTCGCCGGGGCCGGCACCGTCGCCGTACTGCTGATCGCGCGCCGCTCCCGCAGGGCGAGCCGGGCGCGCAAGGGACGCCTGTGAAAGCCTCCGCCCTCGTCTACAAACCGGCCGGGCTGCTCCTCGGCGCGGCCGGGAGCAAGCTCGCCGGTGCCGCGTTCAGGCGGGCCTGGAAGCTGGTCGGCCACGACGAGAAGCCGAATGACGCCTCGAACGAGGTCCGCCCGTGGCGGCAGGTTCTGCTCGCCGCCGCTCTTCAGGGCGCCACGTTCGCGGTCGTCAGGGCCGTCGTCGACCGTTCCGGCGCCCGGTCGGGCGCGGGCGACGGGCCTCGCCGTCTGACCGAGGCCTGAGGCGACGACCGAGGCCTCAGGCTGCGGATCCGGCTCAATACGACGGACCCGGCTCCAGGCGGCTGCCGTACAGACGTCGAGCGCGACGATGGCGGATCCAGCCTCTTTCCAGCCCTCGGCCCGCACCGGACAAGCTTCCGGTGCGGGCCGAGGGCTGGTGGTATCGGGTGGGACGGTCTCCGGGCGCGGGTCACGGTTGCGGTTCCAGCCGTCGTCCACGGCGCACCCGAAGACCCCTAGCACAGACCTCCGATTGCGCGAGGGCTGGTCAGGAACCCGGATATGCGGTCACCATCTGGCTAGGTGTCTCGCATCGGTACAGGAGGGGAGACCGCCATGGCCGGCCCCCTGCCGTCGCGTGTCTCGGCTCCCGACGGGGCCCCGCTGTGACGGCCTCCCGGATTCCCGGCCTCATCCTGCCGGTCGTCTTCCTCGTGGCAGCCGTGATCGGCGCCGTCTGGTACTGGCGACACCGCGGTGAGTAACCCGCTCTCCGCCGTACGAGCGCCGCGGCGAGCGGGACCCCTGTGGCCGGGGTCCCGCTCGCCGCAAGGAAGGCGGCCCTCTACGGAAGGCTGCCGTCTAAGCCGGCGCGGAGCGCGGGAAGGCGTCCGCCCGCACGTTGTGCATCACTCGGCTTGCGACGCGATAGCGACCGTTGGGCACGTGGCAGGACTTGGTGACGTGCACAGCGAGCGGGCCGGCCCATTCGTAGCCCTTGCGTTCGCCGTGACGGGCCAGGGTGTCGGTGAGTATCTGGTCGATACGGTCGTCGCCGTTGCGCTCGAGTTCCTCGTGGGCGAACTCGGCGAGTTCGACGTCGTAGGCGTTGGGAACGACAATGCGGCTCTCGCTGCACACGACGATGTGTTCGTCGCATTCACGGCGCAGGGCCTCGACCAGTTCGACGGGTTCCTTGTCCCGGATCCGCCCGAGCATCCTCTGTCCGAAGCGCTCCAGCGCCCGTTCCACGCCGGTGAGTGTGCTCACGCTTACGCCTCCTCGCTCGGTCGGTCGGTGGTGTCGTTCCCTTCGTCTCATCTCTCGCGGGTTCCCGGGGCGGGCGAATCAACGCGTCCGCGCTGTCACCGTGCTGTAACTACTGCCGCGACCACCGCATCGACCACTGGCTCGGCTACTGGCTCGGCTACTGACTGGAAACCCTCTTCAGGACGCCGATCCTGTCGATGCGGTGTTCGGGATTTCCCCTGTCGTCCCGCCAGAGGTTTCCCGCCGCGTCGTCCTCGGGCGTCGCGCACGTCGAGATGGTGATCATGGCTTGGGTGGGTTTCCGGCCCGGGTGGCCCGGGACGGCGGCCCGTTGTTCGGCGAGCGAGCGGTCGGAGCGGAAGGACGTGGTTCTGCGGGCGGTGATCTCGTACTCATAGATCGTGCCCCCCGCCGTGACGACGACCGCCTCGCCCACGTCGAGGGCGGGCAGCTCGCGCAGCGGGCCGCCCGCGGACAGCCGGTGGGCCGTCACGAGGTAGTTCCCGACCTGGCCCGGACCGACACCGCCGCGGTCGCCGTGGGGACTGGCGGCCACACCGCGGTTCTGGATCCGGGTGCCCGGCCAGTCGTCGGTCGTCCCCTCGTACGGGACGACGCGCAGGTCCGCGAGACCGATCGCCGGTATCGCGAGCCGGGCGGCCTGGACCCGGGGGGTAGCGGTCTCGCGAGGGGTCGGTGCGGCGGTGACCGTGGTGGACGGCGCGGAGCCCGGTGACGGTACGCCGGGGGTGGTGACCGCCGACACCGTGCTGGTGCCCGCCTCGGACTTCCCGGACTCCTCGACCACCGCGCCGGTGGAACAGCCCAGCAGCACGAGCATGACGCCGCCGCTGAGCGCGGCGGGAAGAACTCCGGAACGGGGCATGGCACTCGGGATCGGTGGCCGGGGTCGCGGCACGCCGTCCGGAGAGTGGGAACGCCGCACCGCGTGGAGAGTGGCTGCTTCAGAGGGGAGAACGGCGGGCGTCCGCCAGGAGTTCCCTGCCCCTGAGCCGCCCGGGGGCGCGCCGACACCCGCCCACCCGGGGAGGAGCGAGGCGCGGTGGCGCCAGGACCGAACCCCGCCGCCGTCGTCAGGCGTCCTCGGGTTCCAGCTCGAACGTGAAGTAGATGCTCAGCGTGCAGGGCTCGTCCTCGTCGTGGGCGAAGTCCCATGAGACGTCGATCAGGAAGACGTCGTGCTCTCCCACCCACGCCTGCGCCTTCCCGAAGGCCTCCGCCGCGGTGGTGGCGGTGAACAGCTTTCTCGCCATGGGATGCACCTGGGAGTCGGCGTCCGAGTCGTCGAAACCCTCCGGAACGTCCAGACAGAGGTCGGGATCGAGCTCCATGGGCCGCGCCCCTTTCAGTCGGTCGGGCGGTACGCGTGGCAAGAGGCCTGCCCTCTGGACACGACACCCGCCAAGACCGCCGTACGTCCGGAAGGGTTGCTTCCCCCGACCGCCACATGAGGTGCGTCGCCGGCGCCGAGTCCACAACTCCCCTTCACAAGTCATCACTTGTTCTTGGCCGGTCAATCACAATGTGCTTGGCTCACCCCGGTCATTGGCTCAGCCCCATGCATCGGCGTACGGAGGCCTGCGGTGTCACCCACGAACGAAACTTCCCCGTCCCCGGCGAGACCCCGGCCCGCCGCCCTCAGCCGGCGCGGCCTGCTGGTCGGATCCGCCGTCGTCGCGGGCGCGCAGGCACTGAACATCCGGACCGCGCACGCGGAACCCGCGCACCGGGATCCCTTCAAACTCGGTGTGGCGAGCGGCGATCCGCTGCCGGACGGGGTCGTCCTGTGGACCCGGCTGGTCAACGACCCCTACGACGCGGCGTCCTTGGGCAACCGACCGGTACGCGTGGAGTGGGAGATCGCCGCCGACGAGCGATTCCGCCGGGTCGTCCGGCGCGGTACCGAGATCGCCGAACGTGCCCACGCGCACAGCGTCCACGCGGATGTACGGGGCCTGGCGCCGGGCCGCGACTACTGGTTCCGGTTCCGTACGGGCCGCAGTCTCAGCCCGGTCGCGCGGACCCGTACCGCCCCCGCGCCCCACTCACGCCCCGACGGACTGCGGATCGGTCTGGTCAACTGCCAGGACTGGCAGAACGGCTACTGGCCCGCGTACAACGCGCTCGCCGAGGAAGACCTCGACGTGGTCGTGCACGTGGGCGACTACATCTACGAGTACGACCCCAGCAGCGCGTACGCGGACCGTTTGCACACCGCCCCGCAGACCGCCGGTCTCGACCAGTTGGTCACGCTCGCCGACTACCGTGCCCGGCACGCCCAGTACAAGACCGACCCCGCTCTCCAGGCGGCCCACGCCGCCTTCCCCTGGATCGTCACCTGGGACGACCACGAGGTGGAGAACAACTACGCCGACCTCGTCGACGAGATCGACGACACCGGGGCGCGTCACCAGGACCCCGTCGCCTTCGCCCGCCAGCGCTCCGCCGGGTACCAGGCCTACTACGAGCACATGCCGTTGCGGCGCAGGTTCGTCAACGGCTCCTCGGACTACCGCCTCTACCGTCGCTTCGACTTCGGTGACCTGCTCAGACTGAACGTCCTCGACACCCGCCAGTACCGCACCGACCAGCCCGGCGGGTTCTCCGGCGACTTCGGCACCGTCGCGGCCGGCCAGGGCAACACCGACGGGACACTGACCGGCGCGGCGCAGGAGAAGTGGCTCCGGCAGGGGCTGCGCCGCTCCCCGGCGCGCTGGAACGTCGTCGCCCAGCAGGTGATGATGAGCCAGATCCGCTTCCCCAACTTCCTCGACCCGACGCACCCGTTGCCGCCCATCGCCAACCTCGACCAGTGGGACGGGTACGACCCGGCCCGGACCGACTTCCTGCGCTTCCTGCGGGACGCCCGGGTGGCCAACCCGGTCGTGCTCGCCGGGGACATCCACTCCTCCTGGTTCAGCGATCTGCGGATCGACCGCGACGACCTGGACAGCGACCCGGTCGCGGTCGAGTTCACGGCCACCAGCGTGAGTTCCGACTTCCCGGCCGCCTTCGACGCTCCGCTGAAGGCCTACAACCCGATCCTCAATCCGCACGTCCGCTACTTCGACGGCTCGCGTCGCGGCTATCTGCGCCTCAACGTCGGCCGCCGGGAGTGGACCACCGACGCCCGGACCGTCGACAGCATCGCGGTGCGCCGGTCTCCGGTGAGCACCACCGCTTCCTGGGCCGTGACGGCGGGTGAACCGGGGCTCTCCGCCGTGTGAGCCGGGGGGCGGGGCGACAGGACGGTAAGGAGCCGGGTAGGCCCAGGGTGCGGGCGCCGGTGACAGCGGCATGGCGGAGAGAGGCCCGGGGGCCGAGGGGCCCCTCTCCGTCCCCTGCCGCCACGGCATTGTCAGTGGTGGCAGGCAAGATGACAGGCATGACGACACCAGTTGCAGTGATCGTGGATGCCATCGCCTACGCGCAGGCGGTCGAGGACGCGGTGAAGGCGTCGGCCGCCTATTACGCGGGCGGCACGTCGGTGCTGGACGACGACGCGTACGACAGGCTCGTGCGCGGGATCGCGGCCTGGGAGACCGACCACCCCGATCAGGTGCTGGCCGACTCGCCGACCGGGAAGGTCGCCGGTGGCGCGGTCGAGGGGGATGTGCCGCACACGGTGGCGATGCTGAGCCTGGACAACGTGTTCTCACCGGAGGAGTTCACGGCCTGGACGGCGTCCCTGACGCGGCGGATCGGCCATGACGTCGAGCGGTTCAGCGTCGAGCCGAAGCTGGACGGACTGGCGATCGCCGCCCGCTACACCCGCGGCCGACTGAGCAGGCTGATCACCCGCGGCGACGGTACGGCCGGGGAGGACGTCTCGCACGCCATCGGCACCATCGAGGGTCTCCCGGAAACGCTGGCGGAGCCGGTCACGGTGGAGGTGCGCGGCGAAGTCCTCATGACGACCGCCCAGTTCGAGCACGCCACCGAGGTCCGCACCGCGCACGGCGGACAGCCGTTCGCCAACCCGCGCGGCGCCTCGGCCGGCACGCTGCGCGCCAAGGACCGCGCCTACACCGTGCCGATGACGTTCTTCGGCTACGGTCTGCTGCCGCTGCCCGGCACCGAGACGGAGCTCGCGACGCGGCTGGGCGAGCTGGCGCACAGCGAACTCATAGCGCGGGCCGCCGAGTTCGGGGTCAACACCACCGCCACCACGGCCGTGCCCGGCACCACCGCCGACACGGTCGAGCAGGTTCTCGCCCGGGTCCAGGAGATCGCCACGCTACGGGCCGGACTGCCGTTCGGGATCGACGGGATCGTCATCAAGGCCGACCTCGCGGCCGACCAGCGGACCGCCGGCTCCGGTTCGCGCGCCCCACGCTGGGCGATCGCCTACAAGCTGCCCGCCGTGGAGAAGATCACCCGGCTGCTGGAGGTGGAGTGGAACGTGGGCAGGACCGGCATCATCGCCCCACGCGGAGTGCTGGAACCCGTCGAGATCGACGGCGCCACCATCACGTACGCCACGCTGCACAATCCCGCCGACATCACCCGCCGCGATCTCCGCCTGGGCGACCACGTCATGGTCCACCGGGCCGGTGACGTCATCCCCCGCATCGAAGCCCCCGTCGCCCACCTGCGCACCGGCGACGAGCGGCCCATCGCCTTTCCCGAGGTGTGCCCGAGATGCGGCTCCGGAATCGACACGAGTGAACAGCGCTGGCGCTGCGAGAACGGCCGCGACTGCCACCTGGTCGCCTCCCTCTCCTACGCCGTCGGCCGTGACCAGCTCGACATCGAGGGCCTCGGCACGACCCGCGTCGTCCAGCTCGTCGAGGCGGGCCTGGTCGCCGACCTCGCCGATCTGTTCGCCCTCACCCGGGACCAGTTGCTCGGCCTGGACCGGATGGGCGAGACCAGCACCGACAACCTCCTCGCGGCGATCGGCACGGCGAGGACGCGGCCACTTTCACGGGTGCTGTGCGCACTCGGCGTCCGCGGCACCGGACGCTCCATGTCACGCCGGATCGCCCGGTACTTCGCCACCATGGACGACATCCGTGCCGCCGACGCCGAGACGATGGAGCGCGTCGAGGGCATCGGCACCGAGAAGGCCCCGAGCATCGTGGCCGAACTCAAGGAACTCGCCCCGCTCATCGACAGACTCGCCGAGGCCGGGGTGAACATGACGGAGCCCGGCGCCACCCCGCCCGCCCCGATCACCGACGGCGCGGAGGACGAATCCGCCGACCAGGCGGGCGGGCCGCTGGCCGGGATGACGGTCGTCGTCACCGGGGCGATGACCGGCGCCCTGGAGAAGCTCAGCCGCAACCAGGTGAACGAGCTGATCGAGCGCGCCGGCGGCCGCTCCTCCTCCAGCGTCTCCAAGAAGACCAGCCTCGTCGTCGCCGGCGAGAACGCGGGATCCAAGCGGGCCAAGGCCGAGACTCTCGGCATCCGGCTGGCCGACCCCGACGAGTTCGCCACTCTCGTCGCAGACTACTTCGACTAGGGCGGGGGCGCCGCGGGTGGACCGGTTCGCCGCGAACCGGTCAGGTCAGGCCGGGTCGCCGGGAGCCGGCCGTGGGCGAGTCGGTGAGGCCGGTCGCCGACGGCGGCCGTGACGCCAGCCGGTCAGGCGGGGACACCGGCGGCGTGACGCCAGCCGGTCAGGTCGGGCCTGGTCAGGCCGGGTCGCCGGGAGCCGGCCGTGGGCGAGTCGGTGAGGCCGGTCGCCGACGCGGCCGTGACGCCAGCCGGACAGGCGGGGCCGGCGGCCGTGACGTCGGCCGGTCCGGTCGGGCCTGGTCAGGCCTGGTCGCCGGGAGCCGGCCGTGGGCGAGTCAGTGAGGCCGGTCGCCGACGTCGGCCGTGAGCCAGCCGGACAGGCGGGGACGCCGGCGGCCGTGACGCCGGCCGGTCTGGTCGGGCCGATTGCCGCCCGTGAGCGAGTCGTTCGAGCCAGACCGGTTGCCGCAGCTGTGCGCCCGTCGGCGGGGTCAGACCAGCTGCCGCAGCTGTCCGCCAGTCGGCCGGGTCAGACCAGTTGCCGACGGGTCCCGAGCCAGCGCTCAGGCCGAGTTGCCGACGGCGGCCGTGAGCGAGTCGGTCGGGTCAGACCAGTTGCCGACGGGTCCCGAGCGAGCGGTCAGGCCGAGTTGCCGACAGCCGCCGTGGGCGAGACGGCCCGGTCAGACCAGTTACCGACGGCCCTGAGCGAGCGGTCAGGCCGAGTTGCCGAAGACCGGCCGTGGGCGAGACGGCCTGGTCAGGCCAGGTTGCCCGCCGCCGTCAGGCGGAGCTGGAGGTCCACCTCCTGGTCGCCGGAGGCCGAGCCCGTCGCCTCGACGGCGAAGCCGGAGGCGAGAGCCGCACGCATACGGGAGACGGCGACGGGACCGCCCTGGAGGTCCGCCGTGACGGAGCCCGCCAGGATCGTCCCGGACAGCGGAGCGGCGCTCTCCGGGACTAGAAAGGCACTGGTCCACGTATCGGGTTCGGTGTCGGAGCGCTGCGCCGGTGTGTCGTCGCCGCGCTCGGAGGCGAAGCGGGAGCCCAGCGCGCGGAAGACGGTGTCCGCGTCGGCGACCGAGCAGTCGCCCAGCACCACCTGCACCAGGTCGGGGGACGAGGCCTCGGCTGTGGCCGGGTCGCTGGACGTGGTCGCTGACGAGGTGTCGTTGTCGCTCATGGTGTCCGGTCTCTCCAGTGTCGTCTTCGGTCACAGCTCGCGCAGTGCGGGCAGGAGTTCCTTCTCCGCCCAGGCGATGAAGGGGAGTTGCTGGTCGCCGCCCACCTGGACAAGGGCGATCTCGGTGAACCCGGCCTCCGCGTAGGGACGTACCGCCTCGACGAACCGGCCGACGTCGTCGCCGCAGGGGATCGACTCCGCCACGTCCCGCGGAGTGACGTACCGGGTCGCGCCGGCGAATCCCGAAGGGCCCGGCAGTTCGGAGTTCACCGGCCAGCCGCCCACCGACCAGCGGAACTGGTCGTGCGCGCGAGCGACCGCCGCGTCCCGGTCGGTGTCGTAGCAGACCGGGACCTGGCCCACCCGGGGCTTGCCGTGTCCACCGTGCCGGTCGAAGGAGTCGAGCAGCTCCGACTTGGGCTCGGTGGCGATGACCAGGTCGGCGAGACGGCCGGCGAGCGAGCAGGAGAGCTCGCCGGAGACGGCCACACCGATGGGCGGCGGTTCGTCCGGCAGATCCCAGAGCCGGGCGTTCGCCACGTCGAAGTGGGCGCCCTGGTGGTTGAGGTCCTCTCCGGTGAAGAGCGCCCTGATGATCTCCACCGCCTCTTCAAGCATCTCGATCCGGATCCGCGGAGAGGGCCAGCCCGCACCCACCACGTGCTCGTTGAGGTTCTCTCCCGACCCCAGCCCGAGACGGAAGCGGCCCTGGGAGAGCAACTGCATGGTCGCGGCCTTCTGCGCGACCACGGCGGGGTGGTAGCGCACGGTGGGGCAGGTCACGTAGGTCATCAGCGGGATCCGCTCGGTGGCCTGCGCCGCCGCCCCGAGCACACTCCACGCGTAGGGGGCGTGTCCCTGGGACGCGAGCCAGGGGAAGTAGTGGTCGGAGGTGACCGAGAAGTCGAAGCCGGCTCGCTCCGCCGCGACCAGATCCTCGACGAGGGCGCGGGGGCCGGCCTGCTCGGTCATCATCGTGTAGCCGATTTGCACCATAGTGAGCGGGTTGCCGATCTCGTCCCTCCCGAAACATCGCCGACCGGGGGTGCCAACCAGCCCGGCGGGTGCCTGACAGTCGTCACACGGTGCTCGCCTGCGACAATGGACGCAGCACTGGTGTTCGGCGCGAGTCGCCGTGGACGATGGAGGAGCCCTGTGCCACTGCCCTCGGATCCGCTGCGGAAACTGGGTTTCCTGACCATCGGACTGTTCGACGGCGACAGCCCCGGCCAGGGCCATGAATCGACCCTGGAAATCATCGGACTGGGCGAACGGCTCGGATTCGACAGTGCGTGGGTGCGACACCGCCATCTCCAGTACGGCATCTCCTCCCCGGTCGCGGTGCTGGCAGCGGCCTCGCAGCGCACCAGCCGCATCGAACTGGGGACCGCGGTCATCCCTCTCGGCTGGGAGAACCCGCTTCGCCTGGCGGAGGATCTGGCGACGGTGGACATTCTGTCCGGGGGCCGCCTCAATCCGGGCCTCAGCGTCGGCCCGCCGATGCACTACGACGAGGTCAGGGACGCGCTCTACCCCGACACCGCCGAGGCCGAGGACTTCACCTACGACCGCATGCGACGCCTGCTGGACTTCGTACGCGGGAAACCCGCCACGGACTTCAGCGGCGTCAAGGGCTTCGAGGTGTTCTCCGACCGCGTCCAGCCCCACTCCCCCGGTCTGGGCCGGCGCCTGTGGTACGGCGGAGGGAGCCTGCGGTCGGCCCGGTGGGCCGGCGAGCACGGCATGAACTTCCTGACCAGCAGCGTGGTGAAGGCGGAGGAGTCCGAGGACTTCGCCGAGATCCAGCTCTCGCACATCCGGGCCTTCCGCGGCAGCCATCCCGACGGTGCGCGCGCCCGCGTCTCCCAGGGCCTCGTCGTCATCCCCACCGACAGCGCCACGCCGGAGCAGCGCGCGAAGTACGAGGAGTACGCCCTCAAGCGGACGCCGCGTACCGCCACGCCGCAGGGTCCGGCGCGCATGATGTTCGCCCCGGATCTCGTCGGCACCAGCGAGGAGATCGCCGAGCGCCTCTACGCGCACGCGGCGTTCCGCGAGGTCGACGAGGTCGCCTTCGCCCTGCCCTTCACCTTCGACCACGACGACTACGTGCAGATCCTCACCGACATCGCGACCGGCCTCGGCCCGCGGCTGGGCTGGCAGGCGGCGCACTGAGCCCGGGAGGCGCGTCGGCGCGCACCATCACAGAGGGACAAGGTGACAGGGGACAGATGACAGACACGGTGACCGGCGCCCCGCGTGCGGACGGCCGGCGGCCGGGACGTGTGAGGCGCGGGCGTACGTGGGGACTGTCGGCCTGCGGACTCGCACTCGCCCCTTCCGCGGTGCTGCTTGCCGTACGGCTGACGGGACTTGACGCCGGCACGCCCTTCGCGGTGCCCATGGTGCTCTTCCCGTACTCCGCGGTGGTCAGTGTGCTGGTGCTGGGCGTGGTGGCCGCCGTTCCCGCGCTGCGCTCGCGATGGACGGTGCCCGTCGTGGCAGCCTTGGCGGTCGTCCAAGTCGGTTTGCTGGTACCACGGTTCGTCCCCGAGAACCGCGATGTTCCGCCGGGAGCAGCACAGTTGCGCGTCGCGACCCTCAACACCGATGTGGGCGGCGCCGATCCCCGCGCGGTGCTGGAGTTGGTCCGCACCGAGCGGATCGACGTGCTGGCCCTGGAGCAGCTGCCGCCCGACGGGGTGGCGGCCCTGGACGAGGCGGGGCTGGGTGCGTTGATGCCGTACCGCGAACTCCACCCCGAGTACGACTCCTCGATCTACTCGCGGCGCCCGCTGTACCACGGTGGTACGACGGACTCCGACACCGCCTGGCCCCAGACCACCGCCGAGATCACCCTCGGCGGCCGGACGGTGGAGCTGATGGCCGTGCACACCTACTACCCCCTGGGAGACGCGGACCGCTGGACCCGGGACATGACCTCACTCACCTCCCTGGCCCGGCGCGGCGGCCCGGACACGGTGTTCCTCGGCGACTTCAACGCCTCCCTCGACCACGCGCCGATGCGGAGACTGCTGTCGGCCGGGCTCACCGACATCCACGCCGAACTCGGCCGCGGGTGGGTCAGGACCTGGCCGGTCGGCCATGCGCTGGTGCCGCCGATGGTCCAGCTGGACCACGTCCTGCACGGCTCCGGACTGGCGGGCGTCTCCGTGAGCGAGCGCACGGTGCCGGGTACCGACCACCGGGCCGTCGTGGCGGAGCTGGCACTGGTTCCGTCGTAAGTCCGGTTTCCGGTCTCCGGTCTCCGGTTGCAGCGCGGGCCGCCGACAGCGGTCCCGGTACCCCCTACCGGGCCGTCCTGCCCGCGTCGAGACGTCCGATGTGGGCCACGTTCTCCAGGTCTTCGGCGTCGTCGCCGGGCCGGGCGGCGAACCAGGCGTCGAGGATCTCCTTGAGGAGCGGCTCGGAGGTCAGTCGCAGGCTCAGCGCCAGCACGTTGGCGTCGTTCCAGCGGCGCGCCCCGTCCGCCGTGTAGGCGTCCGCGCACAGGGCCGCACGCACCCCCGGCACCTTGTTCGCGGCGATGGACGCGCCGGTCCCGGTCCAGCAGCAGACGACCGCCTGGTCGGACGTCCCGTCAGCGACCTGCCGGGCCGCCGTCTCCGAGCAGAACGCCCACCCCGTGGTCCCGCCGGGCGCGAGGGCCCCGTGCGTCAGCACCTCGTGGCCGCGCTCCCGCAACTCCTTGACGAGGTACCGGGCCACCGGTTCGTCCATGTCCGAGGAAACAGAGATCCGCATGTTCCGAAGACTACTGAGCGGATGCGCGCAGGGTGAGTGACAGGCGCATCGCCGTGCTCGATGTCGACGTGAACTCCTGGCAGTTGACGACGGCCCGCATGGCCTGGGTCGCCGCACGGATGAGGTCCAGTCGTGGCGGTGTGCCGGGCTCGACGACGAGACGTGCCTCCAGCCAGGCAGTGGTCGCGCTGACGTCGGTGCGTCGGGTGCGCTGCCCGGTGAACCGGCGGGTCGTCCCGTCGGCGGCGGTCGTACGCAGGGTGGGGATCTCGGTCGCGTCGGCGGTGAGACTGCCGTCGCCGCGCAGCGTCCAGCGCGCGCGGCGGAGCCTGTCACCGAAGTCCTGGGCCTGGGAGGCGGTCCCTGTCAGCGGTTCGGCAGAGGTGACGGCGAGCGTGCGGAAGGTCAGCGGTGCGGCCGTGGGCGCCGGTCCGCCGGTAGTCGGTCCCTTCTCCGTCGTGAAGGTGGGGAGCCCTTGGGGGCGCTTCGGAGCCGGCGGTGCCGAGGGGCTGGGACAGGCTGCCGGCGTGCCGTCCGCGCGCGGCGGTGCCGTCGACGTGCCCGGCGTGCCGCCCTCGTCGGCGAAGAGGTCCCCCGTCGGCCGGGACACCACGGGCAGCAGACCCACCAACAGGATGACCGCGGGGAACAGGACAGCCGTCACGTACAGGAGGGACGACCGGGGTGCCGACGGCCGGCCCGCCCGCGACGCCCGGACACCGGTCACGACCGCCCACCCGAGGGCGACGGCGAACGTCGCCCACCACGCCGGCTGCCCCGTGAGCGCCTCATGGCCCATCGCGAGGACCTCGCCCGTGGCCCGATCCCACGTCGCCCCCCGAAGGACGTACGCGGGTACCGCGCCCAGCATCGTCAGCAGCAGCTGTACGAGCAGGGCCGACGGCCACGCCAAGGTCATCAGCAGGCGCGCTACTGGGCTTTCACCGTGCGAGGCGAACCAGATCCGCAGCCGTACGGGCGGGTGGTACAGCCGGGCGAGGCCGCCACGATCCCCGTACTCCAGACGCCGCAGCGCGCGTACGAGGCTCTCGGGTCCTGCGGATCGCGCGGCGGACCGGTCCGCCGCCAGTTCCGCCGACCACAGCGCCGCGCTCACCAGGAGCAGCACCTTCGGGACGCCGAACAGAACCAGGACGACCTGGGCCAGGGTCATGGAGGCGGTGGCGTAGCCGGTGACGAACAGCAGGGTGACGGGTACGACGACGAGGCCCGCGAGCACGTACGGCCAGACACGGACGAGGGCGGTGAACGGGCTGCCGAGTCCCGCCACATGCTGTTCACCGCGGCGCAGATGGCCGAGCTCGTGCAGCAGGACGGCGCGGGCCGCTTCCCTGTCCGTCTCCCACAGGTGGACGAACGGAGCGAAGACGCCGACCCGGGTGACTCGCCAACTGCCCGGATACACGCGGGCGGAGAGGCCGGACCGGGTACTGAGCCGCAGTTGGGCGCCCGGCGCGTGTTCGCGCAGGAACTCCGCGATCTGGTCCGGGAAGTAGGGTTCCGGCGCCAATCCGGGCACACCTGTTGCCCTCCTCGGCGGAGCGAAGAACGGATGCTCGGGCGGCAGCAGTCCGTGGCGTCGCTCCACGAAGCGGCAGCGCGCTCGCGGGGCGAGGATCGCCAGGACGGCCGCCATCAGGAAGAAGAGCGGCAGCAGTTGGACCAGGCTCAGCATCGCGGTGACGAACAACGCCCGTTCGCGGGTGTCGAGTTGCCCCAACCCCGCGCCCACGCCGAAGGTGTGGGCGACCAGGGCGGGGGCGTCCGCCAGGAACAGGAACAGGGTCAGCCACAGCCACGGGGGCGGGCCCCCCGCGCGTACGGGCCGAGCGGTGGGCGGCCCGCTCATGGTGTCGCGCCGCGGCGCCGGTTGCGAAACGAATTACGGGGCGGGTTGCGGGGCCGCGGCGGGTGGACGTGTCCGGTCGAGGAGCGGCCGGTCATGAGGTGGTTCCGGAGGTCCCACCGTCCGGGGCGGCGGGTGGTCGGTGGTCCGGCGACGGCCGGCCCCGACCTTCACGGGAGAAGAGCCCCGACGCGGCGGAGGTGAACCGGCGCAACCCTGCCCGCCCCCCACGGGACCGGGCACCGCCACCCCGCGGTGGCTCCCCGCCCACGAGGGCGTCGAGGAACGCCGCCACCTCGACCGGGTCGTCCCCGGCCAGTAATCGGACGGTCAGCCGGGCGGCCAGGTCGTCGGCCGCGGCTGTCTCGACTCCGCGGGTCTGGAGCCGCCCGCTCATGCGCAGGGCGGCGCGCATGACCTCCACGGTGGGCGCGGCCGAAGGCTGCGGGACACCCGCTGTCGAACCCCCGCCGGGCGCCGAGTCGGTTAGCGGCGGACTGTCGTCCCGCGCCGGACTCACGGTGGGAGCCGGTGAAGTCCCGGCACCGCCGGAGGCGTTGGCCGCACGCTGCGCGCGGATGCCGAGCACCAGAGCTGTGGCGGACAGCGCGTTGCCCAACTGTGCGGTGCCCAGAGCCGACTTGAGCGCCTCGGCGGAGTAGGCCAGTGCGTCCAGCACCTCCGGCAGGACAACTGCCGCGCCGCCGCCCATCCCACCGGGTGCGGGTCCGCGTTCGGCGAAGAGGTTCCGGCGGGTGGCGCCGCCGGCGGCGTAGGCGCGGGCGGTCTGGACGGCCGACCCGGTCTCGCCGAGTGCGACCGACTCGGCGATCCGTACGCTCCAGTCGTCGAGTCGATCGGTCGCGGTCACGGGGTCGCCCCTCGCCTGGTGCGGAAGGTCCGCCCGCGGCCCGTGTGCCGTGATCGGCGCCCCATCAAGCGGTCCCCTCGAACTCGATGCTGAACTCGACCAGGCCGTCGGTGCTCACGCCCGCCGCCGTCAGGTACGCCGAGGAACTGTCCAGCGGTCCCTCGAAGGTGGTCCCGGAGTCGAGTGCGTGCGGGTAGGCACCGGGGAGTTGGCCCAGGTCGGACCGGCAGGCCACGATCGGGCTCGGCCAGTTGAAGAGGTTTAGGGCGACGGCCTCCTCGGTGTGGGGATCGGTGAGTTCTGCGTCCAGTTCACCGTCGTACCAGGTCATGTCCCAGTAGGTCATCAGCACTTCGGGATCACGCGGGTTGCCGGACAGGTCCTGGCCGGACGTCGTACTGACGGCCGAGGACCAGAACGACACCGCCCCGGTCTCGGACGGGTCACCCGCCGCGAACAGCAGGGAGAACGGGTTGTCCTCGGTCTCACCGCCGCCGCTGCGGGGGCTGCTCAGGTTGAGCGTGCCGTCCATCGAGTAGCTCTCGCTGTCGGCCAGTTGGCGCGAGCCGTCGGAGCTGCAGTAGTCGTAGATGTCGACGGAGATCTCCGCCGTCCCGCTGTACTCCGTGCCCCACAGCTCCGAGGCGTCCGAGCCGGTGTCGCTGTAGACCTCGTCCTCCTCCGGCGACTCGATGACCGGGTCCTCGGTCTCCTCCTCGGTCTCCGAGGAGTAGTCGTCCACCGTGGGCGTCGGGTCCGGCGGCCACGTGGACGGCGACGGCGACGGGCTGTAGGCGCCGGTACTGGGCGGAGCACTGGAGGCTTCGGCTTCCGAGGACCCCCCGTCCCCGCATCCGGCCAGCGTGGCGCACATGAGCCCCAGACAGACAGTGGTGATCAGTCGAGCCCGGGCGAATCCGGGCACCCCTCGTACACGTGTCATGGCAGACATGACATCCCCTCCCCACACCGGGCGGCTCCCCCATGAGCACCCAGGACAGGGGACGTTACGCTTCGCGGTCATTCAATTACGGTGTACAAATCCTTCGTTATCCTTTCGTGCCTGCGGGCACGCCGGGAGCGGTCGCCAACCCGCCACCGCGGGCAGCGGCACCATCACCACCACCAGCGACGACAATGGGTGGATGCGCATCCGTATCGACGCCGTCGACCTGCCCGGCCTGGCCTGCTCGCCCGAACCCCGGGGTGACAACGACGCCGTGGTCTACGAGAACGTCCACGTCGCCGTGCAGCGTCGCGACCGTCCGGCCGAACTCCTGGACCCGCAGCCCGCCGACGCGGCGTCGGCGACCTGGACCCTGGAGTGCTCCACGGCACCCACGCCAACCGGCACCGACGTCAAGGGGCCTTACATCCAGGACCGTTTGGGCCGCCGCTTCATCTACCTGTCGTGGGGCACGGTCGACGGGGCCGGCGTCTTCTCGATGTTCCGCCGCGCCAAGCTGATGATCGACGCCATCCCCGCCGCGGTGCTCGCCGCCGCCGCGCGGGAGGGCCTACTGGTCGGACGTCTCGGCCTGACGGACGCGAAAGGCACTCCCCTGTGTGCGCGGGTCGAACCCCCACGCATCACCTGGACCGCCGAACCGGCGGCGTAGGACCCAGCCGCCCAGCCACCCATCCGCCCATCCGGCTCGAAGTAAGGTGAACCTCTCCTCAGATAATGTTCCATGTGCAACTACTCGCCGGACGCACACACCTTGGGAGTCGGCCTTGCCGCACACGATCGACACCGCCGACAACGGGTCGGACGCCGTGACCGAGGAGGGCTGGGTCGAGCTGGGCTCCCCCGCCGAGTTGCGCGAACTGCTGGGCGAGCCCTGGCCGATAGTGATCGAGAAGGTCCACGGCCGGCTCACCGACCAGGACCTGGGCATCCTGGCCCGCTCGCCGTTGTGCCTGCTGGCCACTTCCGACGCCCACGGCAACTGCGACGTCTCGCCGCGCGGCGACACCCCCGGCTTCACGCACGTCATCGACCCCGGCACGCTCGCCCTGCCCGACCGGCCGGGAAACCGGCGCGGCGACAGCTTCCACAACATCCTCGCCAACCCGCACGCCGGCCTGCTGTACCTGATCCCGGGCAGCAAGGAGGTCCTGCGGGTCAACGGCCGGGCACGCATACTCACCGACGCCCCGTTCTTCGACGGCATGATGTTGAACGACCGGCGCCCCACCCTGGCCCTGGTCCTGGAGATCGACGAGATCTACCTGCACTGCCCGCAGTCGCTGCGCCGCTCGGGAGTGTGGAACCCGGCCTCCTGGCAGACCGGCTGAACCCCGAGCACAGGACCCTGCCAGTACCGAGCAGCCCTTGCCAAAACCCCGACGGAGACCCCTGTCAAGGCGAATTGAGGCCACCTCACCAAGGTCAATTTAGGTTAGGCTAACCTTCACCTCGTGAGATCTGGTGAAGAAACAGCCGCCGCCCCGCGAATACGCGGTCACGCCCTGTCGGCCTCGGACGTGACCGTGGCGTACGACGGCGTGGACATCGTGCACGAAGCGGCGGTCGCGCTCCGCCCCGGCGAGGTGACCGCTCTGGTGGGGCCCAACGGAAGCGGCAAGTCGACGCTCCTGCGGACCATCGCCCGGTTGCAGCGGGCCCGCCGGGCGACGCTCAGGATCGATGCCGACACGGACGGCCTCACCCTGACCCCCCGTGAGTTCGCACGGCATGTCGCGCTGCTGACCCAGGGCCGCCCCACCCCCAGCGGGCTGACCGTGCGGGATGTCGTCGAGTTCGGCCGCTATCCCTACCGGGGCCGCTTCGGCCGGCCCGATCCCGACGCGTCGGCCGCGGTCGACCGCGCGCTCGCGTTGACAGGTGTCATGGACCTCGCCGAGCGGGGCGCCGACCACCTGTCCGGCGGGCAGTTGCAGCGGGTCTGGCTCGCGAGCTGCCTCGCCCAGGAGACCGGCGTACTGCTGCTGGACGAGCCCACCACCTATCTCGACCTGCGCTACCAGGTCGAACTCCTCGATCTCATCCGCGATCTGGCCGACGACCACTCCATCGCCGTCGGCGTCGTCCTGCACGACCTCGACCAGGCGGCGGCCGTCGCGGACCGGATCGCACTGCTCGAAGCCGGCCGGATCGTCGCCGACGGCCTGCCCGAGGACGTCCTGACACCGGAGCGCCTGACGGCCGTCTACGGCATCCGGATCGACGTCGACACCGACCCCCTGACCGGCCGACTGCGCACCCGCCCGGTCGGCCGCCACCACGCTCGCCCCCGACGAACCGAAAGGCTCGGCACCACCTCATGAGACGCCTCCTGCTCACCGCGGCCGCCACCACGGCCGCCGCGCTCACTCTCGCCGCCTGCGGCACCACCGAGCCTGCCGCCGAAAGCTCCGAGAAGCCCTCCGAGGCGATCACCCTCACCGACGCCACCGGAGCGCAGGTCAAGCTCGACGGCCCGGCCACCAAGGTCGTCGCCACCGAGTGGAACGTCGTCGAGAGCCTCGTCACGCTCGGCGTGGACCCCGTCGGTGTCGCCGACGTCAAGGGCTACAAGACCTGGGACTCCGCCGTCCCGCTGAAGAACGAGCCGAAGGACATCGGCACCCGCGGCGAGCCCAGCATGGACACCGTCGCCTCCCTCGCGCCCGATCTGATCGTGGCCACCACCGACCTGACACCGGCCGCCGTGAAGCAGCTGCGCAAGGTCGCCCCGGTCCTGGAGGTGACGTCCGCCGACGCCTCCGACCAGATCGGGCAGATGCTGGAGAACCTCGACCTCATCGCCAAGGCCACCGGCACCACGGACCAGGCCAAAACGGCCCGATCGGACTTCGAGGCAAAGGTCGCCGAGGGCAAGAAGGCCCTCGCCGACGCCGGTCTCGCCGGCACGGACATCGCCTTCGCGGACGGCTACGTCGCCTCCAACCAGGTCTCCCTGCGGCCGTACACCAGCGGTTCGCTCATCGGCACCGTCAACGAGCAGCTCGGTCTGAAGAACGCCTGGACCGTCAAGGGCGACGAGGCCTACGGCCTGGGCACCACCGACGTCGAGGGCCTCACCGACCTCCCGAAGGACACGCGGTTCGCCTACATAGGCAACGACGACGACGCGAGCGCCACGCCCTTCACCGGTGTGCTGAAGAAGAACGCCGTATGGAAGTCCCTGCCGTTCGTGAAGGCCGGTGAGGTGTACCGACTGCCCGACGGCATCTGGATGTTCGGCGGTCCGGGGTCGATGGGGGCGTACATCGACGGCCTCGTCGCCGCGCTGACGAAGTAACGGAGCCATGGCCGTCACCGCGACCTCCCCCGCCACCCGGCCGCTGACGGCCACGTCCCGGACGGGCGCGGCCGCGGTGGCGGCCGCGCTCGTCCTCCTGGTCGCCGTCCTCGCGGTCGTCGACATCACCCAGGGCACCGCGGCCGTCGGACCCGCCGAGGTGTTCAAGGCCCTCACCGGGCAGGCGGATCCAAGCGACGCGTCCGTCGTGGTCGCCTCCCGGCTGCCCCGGATGACCGCCGGAATCATGGTCGGCGTCATCCTCGGCGTGGCGGGCGCCGTGCTCCAGGCGGTCAGCCGCAACGTGCTCGCCGCTCCCGACACACTCGCGGTGAACGCCGGTTCGTACCTGGCCCTCGGGCTGGTCGGCGCCACCGGCGTCTCGCTCCCGCTGTTCGCCTCCTCCGGAGTCGCCTTCGCCGGCGGACTCCTCGCCGCGGCCGTCGTGCTCTCCCTCTCCGGCCTCGGCACGGGCACCGTACGCCTGGTCCTCGCCGGCACCGCGCTGGCGCTGGGCCTCAGTTCGGTCACCGAAGGCCTGCTCCTGCTGTTCCCCGAGCAGACCGAGGGCCTCTACCAGTGGAACCAGGGCAGCATCAGCCAGAACGGCTTCGACGGTGTCCTGCAGATGCTGCCCCTCGCCCTGGCCGGGCTCGCCGGGCTGCTGATGACCGCCCGTCGGGTCGACGCGCTCGCCCTCGGTGACGACGTCGCACGCGGTCTGGGCGTCCCGGTCCGTGCCACCCGAGTGACGGTGGTCGTGCTGGCGGCGCTGCTGTCCGCGGTGGCGGTCACGCTCGCCGGGCCCATCGGCTTCGTCGGCCTGTGCGCACCGGCCCTGGTGCGTCCGCTCGCCCAGCGGTTCCGCGGCTTCGCCCGTGCCCGTACGAGCCTGCCCGTGGCCGGCCTGTTCGGCGCGGGTCTCGTCCTCGGGTCGGACGTACTGCTCCGGGCCCTCGTGCCCTCCGACACGGCGGTCGCCGTGCCCACCGGTGTCGTCACCAGCCTGGTGGGCGCCGTGTTCCTGGTGGTGATGGCGCTGCGGCTGCGGGACACCTCCGGAGTCGAGGCGCCGGACCGGTTCCGCATCCCCAGCCGTACGGCGTTCCTGGTGACGCTGACGGTCCTCGTCGCCGTGGTGGTCGGTGTGACGATCGCCGGCGCCTTGCTGGGCGACAGCAAACTCCTGCTCGGTGACGTCGCCAACTGGGCCCAGGGGCGGGCGGGACGGACGGTGTCCTTCGTCCTCGACACCAGGATGCCGCGCGTGCTCGCGGCCCTGTGCGCGGGTGCGGCGCTCGCCCTGGCCGGCACGCTGGTGCAGGCCGTGACCCGCAACCCGCTCGCGGAACCCGGGGTCCTCGGGGTGTCCGGCGGGGCCGCGCTCGGCGCGGTGCTCCTCGTCACCACCGTGCCCACGGCCGGTACCTGGGGGGTGGCGGGCGCCGCCTTCGCGGGCGCCGCGGTGACGTCCGTCATCGTGTTCGGGCTGGCCGCCCGGGGCGGCTACCAGCAGAACCGGCTGGTCCTCGTCGGCATCGGCATGGCCGCCGCCACCACGGCACTGGTCAGCCTGCTCATCGTGCTCACCGACCCGTTCAACGCCACGAAGGCGCTGACCTGGCTGTCCGGTTCGACGTACGGGCGGACCATGCCGGACGTGCTGCCCGTCGCTCTCGTGCTGGCGCTGGGCCTGGTCGTCGCGGTCGCCCGGCGCACCGAGCTGGACCTGGTGTCGCTGGACGGGGACACGCCGCGGCTCCTCGGTCTCGGTCTGTCCGGGACCAGGCTCGCCTTCCTGGTGGTGAGCGTCCTGCTGAGCGCGACCGCCGTCGCCTCGGCCGGCACCATCGGGTTCGTCGGCCTCGTGGCACCGCACGCCGCACGTGCCCTCGTGGGCCGGCGGCACGTCCGGGTGGTGCCGGTCGCCGTTCTCCTCGGCGCCGGGCTCGTCTGCACGGCCGACCTGCTCGGCCGTACGGTGATCGCGCCCGCCCAGTTGGGCGCCGGCCTGATGACGGCGGTGATCGGCACGCCGTACTTCCTGTATCTGCTGGTACGGAGTCGGCGCTAGCTCTCGGAGAGCGTTCGGCGCGCAGGCAAACGGGCCGCCCCTGGATCATCGGGGGCGGCCCGGCCTCGTTCCGGGACCGTGGCGGCCCGGGTTCGTTCGCGCTCCGCCCGGTCAGTCCCTGAGCCGGTCGATCTGGCGGATCTTGTTGGTCGCGTCCAGGGCGGCGACCTTGTAGGACTCCGCGAGCGTCGGGTAGTTGAACACCGCGTCGACCAGGTAGTCGACCGTGCCGCCGCAGCCCATGACGGACTGCCCGATGTGGATGAGTTCGGTGGCGCCGGTGCCGAAGCAGTGCACCCCGAGCAGTTTGCGGTCGTCCGGGGAGACCAGCAGCTTGAGCATGCCGTGCGAGTCGCCGATGATCTGTCCCCGGGCCAGTTCGCGGTAGCGGGAGATGCCCACCTCGAACGGCACGCGGTCCTCGGTGAGTTGGTCCTCGGTCCGGCCGATGAAGCTGATCTCCGGAATGGTGTAGATGCCGATCGGCTGGAGGTCGTGCATCCGGTTCACCGGCTCGTCGAACGCGTGGTACGCGGCCGTACGGCCCTGTTCCATCGAGGTGGCGGCCAGTGCGGGGAAGCCGATGACGTCACCGACGGCGTAGATGTGCGGCACCTCGGTGCGGTAGTTCTCGTCGACCGTGATCCGGCCGCGCCGGTCGGCCGACAACCCGGCCTTGTCCAGGTCGAGTTCGTCGGTGAGCCCCTGTCGGCCCGCCGAGTACATCACCGCGTCCGCCGGGATCTTCTTGCCGCTCTCCAGGATCGTGAGCGTGCCCCGGGCGTGCCGCTCCACCGCGGCGACGGTCTCTCCGAAGCGGAAGGTGACGGCGAGGTCCCGCAGGTGGTACTTGAGCGACTCGATGACCTCGACGTCGCAGAAGTCGAGCATCCCGGGGCGCTGTTCGACCACCGTGATCTTGCTGCCGAGGGCGGCGAACATGGAGGCGTACTCCATGCCGATCACCCCGGCGCCGACGATGACCATGGAGCGCGGGACCCGCTCCAGGTTCAGGACGTTGTCGGAGTCGAGGATGGTCTGCTCGTCGAACTCGACGGTCGCGGGCCTGGCCGGACGCGTACCCGTGGCGATGACGATGTGCTCGGCGGTCAACTCCCGCTCATGGCCGTTCACTTCGCACAGGCCGATGGTGTGGTCGTCCAGGAAACGGCCGGTGCCCGCGAAGAGCGAGACGTGGTTGCGGGACAGCTGGCTGCGGATGACGTCGACCTCGCGGCCGACCACGTGCTGGGTGCGCGCGGTCAGGTCGGCGACGGTGATGTCCTCCTTGAGGCGGTAGCTCTGGCCGTACAGATCACGCTGCGTCAGTCCCGTGAGATAGAGGACCGCCTCGCGCAGCGTCTTGGAGGGGATGGTTCCGGTGTGGATGGAGACCCCGCCGACCATGTCCGGGCGGTCGATGACGGCGGCCCTGCGGCCGAGTTTGGCCGCGGCGATGGCAGCCTTCTGGCCACCCGGGCCGGAACCGATGACAAGCATGTCGAAGTCAGGCACCCTCCGGAGTGTGTCAGCCCGAGGCCCCCGTCCGAAAGGGTGAACGGGTGACGCTTCGCCCGGCGGGCCGGCAACTCCGCGTTCCCGCGCCGTTCCCGAGAGCTGCCGAGGGCGCCGCGAGCCCCTGTTCGAAGCCCTGTCCGCCGGGAAAAGCGGTTGCTCGGTGAATCCCGGCACAGTGGTCGTCGCGGTGGGCTAGATTCACTAATCCTCGGCTCCAGCGTCTCTCGGTGAGGCCGCGTCGAGGAGAATTCCGGAGCGGCGAATGCACCAGTCCGAACTTCCTCCACCGACCACGACGGTGATGCAGGGAGGACTCGCCGACAGCCTCTTCGAAACGGCTCGCCGCGATCCGGGGCTCGCACAGATCGCGCGCCGCACCGACGGCTTCCCCTCCACGTGGACCAGGGTGTCTGCCGCCGAGCTGTGGGACGAAGTGGTGGACCTGGCGCGGGGACTCGTCACGTCCGGGATACGCCCGGGTGACCGCGTGGCCATCATGGCGCGCACGCGTTACGAGTGGACCGTGCTCGGCTATGCCCTGTGGTCGGTGGGCGCCGAGGTGGTCCCCATCTACCCCACCTCCTCGCACGAGCAGGTCGAGTGGATCCTCAAGGACGCGCACTGTGTCGGTGTGGTGGTCGAGGACGAGCAGGGCGTGATGACGGTCGGCTCGGCGTGCGCCGCGCTGCCGTTCCTGCGGCACGTCTGGCAGTTGGACACCGGTGCGCTGACGCAGCTGGTCGAGCGGGGCCGTGCGATACCGACGACCGCGATCGACTCGCTCCGGCGGATCGTGCTGCCCGACTCCACGGCCGTCATCGCGTACACCTCCGGCACGACCGGACAGCCCAAGGGCTGCGCCCTGACCCATCGCAGCCTGGCCGGCCCCGTCGACACCCTGCTCGCGGGCTGGAGACACACGGCCGCTCCTCCCGGTCAGCAGCCGGCCATCCTCGCCTTCCTCCCGTTCTCCCACGTGTACGGCCTCATGATCCAGGGGCTCTGTATGCGGGGCGGCATGCTGATGGCGCACGAACCGGACCTGCACGCGGAGGCACTCTCCGCGGCCATCCTCTCGTTCAAGCCCACCTATCTGTACGCGGTTCCGTTCGTCTTCGAGAAGATCTACAAGAACTTTCTGCGCTCCGCCCAACAGGCCGGTCGCGGACCGCTGTTCGAGCGCGCCGTCCGTACCGCGCAGGATTTCGCCGAAGCCTCCGAACGCCAGCGGCTGGGCCTGGGCCCCGGCCCGGGTTTCGACCTGAAGCTCCAGCACTCCCTCTACGACAAGGCGGTCTACCGCAGGCTGCGCGCCGCGCTGGGCGGAAGAGTGTGCGGCGGGGTGTCCGGCGGCTCGCCGCTCAACCGCGATCTGGCCCTCTTCTTCGCGGGAATCGGGATCTTCGTCCACGACGGGTACGGGCTCACCGAGACCAGTGGCGGCATCACCGTGCAGCCGGTGGGCCGGGAGAAGTTCGGCACCGTGGGCCGTCCGCTGCCGGGCACGGAGGTTCACGTGGCCGAGGACGGCGAGATCCTGGTGTGGGGGCCCTCGGTGTTCCAGGGGTACATCAACAACGCCCCGGCCACCGCGGCGGCGTTCCAGGACGGCTGGCTGGCCACCGGTGACATCGGCAGCGTCGACGCCGAGGGCTATCTGACCATCACCGGGCGCAAGAAGGACATCATCATCACGAGCGGCGGCAAGAGCGTGGCCCCCGCGGCCCTGGAGGAGCGGCTGCGGGTGCATCCGCTGATCCACCAGGCGGTGGTCGTGGGCGACAACCGGCCCTGTGTGGGCGCCCTGATCACGCTGGATCCGGAGTTCGTCGCGCACTGGCGGGCGGCCCGTGCCAAGGGTGAACACCCGGTACGGGACGCCCGCGAGGAGAACGAGCTGCGCGAGGAGGTCAGACGCGCCGTCGCGGCGGCCAACACCACGGTGTCCCGATCGGAGTCGATCCGGGTGTTCCGTGTTCTCCCCGAGTCCTTCGACATGACCAACGGCCTGCTGACGCCCTCGATGAAACTGCGCCGGGACGCGATCGCGAAGCGGTTCGCCGCCGAGATCGAGGCGATGTATCAGACGTCGTCGCGCGTTCCACGCGAGTACGCGCAGGGCGAGCCCTCGGTCTGGGACGAGTCCGACAACGTGTTCCGGTGAACGGGGCGGGCTCCGCCGGCACGTGGGACGTAGGTGCTTCCCAGCAGTGACCTGAGCGGAGTCACGCGGCTCCTGACTTCCGGCTGCTTCGCGGTGTTCATGGGAACACTCTGCGCCGGGCCGGCCGCGGCAACCAGATCCCTCCGGTGAGCAGGACCGCCGGTCCTGGTACCGGTGCCACCAGCGTCGCGGGGAATACTCCGGTACGCCCCCACGCACCGGGCCGCCGAGCGGTCCTGCCCAGGAGTCGCGAACGTTTCCCGGAGGGCCGGCGTCCCAGCGGTAGCCGTCTTCGAAGGGACTGCCGCCATGACCACCGTACGCACCGCTCCCCGATCCCTGCTCACCGCCGTCCTGTTGGCTGGGCTGCTGTCCACGACCGCCGCCTGTGGCACCGCGGCCTCGACCTCCACGGGTACGGAGGATCCCGCCCGGTCGGAGCCCTCGGAGCGCAGCACTGTCACCTGGGAGGAGCCCGCCTCGTACGTCTACACCCTGACGTCGAGCGAGGGGGAACGGAGTCTGATCGGGACGTTCCGCGTGAGGGTCCGGGCCGGCCGGGTGACCGAGGCCGTCGGCCTCGACGACAGCGGCCGGCGGTACGTCGAGCAGTCGCTCGGCGAAGTCCCCACCATCGGGCACCTGTTGGAGGAGCTGGAGCGGGCCCGGCGGGACGACGCCCATGAGGCGCAGGCGGTTTACGCCCGCGACGGGCACCCGGTCCGGATCTCCCTCGACGGGGACGAGAACGCGATCGACGACGAGGCGCTGTACGTCATCAGCGCCTACCACCCGGCCGCCGGGTGAACGCGTCCCGGCTCAACTCCCGCCGCGCCGCCCGGAACTGTGCCGTTCAGTGCCGTTCACGGCACGAGGACGATCTTGCCGGTGGTGCGCTTCTCCTCGATCGCGCGGTGGGCCGCCGCGGCCTCGGACAGCGGGTAGGTGCGGTGGATCATGACCCGGAGCCGGCCCGCCTCGATGCGTTCGGTGATCCGCTCCAGCACCCGGCCGGAGGGTTCGGCGGTGACCCAGACGTAGCGCAGGCCGCGGGCTGCGGCCTGCCGCTCGTCCGTTCCCGGGTCGATCGACGCGCCGATCAGCAGGCCGCCGGGCTTCAGGACGTCGAGGGAGCGCGGCCCGTAGGAACCGCCGACCAGGTCCAGGACCACGTCCACGGGGGAGACTGCGGTCCGGAAGTCGGTGGCGGTGTGGTCGATCAGTTCGTCTGCGCCCAGGTCGCGCAGGAACCCGTGGTTGGCCGCGCGGGCGGTACCGATGACGTGCGCTCCCAGCTCCTGGGCGAGCTGCACCGCGACATGACCGACACCGCCGGCCGCCGCGTGGATCAGTACCCGGTCGCCCGGCCGGACTTGGGCCAGCACGGTCAGCGCCTGCCAGGCGGTGAAGGCGACCAGGGGCACGGCCGCGGCGTGCGCCGGTTCGAGGTTCTTCGGCCTGGGCGCCAGGGCGGTGGCCGGGACGGCGGTGTACTCGGCGTACGCGCCCCGTCGAGCGACCGGCAGCATGCCGTACACCTCGTCGCCCGGCGCGAACCGCGTCACGCCCTCCCCGGTCCGTTCGACGACGCCCGCCACGTCGTTGCCCGGCGTCCACGGCAGGGTGACGAGACCCGGCACGCGGCCGGCCCGGAGCACCGCGTCCCCCGGGTTGACCCCGGCACCGGCGACCCGCAGCAGCACCTCCCCCGGGCCGGGCTCCGGTACGTCGGTCTCCTGGAGGGTGAGCACCTCCGGACCGCCGAACTCGGACTGGACGATGGCGTGCATCCGGGCGGACATCAGGTCTCCTCGTCGGCGTGGCTCGCTGGTCCCATGGTCCGCCGAGGCGATAACCACGCGGAAGTAGGCACTTGTCTGATATCGAGGTTCCTCATGGATACCGGGTTCGACCTGAGGAATTTCGGTGGCGTGGACGTCTTTCTGCGCGACTGCCCCACCCGCGCCGTGCTGGAACTGATCGCCGGCAAGTGGACCATGCTGGTCCTTGTGGCACTGGAGGACGGACGGCCCATGCGGTTCGGCGAACTGCGCAGGCGGCTGGACGGCGTGACGCCGAAGGTGCTGACGCAGACCCTGCGCGCACTGGAGCGCGAGGGGCTGGTGACCCGCGACGTGTACCCGACCGTGCCGCCGCGGGTGGAGTACCGGTTGACCGCCCTCGGCCAGGAGGTGGGCGGGCTCATCCAGCGGATCACCGACTGGTCGCAGGCGAACATCACCGCCATCCGGGCCGCGCGGGAGGCGTTCGACGAACGCGCCGCCGGTCAGCGGTCCGACGCCGCTTCCTGACCCTCGGCCCGTTGGCGCGGCTCTCTCACCGACGGCCTGCCGACGGGAGCCCCGCGCCGGACCGGACCGGCCGGCGACTGCGGACCCATCCGAACAGGACCAGCGAGCACACCGCCGCGAACGCGCACCAGGTCGAGACGAACTCTATCTGCCACAGGGTCCAGCAGATCAGCGCGCCCACCGCCGCCAGCACACCGAGGAGCATCACACCACGGTCGCCGGAGAGCAGCAGGGATCCGACGGTGGCCAGCAGATAGCCGGCGATGACCAGTTCGGCGTGGGACAGATCGACGAAGTAGCCGACGGTGTGGCCCCGGATCTCGGCCCTGACCGGTCGGGTGGCGATGGCGTACGCGAGCGTGGCGGCGGTCAGGAGACCGGCGACGAGAGGGATCAGCAACCGGCGCCAGGCGTGCCGTGGCGCGGCGCACAGCACGCCCACCGGTACCCACACCGCCAGCAGTGGCAGGGCGATGACGGCCCAGGCGACGGTGGCGGGGCCGGTCCCTCCGCCGGCGTCCCACACCAGGGACTCGACGATCTGGTGCGCCCCGAGGAGCAACGGCAGTGCGGCCAGCGGGAGATCGCCGGGTCTGCGCACGCGGGCCACACAGGCCACGCCGACCGCGGCGACAGCCGTACCGGCGACCAGATCGGCCGTCGCACTCCAACACATCGCGTTCACCCTGGGTTCGCCGTCGAAGGAATCCGCACTTATGGTGCATAACGCTACGACGCCCCGAACCGTGGGTGTCGCAGACACGACAGAACCGCGGGCTTTCGTTCGTCACGTCCACCGCTCGGTCAAACGTGTCTCGGAGGCGTCGGTACGAGGGTGCGTCGCAGGACACTTCCCCTGGCATGCTGCCTCCATGTCGACGCCCACGCCCCCGCAGGCCGCCACCGACGCACCCCCTCTGCCGGTCAAGGGCCTGCTTGTCCAGGCCCGTCGGACGGGCCTGCGGGTTCACGGCGCGGGGCCGGTGCTGCACGACGTGTCCTTCGACGCCGCTCCGGGACAGCTCACCGTGATCGCCGGGAGCAGCGGCGCGGGCAAGACGGTGCTGTTGCAGACGCTGGCGGGACTGAGCGCGCCGAGCGAGGGCGAGGTGCTGCACGACGGGACCCAACCCGGTCCGCCGGGACCGGAGTTCGGGTTCGTGCCGCAGGAGGACATCATTCACCGTGAGCTGCCGCTGCACCGGACGCTGGTCCACGCGGCGGGTCTGCGGATGCCCCCGGGGACGTCGGCGGACGCGGTCGCCGCGCGGGTGGACGGGGTCCTGGACACTCTTGGGCTCGCCGACCGGGCCGCGACCCCCGTACGCGCGCTGAGCGGCGGCGAACGCAAACGGGCCTGCGTCGCCGCCGAGTTGCTCACCCGGCCGCGGGTGCTCTTCCTCGACGAGCCGACCTCCGGACTCGACCCCGTCACGGGGGTTGCCCTGCTGCGGACCCTGCGCGCGCTGGCCGAGGACGGCACCACCGTCGTACTCACCACCCATGTCCTCGCCGATCTGCTCCGCGGCGACCAGGTCGTGTTCCTCTCCCCCGGCGGCGAGACCGCGTACGTGGGTGAACCGGGCGAACTGTGCGGGGCGTTCGGGGTGGACACGGTCGAGGAGGTGTACGAGGCGGTGGCCGGGGGCGTACGCGTCGAGCGGGCCGGTCCCGCCGAGGTCCAGCGGGCTGACCGGCCGTCACCGTCCGTGCGGGCGCCGCGTGTCGGGGCCGTACGGCAGTGGGCGCTGCTGACGCGTCGCGGTTCGGCGCTGCTGCTGCACAACAGGCTCTCGGTTGCCGTTCTGGCCGGGTCGCCGGTGATGATCGTGGCGATGTTCGCGGTGCTGTTCCGTGCGGACGCCTTCGATCCAGCGGCGCCCGACCCGGGGTCGTCGGCGATGATCATGTTCTGGATCGCGTTCGGCGCCTTCTTCTTCGGACTGACGTACGGGCTGCTCCAGATCTGCACCGAGCTGCCCGTGCTGCGGCGCGAATGGCTGGCGGGGCTGCGGATCGGCCCGTATGTCGCGTCGAAGCTCACGACCATGCTCCCCGTGCTGGCGGTCGCGGACGCCCTGCTGCTGGTCGTCCTGCGCGCCCTGGACCGGTTGCCCGCGGCGGACCTGGGCACCTACGAATCGCTGTTCGCGTCGAGCGTGCTCGCCTCGGCCGCCGCGCTCGCCCTGGGGCTGCTCGCGTCGGCGGCGGTGTCGGAACCGGCGCAGGCGACCCTGATGCTGCCACTGCTGTGCTTTCCCCAGGTGCTGTTCTCCGGAGCCTTCGTCCCGGTGCCACGCATGACGGAGGCCGGGGAGGCGATCAGCTGGGCGATGACGAACCGGTGGGCGTTCGAGGCGCTGGGCAGCGGAGTCGGCCTGGAGTCGCTGTGGCGCGGGGGCGGTTCGGCGCTGGGGCCGCCGCTGCTGGATTCGTACGGCGACTCCTTCGGGCATCCGGCGAGCCGGGGGTGGCTGATCCTGGCGGGCTTCGCGCTGCTGTTCACGGCGGCGACGTGGGCGGTGCTCGTGCGCAAGTGCCGGGAGGGGCTCGTACGGAGCCGGGCGGGGCGTTGAACCCGCCGCACCGCACGCAACTCCCTTACTTAGTCGTCGACTTGGGGCGCCCGCAACTCAGCAGCCCACCCGCGCCGTCAGTCCCCCCGCCCCCGGCGCCCGGTCCCGGTAGGTCTGGCTCACGAAGGTCAGGAACGTCTCGACGTCGCCGGGCTGTGACGACACTCCGAGCGAGACCCGGACCGCGCCCGCCGACGGCAGCTGAAGCAGCTCCAAGTAGTCCTCCAGGGAGCCGAGTCGGCTGCGGGCCGCCGCGCGCAGCCTGCGCAGCGGCAGGGCGAAGGCCGCCTCTCCGGCGCCCGGGTTGCAGAAGCAGCCGGTGCGCAGGGAGATACCGCGCGAGGCGCTGTCGCGGGTGACGATCCGTTCGTCGACGATCCCGCCGTCCGCTCCGAGCAGGTTCAGCGCGACCGTGGCTCCGCGGGCCGCGTCGGCGCGCTCGGGGCCGTACACCTGGACCATCGGTGACCCGTCGCTGTGGCGCAACGCCCGCAGGCCGGACAGCAGTTGGCCGGTCAGGGCGGTGACATGGGCGTGCACGCGGTCCATGCCGACGCGGTTGATCCAGGCGAGCCCCGCGGTGACGTCCGGGATGGACAGGAAGTTCACCGTGCCGTCCTCGAAGGCGGCCTCGTCGTCCGCGAGGACGTGCCACTGCGCCTGGGCGCTCACCGCGTAGATGGTGCCGCCGGAGAACCAGGGACGGCGCAGTCCGGCGAGGGCGGCCCGGCGGGCTATCAGGCTGCCGACGCCGGTGGGGTGGCCGAAGACCTTGTACCAGCTGACCACGGTGAAGTCCGGGTGGTACCGGCTCAGGTCGAGCGTGTTGGCGGGTACGAAGGCTGCCGCGTCGAGCAGGACGTCGTAGCCCCGGGCCTGTGCCCCCGCTATCCACTCCAGCGGGTGCTGGACGCCGGTGAAGTTGCTCTGCGCCGGATACGCCAGCAGCCCGCGCGAGCGGCGACCCCCGCCACGTGCGCGCGGCAGACCGGGGATCCGGCCGCCCGCGGACAGTGCGGCGCGCAGCCGGCTCTCCTCGATCCGCAGGTCGGGCCCGCTGACGGGCAAGTACGCCGTGGTGGCAGCGCCCGCCCGCGCGTACTCCCGCAGGCCGTTCACCGAGTTGTGGTTGTCGAGCGACATCACGGCCTGCGGCCGCGGGTGAACGGGTAGGCCTCGCCGACCAGTCGCAGGGCGCCCGTCGCGTTGGCGGTGAAGATCACGGCGTACTCGGCGGGGTCGGCGTTGAAGTGCCGCAGGACCGCCTGGCGGGCCTGGTCGAGGAGGTGACCTGAGGCGCGGGAGGCCGGGCTCCCGGAGTGCGGGTTGCCGTACAGGCCGCCGGTGATCCGCCGCGCGCTGCCGGTGACGAGCGAGCGGGGCGGAAGTCCGGCACCGGTGTGGTCGAGGTAGGTGTGAGCGCCCTCGTCGAGGTAGCCGAACTCGCGCGCCCGCAGTCGCACGAAGGCTGCGGAGTCGTCGGTGCTGCGGGTATCCGTCCGACCGGTGCCGACTGCCGCCTCGTCCATGGGACCCCCTCCGCGTGAAGCTTCACCCAAGGTATCCGCGATGGGTGGGTTCGCCCCTGTGTTCCAGCACCGAACAGTGATTGGCTGGGCCCCGGAACGCCCACCGAAGCGCAGGAGAACCCCGTAGTCATGAGCAACCCCTACACATACGAGTACAAGGTCGTCACCTTCCGTGAATCGCTGATCGGCGACGCGCTGGACAGCGGCAAGCTGGAGAAGGTCCTGAACAAGCACGCCGAGGACGGCTGGGCGCTCAAGGCGATCACGTCCGCGGACGTCAAGGGCCGCATAGGTCCCGGCGCCGTGGAGGGCCTGCTGCTGACGCTGGAGCGTCCCCGCCAGTAGCCCCCGCGGAATGCGCCGTGCGCCCAGCCGGGAGATGCTGGAGCTGATGGGACAGCGGATCCGCAGGCGCTTGTGATGCCGTCGTAGGCCTTCCGGCACGGGAGGCCTACGACCGCTGGGCGGATACCGGCCGGTGACTTCAGGACGGTACGGCGATGAAGAGCGACAGCACACTCCCCGGAGAGGTCGTCTCCACCCACTCGGTGTTCGGCGCGCCCTGCTGGGTCAGTCTGACCACGCGCGACCTGCGGGCCGCGCAGGGGTTCTACCACGGCGTCCTGGGCTGGGAGTGGCAGAAGAGCACGCTGGACGACCAGTACAAGATCGCCATGTCCGACGCGGTGCCCGTCGCCGGGGTCTCCGGAGTGACCTCTCTCTGGCAGACGGCCGTGGCCTGGATCCCGTACTTCGCGGTGTCCAGCGCGGACGAGACCGTGGCCCGCAGCCACGAGCGCGGCGGTACGACCGCGGTGGGGCCGATCTCGTTCCCGCCGGGGCGGGCCGCGCTGCTGGCCGACCGGGACGGAGCGGTCTTCGGCATCTGGGAGGGCGAGCTGGTGGCCGGCTGGGAGAGCTGGCGCCGGGCGGCGCCCGCCTTCGTGCGGCTGCACACGAGGGACGCCTTCGACGCCGCCATCTTCTACGGAGAGGTCCTGGGCTGGGACTCCTCGACCCCCGGCGACTACGAGGTCCACTACGAGGAGAACGAGGTCGTGCTGCGCGGCAGGGGCGAGGTCGTCGCCCGGATCTACTCCGGCGCGGTGGGATCGGCGCCCGACCCCATGCTCAGGCCGCACTGGCAGGTCCACTTCGCCGTCAGCGACGTGGAGGCCTGCGCACGGGCCGCGCGGGCGCACGGCGGCACGGCCCACCAGCACGGCGTCGGCTCCACGGAGGCCGTCCTCGCCGATCCCGACGGCGCCCGCTTCACGGTGACGTCGAAGGCCGTCCTGTAGGTCCCCGCAACCCCTGGGTGTCCGCGCGAGCCCCTGGAATGTCCGCGCGGGCGGGCCGTGGAGCGGAGCCGGTCCCGCGCGCCGGGGCGCCTGTCGCGGGGATCCGCCGGTACGGCCGTGGCCCGTGCGGCGTGAGTCCGCACAAAGTCTCCTCGTCCACGACGCGACGGAACCCGCGGATCAGGCTCCAATAGAGGGTGACGGGATAAAACCGGTACGACATGCGCCCCCGGCCCCCGCAGCCCCTCGGTGGCGCGTTGGAGGTCCGCGATGCCCACTGCTCTCCGGCTTCTGCCCGCCCTCTCCCCCGACCATCGCGAACGGCTGATGGGCCTGGCCCGCGAGGTCTCGTTCCCGGCGGACGGAAGGATCTTCGAGGCGGGCGGCAGTGCCGACCGGTTCTGGGTGGTGCGCTCGGGCACGGTCTCCCTGTACCAGGAGGTCATCGCGGAAAGGCGCATCTCCGTGGCGACGCTGGGGCCCGGTGATCTGCTCGGCTGGTCGTGGCTGTTCCCGCCGCACCGCTGGGACTTCGGCGCCGAGGCCTTCAGTCCCGTACGCGGATACGAGTTCGACGCCGGGCAGGTGCGCACCCTGTGCGACGCAGACGCCTCCCTGGAGCTGTCCCTGACCCGCACGATCGCCGCCATCCTGGCCCACCGGCTCGAAACGACCCGGGCGGCGCTGATCGAGCACTACGCGCGGCACGGCGGTGTGGGATGAGGTGACGGGCGACGCACCCCTGGAGGCAACGCTCGGCGGGCGGGCCGGCGTGTAGGAATCTCCTATGGACGAGACCCCGGACTCCTTCGAGCTCCTCCCCGGCACGGCCGACTCACCGGTGATCCTGCACGTGCCGCACTCCGCGCGGGAGATCCCGGCGGCGGCACGTGACGGCATCGTGCTCGACGACGCGGCGCTGGAGCGCGAGCTGGACCACATCACCGACGCGCACACCGCGGAACTGGCCGCGGCGGTCGCCAATGCCTCCGCCGTCACGCCGTGGCGCTTCGTCAACCTGCTGTCCCGGCTGGTGGTCGACCCCGAGCGCTTCCCCGACGAACGCGAGGAGATGCTCGCCGTCGGCATGGGCGCGGTCTACACCCGGACCACGCACCGGACGCCGCTCCGGGCCGCCGGCACCGACCCGCGCGAGCTGGTCGACCGCTACTTCCACCCGTACGCACAGGCGATGACGAGCGCGGTGGCCGACCGGCTGGCCGTCACCGGGCGGGCCGTGATCATCGACGTCCACTCCTATCCGACGGCCCGGCTGCCCTACGAACTGCACGGCGACGGTCCCCGGCCGCCGGTCTGTCTGGGCACCGACGAGTTCCACACACCGTCCGAACTGCTCGCCTCGGCGGAGAAGGCGTTCGCGGGTGTCGGCGGGGTGGGGATCGACAGCCCGTTCTCCGGCACGTACGTGCCGCTGCGGTACTACGAGCGGGAACCGCGGGTCACCGCCCTGATGGTGGAGATCCGGCGGGACACGTACATGAGCGAGCCAGGAGGGTCCACGGGCCCGGGGTTCGCCCGCGTGGCGTCGGCGCTGGCCACTCTCGTCGACGCCGTATCGGGGTGGCCGTCCGGCGCACTAGGGTCGTAGTAAGCAATCGCTTAGCCGCGGGTTCAGGGAGGGCACGGGATCATGCCGGTCGTCGACGCGTGGATGCAGCACCCCACACTCCGTCATTCCAACCACGAGATGTTCGAGTCACTGCGGCGCTGGACCGGCATGGAGCTCCTGGAGGAGCAGCTGCCGGTCAAGGCCACCGTGGCCGCGCTGGCAGCCGCCGACGTGGAGACCGGGCTTTCGGCCGCCTGGTACGGGCCGCGCGGGCCGCTGATCAGCAACGACGAGGTCGCCGAGTTCGTCGGCCAGTCCGAGGGACGGCTGCGCGGGGTCGCGGGCGTGGACCTGAGCCGGCCGGTCGCGGCCGTGCGCGAGCTGCGGCGGGCCGTCGGGGAGCTGGGCTTCGTGGCGCTCAGGATCGTGCCCTGGCTGTGGGAACTGCCGCCCACCGACCGGCTGTACTACCCGCTGTACGCCGCCTGCGTCGACCTCGGCATCCCGTTCTGCACCCAGGTCGGGCACACCGGACCGCTGCGCCCCTCCGAGACCGGCCGGCCCATCCCCTACATCGACCAGGTCGCGCTCGACTTCCCCGAACTGACCATCGTCTGCGGGCACATCGGCTACCCGTGGACCACGGAGATGATCGCGGTGGCCGACAAGCACCCGAACGTCCACATCGACACCAGCGCCTACACGGCCCGCCGCTATCCGCCCGAGCTGGTGGAGTACCTGCGCGGCCGGGGACGCCGCAAGGTCCTCTTCGGCAGCAACTACCCGATGATCACGCCCGCCCGCGCCCTGGAACGCCTCCCCGACCTGGGCCTCGACGAGGAGAGCACGGAGCTGTTCCTGTCGGGCAACGCCCGCTCCGTCTTCCACCTGGAGGATCGTTCGTAGATGCTGGAACCGAACAGAGTTCACTCCTGAGCTCTCTGAGGTGAGGGCAGCGGTTCGATGGCTCTGCAGATCAGCGCGACCAATCCGGAGCACCCCGCGCTCCTGCTCGAACTCCCCTGGCAGCTGCCCCTGGAGGAGTGGCCCGAGCACTATCTGGTCCCGCTGCCGCGCGGGATCTCCCGGCACGTCGTGCGCTACGCGCGCGCCGGGGACGAGGTGGTGGCGGTCAAGGAGCTGGCCGAGCGGCCCGCCGTGCGTGAGTACGAGCTGCTCCGCAGCCTGGACCGGATCGGCATCCCGGCGGTGGACCCGCTCGCCGTGGTCACCGGACGCACGGACGCCGAGGGCGCGCCCCTGGAGCCCGTGCTCATCACCCGGCATCTCGGCGGCTCGATGCCCTACCGCTCGATGTTCGAGACGACGATGCGGCCCGCCACCATGCACCGCCTGATGGACGCGCTGGCGGTGCTGCTGGTCCGGCTGCACCTGGCGGGGTTCGCCTGGGGCGACTGCTCGCTGTCCAACACCCTGTTCAGACGGGACGCCGGGGCTTACGCCGCCTACCTGGTCGACGCCGAGACCGGCGATCTGCACCCCACGCTCAGCACCGGACAGCGGGAGTACGACCTCGACCTCGCCCGGGTCAACATCAGCGGCGAGCTGCTGGACCTGGAGGCCGCCGGGGCCCTGCACCCCTCCGTGGACCCGATCGAGTTCGGCATGGAGATCTGTGCGCGCTACCAGGGCCTGTGGGAGGAGCTGACGCGCACGTCGGTGTACCCGGCGGGCAAGCACCACTACATCGACCGCCGCATACGCCGCCTGAACGACCTCGGTTTCGACGTCGCGGAGATGCAGATAGCGCACTCGTCGAACGGGGACACCGTCACCTTCGTCCCCAAGGTCGTCGACGCGGGCCACCACCAGCGCCAGCTTCTGCGGCTGACCGGCCTCGACACCGAGGAGAACCAGGCGCGCCGGCTGCTGAACGACCTGGAGAGCTGGATGGCGACCCAGGACGACTACGCGCCGGGCGATCCGCTCACGGCCCGCCCCGAGGTGCTCGCCCACCGCTGGGTCCGTGACGTGTTCCGTCCGACGGTCCGGGCCGTGCCGCTGGACCTGCGTGGCTCCATGGACGCGGCGGAGCTGTACCACGAGCTGCTAGAACACCGCTGGTACCTCTCCGAGCGCGCCCAGCGGGACATCGGCCTGGACGAGGTCGTCGACGACTACGTCGCGCACATCCTCCCCGAGGTCCGCCAGACCCTGCCGCCCAGGGCCGACGCCCCCGCGCCGACCGCCTGAGAACAGGGTTCCAGCGCGAAGGTGACCGATCGTACTTACGATTGGACCTGTACCGGCCGGGTGGCGCGATGGGGCGCACCTGCCGGAACGACACAGAACCGCTCGGGGTGGGAGACGTATGGCACAGGCCGCAAGTCCAGCGCGGACCGTCATTCTGACCGTGGATGACGATCCCGGGGTGTCGCGCGCCGTGGCCCGCGACCTGCGGCGCCGCTACGGCGAGTCGCACCGCATCGTGCGCGCCGAGTCCGGGGAGACCGCCCTGGAGGCGCTGCGGGAGCTGAAGCTGCGCGGCGACCAGGTGGCGGTGATCCTGGCGGACTACCGCATGCCGCAGATGAACGGCATCGAATTCCTCGAACAGGCGATCGACGTATATCCGGGCGCGCGGCGGGTGCTGCTGACGGCCTACGCGGACACGAACGCGGCCATCGACGCGATCAACGTCATCGACCTCGATCACTACCTGCTCAAACCGTGGGATCCGCCGGAGGAGAAGCTCTACCCGGTCCTGGACGATCTGCTGGACGCCTGGCGGGCGAGCGACTACCGGCCGGTGGCGGTCTGCAAGGTGGTCGGGCACCGCTGGTCGGCGCGTTCCTCGGGCGTACGGGAGTTCCTGGCCCGCAATCAGGTCCCCTACCGCTGGTACTCGTCGGACACCCCGGAGGGCGCACGACTGCTGGCCGCCGCCGGGCAGGACGGTGACCGGCTGCCGCTGGTGATCACGCCGGACGGCACGCCGCTGGTGGAGCCCGACGATCCCGATCTGGCCGCGCAGGTGGGTCTCGCCACGACTCCGACCGCGGAGTTCTACGACCTCGTCGTCATCGGCGGCGGCCCCGCCGGTCTCGGGGCGGCCGTGTACGGCGCGTCCGAGGGGCTGCGGACCGTCCTGGTGGAGCGGTCGGCGACCGGTGGCCAGGCGGGCCAGAGCTCGCGGATCGAGAACTACCTCGGCTTCCCGGACGGCGTGTCCGGGGCGCAGCTCACCGACCGGGCCCGGCGGCAGGCGGCGAAGTTCGGCGCGGAGATCCTGACCGCGCGCGAGGTGACCGGGCTTGAGATCACCGGGGCGTCGCGCACCATCCGTTTCTCGGACGGCTCGTCGATCTCCGCGCACTCCGTGATCCTGGCGACGGGCGTCTCGTACCGGCAGCTGGAGGCGCCAGGCCTGGCGGAGCTGACCGGATGCGGCGTCTTCTACGGCTCGGCGCTCACCGAGGCGGCGGCCTGCCAGGGCCATGACGTGTACATCGTGGGCGGCGCGAACTCCGCCGGGCAGGCCGCCATGTATCTGTCGCGCGGCGCCAAGTCCGTCACCATACTGATCCGCGGCTCGTCCCTGTCCGCGTCGATGTCGGCCTATCTGGTCCAGCAGATCGCGGACGCGCCCAACATCAGCGTGCGCGGCGGCACGGTCGTCGAGGCCGCGCACGGCTCGGACCACCTGGAGCAGCTGACGCTGCGGGACGTGGCGAGCGGACACACCGAACTCGTCGACGCGCAGTGGATGTTCGTGTTCATCGGGGCCGCCCCGCTCACCGACTGGCTGGACGGGACCGTACTCAGGGACCCGCGCGGGTTCATCATGGCCGGTCCCGACATGACCCCGGACGGGCAGCCGCCCGGCGACTGGGAGCTGGACCGGCCGCCGTACCACCTGGAGACCAACGTGCCCGGCGTGTTCGTGGCCGGTGACGCGCGTGCCGAGTCCGCGAAGCGGGTCGCGTCCGCCGTCGGAGAGGGAGCCATGGCCGTGATGCTCGTACACCGTTATCTGGAGCAGTCGTGAGCGGACAGCCGATGCCGTGCAGTATCGAGGAGCTCGCGAAGCTCTTCCTGTTCGAGAAGCTCGACGGGGACCAGCTCGACCGGCTGTGCCGCGAGGGCCGGGTAGAGCTGTTCGAACCCGGCTACGTGTACCGCGAGGGCGAGCCGGCCACCTGCTTCTTCGTGCTCCTCGAAGGCAACCTGGTGATGTCGCGCCGGGTCGGCGAGGACGACGTGGAGACCAACCGCAGTTCCCAGGTCGGGGTGTACGCGGGGGCCATGCAGGCCTATCTGACCGAACAGCCCGACCAGTCGTTCTACAAGGGCTCGCTGCGGGTCACCGAGCCCTCGCGGTTCTTCATCCTGCCCGCCGAGGTGTTCGCCGCGGTGCTGCGGGAGTGGTTCCCGATGGCCGTCCATCTGCTGGAGGGCCTGTTCTTCGGCAGCCAGAACACCCAGCGGACCATCAGCCAGCGTGAACGGCTGCTCGCGCTCGGCTCACTGTCCGCCGGACTCACGCACGAGCTCAACAACCCGGCCGCGGCGGCGGTCCGGGCGACTTCCGCGCTGCGCGACCGGGTGGCCGGAATGCGGCACAAGCTCGGCGTGATCGCGGCGGGCCCCTACAAGCGGGACACGCTCGAAACGCTCGTCGAGATCCAGGAGCGCACCGCCGAGCAGGTCGCCAAGGCCTCGCCGCTCAGCCCGCTGGAGACCTCCGACCGGGAGGACGCGCTGGGCGACTGGTTCGACGACCACGGCATCGCGGGCGGCTGGCAGCTCGCGCCGACCTTCGTGCAGGCGGGTCTTGACACCGACTGGCTCGACCAAATCGCGGCGACCGTGGACGAGAACACCCTCGAAGGCGCGGTCCGGTGGCTCAACTACACCGTGGAGACCGAGCTCCTGATGAACGAGATCGAGGACTCCACGACCCGCATCACCCACCTCGTGGACGCGGCCAAGCAGTACTCGCAGATCGACCGCGCGCCCTACCAGGTCGCCGATGTGCACGAACTGCTTGACAGCACGCTGATGATGCTCTCCGGGAAGATCGGCTCCGGCATCAGGGTCGTCAAGGAGTACGACCGAACGCTGCCGAACATCCCCGCCTATCCCAGCGAGTTGAACCAGGTGTGGACGAACCTCATCGACAACGCCGTCTCGGCGATGGACGGCGAGGGCGAACTGACCGTGCGCACCACGCTCGACGGCGACCAGTTCCTAGTCGAGTTCCGGGACACCGGGCCCGGTGTCCCGGCGGAGATCCGCGGCCGTATCTTCGACCCGTTCTTCACCACCAAGCCGGTCGGCGAGGGCACGGGGCTCGGCCTGGACATCTCCTGGCGGATCGTCGTCAACAAGCACCACGGAAGCCTCCATGTGGAGTCCGTCCCGGGCGACACCCGGTTCCAGGTGCGTCTGCCGCTGACCGCCGTTGACCCGGATGCCGACGCGGAGACGGACCCCGACACATCAGTGGACGCCAACACCTCTCAGGAGCGGTCATGACCATGCCTGCCGGAATCGACCCCAGCGTCCCGCCGAGCGGTACGGGCTGCGGTGACTGCGACGCCGACGGCGGATGGTGGGTCCATCTGCGGCGCTGCGCCCAGTGCGGGCACATCGGCTGTTGCGACAGCTCGCCGGCCAAGCACGCCACCGCGCACGCGAAGACCTCCGGCCATCCCGTCGTCAGCAGTTTCGAGCCCGGCGAGGACTGGTTCTGGAACTACGAGACCTCCGAGATGTACGAGTCCGGTCCGGACCTCGCTCCCCCGGTGAGCCACCCCGCGGACCAGCCGACGCCGGGGCCCGCGGGGCGCGTGCCGGCGAACTGGGCCGACGTGCTGCGCTGACATTCCGGCCGGGCGGCCGGCCGGCTAGTTCCGGCCGGCGGTCCGGGCCGCGGTGACGATCAGGTCGGTCACGGCGGTGGGGTGGCTGATCAGGGCGGCGTGCGAGCTGTTGATCTCGACGGTCGAGGCGTTGGCGCGGCGGGCTTCGAACCGTTCCAGATCGGCGCCGAGGGTCCTGTCCTGCTTGGCGATCAGGGCCCAGCTGGGAATCGTGCGCCAGGCCGCCGCGGTGGCGGTGTCGGAGAAGGCCCCGGCGTCCACGGGACGTTGTCCCGCGGCCATGACGTCGGTCCTGGCGGCGGGCAGGTCGGCCGCGAAGACGGCACGGAACCGGGCCGGGTCGATGAACAGTTCGGCGCCCTGCGAGCCGTCGGCGTCCTGGTAGGGCAACGGCCGCAGGGCGGAAGCGAGTTGGGACTCGGTGGAGCGGGCGGCGAGGGCGCCCAGGTTCTCGCCCGCGTCGGGCATCAGCGCGGCGATGTAGACGAGGGCCTTCACGTCGGGGTTTCCGGCGGCGGCCTGGGTGATGACGGCGCCGCCGTAGGAGTGTCCGACCAGGACGACGGGGCCGGTGATGCCGCCGAGGACGGAGGCGAGTCGTGCCGAGTCCTCGGACAGGCCGCGGAGCGGGTTGGCGGGGGCGATGACGGTGTACCCGGCCTTCTGCAGTCGGGCGGTGACCGTGTTCCAGCCGGAGGCGTCCGCGAACGCGCCGTGTTCGAGGACGATGGTCGGCTTGGGCGAGGACGGGCGGGCTGCCGCGTCACTTCCGGCGGCGGAGGCGAGCGGAGTGCAGGCGAGCGCGGTGACGGTGACCGCGGCGAGGAGGCCGCGGCGGCGTGCGGAACGGGACATCGGAGGTTCTCGATTCAGCGGTGGTGGGTGGGGCAGGCATGGCCGTGCCACGGAGTTGATCCATCGAAGGCGTACGGGGTACGGGGGGCCGCTCGATGTGCGGTCGGTCCTCCGGGTGAGCCTCTGTGCGGGGCCCGCCGGCCCGAGTGGTGGAGGTCCGCGGGCCGGTCGCGGCAGCGCTGAGGGCGGTCAGTCCTTGAGGAAGGCGAGGAGGTCGTCGTTGAACGCGTCCTTGAAGTCACCGACGAGGCCGTGCGGGGCACCGGGGTAGACCCGCAGGGTGGAGTTCCGCAGCAGTTCGGCGGAGCGCGGCCCGGCCGCGGCGATGGGCACGATCTGGTCGTCGTCGCCGTGCGCGACCAGGACCGGGATGTCGATCTTCTTCAGGTCCTCGGTGAAGTCCGTCTCGGAGAACTGCTCGACGCAGTCGTAGGCGGCCTTGAGCCCGGCCTGCATGCTGATGCGCCAGAAGTCGTGCCGGATGCCCTCGGAGACGGAGTGGCCGTCGCGGTTGGCGCCGTAGAAGGGAACGGCGAGGTCGGCGTAGAACTGGGCCCGGTCGGATTCCACGCCGTCACGGATGGCGTCGAACGCCGAGCGGGGCAGGCCGCCGGGGTTGGCTTCGGTCCGGAGCATCAGCGGCGGGACGGCGCCGAGCAGGACGGCCTTGGAGACGCGGCCGGTGCCGTGGCGGCCGAGGTAGCGGGTGACCTCGCCGCCGCCGGTGGAGTGCCCGACCAGGACGGCGTCGTGCAGGTCGAGGTGCTCGACGAGCTGCGCGAGGTCGTCGGCGTAGGTGTCCATGTGGTGGCCGGTCCAGCCGTTGCCGGAGCGGCCGTGGCCGCGCCGGTCGTGCGCGACGGCGCGGTAGCCGTGTTCGGCGACCAGGCGCATCTGGTTCGCCCACGCCTCGCCGGACAGGGGCCAGCCGTGGCTGAAGACGACGGGCCGGCCGGTGCCCCAGTCGGTGTAGTGGATGTCGGTGCCGTCGGTGGTGGTGATCGTGGGCATCGTGAGGTCACGCTTCCGTGAGGGGTGGTCCGTCCGGCGGGTACCGGACGGACGACGGTCGGGCCGGTGGTCAGTGATGACGGCGGACGAACTCCAGGGCGACGTCGGCGACTTCGCGCCACCCGGCGTCGATGGTGAGGGAGTGACCCCGGCCGGGGACCGAGGTGAGCTCCGTGACGTCGGCGTTCTGTGCCTGCTTGGCGTGGCTCGCGCGGGCGATGGCGTACGGCACGGTGTGGTCGTGGTCGGTGCTGACGACCAGCAGCGGGCCGCGGCCGGGGTGGTGGGTGTCGACCTTGGCCTCGGTCCACGGGTTGATGTTCGCCGTGGCCGCCTGGAAGATCGGCTTGCCGGCTCCCGGTACGCAGAACTCCGTGTACAGCGCGTGTGCCTCGTCCTCGTCGACCCGGTTGGCGAAGGCGTAGCGGAACTGCTCGTAGGTGAGGGGGACGGCGCGGTGGGCGTTGGCCGGGTTGCCGAGTACGGGCGCGGAGGAGCGGAGGGCGGCGAAGGGCAGCGGCAGCACTCCCCGGAACGGGGCGGGGCTGATCGCCACCGTCGCACCGGCCAGGGCACGGCCGGCGAGGATCTGCACCAGCAGCCCGCCGAAGGAGTGCCCGACGAGGGCGGGCGGCTGGTCGAGCTTGCCGATCAGACCGGCGAGGTGGTCCGCGATCTGTCCGACGCTCTTGCCCGCGAAGACCTCGGGATGTGCCTGTGCCTCCGCGACCGTGTCGGGGTCGTCGGGCCAGCCGAGCAGTACCGGCGCGTATCCCGCGGCGGCGAAGTGCTCGGCCCACCGGTCCCAGCTGCTGGGGAGCAGCCACAGGCCGTGGACGAACACCACCACGGGGCGTCCGGAGGAGTTGGCGCGTTCGATCTGTTCGAGGTCATGAGTGAAGGTCATGGCCGTGACGGTAGGAAGCCGGTGACTGTCGGGGCGTCAGTCGGATGACTGCCCGTCGATCGGGCGCTTCGGACGGCTTGCCGGTCGGTCAGGGCGAATCAGGACGGCTGCCCGTCGGTCCGGGCGACTCCGGGACAGCGACGGTCGTCGTTCCCTCGTGTGCGGCGCGGCGGAAGTCCTTGGGAAGGACTCCGTAGGCCTGTCGGAACCTGCGGGTGAAGTAGCTGGCGTCGGTGAAGCCCCAGATACGGGCGATCGCCGCGATGGTGCGATGCCGTTTGCCGGGGGCCGCGAGGTCGCTGCGGGCGCCTTCCAGCCGCTGCGTGATGATCCACTGCTCCAGGCTTATGCCGCCCTGCCGCAGCACCTGGTACAGGGACCTCTCGGAGAGGTTGTGCACCGCGGCCAGGTGTGCCGGGGTCAGCTGGGGGTCGGTCAGGTGCCGGCGCGCGTAGGCCATGATCCGGGTGAGCTGGGTGTCGTCCCGTACGGCGGCGGTCAGCGGGTCGTCGGCGACCGCCGAGACGATGAGCGCGCGCAGCAGTTCGACGGTGGCCGACGCGAGCGCCGGGGCGCCCGGATCGCCCTCCAGGAGGGGAGCCTGCCGGACCAGCGTCGCGAGATGCTGGTGAACCAGTGCGTACAGCGGGCTGGTGCGCAGGGCGGGGGCGGCCCGCCGGACCGTGTCCACGGGCAGGCCGAGCAGGTCGTAGCTGACGTTGAAGGCGCTGGAACCGCCGTCCTCGGGCCAGTTCACGTCGTAGGGCGACGTCAGGTCGTTGATCATGAGGTCACCGGTCCGCACGACCTGCTGGTGACCGCGCTTCTCGTACTGCGCGAGCCCTCGGCGCTGCACGGCCAGGGCGACCATCTCGGGCTCGCTGACCCCGCGCAGATGCCTGGGCGTGCGGGTCTGGCGCAGCCCGGAGGCGTGCGCGGTGACGAGCTTGCAGGGCCCCAGCGTCCACAGGTGCATCGTGGCGTGGACGGCGACGGGATCCCTGTGCCGGATGGCCGCCCGCACGCAGCCCGCGGTCAGCGCCGCGTCGACGGCCTCGGCCCGGTCGGCCGGAGCGACGTCCCGGGTGTCCACGAGCAGCACGAGTCCCCCACCTGTCCCTGCCGTCCCCGCGTGTGCGGGGAGAGTCCAGTTTCCAACGCCATGGGTCCATTGTCACCGGCGGGGTTCGGCGATCATCGGCCCACGGCGGACCGGACCGCCGTGGGATCACGACGGACAGAGGGAGAACGGGACCATGACTGAGCTTTGGGGGCGGGACGCCGAACTGGCGCGGCTCACGGAGCTGCTCCGTACGCTGCGGTCGGGCGGCGGCGGGAGCCTGCTCCTGCGGGGCGAGGCGGGGATAGGCAAGACCGCGCTGCTCGACGCCGCGGCGCGCCGGGCCGAGGAGCAAGGCCTGACGGTGCTGACCGCTCACGGGAGTCCGGCCGAGGCACGGCTGCCGTTCGGGGCGCTGCACCAGTTGCTGTGGCCGTTGCTGCGGGACGACGCGTTGCCCCGGCGGGCCCGCGAGAGCCTGCGCGCGGTGCTGGGCGACCAGGAGGTGGCCGTACCGGACCCGTACGGTGTGGCGTTCGCCGCGCTGGACCTGCTGGTCGAGGCCGCGCAGCGCGATCCGCTGCTGGTGGTGGCCGAGGACGCGCACTGGTTCGACCGGCCCAGCGCGGACGTGCTCGGATTCGTCGTACGAAGGGTGCGCGGTGAACCGATCGCCCTGCTCGGAGCCGTCCGTGACGGACACGACGACCCCTTCGCCGGACACGGACTCGCCGAACTGGCGGTCGGTCCGCTGACCCCGGAGCTGTCCCACGCGCTCCTGGAACGCCACGGTGCCGATCTGCCGCTGCGGACGAGGGCACGCCTGCTGGAGGCGGCCCGCGGCAATCCCCTGGCCCTGCGTGAACTGCCGTCGGCGGTCCGGCAGAAGGAGGAGAGCGACCACACCCTGAGCGTCTTCCTGCCGCTGAGCACCCGTCTTGAGCGGGCCTTCGCCGCCCGGTTGCCCGACCTGCCCGCGCCGACCCGCACGGCGCTGCTCGCGCTGGCGGCGGACACCCACTGCACGCTCGCCGAACTCCTCGACGCTGTCGCGGAGATCCACGGCGGCCCGGCGACGGTCGCGGTGGTCGAACCGGCGGTCGCCGCGGGGCTCGTGGAGTGCGACGGGGCCGCGGTGCGGTTCCGCCACCCTCTGGTGGCCTCCGCCGTCTACCAGCGCGCGTCCCTCGGCGACCGCCTGGCGGTGCACCGCGCGCTGGGCGGCCTCCTGGCGGCGGAGCCCAACCGCGCGGTCTGGCACCGGGCCACCGCCGCGCCGGGCCCTGACCGCGAACTCATGGAGGAACTGCGTGACTTCGGCGAACGCGCGGTCGCCCGGGGCGCGACGTCCGCCGCCGTCGAGGCGCTCGAACGCGCCGCGGCCCTCGCCCAGGACGACAACGACCGCACCACGCTGATCCTGCACGCCGCCCAGGCCGCCTGCGAACTGCCCGAGGGCAAGGCCAGGGCCGCCGCGCTCCTCGACAGCACCAGGCTCCGCCGGTTGGACACCGCCAACCAGGCCCGGCGCGCGCTGCTGGAGGAACTGGCCGGCCTGCGACCCTCCGGCGACCCGCATTTCGTACGCACCCTCGTCCGGCACGCGCTCGCCGTCCACGGCATCGGGGAGCGGGAGCTCGCCCGACAGCTGCTGTGGACCGCGGCGGCGCGCTGCTGGATGGACGGCGCCGGGATCGAGGTCCGAACCTGGTTCGCCGGTGTCCTGGACACACTGGACCCCCGTATGGAGCACCCCGGCACCGTGTACACCCTGGCCTACCTGCTGCCCGTCGAGCGCGGCCGGGCGATCCTGGAGCGCCTCACCCGGCTCCCGGCCGCCGACGGCGACGCCGCGCTGCTCTACGCCGTCGCCGTCAAAGGGCTGCTCGGTGAGTTCCCCGACACCGTCGACCACATCGCGGCGGCGACGAGCGCCGTCCGCGCCCAGGGGCGGGTCGCGCAGACGGTCAAGTACCTGAGCGTGTGGGCCGGTTCGGACGTCTGGGGCGGCGCCTGGGACCGGGCCATCGCTAACAGCCTGGAATGCGAGAGGCTCGCCACCGCCACCGACGAGCCGGTGTGGCGGCTGATGGCACTGGGACACCGGCTCGGGGTGGCCGCCCTGAGGGCGGAGACCCAGCACGCCGAGGCGCTCGCCGCCGAGATCCTCTCCGATCCGCGCACGCCGCACTACCTCAGGTCCATCACCCACCGCGCGCTCGGGATCAACGCCCTGAACGCCGGGCGCGGCGCGGAAGCCTACGAGCGTCTCAGCCGGCTGTTCGACCCCGCGGACCCCGTCCACCACTACGCCGTCACGCCGTTCACCTTCGCCGACCTCGCCGACGCGGCACGGGCCGCGGACCGCGTCGAGGAGGCCCGCGTCCTGCTCGGCGACCTTGAGCCGACGGCTGCCCGCGAGCCGGCGGCGGCCGTCGCCATCGGCCTGAACCACGCCCGCGCCCTCCTCGCGGGCGACCTCGATGCCGAGAAGCACTACACGGCCGCGCTGGCCGTCGACCTGACGGCATGGCCGCACTACCGCGGGCGCCTCCACCTCGCCTACGGCCAGTGGCTACGTCGTCGCCGGCGCCACACCGAGTCCCGCGGCCACCTGCGCCTGGCGCTGGATCTCCTCAGGGAACTCGGCGCAGGTCACTGGGCCGAGCAGGCACGTCGCGAACTCCGCGCCGCCGGACAGTCCTCGCCCGAGGACGCCCCCGGGCCCGCCGCCCTCACCGCCCAGGAACTCCAGATCGCCGGCATGGCGGCACGCGGGATGACGAACCGGGAGATCGGCCGGCACTTCCACCTGTCGCACAGGACCGTCGGCGCGCACCTCTACCGGATCTTCCCCAAACTCGGGATCACCAGCCGGGGGCAACTGCCGCACACCCTCACGGAGCACCTCTGACGAAGCGATCCGCAGACGCGGCTTCACGAAGGGCAAGCGCCTCAGGGAAGGATCGAGTCGACGTAACCGCCGTCCACCCGCAGCGCTCCCCCGGTCGTCGCGGACGCCTGGTCCGAGCTCAGGTAGACGACCATGTTCGCGATCTCCTCGGGCTCGATGAGCCGCTGGAGGAGCGACTGCGGCCGGTGCTCCCGCATGAAGGCGCGCTGCGCCTCGTCCCACGGCAGGGAACGGTCCACCAGGTCGTAGACGAAGTCCTCCACACCTCCCGTGTGCGTGGGGCCGGCGATGACGGAGTTGACCGTGACGCCCGTCCCGGCGGCCTCCTTCGCGAACCCCCGGCTCACGGCGAGCAGCGCGGTCTTGGACATGCCGTAGTGGATCATCTCGGCGGGGATCGCCACCGCGGAGTCGCTGGCGATGTACTGCACGCGTCCCCAGCCCCGGTCCATCATCGCCGGGAGGCAGGCGCGGGTGAGGCGGACGGCCGCGAGGACGTTCACCTCGAAGTAGCGCCGCCACTCGTCGTCGGTGATCTCCAGCGCCGGTGCCGCGCCGAAGATCCCGAGGTTGTTGACCAGGATGTCCACGTCGGGGAGGAGTTCCAGGGCCGTCGCCGCGCCTTCCTCGGTCCCGAGGTCGGCGGCTACCTCGACGAACCGCCCCTGTGGGACCTCTTCCGCGAACCGCGCGACGGCCTCCGCCACCCGGCCCTCGTCCCGGCCGCTGACGCCCACCCGCGCACCGGCGCGGGCCAGGCCCACGGCGATCGCCGCGCCGATGCCCTGCGTCGAGCCGGTGACCAACGCGGTCCGTCCTTCGAGGTTCAGCTGCATCAGCACACTCCACTGCGTAGTCGGCGGGTCCGGACATCTTCTTCCCATACGATCATCGGCGATCACCCTTCCTGGGGCGATTCGCCGATGCGCCCGACACCCGATGCACGCGAAGGCCGCCGCCCCGCGGCTCACCTCCGTCGTACGGCTCACCCCGGGCGTACGGCTCACCTCCGGCGTACGGCATCCCCGTCACGCGGCGCCCGGAGAAAGCGCAGCCGGCCGGGGCGCAGCGGCCTCGTGTGCCAGTGGGCCGTGAGGGTGCGGTCGGACAGTGAGCAGGTCACGGTCAGGCGGTGCGGGGTCTCCAGGAAGATCACGTCGACGCGCAGGGTGTCGGGGGCGGTCCATCCGCCGCTCACGGCCGTGGGAACCGGGGCCGAAGCGGTGGTCCAACCGGACCCGTCGAAGCGCAGGTCGAGGCGGTCGACGCCCTCGGCGAGCGAGATGGACCAGCCGTCCTCGCCCGCCGTGACCGTCGCTCCCGTCAGACTCGGCTGCTGCGCGCAGGAGCCGCCCGCCGGGACGAACTCGGCGCCCGCCCAGGCCTCGGCCTCCGCCGTGGGCGTGGCGGGCGCCGTGACCGGCCGCAGCGCGAGTCGCGCGAGCCGGTCCCGCAGGACCGCGTCCTCGTGGCCGGGGAGCGGCGCGGAGCCGAACGAGGGCAGCAGGTGCCGCCACACCAGATTCAGCAACTCCTGCATCTGCTCGGTCGCGGCGGTCGTCACGATCACCGCGTCGTGCTCGGGCAGCACGAGACAGAACTGCCCGTACGCCCCGTCACCGCGGTATCCGTGCCGGGACGTCCAGAACTGGAACCCGTACCCCTGCTGCCAGTCCGACAGCGCGCCCTCGGCCGTACCGTCGGCGTTGGGGACCCGGACGCCCGTGGCCTCGGCGATCCACGAGGAAGGGAGCAGCCGCCGTCCCTCCCAGACGCCGTCCTGGAGATACAGCTGGCCGAGCCGGGCGATCGCGTCGGTCGCCGCGTGCAGGCCGCTGAAACCGATGTCGCGGCCCGCCGGGTGCTGCTGCCAGGCGATCTCGCCGATGCCCAGGGGGTCGAGCAGGCGGGGCCGCAGATAGTCGGTCAGCCGCTGCCCGCTGGTGCGCTGGACGATCGCGGCGAGCGTGTAGGTGGCGGGCTGGTTGTACGCGAAGACGGTGCCCGGGTCGCGGTCCGGCGGTGTCATCAGGAAGCCGCGTACGGGTTCCCCTCGGTCGAGCCGGAAGGCCGCCTCATAGGTGTCGACGAGGTGGCCGCTCGCCATGGAGGCGACATGGCGTACGAGATTGGCGCGGCTGCGCGGGTCGGTGATGTCCGCCTCGAACTCGGGGAAGTACGAGATCACCGGGTCGTCGAGGCGCAACAGCCCCTCGGCGGCGGCGAATCCGGCGGCGGTCGAGGTGAAGCTCTTGCTGAGCGAGTAGAGGAGCCGGAGGCGCTCGGGAGCGTACGGTGCCCACCAGCCGGAGGCCACGAGGTGACCGTGGCGCAGGATCATCAGGCTGTGCGGTTCGATGTCGGGCGCGGACTCGACGGCGTCGAAGAAGGCGTGGATGCCGGACGCGTCGACGCCCTGTTCGGCGGGCGTGCTGGCGGGCAGGGGGCGGGCGCTCATGCGGGTGGCCTCCGGGCGGCTCGGGAGCGGGTCGGCGACGGTGACCGTCATGGGACACGCAGCGCCTGAGCCATCCTCTCTCGCCCGCCCCTCCATTCCTTGAGGCGCCTGCACTCCCCTCCTTTCCATGAGGTGCCTGCACGCCTCTTGAGGCCCGACAGCGGGGCCTCATAGGATCGTTGACAGCCGAATGAAACGTTTCAATCACTGAAGGGCGACACATGGCCAAGGATTGGAACCGACGCGTCTTCCTGCGAGGCTCCGTCGCGGGAGCGGGCGCGTCCATCGCACTGGGATCCGCCACCGGCACCGCGTCCGCGTCGCCGCCCGCAGGTGTCGCCCACCGCCCCGGGAACGGACTGCGCGTGGAGCGCACGACCGTCGAGTACGCCGAGACGCTCCTCGGCACCGAGGTCGAACATCCCCGACTCACCTGGGAGTTGGCGGCCCCGGGCCGAGGTGCCCGGCAGACCGCCTACCGGGTGCGGGTGGCGACCACCGAGAAGGACCTGGTCCGCGGCCGGCACCTGGTCTGGGACTCGGGCCGGGTCGAGTCGGACCGAACGGTCGGCGTCGTCTATGCGGGCCCCGCGCTGCGACCCCGTACCCGCTACCACTGGCAGGTCAGGGTCTGGGACCACGAGGGCCGCCCGTCCGCATGGAGCGCTCGGCGCTGGTGGGAGACAACGTTGCCAAAGGACGCTTGGGAGGGGTTCTGGATCGGCGCGGCGGCCGCGCCGGAGCCGCCCGGCCTCGACGGGGCGTCCTGGATCTGGTCGCCCGGCGCGACCGCGAACTCCGCCCCTGTCGGGCCCCGTTGGTTCCGCGGAGCGGTCTCCCTCCCCGCGGGTGCGGAGATCCGCAGGGCGACCCTGGTGGCCACGGCCGACGACGACTTCACCCTGTACCTCGACGGCCGGCAGGTACTGCGCCGGCCGGAGCAGACGGACGCCTGGCGCACCGGACAACTCGCCGACGTCACCGAACAGGTACGTGGGGCGGCCGGCGGGCGGATCGTGGTCGCGGCGCTGGCCACCAACCGCGGCAACGCCTCCGTCAATCCGGGCGGGCTCCTCGTCCGCCTGCTCGTCGAAACCGCCTCAGGCACGGTCGAGCTGGTCACGGGAGCGGGCTGGCGCTCCGCCGAGAGCGAGCAACAGGGCTGGCAGCAGGCCGGGTTCGACGACGCCGACTGGCCCGAGGCGGCCGTGCTCGCGCCGTACGGACAGGGGCCCTGGGGCAGCGGCGTGTCGATCGCGGTGCCCGAACAGCCCGCTCCCCTGCTGCGCCGCGAGTTCACCCTGTCGCGGAAGGTGGTCCGCGCCCGGCTCCACATCAGCGGACTCGCCTACTACGACGCCGAGATCAACGGCGCACGCGTCGGCCGGCAGGTGCTCGACCCGGGCTTCACCGACTACGACGAGACGGTGCTGTACGCGGTGCACGACGTGACGGAGCAGGTCCGGCGGGGCGTCAACGCGATCGGGGTGACACTCGGCCGCGGCTTCTTCGGGATGACCACACCGAACGTCTGGAACTGGCATCGACCGCCCTGGCACGGCGAGCCGCGGCTGCTCGCCCAGTTGGAGGTCGACCATCCGGACGGCTCACGCACCGTCGTCGCGACGGACGGGAGGTGGCGGATCACCGAGGGCCCGACCCGCTCCAACTCCCTCTACGCGGGCGAGAGTTATGACGCACGTACAGCACCCGCGGGCTGGACGCGCCCCGGATTCGACGACGAGGGCTGGCAGGAGGCACAGCGGCAGACCGCGCCGAAGGGAACCCTGCACGCGCAGGCCCACGACCCGATCGAGGTCATCGAGACCGTACGCCCGGTCGCCGTCGACGAGTTGAGCGAGGGGGTCTACGTCGTCGACATGGGCCGGACGATGGCGGGCTGGTCCCGGCTGACCGTCCGGGCCGAGGCGGGGACCACGGTCCGCCTGGTGCACGGCGAGAAGCTGAAGTCCGACGGCAGCGTGTCCGCGGAGACCGGGCATGTGCCGGGCCGGTTCCAGACGGACGAGTACGTGTGCGCGGGCGGCGGCGGGGACGAGGTGTGGGAGCCGAGATTCTCCTACAAGGGCTTCCGTTACGTGCAGATCAGTGGTCTGCCCTCGAAGCCCGAGCCGTCCCAGGTGCTGGGCCGTGTCGTGCACACGCGGGTGGCCGCGACGAGCACGTTCGCCTGCTCCGAGCCGTTCTACGAGCAGTTGGAGCGGGCGATGCGGCGCACCCTCCTCAACAACCTGCACGGCATCCCGACCGACACGCCGATGTACGAGAAGAACGGCTGGACCGGCGACGCCCAGTTGGGCGCGCCCGTGATGGCCTACGCCTTCGGGGTGCACCGGTTCCTGTCGAAGTGGCTCGGCGACCTGAGGGACAGTCAGAACGCCGACGGGCAGCTGCCGGTGATCGTGCCGAGCGGCGGCTGGGGCTACGGCGATCTCGGCCCGTCGCCCGAGTGGACGACCGTGTACCCCTTCCTCGTACGCGAGATGTACCGCGTGTACGGCGACGAGCGGCTGGCCCGCGACCACTGGGCGCCGCTCACCCGCTACCTCGACTGGGAGATCTCACGGCTCCGGGACGGACTCGCGGTGACCGCGCTCGGCGACTATCTGCCACCGGGCTACGGCGGCAACCCGCCCGAGGACACCCGGCTGACCGCGACCGCCTATCTGCATCGGGCGCTGACCGGGACGGCGGAACTCGCGGACCTGCTGGGCGAGGACGGGGTCGCGACGCGCTACCGCGAGGTCGCGGGCGGCCTGAAGGAGGCGTTCAACACGGCGTTCCTCGGCCCCGACGGGCACTACCGCACCGCGAAGGACCCCGGCTACCGCCAGACGAACAACTGCGTCCCCCTCGCCTTCGGTCTTGTGCCGCCGGGTGCGCGGGCGACCGTAGTCGACTCGCTCCTCGCCGACATCGAGCAGCGCGGCAACCATCTCAACACCGGGGCGCTGGGCACGAGCGTGCTGCTGCGGGAACTGTCCGCACAGGGGCACCCCGAGGTGGCGCACGCGATCGCCACCCAGCGCACGTACCCGAGTTGGGGGTACTGGTTCGACCAGGGCGCCGACACCATGTGGGAGATGTGGCCCCTCGACTCCCGCTCCCGGGACCACTACTTCCAGGGCACGGTCGTCCAGTGGCTCTACGAGAACGTGGCGGGGCTGCGCCCCGGCGACGCGGGCTACCGCACCTTCACGGTCCGGCCTGACGGCCGTACGGGAGTGGACTGGGCGCGTACGTCGGTGCACACGGTGCGCGGTGAGGCGACGGCCGCCTGGTCCCTCGTCGACGGGAGGACCCGGCTCTCGGTCGGGGTGCCGGTCGGGTCGACGGCGGAGGTGCATGTACCGGCGGCCACCCGTGCGGCCGTCAGGGCTCCGGACGGGGCGGTGTTCGTACGGTCGGACCGGGGGTTCGTCGTGTACGAAGTGCCGCACGGCGCCTGGGACTTCGTGGCGCGGGCCGACGGGTAGAGAGCGTTCCCGAGCGGCCCTCGGGGGAGGTGTCCCGAGCTGACGGAGCACCGTCATAATGTTCGGGTGATCTCCCCCACGCCCACCCCTGTCCAGCGCGTCCCCGTCGTCATCGTCGGCGCGGGACCGGCAGGTCTCACCATCGGCAACATCCTGCGGGCCGCGTCCGTCGACTGCGTGGTCCTGGAGACCGAGAGCCGTGAGTTCATCGAACAGCGGCCTCGGGCGGGGTTCATCGAGGAGTGGGCGGTGCGCGCGCTGCGCGAACGGGGTCTGGCCGACCGGCTGGTGGAGCGCGCGCAGACGCACGGCGAGTGCGAGTTCCGGACCGGCGGCGAACGGCACCGGCTCCGGTACGCGGAGCTGACCGGGGACCACCATTTCGTCTATCCGCAGCCGCTGTTGGTGACCGACCTGGTGCGCGAGTACGCGGACGTGCGGGGCGGCGACATCCGTTTCGGCGTACGGGACGTGGCGCTGCACGGCATCGACGGTGACCGGCCGTCGGTGCTCTACACGGACCCCGTGTCGGGCGAACGGCGCCGTGTCGACTGCGAGTTCATCGCCGGCTGCGACGGCGCGCGCGGGGTGACCCGCGCCTGTGTGACCCCCGGGCGGGGCACCGTCGCCCGGTTCGACTACGGCGTCGGGTGGCTCGCGCTCCTCGCCGAGGCGCCGCCGTCCTGCGACTGTGTCGTGTTCGGTGTCCATCCGCGCGGATTCGCCGCCCACATGGCCCGTAGCCCTCAGGTCACCCGCTACTACCTGGAGGTCACGCCCGGCGAGGACCCGGAGAACTGGCCCCACGACCGCGTGTGGTCGGAGCTCCACGCCAGGCTGTCGGCGACCGGCGCCCAGCCGCTCACCGAGGGCACTCTGATCGAGAAGCGGGTCCTCGACATGCACAGTTACGTCGTGGAGCCGATGACGCACGGCCGGCTCTTCCTGGCGGGCGACTCGGCGCATCTCGTGGCGCCGATCGCCGCGAAGGGCATGAACCTGGCGCTCCACGACGCGCTGCTCCTGGCCGACGGGCTCATCGCGTACCTCGGCAGCGGCGACGACGGTGCGCTGCGCGGCTACTCGGCGGCCTGCCTCACCCGTGTCTGGGAGTACCAGGAGTTCTCCCAGTGGTTCGCGGAGCTGCTGCACGGCCCGACGTCGGGCGATCCCTTCCGCGCCGGATCCGCCGGTGCCCGGCTGCGGAGGATCCTCGGATCGCCCGCGGCGTCGGCCGCCTTCGCGGACTCCTACATCGGCGTCGGAGCAGGTGAGCGCCCCCGTTGAGGTGCCGGGTGCCCGGCACGCGCCCGTGTCGTGCCGCCGCTCCGCGAGGAGGACCCGCCGAACAGGTGGCCGGGATTTCGAACCGGTGAGGGGCCGCCAGAAAATGGCTCAGTCCGAAGCCGCTTCGTTTTGAACACCCACCGTCACGCCCTGCGTACTTCCGGGAAAGGCGAGACTCCGGTGCGCAGCGAGGGATGAGCATGGTCAAGGTGCAAGACCCCACGGACGAGTTGGTCGCCGACAGATACCGCCTCGTGGAGATCGTCCACCGGGAGGAGGGCCGTGTCGGCTGGCACGGCCAGGACCTCGAGTTCCGGCGTCCGGTCGCCTTGACCCGGACGCGGCTCCCCGGCCATCCGCGCGAGCGGGCCGGGCACCGCACCGCCACCAGGGTCCTGCGCGAGTCCGAGCGCATGGAGCTGGTCTGTCCGGGCAAGGTGGCCACCGTCGTCGATGTGATCGAGGACAACGATTTCCTCTGGACGGTCACGGAGCGGCCCGCCGGCGCCCCGCTGAGCGAACTCCTCGCAGGCGGTCCCCTGAACTACTTCCGGGCGGCCCGCATCGGCCTCAAACTCCTCGACGTGCTCTCCGCGGCCCACCGGCACGGGCAGACCCACGGCGACCTCAGTCCCGGCCAGGTCCACGTGGACGAGCAGGGCGACATCACGGTGAGCGGCTTCGGGATGACGGGGGAAACCTCCTCCGTGCGCGTCACCGCGCCGTCGTACGCCTCCCCGGAGCAGGCTCGCGGCGAGAGCACCGGGCCGGCCGCGGATCTGTGGGCACTGGGCGCGATCATGTACGCGATGGTCGAGGGCAGGCCGCCCTTCAAGGACCGGGGACGGCTCGACGCCACGCTCCGCGCCGTGCAGCGGCTGCCCATCCGCTCGCCGCAGAACGCCGGGGCGCTCAGCCCCGCCATCGGCGGACTCCTGCGCAGGGATCCGCACGAACGAGTGCCCGAGCCCGTCGTGCGCGAGGCCCTCACGCGCATCCTCAGGCAGGACGACGAGGAGGACGGGACACCCACGGCGACCCTGCCTCACTTCCGGGACACGTACTCCGAGCCGTGGGCCGCGAAGCGGACGGGGGGTGTACGCCGGTTCGGCAGGCCCGTTCTGGTGGGCGGGGTGCTGGCCACGACCGTGGTCTGCTTCGCCGTACTCACCACGGCGGGCGGGCTGCCCGACGGGGAGACCTCCGCGACCGGAGCCGCCCCGTCGCCGAGCGCCACCAGTACGGGTGACCCTTCGCCGGCTCCCTCCGTCAGCCCGGCGGCGTCACCGACCGAGACGGACACCGCTCCTCAGGCGACCAAGGCGACCCAGCCGACGCCCACTCCGACCTCACCGGCCCCCTCCTCCCCCGTCGCGGAGAAACCGACGCCCGTCTTCTCGACGTACAACGCGCCCGAGGGCTTCTCCATCGACCTCCCCAAGGGCTTCAAGCCGCTGCGGACCGACGAGGCCGACGATCTCTCCTACCGCGTCACCCTCGGGGCGAGCGGGGATCCGCGCACGCTGACGGTCACCTACAGCACCCGGCTGGGGCCGGATCCCGTCGAGATCTGGGCTGATCTGGAGCCGTCACTGCGCGCTGGCTCCGAGGGCGGCTACGAGCGGGTGGGTGAGATCCGGGCCGTGACCCAACGCGGCTACGAGGGAGCCGACATGGAGTGGCTCTCCGTGTCGGAGGGTGTCCGTGAGCGCACCCTCGGCCGGGGCTTCCTCATCGGTGACGGCCGGGGCTTCTCACTGCGCTGGACGACGCCGGCCGACGACTGGGACGACGACGCCAACCAGGAGGCACTGGACGTCCTCCTCAAGACCTTCCGGGAGCCGTCCGACTGACCCGGGTGGGGAGTCGTGCCCGTCGTACCTGTGGTGTCGTGTCGTGTCGAGGGAATCAACTCATCTGCGTCCTGCGGGGGGTGAGGCCATCGGGTCTTCGCTGCGCGAGCCACTGGGCGACCGCCTCGGCGATGGGCTGGCCGGTCTCCAGCTCGACGAAGCCGAACTGGCCGCCCTGGTTGCCCTCCAGGAACCACCAGACCCCCTCGCTGTCCTCGGCGAAGTCGAAAGCGGCGTAGGCGAGTCCGGTGAAGGTCAGGTACTCATGGACGGCGCGGGCGATACCGCCGGGCACCGGGACGGGCTCCCAGGTGTGTCCGGTGTCGCCGAACCGTCCGTCGATCTGCTCGGGCTCCGCTGTCTTGCGGGCGCCGAACAGGCGTGAGCCGATCGAGGTGAGCCGGATGTCGGCACGCTTGGGGATGTACTGCTGGAGCAGCGCGGGCCCGGCCGCCACGCCGGAGAAGTCCGTGTCGGGTCCGATCAGTGTGGTCGGCAGGGCCACCGGCGGATCGCCGGGCGGCGGTCCCGAGGCCGACTTCACGACGACCTCCCGATACTGCTCGACGAACTGCTGGGCGACCCGCGGAGCGGTCGTGATGATGGTGGGCGGTACCGCGAAGCCGCTGGTGTGCGCGATCCTCAACTGCCAGGGCTTGTGCCGGGCCTGCTCGGCACTGCGCGGGTGGTTCATCCAACGGGTCGAGGCGGAGTAGAGCATTCCGAACAGGGCCTGCCGGGTCTCGGCCGTGAGCCACGGCGAGGGATCGGCGGCGTGCGCCGCCGGCTCGCCCGGCCTGCGCACCCACACGGAGCGCAGGCCGCCCATGCTGAGCACATGGCCGTTGACCGACAGATACCCGTCGAAGTCCCCGTGGGCGTAGTCGGCGGACAGCACCGCCTTGCCGGGCACGTCGGCGGGGTCCAGGCGCACCATGGGCACGCCCTGTTCATGCAGTTTGGCCACCACCATGTCGGCGGTGACGTCCTGCTCGGCTGTGAGAATGAGTACCGTCATGCGCTGGGCTGCCGTCAGTCGTCGAAGTGCGTCTGGGAGCCCGCGGTGGAGGTCGTGGTTCCGGAGGCCAGCAGAAGCGCACGATCACTGACGGCCGGTCTGCCGTCGGGCAGCACGTTCAGTTGGAGTGACACATCGAAATGGTACGCGGCTGTCAGAGCCGACGGCCCCGTGGGCAGGGCGTAGTTGAGGGTGAACGGTCGCACGAAAGATCCTCCCGCGGTCTCACGATGATCTGCGCCCACCCGTACGTGTCTCGACCGTAAGGAATTCATCACTTTCCGCCACATCGGGGTGAAGGTCATCACATCGCGTCGATTCCGGCTTGCTCGTTTCGGTTTTACTTGTGTGTCCGCTTGTTTCCGTTTTACTCGTGGCTCTGCTTGCTTTACCGGGTGAAGCTTCGGCCAAAGCTTCATCCTCAGTGATCTGAACGCCGTACCGACCCAGGAGAGTTCCCGGTGACCGTAGCTATTGCTCCGTCCGAAGAATCCGCCGTGCGCCCCGACGCTCCGGACCCCGAAGTCTCGCGTGACGCACGCGACTTCGGCGCCTACGCGCGCAACGGCGGATGGAGCTTCGCCCTCAAGGTGGCGCGCAGCGTGCGCCCCGGCGGGCAGGCGGCGGACGAGACACCGAAGGTCTCCGCGAAGGAGTTCGCCGAGTTGGCCGGGTGCTCGCCCGAGCGCGTCATGCGGTACTACAAAGCGTGGGACAAGGCGGCCGACGACGGGCTCGTCCCGCTCTTCGAGGCGCTGACACCGGGTGAGGACATCGAGCTGCCGGACGCCGACGTGTGGCACACGTACTATGTCGCCCGCTCCAGCGCCTCCTCCGAGCGCGGCACCGCCATCGTGCAGGCCGCGCAGGCCGAGGGCATCCGGCCCACCAAGGCCCTTGAGGTCGCCGAGAACCCCACCGCGCTGCGGGCCGCGATCCTCGCCGACCCCTCGACCGCCCAGGCCGCGCGGCACGCCCTCCTGGACCGGCTGAAGGAGGACCCCGCGCTCCAGACCGAGCTGGCCCGCGACATCGCCCGCACCGACGACCTCAAGAAGGCGGTCGCCACCGAGAGCAGGGCGGCCGACCGGATCGGCTATGTGCGCCAGATCGCGGAGAAGGGCCAGATCAAGACCCCTGCCGGCCAGACCCTGGACGCGCCCGCCGAACTGCGCTCGGAGGCGGAGCGGCACCTCTCGCTCCTCGACGAGCTGGAGGAGGGCGAGGACACCGGCGAGTGGGCGACCGAGGCGTACGACACCATGAGGAACATGGTGGTCGAGACCGTGCAGGCCGACCCCGAACTACGCGTCCAGGAACGCCGGACGAAGTTCTACAGCAGCCTCCAGAAGGCCACGAAGGTGTTCGAGGAGCTCACCTTCGACGACGCCGACGACATCTACGAGGACGACATGGTGCAGCGTCTGGAGGAGCTCCAGCAGGCGATCGGCACCTGTATCGCGGCTCTCCGGGGCGCGGCTCCCAAGGAGTGAGCCGTACCCGCGGCTCCGGGGGACGGACAACTCCCTCCGGGGCCGCGGGAGTCAGTCCTTGCGTGACGCGGCCGTCGACCCGTGGGCACCACGGATGAGCCGCGCCGGGAAGTGAGTAGGCGTACTCATGCCCTCGGCGGCGCGCTCCACCAGCATGGGGCCACCTCGACCAAGGAGACCTCAGATGACCGGAGTTCGCCCCGCCCCGCTCGTCCGTCGCCCGATGCCCGAGGGCCCGCCCGCACTCGGCGACCAGGCTCCGGAGCGCGTCCCGCGGAGGTTCCTTCCGGTCGCGCTCCTCCTGGTCGTGGTCGCGGGTCTGGCCGTCTCCGCCTGGGATCCGCACGACCGGATGACCTGGTTCCTGGAGATCGTGTGGGTGCTGGTCGGGCTGCCCCTGCTCGTCCTGTACCGACGCCGGTTTCCGCTCACAAGTCTGCTGTACTGCCTGCTGGCGGCGCACGCGCTGGTGCTGGCCCTCGGCGGGCACTACACCTACGCGCAGGTGCCGTTGGGCGACTGGGTGCGGGACTGGCTGGAGCTCGACCGCAATCCCTATGACCGGTTCGGGCACCTGATGCAGGGCTTCGTGCCCGCCGTCCTGGTACGCGAACTGCTGAGCCGGACCTCACCGCTGCGGGGCAGTCGCTGGCTGGCGCCGCTGACCGTGTGCGCGTGCCTCGCCTTCAGCGCGGTCTTCGAGATGTTCGAGTGGGCGGCCGCGCTGATCGGCGGAAGCGCGGCGGACGACTTCCTGGCCACCCAGGGGGATGTGTGGGACACCCAGTGGGACATGTTCTGTGCGCTGATCGGCGCGACCGTCTCGGTGCTGGTGCTGAGCCGGCTGCACGACAGGCAGTTGCGCGGGCTCGCGGCGGTGTCAGATCGCGAAGGTGAGGGCTCACACCAGGGGTGAGCGACGGCCGGGAGGGCCCCGCGATGTCAGGGCTCCCACGGTGAGCGACGGCCGGGGTGTGCGCCCGCGAGGGTCACGGCTCGCCCCTCCGGTGAGCGGCAGCCGCCCCCGGCAACGGAGTTGGGGCTGATCGGGTGACGGCCGAACGGCGGTCACCGACTCGAACGGCACCCTGGTCCGCTGGACCGTTCGCTTCCCGATGACCGCCGGCCGAGCGGCGCCCCGACGGATACTCGCCGTCGGCGCGCCGCGCCCGCTTCGGGTCCTGTCTCGGAACCCCGCCACGGAGCCCCGCCTCGAAGCCCGCCGTGGAGCACGCTCCGGAGCACCGCCTCGGAGCCGGCGCCGTGGGCTACCCCTGAGCCTCCCCGTGGGGCAGGCCCCGGAGCCCCCCGTAGGACCCGCCCCGGAGCCCGCCCCGACGACTACCAGCGCCCCTCGACCTGCTCCTTGATCCGCCGCTCGTAGAGACCCTCGATCGCGTCGAGGGTCTCCTGCGGCAGTTCGGGCAGCTTCGCCGCCGCCGCGTTGGCGTGGGCCTGCTCAGGGGTCCGGGCGCCCGGGATCACCGTGGTCACGCCGGGCTGCTGGACGATCCAGCGCAGGGCCAGCTGGGCCGGGGTGGAGCCTTCCGGGGCGAGCTCGGAGAACTCGGCCGCCGCCTCCACACCGGTCGCGAAGTCGACGCCGGAGAAGGTCTCCCCCTGGTCGAAGGACTCGCCGTGGCGGTTGAACGTGCGGTGGTCGTTCGCCGCGAAGACCGTGTCCTTGGTGTACTTGCCGGACAGCAGACCGGAGGCCAGCGGAACACGGGCGATGACGCCGACGCCGGCAGCACGGGCCGCCGGGAGCACCTGCCGCAGGGGCTTCATGCGGAACGGGTTGAAGATGATCTGGACGCTCGCCACGTTCGGGCGGGCGATCGCCGTCAGCGCCTCCTCGCACGTCTCGACACTCACGCCGTACGCGGCGATCCGCTCCTCCTCGACCAGGGTGTCCAGGGCGTCGAACACCTCGTCGGAGGAGTAGACCGGCGTGGGCGGGCAGTGCAGCTGCACCAGGTCGAGACGGTCGACGCCGAGGTTGCGACGGGAGCGGTCGTTCCAGGCGCGGAAGTTGTCCAGGACGTAGTTCTCCGGGATCTGGTCGACGCGGCGGCCCATCTTGGTGCCGACCAGCACATGCAGGTCCGGCCTGCCGGTCAGGAAGGTCGCGATCGTCTGCTCGCTCCGTCCGTCGCCGTACACGTCGGCGGTGTCGAAGAAGGTGACGCCCGACTCGGCCGCCGCCTCCAGTACGGCCAGGGCGTCCTTGTCACTCACGTCGCCCCAGTCCGCGCCCAACTGCCACGTGCCGAGACCGACGACCGAAGCATGCTGACCTGACCTGCTGAATTCGCGCTCGTCCATGCCGTCAGTCTGACACCATCCCGGCCTCGCGCAGGACGCCGCCCACGCGACCCGCCCTGTGCACAGGCAAAGGGTTCCCTGTGAGGTCACGTCACTCGAATGAGTGAAGCTGGCGGACGGAAGCTTATTCGTGTCAACTCCCGCCTAGCGTGGCGCGCATGACCGACCGTCCAAGAAGTGAAGGGGCCTCGGCCTGGTCGCGCCGCGGCTTCCTGCTGACCGCCGCCGCGCTCACCGCCGGGTCCCAGGCCCTGGCCCAGGGCCGTGCCGAGGCCGCCGCCGATCTGCCCGGATTCCCTGCGGATGTCGACGTCCACCGGTCGCTCTACCGCAACTGGGTCGGGGAGATCACCGCCGCCGGGCTGTGGGCCTGTGCGCCCCGCGAGCCGGACCAGGTGGCCGAGGTGGTCAACTGGACCTGGCGGCAGGGCTGGACCGTGCGCGCGCGGGGCTCCTCCCACGGCTGGTCGCCGCTGACGATCCCCGAGGGGACGGGGGCGGGCGCCCGCGTACTGCTGGTGGACACGGTTCCCGGTCTGACCGGTCTTTCGCTGGAGTCCGGCGACCCCGCCGCCGTCCGGGCCGGCGCGGGCGTCACCCTCGAAACGCTGCTCGGCTTCCTGGAGGACCGCGGCCTCGGGCTCACCGCGACACCCGCGCCGGGCGATCTCACGCTCGGCGGCGCGCTGGCCGTCGACGCCCACGGCACAGCGGTGCCCGCCGTGGGCGAGAGCCGGCTGCCCGGACACACGTACGGCTCACTGAGCAATCTCGTCCTGTCGCTGACGGCGGTGGTCTGGGACACCGGCAGTGGGAGCTACGTGCTGCGCACCTACGACCGCGAGGACGCGGACGGCGCGGTGCTGCTCGCGCATCTGGGCCGCGCCCTGATCACCGAGGTGGTGCTGCGCGTGGGGGTGAACACCGATCTGCGGTGCGTCAGCCGTACGGACATCTCCGCCGCCGAGCTCTTCGCCGCGCCCGGCGACAACGGCAATGGCAATGGCGAAGACGACGGGCGTACGTTCGCGAGTTTCCTGGACAAGTCCGGGAGGGTGGAGGCGATCTGGTTCGCGTTCACCGAGTATCCCTGGCTGAAGGTGTGGAGCGTGACGCCCGACCGGCCGCTGACCTCACGCCGTGTGACCTCGCCGTACAACTACCCCTTCTCGGACAACGTTCCCACGGTCGTGGCCGACCTCGCCGGGCGGATCCTGTCCGGCGCGGCCTGGTACCTGGCTCCGGCTCTGGGCGCCGCGCAGTTCACCGCGGCCACGCTGGGACTGACCGCCACGCTGTCCCGCGACATCTGGGGGCCGTCCAAGAACACGCTCCTGTATCTCAGGCCCACGACCCTGCGGGTGACCGCCAACGGGTACGCCGTGCTCACCTCGCGCGCCCAAGTGCAGCGTGTCGTCGCCGAGTTCACGGCCTTCTTCCGCGAGCGACTGACCGCGTACGCCGCCCAGGGCCGTTTCCCCGTCAACGGCCAGGTCGAGATCCGGGTGACCGGCCTCGACGAGCCGTCCGACGTCGGGAGGCCCGGCGCCCGCGTTCCGGCGCTCTCCGCTCTCCGTCCCCGCGCGGATCACCCCGAGTGGGACACCGCCGTATGGCTGGACGTCCTGACGCTGCCCGGAACGCCCGACGCGGAGGCGTTCTACCGGGAGTTGGAGCAATTCCTGCTCACGGCCTACGACGGTGGGTACGCGCTCACCCGCGTCGAGTGGTCCAAGGGCTGGGCCTACACGGACGAGGCAGCGTGGGCCGATCAGGAGGTGCTGGGCGCCGCCGTGCCGGCTTCCTTCGACGACGGCGCGGGACCGGACTGGGAGCAGGCCGCCGCCGTGCTGGAACGGCTCGACCCGCACCGGGTGTACGACAACGCCTTCCTCAAGCGGTTGTTCCCGTGACTCCCCCGGTGTCCTCGTCCGGCTCCTTCGGCCCCGGGAACAGCCGTCGGGCCGGGATCACCAGGAGCCACCAGTACTTGGCGGCCGTGGGCGAGAGGAAGGCCACCGGAATCGACGTGGCGAAGACTCCCAGAGTCGACAGACTGCGCCAGAGGGAGTCCTTGAGACGCCTGGGGTCGACGTTCTCCACCACGAGGGACGAGCGCGCCAGCAGCCGACCCGCCATCGCGGCGAGCAGCCCGACGGCCAGAGTGATCGTCATGGCGTAGACGACGGTCGCCGCGACCGTCCCGCCGTACTCGTTGATGAGCCGGGTGGGGAACGGGAGCGCGGCGACCACGGCGAGCAGCCCGAGGTAGAGGTTGAGCAGCCAGGAGTCGAGTCTGGCCACCCGGCTGAACAGTGCGTGCTGGGAGAGCCAGAGCGTGCCGATCACGGCGAAACTCAGCAGGTACGAGCCCACCTTGGGCAGGGCGTCGCGCAGGGCCGCACCGGCCTCGGAGTCGGCGAGACCGTCGGGGACGGTGATGTCGAGGGCCAGCAGGGTGATGGCGATCGCGAACACCGCGTCGCCGAAGAGGAGAAGGCGTTCCGCGGTGATCACGGTTGCCCGGCTGTGGGGTCGGAGCGAGCGGAAGTTCATGGGGCAAGCACCACTGGGGGTAGTCGGCGGGTGGGTGAGCCGGTGGAAACGCGGCGAAGTCGAACCGGGGCCCGGGGAAACCTCGGTGCGGCCATGAGATATCACGGGCGGCTGTGAATCCTTCAACTCCTTGTGCCCGCGCGTCGACCCACGGCATTCATCGCTTCACATCTTGACGTGTTTGGTGCAGACCAATAAGTTCACCGATCACCAGCGTCCCTGAATGCGCTCAGCGTTCACGGACGTGAACCCCCCACTGATCAGCCACATGTGAAGGGCTGTGATCGCCGTGATGTCCGGACGATCCTTTCTGCACTCCACCGCGCTACGCGCCACTCTGACCACGGCGGTGCTGGCCCTCTCGGCCAGTGCGCTCAGCGCCTCCTCCGCCGCTGCCGCCACCGGAACCGTCACCGGCCTCGGAGGCAAGTGCCTCGACGTGGCCGGTGCGAGCTCCGCGAACGGTACGGCCGTTCAGCTCTACGACTGCAACGGCACCGCCGCCCAGCAGTGGACCGTCGGCTCCGACGGGACCATACGCGCCCTGGGCAAGTGCCTTGACGTGACAGGCAATTCGACCGCCAACGGCGCCAGGCTCCAGCTGTGGGACTGCGCCGGCAGCGCGAACCAGAAGTGGACGGTCTCCGCGGCCCGCGACCTCGTCGGTACGCAGTCCGGCAAGTGCGCCGACGTCGTGGGCAACACCTCGGCCAACGGCACCGGCGTGCAGATCTGGACCTGTACGGGAGCCGCCAACCAGAAGTGGACCGCGCCCGCCGCCGGCGGGGGCACGACTCCGCCTCCCACCGCCGCGCCGATGGCTGTCGCGCCGTACCTCTACAACGGCTGGGGCAACCCGCCCAGCCCGGCCACGGTCATGAACGCCACCGGCGTCAAGTGGTTCACCCTCGCCTTCGTCCTCAGCAACGGCTACTGCAACCCGCAGTGGGACGGCGGCCGTGCGCTCACCGGCGGCGTCGACCAGAGCACCGTGAACACCGTGCGGGCGAACGGCGGCGACGTCATCCCGTCGTTCGGCGGCTACAGCGGCAACAAGCTGGAGAGTTCCTGCTCAACCGCCGGTGAACTGGCGGCCGCGTACCAGAAGGTCATCAACGCCTACGCGCTCAAGGCCATCGACATCGACATCGAGGCGGACGCCTACAGCAACGGGACGGTCCAGCAGCGCACCGTGGACGCGCTCAAGACCGTCAAGGCCAACAACCCGGGCATCAAGGTGTACGTCACCATCGGCACCGGGCAGAGCGGCCCCGACACGAGCCTCATCAACCGGGCCGCGGCGTCGGGGCTCACCGTGGACGGCTGGACGATCATGCCGTTCGACTTCGGCGGAGCCGGCCAGAACATGGGCACGCTCACCGTTCGGGCCGCCGAAGGGCTGAAGACGGCGCTCAAGAACGCGTACGGCTACACCGACGACCAGGCGTACCGGGGCATGGGCATCTCGTCCATGAACGGGATCACCGACGTCAACGAGACGGTCACCCCGGCCGACTTCGAGACCATCCTCGCCTACGCGCAGCAGCACCACCTGGCGCGGCTGACGTTCTGGTCGGTCAACCGCGACCGTCCCTGCGCGGGCGGCTATCCGAACGACGACACCTGCTCGGGCGTCTCCCAGACCCCCTGGCAGTTCACCAGCATCCTCGCCCGGTACACCGGCTGACGGACACCGTCCGTCCCCGCTCCTCCTTCTTCAACCCCCACCCTCCTCAGGAGAAGTCGTGCTCAGACGCAGCACAGATTCCGGGCGCCGTCGGATACCGAGACTCGTGACCGCACTCGCCCTGATGGCGAGCACGGTGACCGGAATCGCGGTCGCCTCGCAGGACCAGGCGGTCGCGGCGGTCGCCGCGCTGCCCACCGGGATGGCCACCGTGGTCAACGCGGGCAGCGGCAAGTGCCTGGACGCCAGGTCCGCCGCGACGGCGAACGGCACCGCGGTCCAGCAGTACACCTGCAACGGTTCGACGGCCCAGCAGTGGAGTCTCACCACCACCAGCGACGGCTATGTGCGGATCAACAACGGCAACAACACCGGCCAGGCCGTCGACGTGAGCGACGTGTCCACCGCCGACAACGCACTCGTCCACCTGTGGGCCTACGGTGGCGGCACCAACCAGCAGTGGCTGCCCGTCTACGAGGGCAGCGGCAACTACCACTTCGTCAACCGCAACAGCGGCAAGTGCCTGGACGTCCCCAGCGCCTCGACAGCGGACAGCGTGCAGTTGGTCCAGTACACCTGCAACAACTCGGCGGCCCAGCGGTTCCAGGTGGCGGCGGTGGCCCCGCCGACGGGCGGCGTCGACCTCGGCCCGAACGTGGTCGTGTTCGACCCGTCGATGCCGGCGGCGACCATCCAGTCCCGGCTGAACTCCATCTTCCAGCAGCAGCAGACCAACCAGTTCGGCTCCCAGCGCTACTCCGTGCTGTTCAAGCCGGGCACCTACAGCAACGACGTCAACGTGGGCTTCTACACCCAGGTCGCCGGCCTCGGCCTGTCCCCCGACTCGGTGACGATCAACGGAGCGGTGCACGCCGAGGCCGACTGGTTCCAGGGCAACGCCACCCAGAACTTCTGGCGCGGCGCCGAGAACCTCTCGGTCAACCCGACGGGCGGCAGCGACCGTTGGGCCGTGTCCCAGGCCTCGTCGTACCGGCGCATGCACGTGCGCGGCAATCTCGCCCTGGACGACGGCGGCTGGTCGAGCGGCGGCTACATGGCCGACACCAAGATCGACGGTCAGGTGAACTCCGGCAGCCAGCAGCAGTGGCTGACGCGCAACTCGCAGCTCGGCAGCTGGACCGGCTCCAACTGGAACATGGTCTTCGTCGGCAGCCAGGGCGTGCCGGGGACCAGCTTCCCCAACCCGCCGTACACCACGGTGGCGCAGAGCCCGGTCACGCGTGAGAAGCCCTTCCTGTACGTCGACGGCGCCGGCGGCTACCAGGTGTTCGTGCCGAGCCTGCGCGCGAACTCGACAGGAACCAGCTGGGCGAGCGGCAACGCCGCGGGGAGCTCGCTGCCGATCGACCAGTTCTTCGTCGTCAAGCCCGGCGCGACCGCCTCGCAGATCAACGCCGCGCTGGCCGCGGGCAAGAACCTGCTGGTCACTCCAGGCGTCTACCACCTGGACCAGACCCTTCAGGTGAACCGCCCGGACACGGTCGTGCTCGGTCTCGGCCTCGCGACCTTCATCCCGGACAACGGCATCACCGCGATGAAGGTCGCCGACGTCGACGGGGTCAAGATCGCGGGCGTTCTGTTCGACGCGGGAACGACCAACTCCCAGACGCTGGTGGAGGTCGGACCGAGCGGCTCGTCCGCGTCGCACTCCGCCAACCCGACGTCCCTGCACGACGTGTACTTCCGCGTCGGCGGAGCGGCCGTCGGCAAGGCGACCACCAGCCTGGTCGTCAACAGCGACAACGTCATCGGCGACCACATGTGGATCTGGCGCGCCGACCACGGGAGCGGCGTCGGCTGGAACACCAACACCGCCGACACCGGGCTCGTCGTCAACGGCGACAACGTGACGATGTACGGGCTGTTCGTCGAGCACTACCAGAAGTACCAGACGATCTGGAACGGCAACGGCGGGCGCACGTACTTCTACCAGAACGAGATGCCGTACGACCCGCCCAACCAGGCGGCCTGGATGAACGGCGGCACGCAGGGCTACGCCGCCTACAAGGTCGCCGACTCCGTCACCAGCCATCAGGCCTGGGGCCTCGGCAGTTACTGCTACTTCAACGTCAACCCGGCCGTCGCGGCGGAGCGCGCCTACGAGGTGCCGAGCAACGGCGGTACGCGGCTCACGAACATGGTGACGGTCTCGCTGGGCGGCACGGGCACGATCCGGCATGTCGTCAACAACAGCGGCGGGCCGTCCAACTCCTCGACCAACGTCGCCAACCTCGTCAGTTACCCCTGACGCCTGCGGAAGGGATCGTCATGCACATCAGCAGATCCGGTCCGGCTCGTGCGGCCCTGAGGGTGCTGCTCCTGCTGGCGACGGTGCTCGGCCTCGCGGCGCCACCCGCCGCGCAGGCGAGCACCGCCGCCCAGGGGAGCACCGCGGCGGCGCCTTTCAAGGTGCTGGCCCTCTACAGCGGAACCTGGGACGCCGCGCACATCGACTTCGTGAAGGACGCGAACGACTGGTTCCCCAGGCAGGCCGCGGCGAACGGCTTCACCTACACGGCCAGCAACAACTGGGACCTGCTCGCCAACGGCGGCGTCAACGCCTACCAGGTCGTGCTGTTCCTCGACGACTCGCCGCAGACGTCCGCCCAACGCGCCGGGTTCGAGGCGTACATGCGCGGCGGCGGCGCCTGGCTCGGCTTCCATGTCTCGGCGTTCACGACCAACGCGTCGGCGTGGCCGTGGTACCACAACACGTTCCTCGGAAGCGGCAACTTCGCGACGAACACCTGGGGTCCCACGACAGCCGTGCTGAAGGTGGAGGACCGTACGCAGCCGTCGACGAAGAACCTGCCTGCCGCGTTCACCTCGTCCGTCAGCGAGTGGTACAGCTGGTCCAACGACCTGCGACAGAACCCGAACATCAAGGTCCTGGCCTCGGTCGACCCCAGCAGCTTCCCGCTGGGCACGGACCCCGACCAGAGCTGGTACAGCGGCTATTACCCGATCGTCTGGACCAACACCCAGTACAAGATGCTGTACGCGAACTTCGGCCACAACGCGATGAACTACACGACCAACACGCGGTTGTCGTCGACGTTCGCGAGCGCGACGCAGAACCAGTTCGTGCTGGACGGGCTCAAGTGGCTCGGCGGGGCGGACACGTCGACCCCTCCGGCCGACTCGATCTCGGAGACCGCCTGGTACTCGCTGTCGAACGTGGGCAACGGCACCTGTGTGGACGCCCGTTCGGCCGCCACGGCGAACGGGACCGCGATCCAGCAGTACGCCTGCAACGGCACGCAGGCGCAGCAGTTCCAGTTCCGCTCGACGGACAGCGGGTACCGGCAGGCCGCCATCCGCAGCGCTCCGCAGCAGGTCATCGACGTGACCGGCGTCTCCGCCGCCGACAACGCGCCGCTGCAGCTGTGGAGTTACTCGGGCGGCCAGAACCAGCAGTGGCTGCCGGTGAAGGAGAGCACCGGGCGTTACCACTTCACGGCGCGCCACAGCGGCAAGTGCCTGACCGCGGCCGGCGCGGCGACGAACAGCGTGCAGCTCACCCAGCGCGCGTGTGACGGCTCGACCGCGCAGAGCTTCACGCTCACCGCACAGCCCTGACCGAGCCGTACGTAAGGGTGCCCCCGCCGCGATCCAGCGGCGGGGGCACCCTCATGACCGGGGGCGGGATGCCGTACTCACACCTTGCGCCACCGCGCCATCGCCCAGGAGAACACCCCGAACAGGACGAGGCCCGCGGCGACAACGGCCAGCAGCCAGGGGCCGGCCGGGGTCTCGGCGAAGGACCGGAGCGTGTCGTCCATCCCCTTGGCCTTGTCGGGCTTGTAGTCGATCGCGGCCCGTACCGCGAAGACCCCCGCCGCCGCGAACACCGCGCCGCGCGCCACTCCGCCGCCCACTCCGGCGACGTCGACCGCCTGACGTGCGCGCCGCGACATCTCACCGAGCTTCAGGTGCTTGTGGTACTTGCGCATCACGGCCCGAACGGCGATCCAGACGCCGGCCGCGACCAGGGCCGCCCCGCCGGCGCCGACTATCCACTGGCCCGCGGGCCATTCCAAAGCCTTCGCCGTGACGTCCCGGGACTGGTCGTCGCTGGAGCCCGATCCACCGGAACCCGCGGCGAAGGCGAGGACGGAGTAGGCGACGAAGCCGTAGAAGACGAAGCGCGCGGCGGACATCAGCCGCTTCTTAGCCTTGCCTCCGTCGGGCCCGGCCGCGCCGAAGAGCGCCTCGGACAGGCGCCACAGCGCCATGCAGACGAGTCCGGCACCGAGTGCCCACAACAGGACGGCCCCGAAGGGCTTCGAGGAGATCTCCTCCAGCGCACCGCTCCGGTCGGCCTCAGGCCCGCTGTCCCCGAAGGCGATCCGCAGGGCCAGTACACCCACCAGCGCGTAGATCACACCGCGTGCGACCAGTCCAGCCCTGGCCGCGCCCTCCCGTGCCGTGCCCGTCGCGGCGTTACGCGCACGGAGCCGACCCTTCCGGACCATCGCACCGTTACTCATCTGAGAAATCCGCCTTCGAGCAGGCAACTTGTGGTGTTGCGCGGGTTACCCCGAAGCCGTTCTTGAAACGGAAACCACGCGTGTGACCTCCGCCGCCGTCCACCGGGGCGGCCACTGACCGTGAGCTATGTTGAGTGCTTGTGGGACACGAAGGAGGCACATCCGTGCCATCGCCGCAGCAGGCACGCGCACAGGCATCCGCGATCACCTCGGGGAAGACGGCCCCGGAGGCGGGCGCCGCTCCCACGTCCCAGCTCAGAGAGCTGTTCGACGGGCCCCGGCTCTCCCCCGGACAGCGCCGGATCGCCCAGTACCTGATCGAGCACATCACCGAGGCGGCGTTCCTGTCGATCACCGACCTCGCCGAACGCGTGGGCGTCAGTCAGCCCTCCGTGACCCGTTTCGCCGCGGCGGTCGGCTTCAGCGGTTACCCCGCGCTACGGGAGACGCTCCAGTCCATCGCGCTCAGCACCCTCGGCAGCACGCCGGGCACCGCCGCGGAGGCCACGAGCAACGAACTCCAGGCCGCGGTGGACGCCGAGATCCAGAACCTGGAGAACCTGCGCCGGGACTTCGCCGATCCCGACCAGGTGATCCGGGTCGGCCGGGCCCTGTCGAAATCGACGCCGCTGACGGTCCTTGGCCTGCGGATCTCCGTGTCGCTGGCCGAGTACTTCGCGTACGCCGCGCGGCGTATCCACCCGGATGTGCGGCTGGTGACCCGGGGCGGCAGCGTCGCCTACGACGCGCTGCTCCAGTCCCGGGCGGCGGGCGGCACCTGGGTGCTGGCCTTCGACATGCCCCGGCACGCCCAGGAGACGCTTACCGCGGTACGGGTGGCGCGCAGCGCGGGCCTGCGGGTGGCCCTGATCACCGACCTGGCGCTCGGCCCGGTGGCCGACGAGGCGGACGTCACCTTCGCCACGGGCACCGGATCGCGGCTGGTCTTCGACTCCTACGCGGCGCCGGTCGTGATGTCGGCGGCGCTGCTCCAGGCCATGACCGACGACGATCCGGAGCGGACCCAAGCCCGCCTGGAGGAGTACGAGCAGGTCGCCGACGAGCACCAGTTCTTCCTCAGGGACTGAGGAATCACCCCGGGGTTTCCCCACTCCTTCCTATACCGCCACATCTGTGGATTGTTCACACGAAATACAGCATGAATGTTTTCATGTTCTTGCGTATCCGGCGGTATATATAAATACTTCTCGAGTCCACCCGGGCCCCCTGCTCCTACCCGCTCCGGGTCCCTGGTGGCCGCGGTGGCGGCCCCGGCCATCCCCTAGGCCGGGGCCGCCCCCAACTCCCCCGCCGACGTGACCCGGAAGCGACGAACATGGCCCTGACGACGTACTCCCCGATCACCTCGGACTGGCCGTGCCAGGTCAAGACTCCCGGCAGCTTCGACTGGGAGCGATCGGCGGTCAGATGGCTGCGTGAGCTGGTGCCGGCCCGCTACGCCAGCTACCCCACGCTGATCAAGCACCCGGTACTGCTGGCCCGCCACGCGCAGATCCAGGTGCAGCACGAGATCCGTGTCGCCCGCACCGCACTCCAGACCGCCCGCGCCGAACTGCCCGCGCTCGGTCTGCACGAGGGAGTCATCGAACACACCATCAAGCTGTACGCGGCGGAGGTACTCCAGCTCCAGCACATCGCCCGCAGCATCCGTGCCGTCAGCCAGGCGCTCGTCGACAACCACGTACCGCGGAGTTGAGTCCGGCCCGATCCGGTGCGGTAGGAAGGGTCTGAGCGGGAACACGTGAGGCAGCAACGGCCCGCCGAGAGCCCTGGACGGACACATGGATTCCACGACCTGGACGGTCATCGTCATCGTCGCGATCCTGGGTGCCGTCGCACTCGGCCTCGCGATCTCCCTGCTGGTCAGGCTCGTCCGCGCCCGCAGCGAGCTGCGCCGGGCAGGGCTGCCGTCCGGCCCCCGCTGGGTCTTCTGGGGCGCCGTCGCCTATCTCGTGCTGCCGACCGATCTGCTGCCCGATCCCATCTACCTGGACGACATCGGCGTACTGCTGATGGCCCTGCGGTCCATGCGGCCCTCGGCGGGTGACCGCGCGGCCCTCGACGGGAACCCGGGCGCACCGACGAAGCGTTGACCGTCCGACGGCCCTCGGCGTGAATGCCCTCGTCGAAGGCCGTTTTCGGATCGCTACGTCGACGGGGCGGCACCATGACCGAGTTGGTTCCCGGGGGCAATGTGCCCCTTCCCGGCGACGTCCTGACTCTCCGGGTGCCGGGCCCCTTCGACGTCTCCGCGCTGATCACGGATGACGGCGGGAAGGTCCGTGGCGACAGCGACTTCGTTTTCTACAACCAGCCGAGCGCGTCCGGCGCCCGGCTCCAGGGCCAGGAGCTCGTCATCGATCCCCGCGGGCTGAGGCCAGGAGCCGGCCGCGTCACGGTGGTCGTCAGCTCCGCCGACCCCGCCACGCCCCTGGCGCGACTGCCCGCACCCACGCTGTACGTGACGGGACCGGGCTCGCACACCCTCGCCCGCTTCACTCCGTCGCGCCCCCAGCGGGAGACCGTGCTGCTGCTCGCCGAGATCTACCGGCGCGGCGGCGGGTGGAAACTGCGCGCGCTGGGCCAGGGGTACGCGGACGGACTCGCGGGCCTGGCCAGGGACTTCGGGGTCGATGTCGCCGAGGACACCGCGCCGGGCGGCGTGCCCCACGGGAACGGGCCGACCGGACGGGTGAACACCGCATCGCACGGCGGCGGGCCCGGCAGCCGGACGGCCTCCGCACCACAGGCCCGCGGACCGGCCGGCCGGTCCACCTACGCACCGCGGACCCACGGACCAGCCGGCGGTGCGGCCTCCGAACCCGCCCCAGACGGATTCCTCGGCCTGGTGAACTCCGCACGCGCACGGGCCGGTTCGCCGCCCGTCTCCCTCGACGCGCGGCTGACGTCCGCCGCGCGTGCCCACGCCGGTGTGATGGCCGCTCGCGGCGCCCTCGGTGCCGAGGGGCCGGACGGCACCTCCGTGTACCAGCGCGTCACGGCGGCCGGATACGCGTATCTCACCATCGGCGAACACCTGGTCTCCGGCCCGCGCACACCGGGCGACTTCGTGAAGTACTGCCTGTCGTCCGAGCAGACCCGGCGCACGCTGTGCGAGCCCGCGTTCGACCAGGCCGGTCTCGCGTACGTGGCCGACCGCTCCGGCCACCTGTACTGGACGGCGCTGTGGGCGCGGCCCTTCAGCCAGGGCGGCCTGGCGCGGACGGCGAGCGAGGTCGTCGCGCTCACCAACGCCGAACGCACCGCGGCGGGACTGCGGCCCCTGTCGGTCGACCCGCTGCTGGCCGACGCGGCGCAGAGGCACAGCGACGACATGGTGGCCCGCGCGTTCTACTCCCACACCTCCCCCGGGGGCGCCCAGCCCTGGGACCGTGCCGCCGCCGCGGGCAGCACCCGGCGCACCATCGGGGAGAACATCGCCTGCGGCCAGCGCTCCCCGGCCGAGGTCGTCCTCGGCTGGATGAACAGCCCCGGCCATCGCGCCAACATCCTCAAACCCGCCTTCACCCACATCGGAACGGGCCTGGCCGGAGGCGGTAAGGCGGGCACCTACTGGACGCAGCTCTTCGGCGCCTGACCCTCCCGATTGCGCCAACTCACCGCTTTCGAGGCACCTTTTTCCGATTTCTCCAGCGGCGATGCAACCCGTGTGACCTCTGGTGCGTAGAAAGAGTTGCGGCGTTCGCATCCGCGGCGCTGTTCGAGCCGGAGTTGCGCACCGGCAGAAACAACTCGGGAGAAGAATTCAGATGGTCTCAGGAACGGTCGGCATGGGTACGGCACTGGGCGCGGTTCTGGTGTCCCTCCTGGCAGTGCCCGCACAGGCGGCCCCCGCGGGCGCCGAGCGTGAAGCGGGCGTCGCCGCAGAGGAGTTGGCGGCACCGGACGACGCGGGGCTGCGCCAGGTGCTGCGTACGGCGCTGACCCAGGGGGCACCCGGCGCGATGGTGCGGGTGGACGACAACGGCACCGTCCACCGGCTGTCCGAGGGAGACGCCGACCGGGTCACCGGGCGTGCCCTGAACACCGCCGACCGGTTCCGCGTCGGCAGCGTGAGCAAGAGCTTCACGGCCGTGGTGCTGCTGCAACTGGTCGACGAGGGCAAGCTCGACCTGGACACCTCGGTGAACAGCTACCTTCCGGGGCTGCTGCCCGACGACCGGATCACCGTCCGCCACCTGATGAGCCACCGCAGCGGTCTGTACGACTACACGAACGACATGTTCGCGCAGACCGTCCCGGGCTTCGAGTCCGTCCGCAACAAGGTGTTCAGCTACCAGGAACTGGTGGACCTGTCCCTGGCGAAGCCGCTCAACAACGCGCCGGGCGCCGCCTATTCGTACTCCAACACCAACTTCGTCGTCGGCGGCATGCTCATCGAGAAGCTCACCGGCAAGTCCGTCCGCACGGAGTACCAGAAGCGCATCATCAAGCCGCTGAAGCTGAGCAGCACCTCGTACGTCCACCCGGACACCGCGATCGCCGGCCGGCACGCCAACGGCTACCTCCCGGACGACGATCCCGCCCTCCCGATGGTCGACGCCACCGAGCAGACGGTCTCCTGGGCGCAGAGCGCGGGCGCGGTCATCTCCAGCACCCGTGACCTCAACACCTTCTTCTCCGCGCTGCTCGGCGGAAGGCTCATGTCCGCCGGGCAGCTCGCGCAGATGCAGCAGTGGACGCCGGTCAACAGCACCCAGGGCTACGGCCTCGGTCTGCGCCGCCGCGACCTGTCCTGCGGGGTGTCCGTCTACGGTCACACGGGCACCGTCCAGGGCTACTACACGTACGCGTTCACCTCGAAGGACGGCAAGCGCAGCGTCACCGCACTCGCCAACACCTCGAACAACGGCACGGTGCTGACCACGATGGCCGGCACCCTGGAGTCCGCGTTCTGCGGTAAGCCGCAGACCACGGCCGCCGCGCGCAGCACGGCGGCCGCCCAGCCGGTGGAGCGGTACGAGGACGTCGCGCCGAGCATCGCCCGCGACTGACGTCCGGGACCCCGCGCCTCACCCCTGACTGTTCGGCCGCCGGTGCGGCGGCTGGTCGGGGGCGGGGCGCAGCCTGGGAGCCGGGATCGGCAGGCTGTGGGGCTTGTCGGCGTCGACGGTGACGGTCTCGCGGTAGTGGCGGATCTCCAGGGGTTCGCCGCTCAGGATCGTGTACGTCGCGCTGGCGGGGGCGATCTCCACGCGCAGGCGGCGGCCCAGGAGTTCCAGGTTGAAGGCGAGCCGGTGGAACCGCTCCGGCAGCCGGGGCTTGAACTCCAGGGTGCCGCCGTGGTGGCGCAGGCCGCCGAACCCGGCGACCAGGGCCATCCAGGTGCCGGCGAGCGAGGCGATGTGCAGGCCGTCCCGGGTGTTGTTCTCCAGGTCCCGCAGGTCCATCAGCGCGGCTTCCACCAGGTAGTCGTAGGCGAGCCCCGGATGTCCGGCCTCGGCCGCGATCACGGCCTGGCAGCAGGCGGACAGGGAGGAGTCGCGGACGGTGAGGGGCTCGTAGTAGGCGAAGTTGCGGGCCTTGTGCTCGTCGTCGAAGTAGGGGCTGCACTTGTACATGGCGAGCACCAGGTCCGCCTGTTTGACGACCTGCTTGCGGTAGATGTCGAAGTAGGGGAAGTGCAGCATCAGCGGGTACTGGTCGGGGCGGGTGGCGGCGAAGTCCCAGCGCTGGTAGCGGGTGAACCCCGCGTTCTGTTCGTGCACCCCGAGTTCGTGGTTGTAGGGGACGTGCATGGCCCCCGCGGCGTCGCGCCAGGCGGCGCTCTCCTCGTCGTCGACGCCGAGCGCCGCCGCCTGGCGCGGGTGCCGCTCGACGACGTCCGCGGCGGCCAGGAGGTTCGCCCGGGCCATCAGGTTGGTGTACGTGTTGTCGTCGGCGACGGCGCTGTACTCGTCGGGACCCGTCACCCCGTCGATGTGGAAACCGCCCTGGTGGTCGTGGTGTCCGAGGGAGCGCCACAGACGGGCCGTCTCCACCAGCAGTTCGACCCCGGTGTCGCGTTCGAAGCGCTTGTCGCCGGTGACGGTCGTGTAGTGCACGACGGCGTCGGCGATGTCGGCGTTGACGTGGAACGCGGCGGTCCCGGCCGGCCAGTACGCCGAGCCCTCCTCGCCGGCGATGGTCCGCCAGGGGAACGCGGCCCCGCGCAGGCCCAGTTGGGTGGCGCGCTCGCGGGCGGCGGGCAGGGTGCTCTGGCGCCAGCGCAGCGCCTCGGCGACCGCGCCGGGCGCGGTGTAGGTGAGCAGCGGAAGCACGAAGGTCTCGGTGTCCCAGAAGGCGTGCCCGTCATAGCCGGATCCGGTGAGTCCCTTCGCCGGTATCGCGCGCTGTTCGGCGCGGGCCCCGGCCTGCAGGACGTGGAAGAGCGCGAACCGTACGGCCTGCTGGATCTCCTCGTCGCCGTCCACCTCGACGTCCGCGCGCGCCCAGAAGTCGTCCAGGTAGGCACGCTGTTCGTCGACGAGACCCTGCCAGCCGCCGTGCTGGGCGGAGGCGAGCGCCGCGTCGGCCTGGGCCCGCAGCGCGGGCAGGGACCGGGTGCTCGACCAGCCGTAGGAGACGAGCTTCTCCACGTGCAGTTTCTGGCCGGGGTCCAGCACGGAGGTGACGGTGAGGCGGGCGACGTCGCTGCTGCTCTCGCTGCTCGTGGTGGTGGGTTCGGGTCCCGTCACGACGTGGTCGGCGGCGGTGGCGACCCGCAGTCCGCTGCGCCGGGTGCGGTGCACGAGCTTGAGGCGGCCGTCCTCCGCGAAGTGCTCCTCCCCCTCCAGCGGCGACTCCAGGACGATCGCGGCCCGCGGATCGCCGTTGCGGCCCGGCAGTTGTTCGTTGGCGACCAGTTCCGACTGGACCACGACACGGACGCGGGAGTCGACGGCCTCCACCTCGTAGGAGACGGCGGCGATCGCGCGCTGGGTGAAGGACACCAGCCGGGTGGAGCGGACGCGGACGGTGTCGCCCGCCGGTGAGGTCCATTCGCAGGTCCGGGTGAGCAGACCGGTGCGCAGGTCCAGGACGCGCTGGTGGGAGCGGAGCCGTCCGTAGCGCAGGTCGAACGGCTCGTCGTCGACGAGCAGCCGGATGACCTTGCCGTTGGTGACGTTGATGACCGTCTGGCCGGACTCCGGGTAGCCGTACCCGGCTTCGGCGTACGGCAGCGGGTGGACCTCGTGGACACCGTTGAGGTAGGAGCCGGGAAGGCCGTGCGGTTCGCCCTCGTCGAGGTTTCCGCGCCAGCCGACATGGCCGTTGGAGAGCGCGAACACCGACTCGCTCTGCGGCAGTACGTCCAGGTTGAGGACGTGCTCGCGCAACGTCCACGGTTCGACGGCGTACGACGTGTGAGTGATCACGCGCTCTCCCCCAGTTCCGCGAGATCCTGTACGACGATGTCCGCGCCGTGCGCGCGCAGTTCGGCGCTCTGGCCGACGCGGTCGATCCCGACGACGTATCCGAAGTGGCCCGAGCGGCCCGCGTCCATGCCGGCCAGCGCGTCCTCGAAGACGGCGGCCTGCGACGCTTCAACCCCGAGGTCGCGGGCGGCGGCCAGGAAGGTGTCGGGGCGCGGCTTGCCGGGCAGGCCGCGTTCGGTGGCGACCACGCCGTCGATCCTGACCTCGAACAGGGCCTCGGCTCCCACCGCGCGCAGAATGTCACGGCAGTTGGTGCTGGAGGAGACGACCGCGGTCCGCAGGCCACTGGCCCGGACCTTCTCGACATAGCGCAGCGTGCCGTCGTACGCCTCGACGCCGCCGCTGCGGATCAGTTCCAGGAGCAGGCTGTTCTTGCGGTTGCCGAGGCCCTGGACGGTCTCCTCGTCCGGCGAGTCGTCGGGTTTCCCCTCGGGGAGTTCGACGGCGCGGGAGGCGAGGAAGGCGCGGACGCCGTCGGCGCGTGGGCGTCCGTCCACGTAGGCGTTGTAGTCGGCGTCTTCGAAGGGTCGGAAGCCCTCGCCGTCTCGGCGGTGCAGGAACTCGTCGAACGTCCGCTTCCAGGCGGCCGCGTGGACGACGGCGGTCTTGGTGATGACCCCGTCGAGATCGAAGAGGCAGGCCTGGATTTCCTCGGGAAGACCGAGCTGCTCTGTCATACGGGCAGTGTGCCCCGATCGGCCGCGCCCACGGGGTGGCGCACGCCACACGTTTCCGGCCCGGCGGACGGGTGACTTAGGACTTCTTCAGGTCCGCGCGGTAGGCGCGGTACAGCGCCGCGCCGGCGTCGCAACGTCTCGGCGGGGTGCCGCACTTCTGGCAGCCGAGCAGATGGTCGAAGTACAGCCGGTAGCTGTGGGGGGCGAGCGTGGGGCCCTGCTGCGACATGGTGTTCTCCCCGTGCGTGGCCGCTGCCGTGCCAGATATTGACCAGAATTCAACAGTCGCGTCAGCATAAGCCGAATCCACCGCCGATCGGCTCCGGGCGCCGCGTGACTGGCCGGAATTCACCTTCTGGCCGGGATACTGAAGTCATGGAATTCGCCGTCTTCACGCCCCTGCCCGGACCGGTCATTTCGCGGACCCCGCCAGTGTTCCTCGACCAGGTGCCGATGGAGGCGGACGGCGCACCGCCGAACCGGACGACGGTCGGTCCGAGAGGCCGGACGGCGGTCGTCCGGATGCCGCGCACCGCACGGCCGGAGCGCCCGTGACCCTCGGCGAGCCGCGTGACCTCACCGGCCTCCTCAAGCGGGCCGCCTCCCTCGTATGTCCCGGGCACCGCGCCCTCCTCGGCATCGCCGGCAGCCCGGGATCGGGCAAGACCACGCTCGCCGAGCGGCTGGTCCGGGAGCTGAACGGGGACGGGCCCGCCTGGGCCGCCCAGGTGCCGATGGACGGGTTCCATCTGGCGGACGTCGAGCTGGACCGGCTGGGCCGCCGCGACCGCAAGGGCGCGCCCGACACGTTCGACGCGGCGGGATACGCGGCGCTGCTCCGCCGGCTGCGGGAGGACGAGGAGGACCTGGTCTACGCGCCCGGCTTCGAACGCACCCTGGAACAGCCCCTCGCCGCCGCCGTCCCCGTGCCCCGCACCGCCCGCCTGATCATCACCGAGGGCAACTACCTCCTCCTCCGCGACGCCGCCTGGACCCGGGTGCGCTGCCAGCTCGACGAGGTCTGGTTCCGCGAACTCGACGAAGCCGAGCGCCTGCGCCGTCTCGTTGCCCGGCACGAAGAGTTCGGCAAGGACCACGAGACGGCCCTGGCCTGGGTGCTCGGCACGGACCAGCGCAACGCCGACCTGGTCGCCGCGACCCGGGACCGCGCGGACCTGGTGGTCGGGGAGGCGGTGTTCAGCGGGGAGTGAGCTCCAGTTCCGGTTCCCCGTGGGTGTCGCCCGCGGGGTCTCCCATCAGGGCGGTGAACGCCTCGGTGCGGACCGTGAGTCCTGCCGGGGTGGACTCGAAGGACGGGGCGAAGGGGCCGCCGGGTCCGTAGCGGACGGCGAAGACGTGCTGTTCCTCCGGTGCGCCGGGCGCCGGGTCCGCTTCGAGGGCGGAGGAGGTGACGAGGCGGCGCCAGCCGTCGTCCGGGTTGCCGTAGCCGCGCGGGTCGGCCGCCAGCGCGAAGGCCGCCTGTTCCTGGGTCCGCTCCGCGCGTGTGTCGAAGTGGTCCACGCTCTCCGTCGGCGGGTGGGTCAGGCGCAGGTCGCCCGCCGAGACCACGTCGGCCTCCGCGGTCCTGCGCACGCGGTCGCCGTCGTCGGCCGCGTACGGCATCCCGGCCAGCAGGTACGGCGTCCCGTCGAGCCGTTCCACGGCGACGGTCACCCACAGGCTGGTGCCGTCCGTGACGTACAGGGACCGGACGTGGCGCAGGACGTGGTCGCGGCCGACGACCGGCTTGGTGACGAGCTTGGCCGTCAGCGCGTCGGTACGGAGGTCGCGCACCCGGGTCTCGCCCATCGGGCGGCACAGCAGGAAACCGTCGGTGACCGGGCCGAAGCCGTGCTGCCGGTCGACGGCCGCGGGCAGGTAGTACGTGCCCGCTGCCTCGATCAGTGACGGAGTCATGCTGTCCTCGAAGGCCACCGAGACGGTGCCCGCGCGGAGTTGGTGCCGCAGGGGGTCCTTGGAGGGGTCGCGGTGCCAGGGTGTGGTGTCCTGGATCTGCCAGCACAGCATGAAGGCGAAGTGGCCGTCGATGCCGCCGTCCCGCTGGACCGCGTGCCGGCCCCAGCGGGTGTCGCCCCGGTAGCGGCCGAGGTCGGCGCCGATCCGCCGGCCGAAGTAGCGCAGCCCGAGGACGGACTCGAACCCGGAGTGCTGTTCGCTGTAGCGCGGGCCGCCGTTGTCGAAGCCGCCGACGGTCAGCCGGGCGTCGATGTAGCGGGCGAGCGCGTCACCGTCCTCGGCGAAGATCTCCTCGCCGCTGACGAGGTGCGCGCGGGCGAGGAAGGAGAGGGAGATCGGGCCGTAGTTGTTGTCGTACGCGCCGCCGTGCTCCGGGGGCAGCAGGGCACCCCGGCCGCGCACGCGACGAGCCCGGATCTCGTCGACGTACAGGCCGATCGCCTTCGCGCGGATCGGCTCCCCCTCCTCGGAGGGGAGATGGCGAGCGAGTTGCAACCCGCCGACCACGCAGCCGATGGCCTGGTTGCCGGCCTCCTGCGGGTTGAAGAAGGTCGCCTCCGTCAGCCACTTCCAGTAGCCGCTCGCCAACTCCCGCAGCTCATGGACCTGTTCGTCGTCGATGAGGCCGTCGGCCGCGTCCAGGACGTTGACCGCCTGGAGCAGCGCCCACACCGTGCTCGGCCAGTCGCCGATGGGATGGGCGCCCGCGTCCAGGACGTAACGGGCGTACGGCAGACCGGAGTCGCGCGACCGCAGGTTCGGGTAGCCGGGGTTGTCCTCGGTGAACACCCGCTCACGGAGGTGGAAGGCGAGGCTGCGCCGCACCGCCTCCGGCAGCCGCGGGTCCTTGGTGCGCTGCCAGGCGAGGGCGAGCAGGGAGGTGATGCCCAGGGAGGTGTCGCCGATGTCGTCGCGGGCGGCGGGGTGTTCGAGGCCGCCTTCCGGGGTGAGGCGGGTGAGGGCCTCCTCGGTGACGCCGGCGAGGACGGCGTCGTACGCGGCGGGGTCGTCCGGAAGGTCGTGCAACGGGCCGCGCTGGTGCGGGAGATGCATGGTGTCAGCCCTTCATGCCGGAGGTCGCCAGGCCTTCTACCAGCCTCTTCTGGAAGATGAGGAAGCATATGAGCGTCGGCAGGAGGGCGAGTGTCGACATGGCGAACATCGCGCCATAGGAGGAGCCGCTGGTCTGGTCCATGAACAGGGTCAGGCCGAGAGGCACGGTGAAGCGGTCGTTCTGCTGGAGGTAGACGAGCTGGTGGAGGAAGTCGTCGTACGTCCAGATGAAGGTGAAGATGGTCGTGGTGATCAGCGCCGGTTTCATCAACGGCAGGATGATCTTCCAGTAGATCTGGAAGGGGTTGGCGCCGTCCATCATGGCCGCGTGGTCGAGCTCACGCGGGATGGAGCGGATGAACTGGACCATCAGGAAGATGAAGAACGCGTCCGTGGCCAGGAACTTCGGCACGATGAGCGGCAGATACGTGTTGATCCAGGTCAGGTTGTAGAAGATCGTGTACTGCGGGATCAGGACCGCCTGGGTGGGCAGCATGAGCGTGCCGAGCATCAGGCCGAACCAGATCTTCTTGCCGCGGAACTCGAAGCGCGCGAAGGCGTAGGCGGCCAGCGAGCAGGTGATGACGTTGCCTGTCACCGCGCCGATCGTGACGATCAGCGAGTTGGTGATGTAGAGGGAGAAGGAGTTGCCCGAGCCGCTCCAGCCCTCGGAGTAGTTCTCCGGGCGCAGCGCGTTCGGGATGAGGCCGGGGTGCGTGAAGATCTCGGTGTCGGGCTTGAGCGAGCTGCTGAGCATCCACAGCAGCGGGTAGAGCATGACGACCGCGACACCGATGAGCAGGGTGTGCATGTAGACGCGGCGGGCACCGGTGGCCGAACGCAGCTTCTGGAGCGGCGACTTCGGGGACTGGGCAGGGGTGATGGCGGACATGGGTGGGGACTCCTCGCTCAGTCGTCGTAGTGGACCCAGTAGCGGCTGGCGATGAAGTTGACCGCCGTGAAGCCGGCGATGACCAGGAACAGCACCCAGGCCAACGCGGAGGCGTACCCCATCTGAAGGTCGGTGAAGCCCTTCTTGTACAGGTACAGGGAGTAGAGCATCGTCGAGTTGAGGGGTCCGCCCGAGCCGTTGCTGATCACGAAGGCGGGCGTGAACGTCTTGAACGCGTCGATGATCTGGAGGACGACGTTGAAGAACACGATCGGCGTGAGCAGCGGCAGCGTGATCTTGAAGAACCGGGTGACCGGCGAGGCACCGTCGATGGCGGCCGCCTCATACACGTCCTTGGGCAGTTGTTTCAGACCGGCGAGGAAGATGACCATCGGGGTGCCGAACTGCCAGACGGCCAGCAGGACCAGCGTGTAGAGGGCGGTGTCGGGACTGGATATCCAGTCCTGGCCCTTGATGCCGAACCAGCCGAGGAAGTCGTTGAAGAGGCCGTCGCCGCCGAACACCTGGCGCCACACGATGGCGATGGCCACCGCGCCGCCGAGCAGCGACGGCAGGTAGAAGGCCGCCCGGTAGAGACCGATGCCCTTCAGGTCGCGGTTGAGCAGCATGGCCACGCCGAGCGCGAGCGCCAGTTTCAGCGGCACGGAGACCACGACGTACACGAGCGTGGCGTGCACCGAGTCCCAGAAGACCGGGTCGTCGGCGAACATGTGCTCGTAGTTGCCGGTCCCCACCCACTGCGCCGGTGTCAGCAGGTCGAAGTCGGTGAACGACAGGTACAGCGAGTCGAGCATCGGGTAGATCGTCAGCCCGAACAGGCCGATGAACCAGGGGGCCAGGAAGGCGTACGGCCACCAGCCCCCGCCCCGCCGTCTGGCGAGGCGGCGGCGCATACGCTCACGCTCCCGCTGGTCGGACGGAGTCGCCTCGGCCGGCGTCTCCTTCGCGACCTCGTCGGTCTTGGCGGTGGTCACACTCATCTTCCTGGCCCTCTCCCGGTGTTCGGTGGTGCGTCGGCGCGCGTCAGGCGCCCAGGACTCCCGCGGCCTGGTCGAAGAACTCGCCCAGCTGCGCCTTGATCGACTTCTTGCCGAAGGCGACGGCGAGGTTCGACTGGAACAGCAGGTCCCAGATCTGGTCGGCGCCCTGGGGCGGGGGCGCGGGAGCGGCCAGGGCGTCGGTCGCCTTGCCGACCCGCTGGGAGATGTAGTCGGCGGTCGACATGTTCAGCTTGTCCGTCTCGGTCAGGCCGGAGGCGATCAGGTCGCGGGCCTTCTCCGTCGGCGGGATGCCGCGCAGCAGCTGCATGTCCTTGATCGCCGTGTCGTCCTGCGCGAAGAACGACATGATCTTCGCGGAGTCGGCCACCTTCTTGCTGGCCTTGGTGGCGCTCAGCAGCACGCCGCCGTTGACGAAGTTGCCCTCGCGGGCGCCGGACCAGTCGCCCTGCGGGGTGGGCAGGAAGTCGAGCTGGGCGTCGGTTATCGAACCGCCGGCGCCGTAGACGCCGGAGTCGAAGGTGAACAGGGTCTTGCCGATGACGACCGCGTTCTTGGTGAGGTCGTTGTGCGCGGCGGAGGTGATCGCCGCGGGCGGGGAGGCGTTGGTCTCGCGCATCTCGGCCCAGTACTCCCACCACTCCTGGAGGGTGGCGGAGGTGAAGCCGAGCTTCTTGCCGTCGTCGGAGAAGAAGGTCTCGCCCTTCTCCCGGGCGAAGATCTCGAAGCACTGGAGGGTGCCCCCGCCACCGTCGTCGACGCCGTAGGTCTTGCCGCCGCTCTTCTTGTGGACGTCCTGGGAGATCTTCTTCAGGTCGGCCCAGGTCCACTCGCGGTCCGGCAGTTCCAGGCCGAGGCTCTCCAGGCCGCTGCGGTTGACGGTGAGCTGGTTGACGCCGATGCCGGACGGGACGCCGTACAGCTTGCCGTCGACGGTGCCGGCCGCGAGGAGCGTCTTGCTGAAGCCGGTCAGGTCCAGGGTCTTGCCGACGTAGGAGTCGAGGGGCGCGAGGACACCTTTGCGGGCGTACTGGGCGACCAGCGCGGTGTCCATCTGGAGCAGGTCGGGGGCGCTGCCGCCGGCGATGTTGGTGTTGAACTTGTCGAAGTAACCGTCGTACCCGGAGTAGGTCTCCTGGATCTTGATCTTCGAGTTGTTCTTCTGGAAGGTGGCGAGCGCCTTCTTGTAGGCGTTGTGCCGGTCGTCGCTGCCCCACCACGTCATGGTCAGCTTCGCGCTGGTGGAGCCTGCGCCGGTGCCGCCTGCGCAGGCACTGAGCGCACTGCCGAGCGCGCCGGCGACGGCGATCCCGCCCGCGGTGCGGAAGAGGGTTCTGCGCGAGATCTGGTGACCCACCGGGTCCTCCTTGATGTGCGTGAGGGAATGTCCCGGCCGGTCGAACGGCAGGGGCGCATTCTGCTGGGAAGGGCACTTTCCGTGGCGCGGCCTCGCCCGGCCGCGCCATCCGACGGGTGGGATCCCCGGCCGCCATGGCCGTCGTCACGCGAGCACGCCCTCACGTGGCTGCCGTGCCTCTCGGGGCACAGGCGGGACGCTCACCCCAGGTCGGCGTCCCGGCCGACCTAGAAAGCGCTTGTCCGGACATTGGCAGACCGAGTCGGAAACCGTCAATCCTTCGTTCGCGCGGCCTCGGTCACGGTTCGGACTCCCCGGGCGACCGCGAGCCGGGCCGCGCCCACGACGGTGCCCAGGTCACCGACGGTGCTGCTGATCACCTCGGTGGGCCAGCTGAGCCGGGCCAGTTCGGCCCGCACACCGGGCAGAACCTGGGGATCCGCGCCCGTGCTGCCGCCGAGGACCAGCAGTCCAGGGTCGAGTACGGCGGTCACGGCGGCGGCGAGGCGGCCGACGTCGACGGCATGGCGGTCGACGATCGCGCGGGCCGCGGGTCTCCCCTCACCGGCGAGGGCGAAGAGCCGCTCAGCGGTGCGCGGGCACGGTCCGTCGCCGTCCTGCCAGGCCTCGGCGGCCCGTCGGAGCAGGGAGCGGGCGCCGATGTACTCCTCCAGGGCCTCTTGGCGCGGTTCCAGGCCGTCGTCCCACGGGTAGGGCAGCCGGGCGAGTTCGCCCGCGGCTCCGTTCGCGCCGCGCAGCACCTGGCCTCCGATGACGACACCGAGGCCGATGCCGACGCCCACCCGCAGATAGCCGAAGGTGTCGCGGCCCCGGGCAGCACCCTCGTGGAGCTCGGCGAGCGCGGCGCAGTTGACGTTGTTCTCCAGGTGCACGGGAACGCCCGGCGGCAACGCGACTGCCACCGCGTCGAAGAGGGGTCCGGCCTTGTCGGTCGCGGGCCGGGTCCCGTCACCCTCGCGCGCCGGCGGGGTGACGTCGCCGACCGCTACGACGATGCTGCGCAGCGGCGCGTCCGCCGCCAGTACCGCGAGGGCCTCGCGGACGACGTCCACGGCGTCGGCCCGTGAGCCCGTCGCCTCGGCGAGCAGGGTGCCGTCCAGGCCGCAGCCGCGGACCCGGGTGAGGGCGGGGCCGAGATCGACGGCGAGCGCCGTGCCGGCGGCCGGCCCGATCCGGTACACGGCGGCGTTGCGCCCGGTGCCGCCGGAGGCCGTGCCGGAATGGGCGGCGAGCCGGGCGCCCTCCAGTTCCGCGACGGCGCTGGACACCGTCGGTTTGGACAGGCCTGCCAGGCTCGCGAGCTGCGGCCGGGTCGCGGTGCCCGCCTGGGCGAGCACCGCGAAGACGGCGCTCGCGCTCTCGGTCAGACGGGGGGTGTTCGCCACGTCGAGTTCCACAGTTCCCCCACAGGTAACGGGCCGCGGTGCCGGGTCGATCGGCTCTGCCGGATGCGGCGACGGAAGGCGTCGGCGTCACGCACCTTCCGCGCCGGGCGGGCGGGTGGGCGACACCTCTTGACGCACTGTACTTCGTTAGTTAACTTCCTAACGAAGGTCACGGTACTCGCCTGCCGTGCTCCGCCAGAGGCCCGTCCCGGGGCTTCCCTAGATCCTCCACATCCCTTTCATCCAGGCGCGGTTCGCCCGCCGTCGCAGCAGCGCGCAACGACGAAAGAGAACCCGTGCAGGAATCCGCGCCCCTGGTCGTCGGTTTCGACGTGGGCGGCACCAAGACCCATCTGCGCGCCCTCGCCCGCGACACCCTGGTGGCCGACCGCGTCCGCACGAGCGGCGGCTGGCGGCCGCACGACCCCGTGGCCGCCGCCCGATGGCTGGCCGCACTGCTCGCCGACACCCTTCCAGCGGGCGTGCGCCCCTCCGCACTCGCCGTCGGCGGACACGACTGCGAGACCCCCCGCCAGTGCGCGCAGTTGCGCACCGCACTCCAACTCCACTTCGACGCCCCCGTCCTGGTCGTCGGCGACGCCCAACTCCTCGTCCCCGCAGCGGGACTGGACAGCGGCATCGGGCTGGTCGCCGGCACCGGCTCCGTGGCAGTGGGCCGACTCGCCGACGGCGGCCCCGTACAGGTCGGCGGCTGGGGCGCCGTACTGGGCGACGAGGGCGGCGCGGCCGGCCTGGTCCGCGAATCGGTGCGGGCCGTATGGGCGGCGCACGACCGCGGCGAGAAGCCCGACGCGCTCGCGCTCGGCCTGCTGTCCGCGTTCGACGTCCCCGAAGTCCCCTTGCTGTGCGCGGCCCTTGAGCGCGCCACCGACATCTCCGCCGAGTGGGGCCGTCACGCGCCGGCCGTGTTCGCGGCGGCCGGGGCCGGGTCGCTCCTCGCCCGCACGGTGATCGCCGAGGGCGGGCGGGCACTGGCCGGGCTCGTGGCGCGGCTCGCCGCACGCGGTGTGACCGTCGACGACGTGGTGGTCGCGGGCAGCACCGTCCTGGCCCAACCGACGCTGTACGACGCGTTCGTGTCGTCCCTCGCGAGTTCCGTGCCGTCGGCCCGGCCGAGGCCCCTGCGAGCGCCGCCGGTCAAGGGAGCCGTCGCGATGGCCCGTTCACTCCTCTGACACGCGCCGGCCGCCGGCCCTCCTCCGATCCGACATCACCCAGCAGTAGATCTTCGCTGGCAGCACGCAGAAAGCGCGTTCAGCACACGTGTCACCCGGCGCCCCACGAGCCGGTACCGATCGCTCCGACTCGCCGGCCGCAGGGCCGAAGAACTCAAGAGAGGCAGCCCATGCCGTCCTCCGCCGGGAAGCAGCCCCCCGCACCGCTCACCGAACGCGCCGTGAACCGACGCGGATTCCTCAAGACCTCCCTGGGCGCCACCGCCGGCGTGCTGGCCGCGCCGACCCTGGCAGGCTGGCTCGCCGCCACGGAGGCGAAGGCCGCGACCACCACCTCCGCCGCCTTCGTGGACGCCTACACGACCAACGTCCTGACGAACCTGACACCCGAGACCAACGCCGTGGTCCGGATCCTCGGCGGCATGGCCGAGGTGTGGAAGACGGGCGACGCCTGGAACACCGGCACACCGCTCAGGCCCGAGGTGCTGCGCGCCAACATGCGCCACTGCGCCAGGATCACCGCGGCGCGCACGGAGCGGCAGTCGAAGGAGGCCTTCATCTACGACCGTCAGCACCAGAGTTACGCGATGATCGCCGCCCTCGGTCCGCTGGCCGGCCTCTACAGGTCCGGCGCCAAGACCGTCACGTCCATCACCGTGGCGCCGGACACCACCCCCGCGACCACCATCAACGACGCCGTCCCGGCCGACGCCCCCGCCGGCTCCGCGCTCGGCGCGGGCTCCTACGACTCGGAGCTCGGCCAGGTCGCCAGGCTCGTCGACACCGTGCGCGGCCCGTACGCCTCCGGCAACCCCGGCAAGTACGCCTTCCAGTACCCGCGCCCGTGGCGCATGAACGAGGACAGCGAGGTGGTCGACACCGGCGCCAAGGACGCGCTCGGCTACCCGGTCTACGACTCCGAGGTCGTCGTAGCCACGCAGTTGCTGCGCCAGCGCAGCACCTCTCCGGTGGACGACGCCGGGTTCCCGAGCGGCCACACCAACGCGTTCCACCTGGCGTCCCTGGCTCTCGCGTACGCCGTGCCGGAGCGCTTCCAGGAGCTCGTGACCCGGGCCCTGGAACTGAGCGACACCCGGATCACTGCGGGCATGCACTCCCCCGTCGACGTCATCGCCGGCCGCGTCATGGCCACCGCCCTGGCCGCCGCGACCCTGGCCGACCCGCAGTACGCGGCCCTCAAGACCGCCGCCCGCGCCCAGGCCGCCGCGTACTTCCAGCAGCGGACCGGCAGCACGGCGGACACCCTGTACGCCTACGCGCACTCCGCCGACATCCACACCGACCCCTACGCCGACCGGTCGGCCAACTCCCGGGCGCTCACCCCGCGTCTGACGTACGTCCTGACCCGGCACGGCCGCTCCCGGGCCCTCACCGTGCCCAAGGGCGCCGAGGTCCTGCTGGAGACACGGCTGCCCTACCTCGACGCGGCCCAGCGGCGCGAGGTGCTCCGTACCACCGCCCTGCCGTCCGGCTACGTACTGCTCGACGGCTTCGAGCAGTGGGGACGCCTCAACCTCTTCGCCGCCGCCGACGGCTACGGGGCCTTCGACGACGACGTGACCGTCACCCTGCACGCCGCCGACGGGGGCTTCGCCGCCGCCGACACCTGGCGCAACGACATCTCCGGCCGCGGCGGGCTCGTCAAGCGCGGCAGCGGTTCCCTGGCCCTGACCGGAGCCAACAGCCACACGGGCGGAACGGTGGTGGAGGACGACACGCTGACCGCCGGTTCCGCGGGCGCGCTGGGACGCGGTGACGTCCGTGTGCAGGGCGGCACGCTGCGGGCGAGCACGGCGGCGCGCGTGCGCGGCTCCTACGTCCAGGCGTCCGGCGCGACCCTGGACGTGACGCTGCGCGCCGGGCACTCCCCCGCGCTCACGGTGGACCGGCGGGTCCTGCTCGATACCGGGAGCGTGCTCACGATCCGGCTGGACGCCTCCCGTCCGCCGGCTCTGGGGACCACCGTTCCGGTGATCGCGGCGCCTTCCCTGCGTGGCCGGTTCGGTCACGTCACCGTACGGGCGGACGGGTACCGGGCGGTGCCCGTGTACATGGCCGCGGGCCTGTCCGTACGGCTGACCAGGGGCTGATCCGGTGACGCGGAGGTGGGTACCGGTGTACGGCGCCCACCTCCCCCGGTCCACGAGCGTGATGTCCGTTTTCCGCCAGCGCGGGGCCCGGTACTGGCCCACAGTGGAAGGGTGACAAGCGACGACAGCAGGTACGAGGCGGTGTGCAGCCGCGATGCCCGGTTCGACGGCGAGTTCTTCTTCGCCGTGTCCACGACCGGGATCTACTGCCGCCCCAGTTGCCCGGCGACCACGCCCAAGCGGCAGAACGTGCGCTTCTTCCCGACCGCGGCCGCCGCGCAGGGCTCCGGATTCCGGGCCTGCCGACGCTGCCGCCCCGACGCGGTGCCCGGCTCCGCGGAGTGGAACGCCCGCGCGGACGCGGTCGGCCGCGCGATGCGGCTGATCGGTGACGGCGTGGTGGACCGCGAGGGCGTCGCCGGACTCGCCGCACGCCTGGGCTACAGCGCCCGGCAGGTGCAGCGGCAGCTCAACGCCGAGGTGGGCGCCGGGCCGATCGCGCTGGCACGCGCCCAGCGGGCCCACACCGCGCGGATCCTGCTCCAGACCACGACACTTCAGGCCGCGGAGATCGCCTTCGCGGCCGGGTTCGCCAGCGTGCGCCAGTTCAACGACACCGTCCGGGAGATCTACGCCGTCACCCCCAGCGGGCTGCGCGCGGCGAAACCGGCCCGGTCCACCCGCTACGGATCGGTCGGTACGGCGGACGGGGCGGGCGGGGTACCGCTGCGGCTCGCCCACCGCGGCCCGTACGCGGCGGCCGAGGTCTTCGACCACCTCGGCGAGCGGGCCGTCCCCGGTGTCGAGGAACTCGTCGGAGAGCGCGGCCGACGTACGTACCGGCGCACCCTGCGTCTGCCCCACGGCACCGGTGTCGCCGAGGTCGGCGAGGCGCTCGGCGAGGGCGGCTGGCTCACCTGCCACCTGCACCTCGACGACCTGCGCGACCTCACCACGGCCACCCAGCGGATCCGGCGCCTGTTCGACCTGGACGCCGACCCGTACGCGGTCGGCGAGCGGCTCGGCTCCCATCCCGCGCTCGCGCCGCTGGTCGCGCGGTGGCCGGGGCTGCGCGCCCCGGGCTGCGCCGACCCGCACGAACTCGCCGTCCGCGCGGTACTGGAGGCCGAGGTCCCGGTGCCCGCCGGCCGGAAGCTGGCCGGCGCCCTTGTCAGCGCGTACGGACACCCCCTCACGATGCCGAGCGGCGGACTCACCCACGTCTTCCCCGGCGTCGAGGACCTCGCGGAGGCACCGCTCGGAGAACTCGCCCTGTCCGAGGCACGCCGCGACACCGTGCGTACGGTCGCCCGCGCGCTCGCCGACGGCACCATCGGGCTCGACGCCGGCGCCGACCGCGACGAGGCCGAGAAGGCACTGCTCGACCTGCGCGGCGTCGACTCCCGGATTGCCGGCTACGTCAGGATGCGCGCCCTGGGCGACCCGGACGTGCTGCTCACCGGCGACCCCGTCCTGCGAACCGGGATGCGCCGGGCGGGCGCCGAACCGGTCGACGCCGAAGCCTGGCGGCCCTGGCGCAGCTACGCCATGCACTACTTCTGGAACGCCGCCGCCGAGCGACTCGTGCCCGCCGAGGCGTGACGTCCGAATCCCGCCGGAAAGCGCGTCCGGAACACCTCATTCTCGGAGGTGGAACACATCGACCCGAACAATGGAAAGGACAGGACCGATGACGGTCTACACCACGATCGACAGCCCGCTGGGCGAACTCCTGCTCGTGGGCGAGAAGTCGGCCACGGCGAAGGGCGGCACGGCGCTCGCCTCACTGTCGATGCCCGGCCAGGGATCCGCAGCCGTCGTCCGGGACGACTGGACCGAGGACGCCGCCGCGTTCGAGGAGATCGTCACCCAGCTGCGCACCTACTTCGAGGGCGGCCTGACCCACTTCGACATCGAGTACGTCGGTGGCGGCAGCGAGTTCCAGCAGCGGGTGTGGAAGGCCCTGGAGGTCATTCCGTACGGGACCACCCTCAGCTACGGCCAGATCGCCGAGCGGATCGGCGCGTCGAGGGCCGCGGTGCGCGCCGTGGGCACGGCGATCGGCGCGAATCCCCTGCTGGTGGTGCGCCCCTGCCACCGGGTGATCGGCGCGAACGGCGCCCTCGCCGGCTACGCGGCCGGGCTGGAGCGAAAGCAGCGGCTCCTGGACCTGGAGAACGCGCGCCCGGCCGTCGCGGCGTCGTCGTGACGGGGGAGCCGCGGTCGACGGCGACTCACCGGTCGGGCCGTCGTCGCACGGCATCGGCGGTCACCGCTGTCACGAACTTGCTCACGGCCGCGGTGCTCGGCGCAATGAACTACACCACCCTGACGGCGACCGCCGTACGCGCAGGGACCACCTGAGCCCTCCCCGGCCGCGGCCTTCCTCCCGGTTTGCGAACGCGGTGTTTCCGTTCTGCGAACAGGCGGGCCCGGCCGGCGACATGGGCCGGTCACCGGTGTGACCATGGGCCCATGCTCCCGGGAGAAGACCGCGCCGCCCCACGCGTACCGGCGGTGTGCGTGGCGGCAGGGGTGACGGCTCCGCTCGACCGGCCGGCCCTCGGCATCGCCCTGCCGATCCCGCGTCGGTCGCCGGCGGTGAGCCCCGTCGATGTGCGGTGGATCGCCCCCGCTCACTCGCTCACCAGCGGTACGACACCGCTTCCCGGCGGCGGCCCGGGGGACGTACACCGCCGCGAAGTCCCCTTCCTCGCGGGGCTTTCGCATGTACGGTCCCCTGGCCGTACGACCGTGCTCGTGACCCGTCGCCACGTCGACCACGCGCGTGTCACCACCACCGGTTGTCCGGCCGTGAGCTGACTCCGCGCCCCGGCACCTGATCACCCTTTCCCTCCCACCGCGCCTCGCGCTGTCCGCTGCCCCGGTCCGGGCGCGGTCCAGAGCCCGCGGTGACTTCCTCGCACCTCCGTACCGACGCACTCGCGCACCCGTACAAGGGAGACCCATGAGCCAGCCGATCGACTCCGTCACCGCAGGCCACACCCCCGACGAGGAACCCGCGGGACCCGACACCTCGGCGTGGTCGTTCGAGACCAAGCAGATCCACGCGGGTGCCGCCCCGGACCCGACGACAGGAGCACGGGCGGTGCCGATCTACCAGACGACCTCGTTCGTCTTCCGCGACACCCAGCACGCGGCCGACCTGTTCGCACTCGCCGAGCCGGGCAACATCTACACCCGGATCCACAACCCCACCCAGGACGTCCTCGAACAGCGCGTCGCGGCACTGGAAGGCGGCGTCGCGGCGGTGGCCCTCGCCTCCGGGCAGGCCGCCGAGACCCTGGCGATCCTCACGCTGGCGAGCTCCGGCGACCACATCGTGTCCAGCACGTCTCTCTACGGCGGCACCTACAACCTGTTCCGGCACACCCTGCCGAAGTTCGGCATCGAGGTGTCCTTCGTCGACGACCCGGACGACCTGGAGGCATGGCGGGCGGCGATCCGGCCCGGCACCAAGGCCCTGTTCGCCGAGACGCTGGGCAATCCGCGCGGCAACGTGCTCGACGTGCGGGCGGTGGCGGACGTGGCGCACGAGGCGGGTGTGCCGCTGATCGTGGACAACACCGTCCCGACGCCGTATCTGCTGCGCCCCATCGAGCACGGCGCGGACATCGTCGTCCACTCGGCGACGAAGTTCATCGGCGGGCACGGCACGACCATCGGGGGTGTCGTCGTCGACGGAGGCACCTTCGACTTCGGCGCGCACGCCGAGCGGTTCCCCGACTTCACGGACCCGGACCCCAGTTACCACGGCCTCCAGTACTGGCCGGCGCTCGGTCCCGGCGCCTTCGCGGTCAAGCTGCGGGTCCAACTGCTCCGAGACCTCGGCCCCGCCATCGCGCCGCACTCCGCCTTCCTGCTCCTCCAGGGCGTGGAGACGCTCAGCCTGCGCATCGAGCGGCACTCCGCCAATGCCCAGGCGCTGGCCGAGTGGCTGGAGCAGCGCGACGAGGTGGCCGCCGTCCACTATCCGGGGCTGGAGTCCAACCGGTGGTACGAGGCCGGGCAACGCTATCTCCCGCGCGGCGCGGGTGCCGTACTTGCCTTCGAACTGCGGGACGGCGTAGAGGCGGGCAAGCGCTTCGTGGACGCGGTCGAACTGTTCAGCCATCTCGCCAACATCGGTGACGTCCGCAGCCTCATCATCCATCCGGCGTCCACCACCCACAGCCAGCTGGACGAGGCACAGTTGACGGCCACCGGCACCTCCCCCGGACTGGTACGGCTGTCGGTCGGGATCGAGAACCTCGCCGACCTCAAGGCGGACCTGGAGGCAGGCTTCCGCGCGGCCAAGGGCGCGTCCTGAGCACCGTGCCGACGCCCTCCGCGGTCCCCCTCCCGCCGGCCTCCGGGGCCTGGCGGGAGGGGGACCCGCCCGGACGCCGGCAATGGCACATCCGGGAGAAGCCGCTGGCGCTGGAGGCGGGCGGTGAACTGCCGCGCGTACAAGTGGCGTTCGAGACGTGGGGCGAGCGGGCGCCGGACGGTTCCAACGCCGTGCTGGTGCTGCACGCACTCACCGGTGACAGTCACGTCAGCGGATCCGCCGGGCCAGGTCATCCGACGCCCGGCTGGTGGAACGGGCTCGTCGGACCGGGCCTCGCCCTCGACACGGACCGCTGGTTCGTCATCGCGCCGAACGTGCTGGGCGGTTGCCAGGGCAGCACCGGGCCGGCCTCACCCCGCCCCGACGGACGCCCCTGGGGCGGCGCCTTCCCCCGCCTGACACAGCGTGACCAGGTGGCGGTGGAGGCCGACCTGGCCGAGGCCGTGGGCATCGACCGCTGGGCCCTGGTCATCGGCGGGTCCATGGGTGGGATGCGTGCTTTGGAGTGGGCGGTGTCGTACCCGGAGCGCACGGACGCGCTGCTGCTGCTCGCCACCACGGCGGCGGCGAGCGCGGAGCAGATCGCCTGGGCCAAAGTCCAGTCGCACGCCGTCCGCGACGACCCCCGCTGGCACGGCGGTGACTACCACGACGCCGAGCCCGGCCTCGGCCCGCACGCGGGACTCGGGCTGGCGCGCCGCATCGCCCACATGACCTACCGCAGCGAGCCCGAACTACAGGCCCGCTTCGGACGCTCGCCGCAGGGTTCGGAGGACCCGTGGGACGGTGGCCGCTACCAGGTCGAGTCCTATCTCGACCACCACGCCGCCAAGTTGGTCCACCGCTTCGACGCGGGCAGTTACGTCGCGCTGAGCGAGGCGATGAACACCCACGACATCGGCCGCGGCCGGGGTGGGGCGAGCGCCGCCCTTCGCCGGGTGACCGCCAGGACGCTGGTCGCCGGAGTCTCCTCCGACCGCCTCTATCCGCCTTCCCAACAGGCCGAGTTGGCGGCGGGCATCCCTCGCGCCGACCACCTCAGGGTGATCGAGTCGCCGTACGGTCATGACGGCTTCCTCATCGAGGTCGAGCAGGTCGCCGGGCTCGTGAGCGAACTTCTCGAGAGCTGAAGTCCCTGGCGGGGCTTGGTGTCGGACCGTCCGGCGGACGGTCCGACAACCCTGTGCGGCGGTGTCACCTGCGCCGCCACTCCTGCGCCAACAGCTCGTAGGAACGCACCCGGTCGGCATGGCCGTGGGTGATGGTGGTGATGAGCAACTCGTCGGCGCCGGTGGCCTCCTGGAGTTGTTCCAGCTGGTCGGCGACGTGCCCCGGGGAGCCGACGAACTGGGTGTCGAGCCGGTCCTGGACCAGCGCGCGGTCGGCGTCGGTCCAGACATGGGCTCGGGCCTGCTCGGGTGTCGGGAACTCGATCGCCCCCTCGGCCGTACGGATGCTGCGGACCCATGTCCCGTAGCCCGTGGCGAGTTCGCGTGCGGTGCTGTCGTCCTCGGCGACGACGACGTCCGCGGAGACACTGACGTAGGGCTTGTCGAGCACCTCGGACGGCTGGAAGGCCGCCCGGTACCCCTCCGCCGCCTCCAGCACCGTCGCTGGGCTGACGTGGTAGTTCGCGGCGAAACGCAGTCCGTTCCGGCCCGCGACGTCGGCGCTCTGTCCGCCGCTGCTGCCCAGGATCCATATCTGTACGTCGGCTCCCTCGCCCGGCACGGCGTGCGCCTCGATGCCGTCCGCGGAGCGGTAGGTGCCGGCCAGCAGCGCGAGGACGTCGTCGATCTGCTCGCCGTAGTCCTGCGACTCGGCGTTCGGCAGTTGGAGCAGCTTCTGGTGGAGCGCGACGCGGGGCGAGCCGAGCAGGTGCTCGAAGGAGAACCGCGGGGGGATCCGCAGCCCGTTCGGGGTCCGGCCGTCGACGACCGGTGTCGCGGTCGTCGACGGGGTGGCCGGTCCTGCCGGCGGACGGCCGCCCGAACGGCCGAGCCCCAGGTCCAGGCGACCCGGGTGCAACGCGTCGACCAGGCCGAACTCCTCCACCGTGGCGAGAGCGGTGCGGTGACCGAGCTGCACGGCCCCGGAACCGAGCCGGATCGTGGAGGTCGCGGAGGCGGTCAGGGCGAGGACGACCGCCGGTGAGGTGCCTGCCACGCCCGGGTTGAGGTGGTGCTCGGCGAACCAGTAGCGGGCGTAGCCGGACCGCTCCGCCCGCTGGGCCAGATCGATGGAGTTGCGCAGTGCCTCGGTCGCGTTCGAGCCGGACGAGATGGGGATGAGGTCGAGGACGCCGAGGGGGATGTCTGACATGGAACGGGGCTCCTCAGCGGTCGGCGGGTGCGGGACGGGACGGGGACGGGGACGACGCCGGACGGGGCCCCGGCTGCGGCTGCTGTTGCGGCTCCCGCTCCGGCGTCGGCACGGACGTGACCGGTGACAAGGCCGGCGGCGCCTCGGCGAACACCGGTCCCCACGCGAACGGCGGTTCGGGAATCTCGCGTCGCAGCACGGGCGCGATGTCGGACTGGAAGAGTTCGAGGGAGGCGCGGTGCTGGGCCCCGGTCAGGCCGCTCGCGTCCGCCTGAAGGTGCTGCACGGTGTGCCCGAACCGCTCGTGGTAGCGGTGCACCTTCTCGATCACCTGCTGAGGACTGCCGATCAGCGCCGAACTGCGCTCCACGAAGTCCTCCAGGGTCGGGAACACCGGCTCCAGGCCCAGCGCCTTCTGGAACGCCAACTGCCCCTCGAAGACGGGCCGGTAGGCGGCGACCGCCTCCTGCGAGGTGCGGGCGGCGTAGTAGCCCGCCGACCCGGCGCCGACCGCGATCCGGGCCGGATCGTGGCCGTAGTGCTCCCACCGCTCCCGGTAGTAACTGATCAACTCGGCATACGGCTCTATCGGGTTGGTGACGTTCGCCGAGAACAGCGGATCACCGTAGCGGGCGGCGAGGTCCACCGACTCCTTGCTCGTCGCGCTGCCGTGCCAGACCCGGACGGGCTGCTGGAACGGCCGGGGCCACACCTCCGCCCCGCTCAGCGCGGGGCGGAAGCGGGTCGCGGCGGTGACCTTGTCCTGCCGCCAGATCTGCCGGAACACCTCGTAGCTCTCGGCGTTGCGCTCCCACTGGTCCTCGGGCGTGACGTGGAACAGCTCCCGCTGGGCGGCTCCGTTGCCCTTGCCGATGATCAACTCAAGTCGTCCGCCGGACAGATGGTCCAGGGTCGCGTAGTCCTCGTACGCGCGCACCGGGTCCAGCAGGCTGAGCGTGGTGACCGCGGTGAACAGGCGGATGCGCGAGGTGAGGGCGGCGAGGTGGCTGAGGACGACGGGCGGCGAGGAGGAGATGAACGGCCGCTCGTGGCGCTCCCCCACGCCGAACCCGTCGAAGCCCAGCTCCTCCGCCAGCAGCGCGTTGTCGATCACTTCGCGAAATCGTGCGTGGGTCGGCTTGCGTACGCCGGTCACCGGGTCCGGCGCGTGCACGATCAGGGTGATCGCGAGGAACCTCACGAGGCGGCTCGCTCGGACGGCGCGTCGGCGTCGGGGTGGGCCAGGCCGAGGTGGTCGCGCAGGGTGGTGCCCTCGTACTCCGTACGGAAGACGCCGCGTTCCTGGAGCAGCGGGACGACGGTGTCGGCGAAGGAGTCGAGGCCGCCCGGGGTGATGTGCGGGACGAGGATGAAGCCGTCGCTCGCGTCCGACTGGACGAAGTCGTCGATGGTCCGGGCGACGGTGGCCGGGGAGCCGACGAACGCCTGCCGGTTGCCGGTCTCGATGACGAGGTCGCGGATCGACCACTTGTTGGCGGCCGCGAGCTCCCGCCATTCCCTGGCCGTGGCCAACGGGTCGCGGTACATGCGCACTTGGGCGCGGCCCCGGGCGATGGTGTGTTCGCCGAGGTCCGGGTCGATGTCGGGGAGCGGTCCTTCCGGGTCGTACGCGGACAGGTCGCGGTTCCAGACGAACTCGAGGTGCTTGATGGCGGTGGCGCCGCTGACCTGCAGTCGGCGCACCTCGCGGGAGATCTCCTCCGCCTCGGCGTCCGTGTCGCCGAGCACGAAGGTGGCGGCGGGCAGGATCAGCAACTGGTCGTGGGTGCGGCCGTGGCGGGCCAGTCGGCCCTTGACGTCCGTGTAGAACGCCTGCCCCTCCTTGAGGGTGCTGTACCGGCTGAAGATCGCGTCCGCGCCGGCGGCGGCGAACTCGCGTCCCTCGTCGGAGTCCCCGGCCTGGAAGACGACCGGGCGGCCCTGCGGGCTGCGCGGCACGTTGAACTGCCCCTGGATGTCGAAGTGCTGCCCCTTGTGCACGAAGGCCCCGGCCTGGGCGTCGCGCAGGAAGGTGCCGCTCCCCCGGTCGGCGATGATCTCGTCGCCGTGCCAGGAGTCGAACAGTTCGTTGGCGGTGGCCAGGAACTCCCTGGCCCTGGAGTACCGCTCCTCCTGCGGGAGGAAGCCGCCCCGGCGGAAGTTCTCGCCGGTGAAGGCGTCCCAGGACGTGACGACGTTCCAGGCGGCGCGCCCGCCGGAGAGGTGGTCGAGGCTCGCGAACTGGCGTGCCACCTCGTAGGGCTCGTTGAACGTGGAGTTGATCGTGCCGGTCAGGCCGAGGTGCTCGGTCACGGCGGCGAGCGCGGTGAGGACGGTGAAGGTGTCGGGCCGTCCGACCACGTCCAAGTCGTAGATCTTGCCGCCCTGTTCGCGCAGTCGGAGGCCTTCGGCGAGGAAGAGGAAGTCGAACTTGGCGCGTTCGGCGGTCCGCGCGAAGTGCGCGAAGGAGCTGAACTCGATGTGGCTGCCGGCTTCGGGGTCGCTCCACACGGTGGTGTTGTTGACGCCCGGGAAGTGTGCCGCGAGGTGGATCTGCTTGAGCGGCTTGTCGGTCGACCTGCTCATGAGTGGGGTCCCTCCGGCTCAGACGTGGGCGGCGTAGCGGTTGGCGGGGCGGGCCAGTCCGAGCAGCCCGCGCAGGGTGTCGGCCTCGTACGAGCGCCGGAAAGCGTCCCGCCGCTGGAGTTCGGGGACCAGGCCCCTGGTGATCGCCGGCAGGTCGTGGCCGGCGACGGCGGGGCGCAGCCGGAAGCCGGTCAGCCCGGCCTCGCGCAACTCCTGGAGCAGGTCCGCCAGTTGGACGGGTGTTCCGGTGAAGACCCGTGCGTCGCTGGTGTACGGGTAGCCCGCGAGGGCGTCGAGGCGCTCCCGGCGGGCCGTCGCGGCGGCGGGGTCGTCGTCGAGGAACACCACCAGGTCCCCGAAGAGGTGCAACGGCTCCTCGGCGCGTCCGGCGGCCGCCTGTTCCGTGCATACGGCGGCGACGACGGCGCGTGCCTGCTCGGCGTCGTGCGGAGTGACGTATCCGAGGTCGGCGCTGCGGCCGAGGAGCCGGAACGGCGCGCCCGTCCCGGACTCGTGGGCGAGTGCGGTGACCAGGGGCTGCCCCTGCGGCGGACGGGGGGTGATCGAGGGGCCCTTGACGCTGAAGTGCCTGCCCTCGAAGTCGATGTAGTGGAGTTTGTCGCGGTCGACGAAGCGGCCGGTGGCGACGTCGCGGATCTCCGCGTCGTCCTCCCAGCTGTCCCACAGCCGGCGCACCGCCTCGACGTAGTCGGCGGTCTCCTCGAAGAGGTCGACGAGCAACTCCCGTAGCGCCGGGGTCTCCAGGTCCTCGATGCGGAGCTTCGGGAACGAACGGCGTCCGAAGTGCGCGGCCTCATTCTGCCGCGCCGAGGCCTGGACGCGCAGGCCTGCCCGGCCGGTGCTCACGTAGTCGAGCGTGGCGATGGCCTTGGAGGTGTGGAAGGGCTCCGTGTGGGTGGTGACAACGGTCGGCACCAGGCCGATGTGGCTGGTCAACGGCGCGACGCGGGCGGCGATGAGGACGGCGTCGAGCCGGCCGCGCACCTGGTCGGTGCGTGCGTCCGGTTCGCTGAGGCGGGCGGACTGGGGGCCGAGTCCGTCCTCGATGGTCACGAAGTCGAGCAGACCGCGCTCGGCCTCGGTGATGAGGTCCGTCCAGTACCCGGCGGTGAACAGCTCGTCGGGGCGGGCCACCGGCTCGCGCCAGGCAGCGGGGTGCCAGCCGGCGCCGTCGAGGGCGACGGCCAGGTGGAGCGGGGCGGAGGAAGGGGAGGAGGACGAGGGCAACGAAGGTGACGAGGACACGAGAAGGGTGCCTTCCTGATCGACCGTACGAGATCGCCGGGCCTCGGTGCGGAGGGTGCGGCGGCTGGGTGACGGGTCAGGGACGACAGAGCGCGCCGGCCACGCGCTGGAGGTCGATGTGCGGCCGGGTGTGGAGATGCACGCGCCGACGCGGGGCGAGGACCATGACATGGAGGCGGAGTGCGTCCCACACGTCGGTCACCTCCACCCTTTCGGCTCGGCGGGCCAGGGGCCGCGCCGGCGTCGCGCTTGCGGAACCACGGGACGGGTGCCGCCTGGTCGTCACCTGGAGCACCCCGCCGCGGAGGAGGGTTGCCGGTCAGCAAGCCAGGGCTTGACGCTGACGCTCATAACCTGCTGTGGACGTTACGGGAGGCCACAGCGGTGCGCAATGCCCGGGGATCATGCCCGTTCTCACACTCGCCGCACACTTCGCCGCGTGCCCTCGACAACGACAACCACTGGGCCGCGCGATCTGTTCCGCGTCGCATATCAGGGCGCTGACACGCCTGTTCCACCTCTCAAGTGGCGGTTGCGACAGACCTGATGACCATCTGGTGAGACTGCGGCGAAGGCCTTCTTGACGGCCTCACGGAGCGCGCCGACACTGTCGGGGACGGTCACGATTGTCAGCGCCCTTCGGGCAGGTTCTCCCTGTCCGTGAGGTCATCGGCCCCGGCTCGCTGGCAGGCAACCCTTCCACCGCGACGGGGTGCCCCGGGTGACGACCGGGTTCCGCCGGTGCGGCGGGACAAGCGTGGTCTCGCGTCTCGCGAGCCCCGAGTGCGGAACCGGTGGGAATGACGAAGAGCGGTTTGACGAGGCGCCTGCACATCGATCTGTTGCGTGTCTCCAGCGCGTACTAGTCCGAGCGATCCGGACCGGTAAGCAGCGCAGTCACTCCGTTCCGCCGCGGTGCCCACAAGGTGGCCGTGGCCTCCTCGCCCCATGGAGAGTCATGTCCGAGACAATGTCGCACGCCTCAAACACCGGCACCTCCTGTACCCCGACCTCGTGCGTTCCCGGCTCGCTGGAGGCGATCCCCCACCCCCGGATCTCCGCCGCGCCGTCCGCCCGCCCGCACCGCTTCCGCAGCCGCATCGGAGTCGGCCTCGCCGGCGGCTTCTACCCGGCGCCGCACCGCTACGAGCTCTACCTGTCGGCGCGCTGTCCCCTCTCGCTGCGTGTCTCGATCACTCTGGGCCTGCTGGGCCTCAGGGACTCGGTCGCCACCACGCTGGTGGCGCTCCCCGCCGACACCCCCACCGCGTTCGCCGCACTGCGCGGGGCGTACGAGGCCACCTGGCACCACTACGACGGCCCGCTGACCGCGCCCGCCCTGTGCGACCGGTGGAGCGGACGCGTCGTCAGCAACCACACGCCGGACATCCTGCGCGACCTCGGCGACCTCCTCACCGACGGGGCCGGATCCCACAACTCCCCGCTCCGCCCGCCGGAACTGGCCGCGGACGTCGACGACCTGCGCGACCTACTGGACCGGGAGCTGACGCCGGGTACGCCATCAGCCGTGCGGTCGGCGGCACTTGACTTGCTGAATCGCCAACTGGCCGCCGGTCCGTACGCGTTGGGCAAGGACCTGACCGCGGCGGATGTGGACCTCTGGGTCGCCCTCGTCCAACTGGAGGCGACGGACGACCTGTCCGCGTACCCGCTCCTCCAGGACTACGTGCGACGCCTCGACGCGCACCCCGCCTTCCACCGGAGTCTGTGAAGCCGCCCTGTCGTCACGTGCGGGATTCCAGGGCGGCCCGGGTGTCGTTGCCGTAGACGCCCGTCTCGTCGCCCCGGATCCCGTACCAGAGCTGGAAACGGGCCACCGCGGCGGTGAGCGTGGGGTCGTAGGTGCCGCTGGTGCCGCCGCTCCGGTACACGTCCGGGATGCCGAGGAGCCGTTCCTGGAGCTCCGTCACCTCGGGGCCGCTGTCACCCTCCCGGAGAGTGCCGGGGCCGTCCGGGTCGGCCGCGCGGGAGGGGTCCTGGGCGACAGGCGCCGTCGCGGACGGGGCGGCGGCCGACGACGGACCGCCGCCGTCCCCACCGTCGCCCGGGAGCAGCATGGCCAGGCCGAATCCGGTCAGCGCTGCCGCCGCCACCGCGACGGCGACCGCGGCCCGGCGCTGCCCTGGGGAGAGGCCCGTGGAGAGTGAGCGCGGCCTGCTCGGTTCACGTCTCGGCTCCGCGGGCTTCGGCCGTGCCGCGGCCTTCGGCCGCTCGCCACCGGCCGTGTAGTCCTCGCCCGACAGGACCGGCGAGAACTCCTCCGTCTCGCTGTCCCACGTCGGCGACAGCTTGATCGACTCATAGCCTTCGCCGGAGTCGGCGTTCTGCTGATCCTCACGGAACTCCCTGAGCAGGTCCGCGAGTGCCTCGGTCCGGCGGCGGCGCTGGACATAGGTGGGTTCGAGCGCCGGGCGGCGCGTAGGCTGCCCGCCTTCGGGCGGTGTCGACACACTGCTCTCCTTCCGTGCGCGCGGTCTCCCGCCATCCCTGTGGAGAGATACGGAGCCATCGGCACGGGAGTTCAGCCGTGGCCCCTCTCTCCGCCCGGCGCTCGGCAGCGGGCACGCGGGGGCCGCGCGCAAGCACATCCCTACACAGTCACGGAGAGTGACTGACATGGAGTGGCGCGGATACCTCGATAGCCGAGCGAAAGCCGTGTTCCGCCCTCATCTGCTCCACCGTGCGTCTCACTAAAGCCCGCGCGACAGTCGTACAACGTGAAGAATGGCTGCGAGGGGGTAGGACCACCTTCGGAGAGCGGAGAGGGTCGCGGTGGCTTCGAGCAAGGAACGGGATGTGGCGGCCCGGCAGCGCTTCGACATGGCTGACGCCGTGCCCCTGCTGCTCGATGCCCGCAGGGCGGTGACCAGCTGGACCGCGGACGCCGAACGGCTGCTCGGTTACACCTCCGGGGAAGTGCTCGGACGGCCCGCCGCCGACCTGCTGATTCCCGAGGACGCGGCGCGGGTCCCGGAGCTGGCCGAGCGGTGCCGCGGCGACGGCGGCTGGGCCGGGCTTCTCTCCGCACTGCACCGCGACGGGCACCCGCTGAGGCTGATGGTGCGGGTCGTTCCCCTGCGGGCGGGCGGCGGCCCGGCGCGCTGGGTGGTGCTCCTGGCCGAGCTGGCGGACGGCCGGGGCTGGGACATGAGCCGGTCGGTGCTGGAGCGGATCACCTCGCGTTCGCCGGTGGGCATAGCGATTCTGGACACGGACCTGCGGTACGTGTGGTCCAACACCGCGCTGGAGCAGTTCGGCGGCGGCCCGCCAACCCGGCGCCTGGGGCGCAGGCTCGCCGATGTGCAGCCGGGTCTCGACGCCGAGCTGATCGAGGCGCAGATGCACCGGGTGCTGGAGACCGGCGAACCGGTGGCCGGGTACGAGCACGTGGGCCGGCTGCGCTCCGCGCCGCACCGCGAGACGTCCCACTCCATGTCGTTCGTCCGTCTGGAGGACGACCAGGGTCACCCGATCGGCGTGTACTACACGGTCGTCGACATCGGCGAGAGCTACCGCGCCCGCCGCCGGCTCGCCCTCCTCGACCGGGCGGGCGAACACATCGGCCGCAGCCTGGACGTCATGCAGACGGCGCAGGAACTGGCCGATGTCGCCGTGCCGGGGCTGGCCGACTTCGTGACGGTGGACCTGCTGGAGTCGGTGCTCAAGGGAGGCGAACCCGCACCCGGTCCGCGCAGTGACGCGGAGACGGTGCGGCTGCGGCGCGCCGGGCAGCGGTCGGTGCAGGGCGGCATCCCGGAAACCGCTGTCGGGATCGGCGATGTCGTGGCCTACGGGGCGGGCTCTCCCCCGATCAGGTGTCTGACCGACGGCGAGTCCTGGCTCGATGAGCGGCTGGACCCGCTCGCCAGGGAGTGGACCACCGGGGCTCCAGGGGGCCGGGCCGTCTCCTTCCTCGACCTCGGGCTGCACAGCGTGATGGTCGTGCCCATCCAGGCCCGCGGCGTGACCCTGGGCATCACCACGTTCTTCCGGCGCAGCCGCCAGGACCCCTTCGACGGGGACGACCTGGGCCTGGCCGAGGAGTTCGTGGGCCGGGCCGCCCTGTGCGTGGACAACGCCCGCCGCTACACCCGCGAGCGCGACGCGGCACTGATCCTCCAGCGCAACCTCCTCCCCCACCGCTTCCCCGACCAGGAAGCGGTGGAGGTCGCCGCCTGCTACCGGCCCGCGGACGAGCTGACCGGTCTCGCCGGCGACTGGTACGACGTGATCCCGCTGTCCGGGGCGCGGGTGGCCCTGGTGGTGGGCGAGGTGGCCGGTCACGGCATCGACGGCGCCGCGGCCATGGGACGGCTGCGGTCGGCCGTGCAGACCCTCGCCGATCTGGACCTGCCGCCGGAGGAGGTGCTGGCCCACCTCGATGACGTGGTCAGCCGTTCCGCCCGGGAGGAGGGCACCGGCGCCGACGACCGCACGAGCGGCATGCAGGCGGTCGGCGCCAGCTGTCTGTACGTCGTGTACGACCCGGTGAATGGGCACTGCGCCATGGCGAGCGCGGGCCATCCCGCACCCGCGATCGTCGCCCCCGACGGCACCGTCACGTTCGCGGACCTCCCGGCCGGTCCCCCTCTTGGCGTGGGCGGCCTGCCCTTCGAGTCCGTCGGCCTCGATCTCGCGGAAGGCAGTGTGCTCGCGCTGCACACCGACGGCCTCATCGCCACACCCCGTACCGGACGGGACCCGGAGGCGGGCCGGGAACGACTGCGCCTCGCGCTGGAGGCACACGGGCAGGAACTGGACGGACTGTGCCGACGGATCGTGGACGACCTCGTGCCGACACGTCCGTACGACGACGTGGCGCTGCTGATGGCCCGCACCCGTCGGCTCGGGGCCGGGCAGGTCGCGACCTGGGACCTGCCCATCGACCCGGCCGTCGTCGCCGAGGCCCGCAAGTCGAGCTCTCAGCAGCTGCACACCTGGGGTCTCGACGAACTGGCCTTCACCACCGAGCTGGTCGTGAGCGAACTCGTCACCAACGCTATCCGGCACGCCTCCGGCCCGATCCGGCTCCGCCTCATCAGCGACCAGGCGCTGATCTGCGAGGTCTTCGACGGCGGCGCGACGGCCCCGCACCTGCGACACCCCAAGACGACGGACGAGGGGGGCCGCGGACTGTTCCTGATCTCCCAGTTCACCCAGCGCTGGGGCACCCGCTACACCGCCGAGGGAAAGATCATCTGGGCGGAGCAGTCCCTCACGGAACCGACGGTCTGACATACGCGGACGGGGGCCGTTCCACCGAACGGCCCCCGGACACGGCTGCCGGTTCAGCAGTCGCGGAACTCGGGCGACTGATTGAGAATCTGCGAGCGCAGCGAGGTGAACCGGGCGTGCGTCTCGCCGCCCTGGGCCGCTGGGCGGAAGACGGCGACGCGGTGGCAGTTCATGAACGCGAGGGTGACGCCGAAGTGCCTCTCCAGGCTTCCACGGATCGCGTCGCTGGCCAGCGCCCGCAGCAACTGCCCGCGTTCCCTCTCCGAGGGCGGCGGCGTGTGGTTGTCGGCGAACTCCCGCTGCCCGTCGCCCAGTTCGCCGACAAGTCCGGCGATGAGGTCATAGGCGTACGGCAGTGACGTACGGACGGTTTCCACGAAGTCCCCTTCGCTGACCTGACCGCGTTCGGCTTCGGCGAGCAGCTTCGGGGAGACGTCGAGTGACATGAGAGAGCAGTCCTGTCGCTAGCTGTTTTTCGATGGTGTGCGGTGTCGCGAGGGGGGCGTACGGGGCCGCTCCACGGCCCGTGTGCCGCCGCGTCGCGGGCCGTGGCCCGGCGGATTTCGCCCGTTCGGACGCGGTGTTACGCGAGGGCGTCCGGGCCGTGCCGGAAGCCGGGGTCGATCTGTGCGGAGAGGTCACCGCCGGTCGCCCGGTCGGCCCAGGCGGCGGCGTTGCGGAGGTGGAAGGCGACGGCCTGTTCCTGGAACACCGCCCAGTCCTTCGTACGGGCGTCCAGCGCGGTTCGCAGCTGGTTCAGGGCGTGCCGGTTGTGCGGTTCCAAGTCGCCCTGTTCCCGGCCCTGTTCGCGGGCCCGCACCCAGGAGGAGTGCTGGAAGTACGTCAGCAGGTCGTCGCCGACGTGCTCCTTGAGGAACAGCACGTCGTCCTCGCCGGTGACCTTGTTCCCGATCACGGCGATCGGGATGTCGAACTCCTCGGCGTGGTCACGGTATTGGCGGTACACCGAGACACCCTTGCGGGTCGGCTCGGCGACCAGGAAGGTCAGGTCGAACCGGGTGAAGAGGCCGGAGGCGAAGGCGTCCGCGCCCGCGGTCATGTCGACGACGACGTACTCACCGGGGCCGTCGACGAGATGGTTGAGGTAGAGCTCGACGGCTCCGAGTTTGGAGTGGTAGCAGGCCACCCCGAGATCGCTCTCGTCGAACTCGCCCGTGGCCATCAGCGGTACGCCGTCCACCTCCTGGATGTGGTGGGAGTGCACGGCGTCCGAACCGAGGAGCTTCAGCAGGCGCGATCCCCGTCCCGGCGGGGTGGTCTTGATCATGGCCTCACCGGACGTGATCCGCGGGTTGTCGCCGCGCAGGAAGTCCTTGATCTCGCCCAGCCGTGTGCTGAGGGGCGCCACGGTGAGGGACTGGCCGTCAGCCAGGCCGAGGGCCTGGGCGAGGTGCTGGTTGATGTCGCCGTCGACGGCGACGAGGGGCGCACCGGCGTGCGCGAGGTGGCGGGCGAAGAGCGCCGACAGCGTGGTCTTCCCGCTGCCACCCTTCCCGACGAAGGCAGCACGCACGTCAGCCCTCCGGCCGCAACAGCCCGCGCTCGTACGCCTTGGCGAGTCGCTGCGGTACGAGGTACGAGGACCCGTCGACGGTGACAGGGACGAGCGGCACAGGCGCGGCCTTCCACTGTGCGCGGCGGTGGCGGGTGTTGCTGCGGGACATCTTCCGTTTGGGAACGGCCATGCGGATCTCCTCGTGAGCGTCGGGCTGACACGGCTCACGCTATCTGAAAATGGATCCCATTACCAAGATGTGCCGTCGGCCCAGCGAGTTACGCCGCGGACGACGCACTCGCGACACGGGCGTCCGGAATCACCAGGGACCAGGGGTCCTCTCACGGGTCACACGAGGCGATCCACCTCTCGCGCGGCACCCGCTTCGCGCGAATTCCGAGGCCGAACAAGGACATTCACGCGATATCCGCCAGTTACGCATTTCCCAAATCCTGGTGGACTGCCGGTGAGCGGGTCATGATGTAGTCATGACGATGGCGCTGCGGGCGTTGACGCGACTGGCGAGTTGGCCGGACCTGGCCGAGGCCTCGCCGAGCTGCGGCACGGGGCGGGCACTGCGCTCGGAGCAGGGCGAGATCGTCCACTTCCATACGGAACACGACGTCGACCTGCATCTGACGGGCCCTGCCATCCGGCGGTTCGAGGACTACCTGAGGGACGAGTCCGCGGTCCACATGGTGTCCGGTTCGCGCTGGGTGACGATGCGTCTCGAAGTCGACTCGGACGTCGATCTCCTGCTGACCCTGGTGAGCGCCGCCCTCCACGCCCACCAGTCGTCACAGCCCGCAGCGGCCGACGCCCCTCCCCCGGGGTGCAATGAACACCGGGGCATGGCACTTCCGCGCAACGGTGTCGGCGGCTGAGGAGCCCACCTCTAGCGGGGCGGAGCGAGCAGGGCTTCCGACTGGTCCGCGCGGCGCAGGGCCTCGGCGATGAACCCGTCGGCCTTCAGTTCCTCGACGAGGTCGCGGAGGAACCGGACGGTCTCGGGCCGACGGCTCGGCGTCGTGCCCACCGCCTGCCGGATCTGCATGAACCGGCCCTCGACCAACCGGAGTCCGGGACGCGCCGCGACGTACTCGGTCAGTGGCTGCCGGATCCCTGCCAGGGCCTCGACCCCCTGGGCAAGCAGCTCGTCGAACCCTTCCTCGCCCCGGACCAGGCCGGCGTGCCCGAGCGTGCGGGACAGGTAGAGGTCGTACGCGGATCCGCGCTGCACGCCGACCCGTACGCCCGCACGGTCGACGTCGGCGACCGTGGTGAGGTCCGATTCGCGTGGCACGGCGTACACGCCGTCGATCACGACGTACGGCTCGGTGAAGGCGACCTCGGCCGCCCGTACGGGCTCGATCGCCAGGAAGCACAGGTCGGCGCGGCCCGTCGTCATCGCCTCGAACGACTTGCGTGCCGCGTCGAAGCAGACGAGCTCCACCGGGAGCTCCAGCCGGGCGCCGACCTCGCGCGCGATGTCCACGGTCACGCCGGTCGGCGCGGTCAGTGTGCCCTGGGCCAGCACCGGATTGCCGAGGTTGATCGACGCCCGCAGCACACGCTGGGGCGCCAGGTCCTTGGCGAGGTCGGCGGTCGGGATCGTCATGGCCGGAGTTTAGGACACCCCTCGCGGACACCGTCGCCGGCCTGCTCGGAGTCGGTCCAGGGAGGTCAACACCGCCTGGAACTTACGCAGTTGGTGGAGGGTCGGCCTGGAAGCACGAGCGCGGCCCCGGCACTCGCACACGCGTGGAGCACCGGGGCCTTTCAGTGCCGTCGAAGTCCGACGGCACCCGGCGTCAGGAGTGGGTGCCCGTGGCGCGGCGGCGGCGGGTGACGACGGTGATCACGGCACCGGCGGCCAGGAGGGCTCCGGCTCCGGCAGCGATCGGCAGGGTGTTGCCACCGCCGGTCTCCGCGAGGTCGCCACTGGGAGCCGTGGAGGCACCGCCGTCGGGCGTCGCCGGGGCGGGCGTTGTCGACTCGGACTCCGACGGGCCGGCCGGCGTGGTCGACTCGGCGGGCTCCGGCTCGGTCGGGGTGGCCGGTGTCGAGGCCGGGGGCGTCGACACGGGCGGGGTCGAGGCCGGGGGCGTCGAGGCGGGAGGCGTCTCCGGGGTGGTCGGCGGCTGCTCGGTGCAGTCCTTCGTACCGCCGTTCCAGGCCGCGATCAGCTTGTCCTTGATGACCGGGCGGTCCGGGCCCTTCGGCAGCTCCCCGTGCTCGAAGCCGTCCTTCGCGTCGAGAAGGCCGTCGAACCTGACCGCGCCGCGGTAGAGGTCGATCTGCGCGAAGCAGCCGGCGTCGGGCACGGAGATGTCCAGGGAGTCGGTGGCTCCCGGCTTGACCGTGACCGTGTCGAAGTCGTGGAAGACCTGCTCACCGGAGGTGTTGAAGGTGGCGCCGTGGGCGCGGTACGCGGCGAGCGAGGCGGTGCAGGTGGTGGCGTCACCGGCGGTGCGGACCTTGATGTGGACCTTGCCGTCGTCGGTGGGCTTCAGCGTCTGGTCGTCGACACGGACCGAGTCGTAGAAGTCCGTCCCGTCCAGGGAGAACTGGCACCGGTCGGTCTCGGTCTTCGTGCCGGCGCCCTTGCCGGGTGCGTAGTCGCCACCGGACTTCTCCCAGCCGTCGCCGCCGGGAGTGCCGTGGGCCCAGGCACCGGTCGTCGACGCCGAGAGGGCGAGCGCCACCGCGCCCGTCCCCAGCAGGCAGCGGAGGGTGACACGTCTCGCTATGGACATGCGTATCCCATCATGATGTTGCGGAACCCGGTCGACGGCAGCACGGCAGCGCGAAGCAGCCGGGGGCCGCACCGGGGGTGAGTGGTCGAAGAAACACTGGGCGCACTGGTCAAATGGGCCACAGCTCGACCACATAGTCGATCAGCGCGTAGGGGCTGTCAACCTCGGTGAATACACGACGACTTCACAGCTCGTCACATCCAGGACACATGAGGAACTACCGAGTCCGCCCCGCTCCCGCGTGCGACCACGATGCCACCGCCCGTCACCTGGGACTGCCCGGCGGCGAGGAGAACGGCGAACGGGAGATCGCCACTCCCCCGCGAGGCACTCAGTACCCTCGGACATAAGCACTGAGTACCCCCCTCCCCACTTCGATGCTATTTTCCCGACCATGAACGACGGACGCCCGCCCCACGAGACCGCAGAGCCGACGACCGCGGAGATCACGGCCGCGGAGCCCACGACCACGGAGCCCACGACCACGGAGATCACGGCCGCGGAGCCCACGACCGCGGAGCCCACGACCACGGAGCCATCGACCGCGAAGCCGCCGATGCGGGACGCCCTGGTCGCGGCGGCGTTCCAGTTGTTCATCGAGCGCGGCTACGAACAGACGACGGTCGACGACATCGTGGCCCTCGCCGGCGTTGGGCGGCGGTCGTTCTTCCGCTACTTCCCCTCCAAGGAGGACGTGGTCTTCCCCGACCACGAGCGGTGCCTGGCCGACATGACGGCCTACCTGAGCGAGGGGACCGACGAGGACGACCCCCTGGAGCGGGTGTGCGACGCCGTTCGGCTCGTACTGCGCATGTACGCCGAGAACCCCGCGTTCTCCGTCCAGCGTTACCGCCTGACCAAGAAGGTTCCCGGGCTGCGCGCGTACGAGCTGTCGGTCGTATGGCGCTACGAGCGAGCCATGGCCGACTACCTCCAACGGCGTTTCGCGGGCCGGCCCGACGGCACCCTGCGGGCCGACGTGGCGGCGGCCGCGGTGGCCGCGGCGCACAACAACGGCCTGCGGACCTGGCTGCGCGCGGACGGACGGGGCGACGCGACCGCGGCGGTGGACCACGCGCTCGCGTACGTGCGCACCACGTTCGGCGATCCGGCGGACACCGGGGCCGCCGAGGAGCAGGAGGACGTGGTGGTCGTCATCTCGCGGCGCGGGGCACCGATGTGGCGCGTGGTGCGGGAGATCGAGTCCACGCTCGGACAGAACTGACCGCATTTCGAGGGTACCGAGTACCTTTACTGGTGGCACTCAGTGCCATACGCTGTGACTCGTGCCGGGGCGGGCCCGCGCACCTCCGGTTCCGGCCGAGCGCAGGGAGACGACTTCGTGTACCTCACCGCCACAGGCGTCGACTCGGCGCCCATCGAGGCTCCGGCCGCCAACGCCCTCCTTTTCCAGCGCTGCCACTGGTGCGGCACCGCGATGTTCCACCGCCTGCTGTGCCCGGTGTGCGCGGGCAGCGACCTGCGAACGGAGGCCAGCACGGGGGCGGGCGTCGTGCGGCATTCCACCGTGGTCCACCGCAACACCCCGGCGGCGCGCAACGTCTCCCTCATCGAGATGTCCGAGGGATTCACCGTCCAGGGCAGGGTCATGGGCCCACCCGCCGGCATCCATCGAGGCGACCGCGTCCAACTCGCCACGGCCCAGGACGCGGTACGCCGACAGCCGGTGTTCCAGATCATCGACGGCCCTTACCACGGCTGGAGTTGACGGGCGCCCCCTCAGGCCCGGAACGGCCCGGCGCCCGAACGAACCGCCGTGCGTGGCCGGTTCGCCCGGACGCCGGGCAGGATCGCGCGTCAGCTGTAGGTGACGTCGGACGTGGCGTAGCGGCAGTACGTGCTGTCGGGGCCGGTGCCGTTGCTGCTCGGCTCCGCTCCGGTGTTGTTGCCGATGTACTTCTGGCAGGGAATGATCTTCTTGCTGGTATCCCCGACGATCTTGATGCCGCGCAGGGTCGCGCTGTCGCCGTAGTTGGTGTTGATGCCGACGATCCGGCTGCCCTTCCAGGCCACCTCGATGTTGTTGAGGTTGATCGTCCGCTTGTACTGCGTCGAGCAGTTACCGCACGACCGGATGAAGGTGCCGAAGTTCTTCACCGCGAAGTTGGAGACATTCAGCGTTCCGGCGCCGTTGAACTGGAACACCTTGTCGCTGGCCTCCTTCGCCCCGCCGCCCGAGACGGTGTAGACGTTGGACGACGAGGAGCCGCGGAAGGTCGCCGCGTCCTCACCGACGTCCTCCCACCAGACGTTCTGGAGCGTGCAACTGCCCGCGCAGTGGATCCCGTCGGCGGCGGGGGCGCCGATGATGACGTTCTTGAGGACGGTGCCGGCGGCCAGTTGGAGGATCGGGCCCTGGTCCTCGTCCTGGCCACCGCTGCCGAGGTCGCCGGTGCCGTAGAGCCGCACCATTCCGTAGTCCTTGGTGCCGGAGAGCGAGATGGTGGAGGAGACCGCCTGACTGCCGGTCGCCGACGGCCAGGTCGCGGCGCTCGCCGGGGAGAACACGCCATTTGCCATGATCATGCCAACCGAGAGGCCGAGTGCGGCGAGACCGCCGGCCACCTTGCGCCTGGACTCCCGGCGCGTGCCCGGCGCCCGAGTCTTCGCCTGTACTGGTGAGGTCATGTCCCGATTCCTTCTTCCGGTGGGGGGTCAGAGTTTCCCGGCGCCCGCACCGGACGTCACCGAGGCGACGACGGTCGAGGCGGGCTCCGCGGTGTAGCCGTAGGGCGGGGTGGTGAAGGTACCCACGCGCGAGACCTCGGTGGCGGCTCCGCCGAGGTCGTTGCCGCGCAGGTTGGCGTAGCCGTCCACGTCGCTGCTGCGGTTGGTCGTCACCGCGATCTTCGTGGTGCGGAAGACGTTGTTCTCGACGAGCAGTTGCGCGCCCATGCGTGAGTGCACGGCGGTGTCCGCGCCCACGACGTAGTTGTCGTAGAAGTGGCCGGTGCCGAAGCGGAGGCTCGGGATGCGTGAGTAGACGTTGCTGAAGTGGTTGTGGTGGTACGTGACCTTCAGGTGGCCGGTGTCCTCACTCGCGTTGCTGTCGCTGTGGCCGACGAGCGAACCCTTGAAGTGGTCCTTGAAGGTGTTCCAGGACACCGTGACGTTGTCCGAGGCGTGGGTGATGTCCAGCAGACCGTCGTAGTAGTCCTTGTCGTGGGTTCGGTCCGCCGAGAAGGAGTTGTGGTCGATCCAGACCCGCGTCGACTCCTGGACGGTGATCCCGTCGGACGGCGCCAGCGGCTTGCTGATGTTCAGGTTGCGGATGACGACGTTGGTCTCCTCCTTGAGCCGCAGCCCCCCGCCGGTGAACCCGGACGACGAACCGACGCCCAGGACCGTGGTGTTGGAGCCGACATCGACCTGACCGCTCAGCGTGATCAGGCCGTTGACCCGGACCACCTTGGCCGTGTCACCGGTCACCGCCGTCCGGAAGGCGTCGAGAGTGGAGACGGTGACAGCGGAGGCGCTTCCGCCGCCCGTCGTCCCGGCGCCGAAGCCGACGGGCGACGTCTCGGCGGCCCCGGCGGGCTGCGGCAGGACGAGAGCGCCGACGACGGCCACCACCGCGGTCGACGCCAGGGCCAGTCTGCGGATAGTTGGTCGTGGGGGGCCTGTACGCATGCGGCTGCGTCCTTTCGGTAGCGAGGTAGCGAGGTAGCGACCATGGGTCACGCACGCGGCCATGTGGGCGGTCATGCACACGGCCAGGTAGGCGGACATGTAGGTGAACGACGTGCTTCGATCTGAACGATGGCTGGCGTGCGGCAACATCCGTACGGAGCCCACCGGAAGCCTGCGGTTTACATCCCCAGGTGATGCGACCGGGATCTGATGTCTCGTATACGAGATGTCATACGCGGGTCATGTCACTGAACGGGAACGTAGAGGGCAAGCGCTTTCTAGTCAACGCTTCGCGCAGAACACATCCGGCCGACCGCGAGCGCGGTCGTTCCGTTTGTGGGCATTGGGGTGTTCGCCGGATGAGGGGGCCGGGCGTCGATAGCGTGCTCAGGCCACTGTTCAGGTGACTGTGCACCACGTACACGAGGGGGGAATTGCGTATGGGGAGCAAGCGCGTGTCCGCGGCGCCGGGAAGACTGGTCCTGGCACTGCTGGCGGGAGCCGTTCTCGTCCTGTCCGGGCCGGGCTCCGCCCGCGCCACCACGACCGTCGACATACCGGCACCCACCGAGGGCGGCATCTCGGCGACCGTGAAGTTCTACGGAGCCGTGGTGCCGCGGCCCTACAACCCGGACCCCACCGCCTACTTCGGGGACCGTAAGTGTCTGACGGTCTACCACGACTACAACGCGACGCCGGGCTGCGGCGGCTTCAAGCTCGACGTGATCCTGCACAACGTGCGCGTGCAGCCCGGCTATCTGGCCGGACTCAGCAGCGTGGGAGGCCGGTTCGCGGCGTACGCCGACACCGCGCGGACCTTCGGCTGCCTGCGGGCGGACGGCACCTTCGACCACGGCACGAGCTTCGTCGTCCGCACCGAGCGACAGCCGCTCCTGGACAACTACTTCTTCACGGAGAGCAACTACATCCTGGACTGGGACCGGAACCACGCCGACGACGAGGGTCCGCGGTTCTACGTGAACTACGCCCCGGTGCAGGTGACTTGCCCCGACGGCATGACCCCGGCCCAGTACGGCCTCAAGGTCACCGACGTGACCGTCTCCATCGACGACCCGAACGTCTTCGGCAGGACGACCTGGACCACTCCGGGCCCGTTCTACGCGTAGGACCGGTGCGAGGGCCCGGCGCGTGCCGGGCCCTCGTGTCGCGTCAGGCGGTCGGGGTGACGCGGATCCCGATCGTCCCGTTCGCTCCGCGCCGCAGGCGGCTGCCGAGGAGGACGAGGCGGCCGGTGATGCCGTACTTGCGGGCAAGCAGTTTGCGATAGCGGGCGGTCTCCGCCGCGTCGAGAATCTCGGCGGTGGCCGGGACCGGCTCGCCGGTCGCGTTGCCGCGCACGTCGCAGGGGCCCACCATGACGTCCGCCCGGTTGCGGATCCGCTTCACCTTCCAGCTGTCCACGACCGTCCAGACGCCGAGCGCCTCGCCGTCCCGCACCACCCACACGGGCGTCGCGACACCGGTGCCGTTCTTCCGGTAGCTGGTGACGAGCAGGTACTTGCCCGAACCGAGCGTGTCGAGCTTGGTGTCGTCCATGGGCGAAGTCTAGTTGTACCGACCCTCAGGGTTGTTGGCGCGACGGACGGGCGGTCGACCATCTAGTGCGGTCGGCGTCGAGGGCGTTCGGAACTGGGGAGCCGGGCCGCGAACGGACACGATCCCCCGAACATCCCGTTCTCGGCGCGCTATCCCTGTTGATCATTTTTACGGGCGGCATCGCCCGACGCCGACGTGCGGGGGCGCTTCCTTCGGTGCTGGATCGGGCAGCAGTGCCGGGCACTGACCGGCGCGCCGATCAGGACTGGACGGCAGGCTTCAGGATGTCCTGGCACCACTGGCGGAAACCGGTGGCGGCGGCGGAGGCCGGGTCGCGGGGTTCGGCGTCGTAGATTCCGTGGTTCTGCGCGTCGACCATGTCGGCCATGTCCTGGGCCAGTGCCGGGCTCGCGCCGTGCTGCACCAGGCGGGCCTGGAAGTCCGCGAGCGGGGCCTGCTCGTAGCGCACCGGGCGGCCCAGGATCTCGGAGATGATCTCGGCCATGGCGTCGGGGGTCAGGCTGTCGGGGCTGACCAGGGGAACGCGGGCCTGGCCGCTCCAGGCGGTGTCCAACAGGAGCGCTGCCGCCGTGGCAGCCACGTCCCGGGTGGCGACGGTCAGCAGCGGCTGGTCCGCGGCGTTCGCCATGGAGAACACTCCCTGTTCCGCGATCGACTGGGTCTGACGGATCAGGTTCTCCATGAAGAACGGCAGCGCCAGGGCCCGGTACCGCACGCCGGTGCTCTCGATCAGCTCGTCCATGTCGAGCGCGGCCGACAGGAGTCCGGCCTCGTCCTGGTAGCCGTGGCCCAGGGAGGTGACGTGCACCATCCGTACGTCCCGGCTCGCGGCCTCCCGGGCTACGGCCCGGGTGAAGTCCAGGTAATAACGCCTGGCGGGGCCTGCGTCCTGGAAACCGGCCGGGGGTACGAGCCAGAACAGCCGGTCCGCGCCCTCCAGTGCCTTCGCGATCGTGTCCGCGTCGGCGTGGGAGCCCTCCACCACCTCGACCTGGGGGTGCTCCGGGAGGCGGGAGGGGTCGCGGACGATCACCCGCACCGGCTCACCGCTTTCCAGGACGCGGTCCAGTACCTGTCGGCCGATGTCACCGGTCGGCGTGGTAATGACGATCATGAGGGTCTCCATACGTGGCGGTCGACGGCGAACACCCGGGACGCCGGGTGATCGCTTCCGAGTGAACCCGGAGCAACGCCGCAGGTGAAGGACCAACCTGGTCCCGATTGATACCCTGGGGATATGAATGACCTGGAGGTGCGGCAGCTCCGCTACTTCGTCGCGGTCGCGGAGGAACTGCACTTCGGGCGCGCGGCCGATCGGCTGAGCATGGCGCAGCCCCCGCTGTCCCGCGCGATCCGGGACCTGGAGCGGCAGCTCGGTGTGACGCTGTTCGAGCGGACCACCCGGCAGGTGAAGCTCACCGGCGCCGGAGAGGTCCTGCTGCGCGACGCCAGAACCGCCCTGGAGGCGATCACCGCCGCCGCTCACCGTGCTCGGCACGCGGGCAGCACCTCGCCCCGGCTGCGCATCGCGCTCAAGGCCGACATCGACGGTGGCCTGCTTCCGCGGATCCTGGACGCCTACAGCACCGAACCCGACGCCCTGCCCACCGAACTGGTCCTCGGAGGGTTCGGCGATCAGCCCGAGGCACTGCGCGATGGCCTGGCCGACGCGGCACTGGTGCTCCGCCCCATGGACGACCGCGGGCTGGACAGCGAGCCGCTGATCACCGAGCCGGTCCTGGTCGCCATGGCCGCGACCGATCCGCTGGCCGCCAGGACCCAGCTGTGCCTGGCCGACCTGGCCGGCCGGCACCTCCCCAGCGGCGCACCTGCCGACCAGGGCCGGGCAGCGCCGCGCAGGCCAGGGGCGACACGGTCGGCCTCCAACCTGTCGGAGATCTTCAGCCTCGTCGAAACGGGCACCATCGTGTTCTTCGCACCTGTCTCGGTCGCCCGACGCAACCCGCGCCCGGGGATTGCCTATCGACCGGTCAGCGACCTGCCGGACTGCACGCTGGCCATCGCGTGGCCCCAGGACGCCCGCTCACCGGCCGTCGCCGCCCTCGTACGCGTCGCTTGCGCGATCGCAGCCACCCAGCGCACCCAGCCAGAACCCCGGACGCGGAGCACGACCGCCTGAGGGCCACGACCGCGGGACGGCCACCGCCTGCAACCACGGGCGCCGGCATCGGACATGGGTCGCGCCCACAGCGGTGAACCGGAGAGACCCGCCTGCGCCTGTCCGTTGTCAACAACGCTCGTGGTCAAGTCGCCGGCCGCGATCCACGGCCTTCGTCGTGGGGTGGCAGGCGCGCGCGTCCCGTGTGAGCCTGGGCTCGCGGTCGGCGGGCCGCGCCGCCACAGCGAGAGAGGCCGCACGGATGGACGCACCGAAGATCGTGATCGTCGGAGCCGGATTCGCCGGAGTCGAGACCGCGCGGGGGCTGGAACGCGCGCTCGCCCCGGCCGACGCCCGGATCACCCTGGTCAGTCCGAACGACTATCAGCTCTATCTGCCGCTGCTTCCACAGGTCGCCGCGGGTGTCGTCACCCCGCAGTCGGTGGCGCCCTCACTGCGCCGGATCCTGCGCCGCACCGAGCTGGTGCCGGGCGGGGTGATCGGCGTGGATCCGGCGGCCAAGGTGTGCGTCGTGCACAAGATCACCGGCGAGGTCGTCGACCTGTCGTACGACTATCTGGTGCTCACCCCGGGCAGCGTGACCCGCACTTTCGACATCCCCGGCCTGGTCGATGAGGCGCGGGGCATGAAGACGCTGGCCCAGGCGGTCTATCTGCGCGACCACGTGATCGCCCAGCTCGACCTGGCGGCGGCCACGTCGGACGAGGACGAGCGGGCGGCGCGGCTCCAGTTCGTGGTGGTCGGCGGCGGCTACGCGGGGACCGAGACGGCAGCCTGTCTCCAGCGGCTCACCACCGCCGCGGCCAAGCAGTACCACCCGCGCCTGGACCCCTCGCTGATCAAGTGGCACCTGGTGGACGTCGCGCCCAAGCTGCTGCCGGAGCTCGGCGACAAGCTGGGCGCGAGTGCGCTGCGCATGCTGAGCGAACGTGGCGTACAGATCTCCCTGGGGACCTCCGTCGCCTCCGTCGGCGAGGACAAGATCACTCTCACCGACGGCCGGGTGCTGGCCTCGCGGACCCTGGTGTGGACGGCCGGTGTCGCGGCGAGCCCGCTCGTGAACTCGCTGGGCGCCGAGACGGTACGCGGCCGGCTCCTCACCGAGGCGGACTTCCGGGTGCCGGGCCTGGACGGGGTGTTCGCGCTGGGCGACGCGGCCGCGGTGCCCGACCTGGCCAAGGGCGACGGCTCGTACTGCGTGCCGACCGCCCAGCACGCCGCCCGGCAGGGCAGGCACGCGGCGAAGACCCTGGCGGCGCTGCTGCGCGGGCTGCCCTCCACGCCGTACCGGCACAAGGACCTCGGTCTCGTCGTCGACCTCGGCGGCCACGACGCCGTGTCCAAGCCGCTCGGCATCGGGCTCAAGGGGGTGCCCGCGCAGGTCGTGGCCCGCGGCTACCACCTGTTCGCGCTGCGCACCGGGGCGGCCCGCTTCCGCACCGGCGCCAACTGGCTGCTCAACGCGGTCGCGGGCGACGACTTCGTGCGCACCGGGTTCCTCGCGGACCGCGAGGGGACGCTGCGGGACTTCGAGCACACCGACGTCTATCTGACGCCGGAGGAGGTGGCCGCGCGCACCCGCGTCTGACGGGGGATCATCACGGCGGCGCCCCACCGTGAACGCGCGGACGCGGGCGCACGTATGAAGGGAGGGCTCTCGACCGGAGCCCCCGGCGGTGGTTGACGCCGGTGGTGTTCGGCTTCGGGAGCCCATGGATGAGGCACGCACGACGACGGATCGTCCAACGGGGGGCGCGGATAGCCGCCGTCGGAGGACTGCTCTGCGGAGGCCTGATGGTGTCGCGCGCCATGGCGAGCGAACCGTCCGACTCCCCGCGTGCCACAGCGAGTTCGGCCCAGGCCGCCGCGGACAGTGGGTCCCGGCTTGTCTCCACGCTGGGCGCGTCCCGTACGGCCGGCAGCTGGATCGCCGCCGACGGGCGGCCCGTGGTCGCGGTGACCGACACCGGAGCGGCGGCCGAGGTGAAGAAGGCGGGCGCCCGCCCCAAGGTCGTGGACCACAGCATGCAGGACCTCAAGTCGGCCACTCAGACGCTGAGTTCGGCGCCCCGGGTGCCGGGCACCGCGTGGGCCGTGAACTACGCCGACAACGAGGTCGTGGTGCGGGCGGACAGCACGGTCTCCGCCTCCGACTGGTCGCGGATGACGACCCTGGCCGAGGGTATCGGCGACTCCGTGCGCATGGAGCGGACCAAGGGTGAGTTCACCACCCGGCTGAACGGCGCGGACGCCATGCTCTCGACCGGCGGACGCTGTTCGGCGGGCTTCAACGTGACTAGCCCGCAAGGGGAGTTCATCCTCACCGCCGGGCACTGCGGGCCGGCCGGTTCCCTCTGGTTCGCCGACAGCCAGGGCACCCAGCAGGTGGGCCGCACGATCACCACGTCGTTCCCCGGCGACGACTACTCCCTGATCCAGTACGCCGCCGGACAGACACCTCCCAAGGAGAACATCGTCGCCATCGGCGGCGGCCAGGGTGTGCGGATCACCGGCATCGCCGATCCGACCGTGGGCCAGCGGGTCTTCCGCAGCGGCAGCACCAGCGGGCTCCGCGACGGCCAGGTCACGGCGCTCAACGCGACGGTGAACTACCCGGAGGGCACTGTCTCGGGGCTCGTGGAGACCACCGTGTGCGCCGAACCGGGCGACAGCGGCGGCCCGTTGTTCTCCGAGGGCATCGCGCTCGGCGTGACGTCGGGCGGCAACGGCGACTGCTCCACGGGCGGTACGACGTTCTTCCAGCCGGTCACCACGGCGCTGTCGGAGCTCGGGGTGACCATGGTGGGACAGCCGCAGGCGTCCGGCGGTCCCACGGCGGGAGCATCCACGGCGCCGTCCGCCGCGGCCTCGCAGGGAGCGGCCGTCGCGCCGGGCTCCGCCGCGCCGGGTTCCCTGGAGTCGGTCGGCGCCGACGCCGCCGAGACACTCATCACACGCCTCACGGATCCCAGGAACATCGGCCCCGGGCTGCTGGTCATCGCGGGAAGCCTCATCGCGCTGGTGGCGACCCGGTACATCCGCTCGGAGCAGGACCGCAGCCGCTATCGGCAGCAGTACTCGCAGAGTTGGGGATGAGACCCGGGTCACACAGCGGGCGGGCGCCGGGAGAAGAAGCCGGGGTCCGGCTGGTCAGGCGGCCTGGATGGGCGTGTGCGGGGCGGCCTCGGCCCACTCCAGCACGAGCCGCTGGTACTCACGCCGTTCGTCCATGCTCAGCGTCCCACCGGTCCGGAACCAGAGGGCTCGGATCTCCTCGTTGACCTCGGCGGCGGACCGCTCGGAGGCGGTTTCAGGAGTGGTGGACATGGTGTGAAGCATACGGACCTTGGCGTGAAGGCGATGTGAGTAAAGGTACGTCGGGCGACATTACGGACCGTGAAGCTCATCACTCACGCCTCGGTCAACCCCAGGACCAGTACCTGGATCGCCAACACCGCGGCTCCGCGCGCCCAGTCGTGGAAGTCGGACACCTTCGTCTCCAGGTCCACCGGATCGGCCCGCGGGTGACGGCCCGCGAGCACCGTCTCCTCGACCAGCGGGCCCGCCACGTCGACGAGCCCGACACCCTCCCCGGCGAGAAGGATCTTCTGCGGCATGGCGAAGTTGGCGATCTGCGCCACCAGGGTGCCGAGGGCGCGGGCCGCCTCTCCGACGACCCGTGCGGCCATGGGTTCACCGGCGGCGGCCGAGGCGAGGATCTCCTCGTACGTCAGGTCGCGGCCGGTGGCGGCACGGAGCTGGTAGCGGATGCTGCGGATGGTGAGCAGCGAGACGGCGCTGCCGCGGTCTCCGTCGGGCGTGAGCGGGCCCTGCGGGTTCACCAGCCAGTGGCGGCCGGCGCCAAGGCCGTCCTCGGCGCCGGCGACGCGCTTGCCGCCGAGGACGAGGCCGTAGCCGATCCCGGCGCCGATGGTGAGGACGACGAAGCGGTCGAGGCCGCGCCCCGCGCCGAACCAGCTCTCCGCCTCGACCAGGGCGGCGGCGTCGTTCTCGACGACGACCGGCAGGGACGTGCGTTCCTGGACGAGTGCGGCCAACGGGACGTCGCTCCAGCCGAGGAAGGCCGACTCGCCGACGACGGCCCGCTTCTCCACGCTGCCGCCGACACCGATGCCGATGCCCGCGAGGCCGGGAAAGTCGCGGGCGAACCCGTCCGTCATCTCCCCCAGGAGGTCGGCGACCAGATCGGGGTCGTGCGTGGCGAGGGGAAGGTCGCGCCGGGCGACGATGTCGCTCCTGAGCGTGGTGACGACGCCATACACCCGGTCCGCGGTGATCTTGAACCCGGCGAAGAAGCGGGACTCGGCGACGATGTCCAGCGGCTGGGAGGGACGCCCCTGCCGCGTTCTGCCGGGCGCGGAATCCGCCGACTCGACCAGCAGGCCCGACTCGATCAGCGGCTTGGTCAGCCGGGTGAGGCTGCCCGCCGAGAGGTCCAGTCGGCGCGCGATCTCGCTGCGGGACAGCGGACCGTGGACGAGCACCTCGATCGCCACGGCGCGTTCGCCCGCGCTCAGCGGCAGCCAACCGTCGGCAGGTGCGGTCATGGACGTCGGGCTCCCCACGAATATCTTTCGCCCTGGAAGTAATGGCGACACGATAAACCGCCACTCTTGGTCCGGCAAAGAACTGTGCGGATGTCTTGACGCCAGGATTCTTCCGAGCCAAAAGTAAGTAGCCCGGGATGAGTCCTGATCAATCTCGTTCTCGGCCAGTGAAGCCGTCGAGCAAGCGACCAGTGAAGGGTGTCACCCGCATGACGTTCTCCCTCGGCATCGTCGGAGCCGGGCAGTTCTCGGGCCAGTTCGCCAAGCTGTTCCACGCCCATCCCGGCGTGGGCGACGTGTACGTGACCGACCTGCTGCCCGAACGGGCGGAGCGACTGGCGGCCGACGAACGGCTGTCCGGCACCTTCCCCTCGTACGAGGCGATGCTGGAGTCGGCGGCGGTGGACGCCGTCGCCGTCTTCACCCAGCGCTGGACCCACGGGCCGCTGGTGCTCCAGGGGCTGAACGCCGGCAAGCACGTGTACTCGGCGGTGCCCATGGCGATCACCAAGGAGGAGATCGCGGCGATCATCGACGCGGTACGGGCGACCGGACTGACGTACATGATGGGCGAGACCAGCCAGTACAACCCGGCCACCGTCCACGCCCGCGACCGGATCGCCGACGGCGCCTTCGGCCGGATCTTCTACGCCGAGGGCGACTACGTCCATGACATGGATCTCGGGTTCTACGACGCCTACCGGTACAGCGGCGGCGAGAACTGGAAGGCGACCGCCAGCTATCCCCCGCTCCTCTACCCGACGCACTCGGTGGGCGGGGTGCTCGGAGCGTGGCGGACGCACGCCGTGAGCGTGTCCGCGCTGGGGGTACGCGACGAACGCGGCGACGGCGTGTTCGACCAGGAGATCAGCCAGTTCGGGAACGACTTCTCCAACGCGACCGCCCTGTTCGAGGTCGCGGGCGGCGGCTCGTTCCGTACGAACGAGTTCCGGCGGGTCGGCTACCCCTCGCACATCAGGGAGTCACGTTTCCGGTTCTTCGGCACGGAGGCGAGCATGGAGCAGCTCGCCACGGTGGCACTGTGGCAGGACAAGAAGGGCGTACTGGACATCAGTGAGCTCCTGGAGCCCAAGCCGACACTGGCTCCCGACGATCCCTCGCTCCAGCACGTCGCTCCCGCGCTGCGGGCCGCCTTCACCTCGGGATCGGCGCCCGTGCACGACCGGGCGCGGCTGCCCCGGGAGTTCGACCACCTGCACAACGGTCACGAAGGCAGCCACCACTTCCTGGTGGACGACTTCGTGACCGCGGTGAACACCCGGACCCTGCCCTCGGTGGACGCGTGGACCGCCGCCCGCTACACCCTGCCGGGCATCGTCGCGCACGAGTCGGCGCGGCAGGGTGGGGCCAGGCTGGATATTCCGGACTTCGGCGACGCTCCCGCGTGACCCAGGGCCTGTGGCCGTAGCCCTAGCCGTGTCCGTGTCCGAGCCCGGCCGGGTGCCGTCAGGTGCCCGGCTTGCGGCCGTAGACGAAGACGTCGTCGCCGTTCCTGAGGAGCGACCAGTACTTCTTGGCGGTGGTCTTGGTCATGTTGACGCAGCCGTGCGAGCCGGGCGGGTTCCACATGCTCAGGCCGACCGAGTGGAAGGCCTGGCCGCCGTCGAAGAACTGGCTGTAGGGCATCGGCACGTCGTAGATGCTCGACACGTGGTCGATGTCACGCCAGTAGACCTTCTTCAGGCCGGTGCGGGTCTCGTAGCCGTTGCGGCCCGTGCGGACCGGCACCGGACCGTAGACGAGCCTGCTGCCGTCCTGGATCCAGCTGATCTGGAGGCTGAGGTTGACGCAGGCGATGCGGCCCTTGTTGACCGGGCACTTGCGGTCCTTGTTCGGGTTGTTGCCGACGGCCTTCTGCTTGTTCATCAGGTCCATCACGCCCCAGGTGACGGGGCCCGCGTACCCGATGTTCGGGGTGATGCCGTGCTTGTTCTGGAAGGCCTGGATCGCCTTGCAGTCGGCCGTGGACTGCCGTCCGTCGACCGGACGGCCGAGGAACTTCTCCACCTTCTTCTGGTACGGCCCGGCCTGTGTCGTACAGCTCGCGGCCTGCGCGGGAGCCGCCCCCAGCGCGAGTGTCAGCGGCACGACCAGTCCGGTGATGCCGAGCGCGACAGCTCCACGCCTGCTCAAATCCCCCATGACGGACCTTTCCCTTGCATTCCACTCGCGTCTCTCGCGAGGTCCGACTCCTAGACCCGCGTCGGAGGGTACGCGTTGTAGCGCCGGTCAGGCTGCGACGAAACGGTGACATTTCCCGGTGGCGGGTCCAGTCCAGTTTCCCCCAGGTGGCCCGGGATACCCGCACGGCGTCCGCCCTACGCTGCGGACATGCACCGCACACTCGCCGATGATCTCGGTCGGCTCCCCGAACTCCTCCAGTCCGCCCGTGACTTCGCCGCGCGGGAGGTGAGCGGGCTGGCCGACCGGCCGGTGGCCCACCTCGGAAAGGCGCCCGGCCGCGAGCCCCTGCCCGCCGCCGGAACCGGCGCCGAGGGCGCGCTGACCCGCTTCGCCGAGCGCTGGGCCCCCGGCTTCTCGGGTTCCGCGGGCCCGCGCTATCTCGGCTTCGTCACCGGCGGCTCGACACCGGCCGCGCTCACCGGGGACTGGCTGACCAGTACGTACGACCAGAACGTGTCCGGCGGCGGCGACTCCTCCGCCGCCGCGCTGGAGCACGAGACCGTGGGCTGGCTGCGTGAGCTGTTCGGGCTGGGCGAGGAGCACAGCGGTGCCTTCGTGAGCGGGGCGACCGTCTCCAACACGGTCGGTCTCGCCATCGCGCGGGAGTGGCTCGGCGAGCGCCTCGGCGTGTCCGTGTCGCGGGAGGGGCTCGGTGCGCTCGGCCGCGTCGACGTGCTGTCCGGCAGCCCGCACTCCAGTGTCACCAAGGCGCTGTCCGTGCTCGGCGTCGGGCGGGACGGGCTGCGCCAGGTGCCGGTGCTGTCCGGGAACCGTGAGGCCGTCGACGTCGAGCGGCTCGCCGAGGCCCTGGAGTCGCTGGAGGGCCGCCCGGCGATCGTGGTGGCGAACGCCGGCACGGTGAACACCGTCGACTTCGACGATCTGCGGGCCGTCGCCGCGCTCAAGGAGCGGTACGACTTCTGGCTGCACGTGGACGCCGCGTTCGGCGGCTTCGCCGCGCTCTCCCCCGCGTACGCGCATCTCGTCGACGGCCTCGACGCGGCCGACTCCGTCTGTGTCGACCTGCACAAGTGGCTGAACGTCCCCTACGACGCGGCCGTCCAGTTCACCAGGCGCCGTGACCTCCAGGTCCGGGTCTTCCACAACGCCTCGCCGTACCTCGGCATGCCCACCGGCGACCCCGACTTCCTCCACCTCACACCGGAGAACTCCCGTCGGCTGCGCGCCCTGCCGGCCTGGTTCGCGCTCACGGCGTACGGACGGGACGGGCACCGCGAGATCGTCGAGCGGAACGTCGCGCTCGCCGGGCGCCTGGGCGAACGCGTCGCGACGGAGGGGCGGTTGAGGCTCCTCGCGCCGGTCCGGCTCAACGTCGTGTGCTTCACCCTCGCCGGGGATCCGAGCCAGCAGCGGGTGCGTGAGTTCGCCCGCGCGGTGGCCGCCTCGGGCGAGGCCTTCGTGACACCGACGTCCTACGGCGGGACACACGCCCTGCGAGCGGCGTTCAGCAACTGGCGTACGTCCGAGGCCGACACGGACCGGGTGTTCGACGTGCTGCGGCGCCACAGCGGCACCTGAGGAGGCGCGGGCGTGGCGCTCAGGCCTCGCCCCGCTGCCGTACCGCCTGCCGAAAACCGGTGTTGACCGCCAGCAGCCCCCCGTCCACGCACAGGGTCGTCCCGGTGATCCAGGCCGCGTCGCGGGAGGCGAGGAAGGCGACGGCGGCCGCGATGTCCTCCGGCTCACCGACGCGCCCCAACGGGTAGAGCGCGGCGGCCAGTTCGAGATCCGTGTCGCGGCCCTCCCATGCCGTGGTGCGGACCGTGCCCGGCGCCACCAGGTTGACGCGGACACCGCGCGGGGCGGCGTGCCCGGCCAGGGTTCGGGTGAGTGACACCAGCCCCGCCTTGGCCGCGCTGTAGGCGTGATTGCCGAAGTCCTGGAGGCCGTTGACCGAGCCCACGCTGACGATGGCTCCGCGGCCCGAGGCCACCAGGTGCGGGAGGGCCGCGCGGGCGCAGCGGTAGGCGCCGGTCAGGGTGAGATCGAGGTCTCGGGCCCAGGTCTCGTCGGACTCGTCCTCGAAGAGCGGGGCGTCAGGGGTGCAGCCGTACGCGTTGTTGACCAGTACGTCCAGCGAGCCGAAGGCGGCCACGGCGTGCGCGACGGCCGCCTCGACCGAGGTCCGCTCCCCCACGTCGCAGGTGAACGCCTCGGCCCGGTCGCCGAGTTCGCGGATGGCCGCCGCCGTCTTCTCCGCCTCGGCGAGGTCCACGTCCGTGACGAGCACGGCGGCACCTTCCCCGGCCAGCCTGCGGGCGGTGGCCGCGCCGATGCCGCGGGCCGCGCCCGTGATCAGAACCCCATAGCCCTCGAAACGCCGTGTCGCAGTCATGGGACGGACGGTAGTGCCGTGATCGTCCCGGCGACAGATACCGTGCGTCCATGTCCGAGTTAATACAACAACTCCCGGCGCTGATCGGCGTGGTGGTCGGTGCCCTGGGTTCGTACCTGGCGATCGTGCGGGGCGACCGTGCCCGTTTCGGCCGGGAGCGGGAGGCCCGCTGGGAGGAACGGCGGCTCACGGTCTACACCGACTACGCGCGCTGTCTGAAGAAGACCGTCACCCTCACGTACCGCATCGCGTCCCACCTGGGAGCCGATCCGCATCCGCACCCGCTGACCCCCGAGGAGGCGGCGCCCCAGATGGCCGAGGCGCTGGACGCCCGGGACCCCGCCTGGGAGGCGCTGCTGCTGCTCGGCGCCCCGGACGTCGTGGAGGCGGCCCGCGCCTGGGTCGTCGTGGCCATGGAGATGGAGCACTTCCCGCAGGAGGGGACCCACTCGACCCCGGTGTGGCAGGCGTTGCTCGAACGGCAGCGCGCCTGTCGCGAGGCCTACTACGCGGCGGTCCGGAGCGACCTGGCGCTGCCGCCGGGCCACCCGGCCCGTTGGCAGCCGCACACCCTCACCTGAGTTCAGCGGTACCCCGTCGCGTCCGCCGCCCCGCCCACGTCCTGGACCTCGACCATGTAGCGCCAGGCGTCCGGACGGCTGCCGTCGCGGTCGGTGAAGCCGTAGACCTGGGCCAGTCGCCCGCTGGAGAGCGAGTCGCCGTTCCAGCGGGCGACGTCCGGGTCGGCGGCCAGCGCGGCGACGGCGCGGCCCACGTAGAAGGGTGTCTCGGAGATGCCGAAGTGGGGGACGCGCTCCAGGGCGTCGCGCCAGTTCTCCTCGGTCACACCGAAGTTGTCGAGCATCATCTCCGAGCGCAACCAGCCGGGGGTGAGTGCGACGGCGGTGGCTCCTCGCGGGCCCAGTTCGTGGCCCAGCGCGAACGCCATGCGCAGGACGGAGGACTTGGCGAGGTCGTAGAAGAACGAGACGCGGTAGGTGTCCCGGTTGTACTCGGCGGTGCCGTCGGTCATCTCGACGACCAGTCCGCCGGGGTTGCGCAGGAGCAGCGGGAGCGCGTGGTGGCTGGTGATCGCGTGTGTCTCGACGGCGAGGCGCAGCAGTCGCAGGCCCTTGTCGAGGTCGTGCTCCCAGACCGGGGAGTCCCACTCGAAGAGGGTTTCGCCGCCCCAGATGTCGTTGACGAGGACGTCGAGGCGGCCCTGTTCGCGGGCGATGCGGGCGACGAGGGCTTCGACCTCGGAGGGGACGAGGTGGTCGGTGGGGACGGCGACACCGCGGCCTCCCGCCGCCGTGACCAGGTCCGCGGTGTCCTCGACGGTCTCGGGGCGGTCGTACTCCGATCGCTTGGCGCGGGTGCTGCGGCCGGTCACGTAGACGGTGGCGCCCGCCGCGCCGAGTTCCACGGCGATCCCGCGGCCTGCGCCCCTGGTCGCCCCGGCGACGAGTGCGACCTTGCCTTCCAGCGTGTTCCGTTGCGGCTGCGACATGTCCGACCTCCGTGTTCGTGGAGCTCACGCGATGCCTTCACGCGTGCTTCCCCACGAGGGTCCCTCGGAAGCCGGACATCTTCTGTCGTCATTTCTTCGGCGCGTCCGGTGTTCGGCGCGTCCGGTCTTCGGCGCATCCGGGTCGACCGCCGTCGGCGCCCTGCCGGGGTCAGTGACCCCGGGTGATCCACTCCTCCAGGTGGGGTGCCTCGGCGCCGATGGTGGTCGAGTCGCCGTGCCCGGTACGCACGACGGTGTCGGCCGGAAGCGTGAGCAGCCGGTCCCGGATCGAGTCGACGATCGTCGGGAAGTGGGAGTAGGAGCGCCCCGTGGCGCCCGGCCCGCCCTGGAAGAGCGTGTCACCGGTGAACACGGCGCCCAGGCCCGGGTCGTAGAGGCAGACCGCGCCGGGGGCGTGCCCCGGCGTGTGCAGGACGGTCAGGTCGGTGCCCGCGGCCTCGATCACCTGGCCGTCGTGGAGCCAGGCGTCGGGGAGACGGTCCGGGTGGGTGAGCTTCCACAGCGGCAGGTCGTCGGGGTGCAGCCAGATGGTGGCTCCGGTGCGCTCGGCGAGGGCGGGAGCGGCGTCGATGTGGTCGTCGTGGGCGTGGGTGCACACGATGGCCAGCAGCCGACGGTCGCCGACCGCCTCGGCGATGGCGTCGGCGTCATGGGCGGCGTCGATGACGATCGCCTCGTGGTCGTTCCCGACGATCCACACGTTGTTGTCGACGTCCCACGTGCCGCCGTCCAGCGAGAACGTGCCGGAGGTGACGAGGTGTTCGATGCGCGTGCTCATCACAGCACCACCACGGAACGCAGCACGTCGCCGTGGTGCATCCGCTCGAAGGCGGGTTCCACGGCGTCCAGGGCGATCGTCTCGGTGACGAACGCGTCCAGGTCCAGTCGGCCCTGGAGGTGCAGGTCGATCAGCATCGGGAAGTCGCGGGAGGGCAGGCAGTCGCCGTACCAGGACGACTTGAGGGCTCCGCCGCGTCCGAAGACGTCGAGCAGCGGCAGCTCCAGCTTCATCTCCGGTGTCGGTACGCCGACGAGGACGACCGTGCCCGCGAGGTCACGGGCGTAGAAGGCCTGCTTGTACGTCTCGGGGCGGCCCACCGCCTCGATGACGACGTCGGCGCCGAAGCCGCCGGTCAGCTCACGGATCGCCTCGACGGCGTCGGTCTGCGCGGAGTTGACGGTGTGCGTGGCGCCGAGCTTCGACGCGGTCGTCAGCTTCCGGTCGTCGATGTCGACGGCGATGATCCTCGCCGCGCCTGCGAGACGGGACCCGGCGATCGCCGCGTTGCCCACCCCACCGCAGCCGATGACGGCGACGGAGTCGCCCCGGCCGACGTTCCCGGTGTTGATCGCGGCGCCGATGCCCGCCATGACACCGCAGCCGAGGAGTCCGGCGACCGCCGGGGAGACCTTCGGGTCGACCTTGGTGCACTGTCCGGCGGCCACCAGGGTCTTCTCGGCGAAGGCGCCGATGCCGAGCGCCGGGGACAGCTCGGTGCCGTCGGTCAGGGTCATCTTCTGCTTGGCGTTGTGCGTGTCGAAGCAGTACCAGGGCCGGCCGCGCAGACAGGCCCGGCAGTTCCCGCACACCGCGCGCCAGTTGAGGACGACGAAGTCGCCGGGCTCGACGTCCGTGACGCCGGCGCCGACGGACTCGACCACGCCCGCCGCCTCGTGACCGAGCAGGAAGGGGAAGTCGTCGCTGATGCCGCCCTGTTTGTAGTGCAGGTCGGTGTGACAGACCCCGCAGGCCTGGATCTTCACGACGGCCTCTCCAGGCCCCGGATCCGGCACGACGATGGTCTCGACGCGCACCGGCTCGTTCTTGCCCGGTGCGATCACGCCCCGTACTTCCTGCGCCATGTTGATCAGCCTTCCGTAAGTCGACGTTCCGACAACCGACCCTACGGCGTGAACGGCCGGTGGAAGGCCAGGTGGTGCGCTGTGACGAGGGACGGCGGTGCGCCGGCCGCGCCGGCCCGCCCCCGGTGGTCGTGTCCTCGTCTGCGGCTCCTCCCGGCCGCGAGTGGTCCGTGGCCTGATTCGCTGTAGTCGGAAGGACGCCGCGCGTGACGTCCACCCCCCTCACCGACGTAGCCTGAACTCACCGCACAGACCCCTCACAAGGAGCGCCGTGAGCATCACCGCAGCCAAGCCCGAGGCACCCGCGTGGCGCCTGTTGTTCGGGTACGTACGACCGCATCGTTGGGCGCTGTTGGCAGGCGGGCTGCTGGCCCTGACGACCGGGGCCACCGGGCTGGTGCTTCCGCTGGTGGCGCGGGGGCTCATCGACGATCTGTCGCACGACCGGCCCATAGCGGCGGCGCTGTTCGGCATGGCGGCGCTGGTGGTGACCAACGCGGCGGTGGGCGCGTCGGGTTCGTACGTGCTGCGGCGCACCGCCGAGTCGGTGGTGCTCGGCGCGCGGCGCGCCCTGTCGTCGTATCTGCTGCGGCTGCGCATACCGGCGGTGGACCGCAGCGAGCCGGGTGACCTGATGTCCCGGATCACGTCCGACACGACGCTGCTGCGCGAGGTCACGACCGATTCGCTGGTGGGCTTCGGCACCGGCGGCCTCACCCTCGTCGCGACGGTGGTGATGATGGGCCTGGTCGATCCCGCGCTGCTGGGCGTCACCCTGCTGGTGATCCTGTGCGCGGGCACCGTCCTCGGCGTGATCGTGCCGCGCATCAACCGGGCCAGCAAGCGGGCGCAGGACGCCGTCGGCGTGATGGGCGCCTCGCTCGAACGGATCCTCGGCGCGCTGCGCACCATCAAGGCGTCCGGCGCCGAGCACCGCGAGGAGCAGGCCATCCACGCGGCCGCGGAGGAGTCGTGGCGGCAGAGCGTGCACGCCGCCAAGTGGTCGGCCGCCGCGGGCAACACGGCCGGTCTCGCGATGCAGATCGCGTTCATCACGGTCCTCGCGGTGGGCGGCGCGCGCGTCGCGACCGGCGCCATCGACGTCGGTACCCTCGTCGCGTTCCTTCTCTACGTCTTCTATCTGATGTCGCCCATCCAGCAGGTCGTCGGCGCGATCACGCAGTACCAGACCGGTGCCGCCGCCCTCGCCCGTATCCAGGAGGCCCTGGAACTCCCCGCCGAGCCCGCCACGGCGCCCACCCCGCTGCCGGCCTCCAGCGCGGAGCCCGCCGCGGTCACCTTCGACGACGTGCGCTTCCGGTACGCCGACGATCTGCCGTACGTCCACCACGGGGTGACGTTCGCCGTCCCGGCCCGTGGCATGACGGCGTTCGTCGGGCCCTCCGGCGCCGGCAAGACGACCGTCTTCTCTCTCATCGAGCGGTTCTACGACGCCGAGTCGGGCGTCATCACGTTCGACGGCCGCCGCCTGGAGGACTGGGATCTCTCCCAGCTCCGCTCCTCGATCGGTTACGTCGAGCAGGACGCGCCCGTCCTGTCGGGTTCGCTCCTCGACAACCTGCTGCTGGGCAATCCGGACGCCGACGAGGCCGAGGTCACCCGCGTGCTGAAGACGACCCGCCTCGACGGACTCGTCGCCCGACTGCCGCACGGTCTGGACACACTGGTCGGGCATCGCGGCACCAAGCTGTCCGGCGGCGAGCGTCAGCGCGTCGCCATCGCTCGCGCCCTGCTGCGCCACCCCCGGCTGCTGCTCCTGGACGAGGCGACCTCGCAGCTCGACGCGGTGAACGAGGCCGCGCTGCGCGACACGGTCGCCGACGTCGCCCGTACGACGACGGTGTTCGTGGTCGCGCACCGGCTGTCCACGGTCACGATGGCCGACCGGATCGTCGTCATCGACGCGGGCCGTGTCCGCGCGGTGGGCACCCACCGCGAACTCGTGGCCGGGGACCCGCTGTACGCGGAACTGGCGGCCACGCAGTTCCTCGCAACCGCCGGCTGACCTGCCCGCCCGCCCCCCGGCGTATCCGCCGGGGGGTTCCCGCACGCCGGGTCGTCAGAACGGAAAGTGCGCCTGCTGGGTGGCGATGGTCACCCAGCGCGTGTTGGAGAACGCCTCCAGTCCCCAGCGGCCACCGAACCGTCCGTAGCCGGAGGCCTTGACGCCGCCGAACGGCGCCTGCGGCTCGTCGGCGACGGACTGGTCGTTGATGTGCACGATGCCGGTGCGGATCCGGCGGGCGACGGCCAGCCCGTGCGTGGCGTTCTCGGTGATGACCCCGCAGGTCAGGCCGTTGTCGGTGTCGTTGGCGATGGCTACGGCCGTGCTGTCGTCGGCGAAGGTCTCGATCACGCAGACCGGGCCGAAGGCCTCCGCGTAGTAGATCTCCGCGTCCTTCGGGACACCGGTGAGGACGGTCGCCGGGTGCACCGCGCCCTCGGGTTGCCCGCCTCCGGTGACGACCGAGGCGCCCTTGGCCACCGCGTCCTCGACGAGCGCGGCGACGCGCCGGGCGGCGGAGGCGGCGACCAGCGGACCGACCACGGTGTGCGGGTGCGCCGGGTCCCCGGCCTGGAGCGTGGCGACCTTCGCCGCGAACTTCCGCGTGAACTCCTCGCCGAGGGACTCGTGTACGAGGATCCGGTCGCCAGACATGCAGATCTGACCGGAGTTCATGAACACGCCGAAGGTGACGGCGTCGACCGCGTAGTCCACGTCGGCGTCGTCGAGCACCAGGACCGCGTTCTTGCCGCCCAACTCCAGGACGGCGGGCTTGAGATGCCTGGCGGCGTGCGTGCCGATGATCCGGCCGACGTTCGTGGACCCGGTGAAGTTGACTGCCCGCACGCGCGGGTCGGCGATGAGGGCCTCGGCGATCTCGGCGGCGTCCTCACGGGCGTTGGTGACCACGTTCAGGACACCGTCCGGCAGACCGGCCTCGCGCAGCACGTCGGCGACCAGCAGCGCACAGGCGATCGGCGCGTCCTCGCTCGGCTTCACCACGACGGTGTTTCCGGCGGCGAGGGGGGCCGCGACGGCTCGTACGCCGAGGATGACGGGCGCGTTCCAGGGGGCGAAGGCGGCGACGACACCCAGTGGTTCGCGGATCGCGAGGCCCAGGGCGCCCGCCTCCTGGGCGCTGAGCACCTCACCGCGCGGTGAGGTGATCGCGGCGGCGGCCTCGCGCAGGATGTTCGCGGCGAGACCCACGTTGAAGTACGCCCACGGGCGGGTGCCGCCCGCCTCGTGCGCCATCAGCTCGGCGACCTGTTCCGCCCTGGCGTCGAGGAGGTCGGCGGCCCTGAGGAAGATCACCCGGCGGGCGAAGGGAGCGAGCGCGGCCCAGTCGGCGAAGGCCGCGTCGGCGGCGTCCACGGCGCGGGCGACGTCCTCGGGGCCGGCCGCGGCGACGGTGGCGTACACCTCGCCGGTGTAGGGGTTGATGTCCTCGGCGGTGCGGCCCGAGGCGGCGGGCACGTCCTTGCCGCCGATGAACAGTTCACGGGTGATGGCCATGGCACGGCTTCCTTCGGTACGTAGCGACGACGGTACGCAGTCCTTCAGGACATCAGTAGGGGGCGGACGACTGCAAGGTTTGTTCGCGTGGTGAAACTTAATTCACCGTTCAACCAGGATGTTCCGGCCAGGCCCTGCGAAAGTCAAGGGCAGACACGTCCGCCCCCGGCACCGAGGTGCCGGGGGCGGACGAACCTGTCGGGCGCCGGACTACGCGTCGAGCAGCCCGGTGACGGGGGCGAGCAGGTCGGTCAGCTGGTGCATCTCGTCGAGGCCCGAGTTCAGCCGGTTGAGCCCGGCCAGCTGGGTGGAGACCTTCGGGACCACGGCCTGGTACTCCGTGGGAATCTCGCTCACGGCGAGATTGTCGAGCTCGGCCATGGGGTTCAGCGGCTTCGGCGCCGGGGCGGCGGCGCTCGCCATCGGCGCGGCAAGGCCCGCGACGCCGACGGCGAGACCAACGGCGGCGGCGATACGACGTGTTGAGATCATGCTTTCAGCAACGGTCGCGGACCCCGGGCGGTCACGGTCTCCGCCCGCCGCTCACCCGGGAGGCTCACAGGTCCGGGCCGCGTTTGCCGGAAGTCCCCCGGCGGAGGAGGCTCGTAGAAGAGGCCCTTCGCGGCCCGCTCCTCGCAGGGCCGCGGCCTTCCAAGGAGGTCATCATGGGCACCGCGGCAGGCCCCGCGTTCGACACCGAAGCGCTACGCAGGGGCATCGAAGGACAGAGCGCGGCGGATCTGCTGTCGCTCTACGCCGACGACGCGGAGATGCGCGTCGTCGACCACAACACCCAGCCCAGTCATCCGATGGTCAGACACGGCCGCGCCGAGATCGCCGACATGCTCGACGACGTCTACAGCCGCGACATGACCCACAAGCTGGAACAGTGCGTCGTCGAAGGCGACCATGTCGCCTTCACCGAGTCCTGCCAATACCCGGACGGCGCGAAGGTGCTGGCCAACTCGATGATGTCGCTGCGGAACGGCAAGATCATCGAACACACGCTCCTCCAGGCATGGGACGAGTAGGCGGGCACCGGCCGGAGATCCGGATCAGCTCACATCTGACCTGGACCTTCTCGGCCAGTGCGGCGAGGGGCCGATCCCGGGCGCACCGGTCCCGGCTGCCGCGTCCGCTGTCCGCGGCGGGAATGCGGATGTCCGCCTCCGTACTGCGCTCGGCCCTGCGGGGAACACGTGTCCGCGCTCCCCGAGTCCGGCGCGTCAGGCCTCGCTGAACCCCGGGAAGCGCCGAGGCCCTCGCCGGCTGCTCCGGTCGTACGGCGTGACCGACGCCGAGGTGGAACGGCACCGGGGGCGCGCCGACGAACGGGTATGTGCCGCGGAGCCAGGCGACCGGGCGACCGGGCGACCGTGTCAGTGACGCTTAAGGGTGGCCCACGCCCTCAGGCGGGCGAGGGCGGGATCCTGGTCGTGGACTACGCGTCGTCCTCCGCCGCCCGCCAGCCCTCCGGCCGCATGATCCCCAGCAGCTGCCGGACGAGTTCCTCGACCACCTCGTCGAGAGTCGCCTCCACCCAGCCGGCGTTCCAGTCGTGGAGCAGTCCGTTCACGCTGCCGATGAACCCGACGGCGGCGATGTGGTAGTCGCGCTTCGCCGCCTCCCCGCGGGCCGCCGCCGCCTCCGCCTCGGCACAGAGGAGGCACACCCAGCGGGCGCGGCGGGCGAGCCGTTGTTCCTCCAGCCGCGGGCTCACGCCGATGACCTCGACGAACGTGATGCGTATCCGCCGCGGATCGCTCGCCACGTTCGCGCAGTAGGCGTGGAAGATCGCGGCGGCCCGCTCCGGGAGCGGCAGGTCCCGGGCGGCGGCGAGGGCGGCGAGAGCGGCCTCCTCGGCCCAGTCGTTGACCTGGAGGTGCAGGACGGCCAGGACGTCCTCAAGGGTGCGGAACTCCTCGTAGAACTGGCGGGTGGACAGGCCCGCCGCCTCACTCAGCGCGGCGACGGTCGTGGACCGGAAACCCGGGCTCTCGCCGAACAGCCGGAGCGCGGCGTCCAGGAACCGGCGTCGCCGCTCGGCCTGCCGCTCCTCGGCCGTCCTGCCCCTGTACCGGCCGGTCGACTGTTTGAGCCTGCCCGCCACACGTCGCTCCTCTGTCGTCGGTGACCGTTCACACTCCGACGATTTTGTCGTGTTACGGGCACCAAAGAGGAGATCACCGCCCTACTACTCACTGGTAAGTTCGTTCTGTGGCCCGCCTGGTGACGCTAGGGCACCGCACAGCAGCTCATCGTGCAGACCAGCGACAGCCTGGAGTTCCGGCGTCACTGATGGTGCGGTGACGTCAGGTAGTGCTGCCGGAGGAGCTCCCTTCCGTAGTCGTTCCCGTTGGGCGTACGGATGATGGAGTGGACGTGCTTCTGCGTCGCGCCACTGCCCTGCGTCGCGCCGTACGCGCCCGCGAGCGGGCCGGGCGCCTGACAGTCGACCTCGACCCACACCACCGGGCTGTGCACGCGGACGTAGAAGGCGGAGTCGTCGGCGATGCCGCCCGCCCAGGTCACATAGGTGTCGTCGAGGTGCTTGCGCACCTCCGCCATCCGCACCTGCGCGACGTCGGCCTTCGCTCGGCTCACGAAGGCCTCGACGATGCCGAGCAGCTTCTTCTTCTGGAGGGCGGTGAGCCTGTTCCCGCGCAGGCCCGTGTACGCCTGGACCGAGTTGTCGGAGAAGGCACCCGCCTTCATCGACTCGTTCGACTTCGTCGTGGACTCGATCGCGACGCTCCGCTGGGCGGCGGTGAGGGAGTTGATGAAGGCGAGGCCCGCCACGACCTCCTCGTGGCAGACGGTCACGGTCTCGCCGTCGATCTCCATGGAGGTCGGCTCGGAGCCCCAGAAACAGGGGCTCATCACGACCTGGTCACCGAGGACGAAGTAGTTGACGACCAGGTGGTGGCCGTCGAACTGAAAGCCCCAGGGCTCGGTGGCGGACGGCGTGCCCATCAGGGTCCAGTAGTAGGCGTCCTCGTTGAACGAGGCGGTGTTGTCGATCGCCTCCCCGGCCGCCTGGTTGATCCTGCGGATCTTCTCGGTGGTCTCCAGACCGTCCGCGCTGAGCGCCGACTTCAACAGGGCAGTACCCAGCGCCTTCTGAGTGTCCGTCATGTCGGCGAGTGTGACGCCCTGCCGCTCGTAGGCGTCGACGTTGCTCCACAGCCGCCACTCGGTGGAGTGGACGGTGAACTGGGTCGCGGTCCTCTGGGTGTCGGTCAGCCCGGCGAGGAAGGCCTTCGCGGCGGCGATCACGGGCGCGGTCGCGACGCCGGTGGAGTGGATCGTGTAGAGGTCGTCGATCCGGTTGCCGTCGGTCGTCAGGCCGAAGAAGTCCTCGGTGATCGTCTGGTTTCCGGGACCTCCGGTGCCGCCGCCTGGACCGCCGCTGGGCGCCCCGCTCGGCACCGCCGAAGCGGTCGCGTCGGCGGTGCCGGTGCTCTCGTCGGCGAGCGCGGACCAGGCGCCGACGCCGCCCATGGTCGCCACCGCCGTCGCACCGCCGGCGAAGAAGACCTTCCGCATGAAGTTACGGCGGCTCGCGTGAGCACGGTGGGCGGCCTCGGACTGCGGCTCCCGGGCTGTCTGATCGCCGGTTTCGAGCTCGGTCATCGTCGCTGGCTCCCTTCGTCGTCGGCGCGTCCACGTCGGACGGCCTGGCACGGACGACTCTGGCGGAGCAACCTGATGCGAAACTGAACCGAGGCTCCCGGGACGGGGAAAGCGCCGGCCCGGCCGCCCTGGAAGCCGGGAACGACCTGGGCGTACAGGAATCAGCCGGGAGCTCGCCGGCCCTGCGAGTGACTCCGCCCCGATGTCGTCCGGGGCGTCAGTTTCCCTACGGCGACGGGAGTTCGGCGGTGTGCGCCGGAGGCAGTTCGACCGTGAAGACCGTACGGCCGGGGCGGCTCTCGACGCCGACACGGCCGCCGTGCGCCGCTGTGATCGCGGTGGTGATGGCCAGTCCCAGGCCGGTTCCGCCGTCCTCCTCGGTACGGGAGCGGGAGTTGTCGGCGCGGGTGAAGCGCTCGAAGACGGCGGGGAGCAGCTCGGGTGCGATGCCGGGGCCGTCGTCGGCCACTCTGATGAAGCAGGCCTGCTGCGTCGCCTCGACGGTGGTGGTGACCGTGGTGCCGGGCGGTGTGTGGGCACGGGCGTTGGCCAGCAGGTTGGCCACGACCTGGTGCAGCCGGGCCGCGTCGCCGGTCACCTCCGCCGAGGCGTCGAGCAACAGGGCGAGCCGCCAGTGGTGTTCGGGCCCGGCGGCCCGCGCGTCCCACACCGCTTCCGCGACCAAGGCCGTGAGGTCCACCTCGGCACGCTTCAACGGGCGCCTCTCGTCGAGCCGGGCGAGCAGCAGCAGATCCTCCACCAGACCGGTCATGCGGACGGACTCCGCGGAGACCCTGCGCCAGGCGAGCCGAGGTTCGATCCTGTCGGTGCCACGGTCCATCAGTTCGGCGTAGCTGACGATGGAGGCGAGTGGGGTGCGCAACTCGTGGCTGGCGTCGGAGAGGAAGCGGCGCATGCGTTCCTCGGTGCGCTGGCGTTCGGCGAGCGAGGACTCGACGTGGTCGATCATGCGGTTGAGCGCCGCGCCCACCTGTCCGGCTTCCGTCCCGGGGTCGGTGTCCCCCTGGGGCACTCGCGTCAGCCCCGTGACCTCGCCATGGCTCAGCGGGGCGTGGGAGACGTCGACGGCGGTGGCCGCCACCCTTGCCAGCGGCCGGAGTTGGCGGCGGATGACGACGGCGCAGACGCATCCGGCGACGGTGAGCCCGAGCGCCGCCACCGCGGCCTCGACCGCGACCAGGTCGCTGATCATGTTCTGTACGTCGTCCATGGGCAGACCCACCAGGACGGGGGTTCCGTCACCTCTGACGGAGGTGATCCGATAGGTGCCCAGGCCCGGGACGGTCCGAGTGTGCGGGGAACTGTCGGCCGCGATGCCGTCGAGGGCGGCGAGCTGGGCTGCCGTGAGTGGCTGCGGTACGGCGTTCCGGGCGACGACCTCGGCGGCGACGATGTTCCCCTCGGTGTCCAGCCGGGCGGCGATCGTGCCCGCGGGCTGCCCGCGCTCGTTGAGGAAGCCCAGGTCCGTGGCCGATCCCGTGCGGCGCTGGAGTCCGCCCTGACTGCGCTCGGCGGCGTCGCTGACGCGCTGGTCCAGGTTTCCCAGCAGATAGGCGCGTTGGGCGTAGATGGTGGTGAGGACCATCGCGGCGCTCACGGCGACGAGGGTGAGGCTGAAGAAGATGAGCAGCCGGGTGCGCAGAGAGCGGCTCCGCAACCGGATCGTCATCGGGAGTCCTCCGCCGGTCTGATGGTGTATCCCATCCGGCGCAGCGTGCGGATCATCGGGGTCCGTCCCTTGTCGATCTTCTTGCGGAGGTTGGAGATGTAGGCCTCCACGAGGTTTCCGCTCGCGTCGAAGGAGCTGCTCCAGACGTGGTCCAGGATCTGGGTCTTGCTGAGCACCTGGCGCGGGTGGGTCATCAGCAGCCACAGCAGGTCGAACTCCTTGGCGGTGAGCTCGATGGGGGTTCCGTCGCGGTGCGCCTGACGGGTCTTCTCCGCCAGGACGAGGTCTCCGAGAGTCAGGACGGACTCGTCGGCCCTCGCGTCCTCGACGCCTGCGCGCCGCAGCAGGGCGCGCAGGCGCAGCACGACCTCCTCCAGCGAGAAGGGCTTGGTGACGTAGTCGTCGGCGCCCGCCGAGAGTCCCTCGATGCGGTGTTCCAGTGCGTCCCGCGCGGTCAGCATGAGAACGGGCAGCCGCGGATTCTCGTACCGCAGCCGCTTGAGCACCTGCACCCCGTCGAGGCCGGGCAGCATCCCGTCCAGGACGACGACGTGCGGGGCGCAGCCGCGCGCGGCCCGCAGCGCGCTCTCCCCGTCCGCCGCCGGGTAGGGCCGCCAGCCGGCTTCGGTGACGGCGACGGTCAACGTCTCGACGAGGCCGGGCTCGTCGTCGACGATCAGCACGCGGATCGGGCCGCCGCGGCTGTCGAATGTGCCAGGCATGCCCCGACCCTGCCGGAGCTCACTGGGGGTTTCCTGTGCCGGACCTTGGCGAGGTCTGTGCGCGCGGGCCGAGCCTGTCCGTGACCGGTGGTCGCCGCCACGGCATCGCGCGGGTGTACGCGTTCCGTGCCCGGTCGGTGGCGGGCGGGCCATGTGGCCTCCCGGCCGGTTCACCCCGGTCAGGGAAGGTGAACCGGCCGGATCCGTCGGCTAGGCGAACTTCGCCGCTGCCCAGGACGCCAGTTCGGTTCGGGCCGCGGCGAGGAGGGCGGTGGACGGGGCGGTCGCGCCGTTGGTGACCAGTGCGTAGTGCGGGGCGGCCGTGCCGGGGGCGGCGGTGAGCAGGAGGCGGCGGCTTCCGGTGCCGCCCGGTTCGGGGGCGACGGCGATCGGCGTCGTCCGGGTGTACGAGGGCGGGGCGGCCGTCGTGCCGAGGTCGGAGACGACGGTGGTGGACGAGGTGGGGAAGGACGCCGGGAGATGGAGTTCCGTGGGGGTGCTCGTGCCGTCGGAACGCCAGACCAGCAGGCTGTACTGGCCCGACCCGACGAGCTGGGAAACGCTCGGCAGAGTGCTCGGGACCGGGTTCCAGGTCAGGGTCGTGGAGCCGTCGCGGGAGCGGTCCTCGTAGGTGAAGGCGACCGCCGTGCCCGCGGTGGCGCCCGGGTAGACCCGGTCCAGGAGGCGGGCGTCCTGGCGCAGTACGGCGGTGCCCGAGTCGTCGAGGCGTACGGCGGAGAGGTCCTCGTCGTTCCAGGCGTCGCCGGTCGTCCGTAGCTTGTCCGGGTTGCCGTTCATGAGCTCGTGGTGGCGGCCGTTGTAGATGTCCCACTGCCACTGGCTGCCGGAGAGCACCGGGCCGGAGGCGGCCGGGTTCGACCACCAGGTGGAGCCCGCCAGCCGGGAGTCGAGGGCCTGGTACATCGCCTTCAGGACGGTCGGCGCCTTGTCGGAGACCGAGCCGGTCAGGGGATGGCCGAACTCGCTGACGACTGCCGTCGTCCCGGTGGCCGAGGCGCGGTCGCGGACCTTCCCGAAGTCGGTGACGTACTGGCCGTCCGCCGCCTTGCCCCACATGAACACGCCCGAGATCGCCTTCTGGTCGTAGAAGTGGGTGTTGAAGACATAGCGCGAGCCCAGCGTGCCCACGTCCAGGAGTCCGCCCTCCTGCTTCTGGAAGTCGATGTTGGCGTTCCAGAAGAGGTTCGGCTCGACGAAGGCGGGCTTGGCCTGCCAGCCGGCCGCGTCCATGCGGGCCCGGAATTGCACGTGGAAGGGCCAGAGCACGTCGCGTTCCCAGGTGCGGCTGGTCTGACCGGAGTCGTAGCTGCCGGCGTGCGGTTCGTTGTACGGGTCGAAGCCGGCGACTCCCGCGAACTGCTCGGTGGTGAGGTGCTGTCTGATGTAGGTCATGGTCGCCTGCGCGGTGGCGAGGAAGGCGTCCTGGAGTCCGTGGGCGTTGTGCCAGAAGTCGTGGGACGCCTGCTTGACGGCCTCGTTCTGGGTGATGTTCTGCCCCCAGAAGAGGCAGATCCCGCAGGACTCCTGAGGGTAGTCACCGGCGTCCACGGCCCACTTGGGGGCGCCGTCACCGGTGTACCAGCTGCCCGTGTTGAAGAGGTGGCGGGAGTAGAGGTCCTGGTGGAAGTCGGGGTAGACGCGGATTCCGGCGTCGAGAAAGGCGCCGAGCTGGGCGGTGGCCGCCGCCAGGTAGGCGGTGTCGACCTGGCCGCGTACGGGTTCGGCCCGGGCCCAGGAGAGCAGGAAGCGGACGGAGTTGCCGCCGCCGAGCGCACGCAGCGCCGTCGCGGACTTCCTGGCGTCGGCGACCGAGGCGAAGGGCAGTCCGCCGTTCTCGTCCAGTTTCGTCTCGCCGGAGACGTTGTAGCCGCGCAGCACGACCTCGCGGCCGAGCCCGTCGGTGAAGCGGCCGTCCTCGACGGTGAGGGCGGCGGCCGCCGACGCGTCGAACCAGAGGGAGGCGGGGAGAGGGGCCGCGGCGGCGGGCTGGACGCCCGCCGCCGTGACGAAGCCGGTGAGGAGCACGAGGACGCCGAGCAGACGCGCACGTAACTTCGACATGTCCATTACAGTCGCGGGCGCGCGGCGGACCGTCAACACCCCTGACTCCTGAGTAAGTTTCTTGTTTCGCCGCGCCTCGGGGTGTCACCCCTCTCACCGGCCGCCGCGCCCCGGGTTCACACCCGGCGCGCCACGTTGAGCAGGTACTCCTTGCGGTCGAGCGGGTTGAGATCGGTCCGGGGCCGGTCCGGTACCGTGCCGCCGACGACCGGCGCGTAGTGGTCGAAGGCGCACTCCAGTTCGCCCTCGCCATGCGTCAACCCCGGTAGCCACTGCTCCAGTTCGTGGACCCTGGCGACCGGGACCCAGCCCTCCAGGACACTCGTCGGACCGTCCGTCCTCGTGGTCCGAACGACCGCCCGCTGCTTCGCGAGCACCGGCAGCACGGCGCCCAGGGTGTCCGCCGGGGCCTCCAGCCGGAACCGGTGCACCGGCTCGTACACCTGGGTACCAGCCTCCCGCAGCGCGCTCATCAGCACGAGCGGTGTCACCCCCCGGAAGTCGGCACCCGTGCTGGACATGCTCTTGTCGAAGCCCTGATGGGCATGGCTCTGCTTCGGTGAGTAGCCGGAACGCGTCATGGTGACCGTGCAGTCGGTGACCTGCCATCCGTGGATCCCCTGGCCCAGGGTCTCCCGCACGGTGTCCTCGACCGCCTTGAAGAACGCGTAGGGCATGGCGCCGAGTTCGACCTCGAGACGGAAGTCCACCCCGGAGCCGACGGGTGCCGGATCGACCCGCAGTCCGACGGTCGCGAGGAAGGGATTGGGGGCCTTCCCGTTGAACTCGGCCGCCGCACCGGTGCCGACCGGCCGTTCCACGCACAGGGGGGTCGTCCCGCGGAAGACGACGTCGATGCCGAACTCGTCGGCCAGCGTCGCCTGGATGACCTCTTTCTGCACCTCACCGTAGAGCGACACGGACGTCTCCTTCCGGACCTCGTCCTGGCGCAGACCGATCAGCGGGTCCTGCTCGGCGAGCCGGGTCAGGGCGAGATGCAGGGCTCCCCTGTCGCGCGGGTGGCAGGGGGTGACCACCGTCTCCAACGTGGGTGGTGAGAAGTGGTGTTCGTGCGCCGACGGCTTCCGCGGTACGCCGACGGAGTCGCCGATCCTGATGCCCTCCAGGCCCCGGAGCGTGCCGATCCGCCCCGCGGACACGGACGCCTCCCGGACCGCCGAGCCTTGATCGAAGACGCTGATCGCCGTGACCTTGCCCTCCTCACCGTCGCGAAGGGGCAGCCGGTCGCGGGTGCGCAGGGTGCCGGAGAACATCCGGACGTACGCGATCTTCTCCCCCGCGGGTCCGCGCTCGACCTTGAAGACGGTGCCCGACACCGGGCCGTCCGCGTCGCCCGCACCGACGGGCAGCAACTCCGCGATCCCGGCGACCAGTTCGGGGATTCCGGCGCCCGTCATGGCCGAGCCGAGGTAGACCGGGTGCACCAGCGCCTGCCCGGTCTGGCGGGCGAGAGCGGCGCGCAGCCGCTCGTCGGCCACCCCGCCCTCGACGTACGCGGCCAGCAGGTCGTCGTCGTGTCGGGCGAGCAGGTCTAGCAGCGGTGTCCTGAGCCGGTTCTCGGTGAAGGGGGTGAACCGGGCGTCCCGCGTGCCCTGTTCACGGGCTTCGCCCATCGGGACGATCGCGGGAGTGAGCCGCGCGGAGATCTGCTCCAGGACGTGCTCGTACCGCGCTCCACCGCGGTCGATCTTGTTCACGAGGACGATCGTGGGGATCCGCAGCCGCTGAAGCGTCCTCATCAGCACACGGGTCTGCGCCTGTACGCCCTCCACGGCCGAGACGACGAGTACGGCGCCGTCGAGGACGCTCAGTACCCGCTCCACCTCGGCGATGAAGTCCGGGTGTCCGGGGGTGTCGATCAGGTTGACGGTGACGTCGTCGACCGTGAAGGAGACCACGGCGGACTTGATCGTGATACCCCGTCGCCGTTCCAGCGCGAGGGTGTCGGTCCGGGTGCTTCCCTCATCGACGCTGCCGATCTCGTCGATGACTCCGGCGGCGTGCAGCAGCCGCTCGGTCAGGCTTGTCTTACCGGCGTCTACGTGCGCCAGAATTCCCAGGTTGAGCATGGGCACCGGGTGTCATGTCCTTCGAAGTGGGAGTGATTCCTTCCTGGGTGGACATGAACGAAGTGCGCATTGCCGCTCCTTGATCCCGGTGAACTCGTCCCGAGCAGTGCAGCAGCCCGCCGGCCACGGCCGCAATGGATTAACGCTCAACAAATGCCTGCCGTTGCACTCGCCCCGGCCCGTCGGCCGTCCTACAGTGACACCGCTCGTCCAGGGGAAATCCGAGCAAGAGGAGCGGGCGATGCGTGAGATCCTCCCGGCGCTCGACCGGTGGTACGCCGCGGGGTCCCCCTTCGGGCTCGCCACGGTCGTCGGTGTCAGCCGCAGCACGCCGCGCGACCCCGGCGCGGCCATGGCCGTGGGCCCCGGCGACGAAGTCGTGGGCAGTGTGTCCGGCGGCTGCGTCGAGGGCGCGGTCTTCGAGCTGGCCCAGCAGGTCGTGGAGACGGGCGAGGCCCGCCTGGAGACATTCGGGTACAGCGACGAGGACGCGTTCGCCGTGGGGCTGACCTGCGGCGGGGAGATCACGCTGCTGGTACGCCGGGTGACCCGCGAGGACGATCCCACCTTCGGTGCGGTGGCCGAGTCCGTGTCCGCGGGCCGCCCCGTGACCGTCGCGACCGTCATCGACGGCCCGGCGGCGCGTGGGGCCACGCTCGCCGTCTGGCCCGACGAGGTGGCCGGCTCGCTCGGATCGACCGGCCTCGACGTGGCGGTCACGGCCGACGCCCGGGGCGAGCTGGCGCAGGGGGCGACCGGGCAGCGGCACTACGGCCCGGACGGTGAGCGCCGCGAGGACACGGTCACCGTCTTCCTGCACTCCTTCGCTCCGCCGCCCCGCATGCTGGTGTTCGGCGCGATCGACTACGCCGCCGCCGTGGCCCGTATCGGCGACTTCCTCGGCTACCGCGTCACCGTGTGCGACGCCCGCCCGGTCTTCGCCACGCCGAAACGGTTCCCGGCCGGCGTCGAGGTCGTCGTCGACTGGCCGCACCGCTACCTCAGCGGTACGACGACGGACTCGCGCACGGTGATCTGCGTCCTCACCCACGACCCGAAGTTCGACGTGCCGCTGCTGACGGAGGCGCTGCGCCGCCCGGCCGCGTACATCGGCGCCATGGGCAGCCGCCGGACCCACGACGACCGGATGAAGCGGCTGATGGAGGAGGGGTTCGGCGAGAGCGAGCTGTCCCGGCTGCGCTCACCGGTCGGCCTCGACCTCGGGGCCCGTACGCCCGAGGAGGTGGCAGTCTCCGTCGCCGCGGAGATCGTGGCGCTGCGGTGGGGTGGCAGCGGGGCGCCGCTCACGGCGACGGGCGGGGCGATCCACCCCAGGCCCCTCAATCCGCCGCGCTGAGCCGCTCGCGGGGTCGGCGCCTTCGCGGGTACGACGTCGGGCGCCGCGCCGGCAGTGCCGGTCCCGCGCGTACGGCGCCGTCGGCGTCCCGGGTCAGCCGCGCGGGGGCAGCCGGTGCAGCCGTACGTCCGTCAGCCGGCCGTCGGTCACCGCCGCCGTCATGTAGGTGCGGTACGGCTGGCGGCGGCGGTCCGTGGGCGAGCCGGGGTTGAGGAGGCGCAGCCCGGTGTCCGTGGTCGTGTCCCAGGGGATGTGGCTGTGGCCGAAGACCAGGACGTCGAGGTCGGGGAAGCGCTCGGCGCAGCGGCGTTCACGTCCCTGGGCCGCGCCGGTCTCGTGGACGACGCCCAGGCGCAGGCCGTCCAGGTCGAGGCGGGCGACCTCAGGGAGGCGGGCGCGCAGGTCGGGGCCGTCGTTGTTGCCGTGGACCCCGACCAGTCCGCCCGACAGGCTCTCCAGCAGGTCGAGCGTGGCGGTGTCCACCCAGTCACCGGCGTGGATCACGAGGTCGGCGCGCGGGAGTTCGGCCAGGAGCTGGGCGGGGAGCTCCTTGGCGCGCTTGGGCAGGTGGGTGTCGGACATCAGCAGGAGGCGCACGCCTTCAGGGTGCCACTCCGTCGGCGGAGGCCTGCTTCCGGAGACCGGCTTCGCGAACGGCGCTAGTCGAGGTTGATCTCGCTCCAGACCTGCTTGCCGCCGCTGACCGGCACCGTCCCCCAGGCCGCCGACATCGCCTCGACGAGGAGGATGCCGCGTCCGCCGGTGGCCTCCCAGCCGATGCTGGTGGGCTTGATCGGCGTACGCGGTGAGTTGTCGGCGACCGCGATCCTGAAGCGGTTGTTGATGAGGGTGAGGTAGAGCCTGACCTGCCCGTCGGTGTGGACGAGCGCGTTGGTGACGAGTTCGGAGACGACGAGGAGCGCGGCGTCCGCCTCGCCGCGCACTCCCCAGCCGCGCAGGGTGCGCCGGGTGAAGCGGCGGGCGTGTCTGACCGCCTCCGGGACGCGCCAGACGGTCCAGCTCTCGCGGAGCGGGCGCAGGGCCATGCCGTCGTAGCGCATGAGCAGCAGAGCGACGTCGTCGTCGCGGTCGGCGCCCGCGAGCAGCCGGTCGGCCACCAGCCCGAGGTCGGCGGGGTCGGCGCCGGCCAGCTCTCCGGCGAGCCGGTTCAGGCCGTCCTCGATGTCCACCTCGGCGGACTCGACGAGACCGTCCGTGGTCAGCGCGACGATGGTGCCGGGCGGCAGGCGCAGCGGGCTCAGGGGGAAGTCGGCCTGGGCGAGGACGCCGAGCGGCGGGCCCGCCTCGGACCAGGCGATCTCCGTACGGCCGTCCGGGTGACGCAGCACCGGCGGGAGGTGCCCCGCGCGTACGCACCACGCGGAACCCTCCTCCATGTCCACGTCGACGTAGCAGCAGGTCGCGAAGAGGTCGGTCTCCAGGTCGACGAGGAGCCGGTTGGCGTGCGAGACGACGACGTCCGGGGGGTGTCCCTCGACGGCGTACGCGCGCAGGGCGGTGCGCATCTGGCCCATGAGGGTCGCGGCCGAGGCGTTGTGTCCCTGTACGTCGCCGATGACGAGGGCGACGTGGTTGTCGGGCAGCGGGATCACGTCGTACCAGTCCCCGCCGACCTCCAGGCCCGACGTGGTGGGCAGGTAGCGGGCGACGGCGACCGCGCCGGGCAGCTTGGGCAGGCGGCGTGGGAGCAGGCTGCGCTGGAGCATGCTGATCAGTTCGTGCTCGGCGTCGAAGGCGTGGGCGCGCACCAGGGCCTGCCCGGTGAGGCCCGCGGAGACGGTGAGCAGGGCGCGCTCGTCGGGGCCGAAGTCGTGCGGGGTGTCCCAGCCGATGAGGCAGGCCCCGGCGATGCGGCCCGCGGCGGGCAGCGGCAGCACGGCGAGACCGCCGGGTCCGACGTCGGCGAGGGCGGGTTCCAGGTCCGTCCCCGCGGGCCAGATCGCGACTCGTCCCTCGCTCAGGGCGGCCGCGAGCGTCGGCATGGCGCGTACGGGCGCGTCGGGCCACTCCGAGCGCCATTCGGTGCGCCACAGCTCGGGCCAGGCCTCCGGCTCGGGCGGGTCGAGGACGGTGACGATCAGACGGTCCCCGTCGAGTTCCGCGACGGCGATCCGGTCGGCCTGGAGGGGCCGGCGCAGGGCCGTGACGACCGCCTCGCCCACGTCGCGCACGGTGCCCGCGGTGGCCAGCGCGGCGGCGAGCCGCTGGACGCGGGCCACCTCGTTGCCTCCGGAGCGGAGTTTGGAGGCGTCGGAGACCGTGCCCACGAGCCGTCCCGGGCGGCCCTCTCCGCCGGGCAGCAGGTGTCCGCGCAGCCGCAGCCACTTCTGTTCGCCGGAGGGCTGGAGGATCCGGAACTCCAGTTCGCGGTCGCCGACCGACATGTGCTCCGACTCCACCACGGACATCAGCGCGGGCAGGTCCTCGGGAACGGTCAGCGACAGCAGCGTCTCCACCTTGCCGTCGAAGTCGGCGGGGCTCAGCCCGAAGAGTTCCAGCATCTCCCGGTCGACCTCGACACGTCCGGTGTCCATGGCGAGGCTGAACGAGCTGGCGGGCAGCTCGTCGGCGTCCGTCTCCGGGGCGGGCGGCGGACAGACGACGGCCTCCACGATCAGGGCCAGGCACTGCCGGTCCTCGGTGTCGAAGCCGGCCGGGTGCTCGCTGACGGCGAGCAGACAGCCGTCGTCGCGCAGCGGCAGGACGGCCAGCGAGAAGTCCTGGGAGGGCAGTCGCCCGGCGTCGGAGCGGCGGCCGGCCTCCCGCGGGCCGAGCCACAGCGGCAGGCCGGAACGGTGCACGTCCGCGGCCGGGGATCCGCCGCTGACGGGGTAGCCGTCGCGCAGCCCGTAGAGCGATCTCGGCACCCCCACCGACTCGGCGAGGCGCAGGTCCTCGCCGGTGCGGGTCGGTGAGTACACCGCGACGACGGTCGCGCCGGTGAAGACGAGGGCCTGTTCGAGGACGCGACGCAGCCGCTCGCGGGGTTCCAGGCCGGCGGTGAGCGACTTCAGGGCAAGTTCGGCGCGCGGAGTTCTCGATCCGCGTCCCGAACCGCCCTCACTGACCACGTCCGTCATTACAGCGCTTTCGGGCCATTCGCGCAGCCCCTGTGACCGTTCCGGCCACGTCAGACCTGTGCCGGAGCCCGTCGTCGCGATCCGCCGCGCCTCCGGTGTCCCCCGCTCGCCGTGCGCGCGGAGCCGCCAGGAGAGAGCCTTGTCCTCTGGGCCCTCCGGACCCATGGGAACCTCTGGAACCTGATCACGCGGCCCTACGAGGAGGTGGTCGGGGTGCCCGACTCGCAGGGGCCGGTACAGGCGCCGGCCACCGGGCCGCTGCCGCTCGGACGGCCGATGCTCTCCCTGGCGCTGGCCGCGATGATGGACGAGGTCCACGCCCACTCCGGTGCCGTGTACCTGCTGGCTCCGGGCGAACCGGTCCTGGAGATGGCGGTGATGGCGGGGCTGCCCAGGGCCTTCGCCGCGCCGTGGGAGCGGGTGGGGCTCAGCTCGCCGATCCCGGTCGCCGACGCGGCACGGGAGCGACAGCTGGTGTGGGTGGGCGGCGAGGAGCAGATGGCCGGCCACTACCCCCGGGTGGCCGTGGTGCTCCCCTACCCCTTCGCCCTGGCCGCGCTCCCGGTGGCGACCGAGCGGACCGTGTACGGCGCCGTATTCGTGACCTTTCCCGGCTCGCATCCGCCGGAACTGGCCGACCAGGAGCGTGCCCGGCTGACCGCGGCCTGCGACCGGCTCGCGCTGCGCCTGGAGCGGGCCGCGGCGGCGCACCTTCCCGTACACGCCGAGGCGGATCTGCCGGCGTCGGCGACGACGCTGACGAGGCCCAGCGTGCTCGGCACGATGGAGGCGGCGCGGATGGTGGCGCGGCTGCCGTACGGGCTGTGCGCGCTGGATCTGCACGGGCGGGTGGGCTTCGCCAACACGGCGGCCTCGGAGTTGCTCGGCGTACCGGCCGACGTCCTGCTGGGCACCCAGCTGTGGGCGTCCGTGCCCTGGCTCAACGACCCGGTCTATGAGGACCGCTACCGCGCCGCGCTGATCAGTCAGCACACGACGTCCTTCGTGGCGCTGCGGCCGCCCGGCGAATGGCTGTCGTTCCGCCTCTATCCCAGTACGAACGGGCTGAGCGTGCGGATCTCCCGGGCGCGGGCGGTGGCCGAGATGAGGCGGACGAAACCGGATCACGTCGGCGGTCACGGCCCCGGGCTGGTGACCATCTCCCATGTGCTGAGTCTGGCCGGCGCGCTGACGGAGGCCGCGAGCGTGCGGGACGTGGTGCAGCTGGTCGCCGACGAGATCGCTCCCGCCGTCGGCAGCAAGGCGCTGGCGGTGCTGGGCACCCGGGCCGGACGCCTGCACGTGCTCGGACACCGGGGGTATCCGGACGCCCACACGGTGGAGCGCTTCGACGGGCTGCCGCTCAGCGCGGAGACTCCGACGGCCCAGGCACTTGGGAGCGGTGTTCCCGCCTTCTTCGAGTCCCGGGCGCAGTTGGAGCGGCTCTATCCGTCCCGGCACGCGACGCCGGACGGCATGGCGGCCTGGGCGTATCTGCCGCTCATCGCCTCCGGGCGTCCGGTGGGGGTCTGCGTCCTGGCGTACCCGCAGGAGCGCTCCTTCCCGGCGGACGAGCGCGCGGTCCTGACGAGCCTGGGCGGTCTGATCGCGCAGGCCCTGGGCCGGGCCCTCCTCTACGACGCCAAGCTCCGGCTGGCACATGGTCTGCAGGCCGCGCTGCTGCCGCACTCCCTGCCGTCGGTGCCCTCGATCGAGGCGGCGGCGCGCTATCTCCCGGCCACTCAGGGCATGGACATCGGCGGTGACTTCTACGACCTGGTGCTCTCGCAGGGCCGGGCCGCCGCGGTGATCGGTGACGTGCAGGGGCACAACGTGACGGCGGCGGGCCTGATGGGACAGATCCGTACGGCTGTACGGGCGTACACGACCGTCGGCCAGCCGCCCGAGGAGGTCATGCGCAGCACCAACCGGCTGCTGATCGACCTGGGCAGTGAGCTGTTCGCCAGTTGTCTGTATCTGCGGCTCGACCCCGCACGCCAGGTGGCCGTCATGGCACGCGCGGGGCATCCGCCGCCGCTGCTGCTGCGGCCCGACGGGAAGGTCCGCGTGCTCGACCTGGCCGGGGGGCCACTGCTCGGGATCGACGCGTCGGCGACGTACCCGACGACCGAGGTGCCGCTCGTCCCCGGTTCCACCCTCGCCCTCTACACCGACGGCCTGATCGAGTCCCCCGGTGTCGACATCGAGGACGCCCTGGCGGCGCTGGGGCGACAACTCGCCGAGAAGGGCGGCCAGCCCCTCGACGTACTGGCCGACAGCCTCGTGCGGCCCGACGGAACGGCGACCCAGGAGCGTCCCGACGACGTCGCACTCCTGTTGCTGCGGGTGCGCGGCTGACGGTGGGGTCCGGGGATCCCGGTTCACAGGCTGAGGTGGGTCGCTCGGGTGCCCCTTGCCCGGGGACGCGCGAGGCGGCCCGGCCCTCCCGCCGGAGGGCCGGACCTTTCCACCGCCGCCCCGGGCCGCAGGGCCCGGGCCGGCGGTGGTTCTGGGTCACCCGGTCAGGGGGTGATCGTCACGAGGCCCGAGCCGTCGTCCATGCCGGTGCCGGTGTCCTCACCCGCGTCACCGGCCTGGTCGTGGGCTCCGCCGAGCTCTTCCTCGCCCGCGCCGGCCTGCTCCTCGCCGGCCGCCGGGTCACTGGCGCCCGCGCTGGGGTCCACAGCTCCGGGGTCGACCGCGCCGGGGTCCTCCACGCCGGCGCCCTCGTCGCCGGCCGCGTCACCCGCGCCGAGCGTCGCGCCGACCGCTTCCAGCGCGGTGGTGACCGGCTGGAAGAAGGTCTCGCCACCGACGGTGCAGTCGCCGCTGCCGCCGGAGGTCAGGCCGATCGCGTTGCCGTCCTGGGTGAACAGGGAGCCGCCGCTGTCGCCGGGCTCGGCGCAGACGTCGGTCTGGATGAGGCCGGTGACGGTGCCTTCGGGGTAGTTGACGGTCGCGTCCAGGCCCACGACGTTGCCGTCGAAGAGGCCGGTGGTGCTGCCCATCCGGAACACCTGCTGGCCCACGGCGGCCTCGGCGGCCTGGGCGATCTCGACGGTCTGGCCGTCCCCGATGTCGACCACGCTGGCGGTCACGGTGGCCGGGTCGTCGTACTTCACCAGGGCGAAGTCGCCGTCGCCGGGGAAGGTGGCCTGGTCGACGGTGGCGACCGGGGCGCCGCCCTGCGCGTCCGACCACTCGGCGACGGCGACACCGCAGTGGCCGGCGGTCAGGAAGGCGGGGGCGCCGTCGCCCGCGGTGACGTTGAAGCCGAGGGAGCAGCGGGCGCCGCCGCCGAAGATGGCGTCGCCGCCGTCGACGAAGGTCTTGAAGGTGCCCGCGGACTTGGTGATGGTCGCCACGCCGGAGCCGAGGCCCTCGACCGTCGACTCCAGGGTGTCCCACTTGGCGCCCGTGACGGTCGAGTCGGCGGTGACGCGGATCTCGTTGGTCTTCGGGTCGACGGACCACGCCGTGCCGGGGATCGTCGCGTCGGACTTGAGCGTCGCCGCCGCGTTCTCCAGCGTGCCGGTGCTGTTGCGCACCTGGTTCGGGACCGCGCCCGCCGCCCTGATCTCGTTGATCACATTGCTGTTGTTACCGACGACGTTGATGATGATCTGCTGCTTGGCCGCGTCGTAGTACGACCCGGCGAAGGCGTCACCCAACTGGGAGGCGAGCTGCGCGGCCAGGTCCGACACGTCGGCCGCCTTGAACGTCCTGGCGGTCGCGTCGGTGTCGTCCGAGTCCGACTGGGACGCCATGGCGTTCGGCAGCAGGAGGGCCGCCGCTCCGAGCGCCGCCACGCTGCCTGCCGCTATCGCGGCCTTGCGCTTGGGTATGCGTTTGTGACTCAACTTCCGACCTCCTGGGGACGGGGTCCGTTGCCACCGTCTTGCGGCTGAACTGGGGGGCGCCTGGATGCCTGTTGATACGCACGCGTCACATGGGGTGTTCAACCGCCTTTACAGATGGCGCGAGTTGGGCAGCCCAAAGGCGCGGATTGCGAGGCAATCGGACCTTTCCGTCTGCACATGCCGGCCCCCAGGCCATCGGGACGAGCCACCTGGAACGCTCCGCGACCATCCGGTCACCCGGCGTCGACGACAGCGGCCGGAATCCCCGCTTCAGCGAATCTGCACATCGAATGCGCAACGAGGTCACCGCTCACGACGGATCTCCACAGCGCACCGAGCTCCCAGGGGCCATTGGGGCGGGAGTGTCCAGTTCGGTAACCGGGTGCCCAGGGCACGCACGCGACGATGACGCGCAGGCTGTGAAGAAGTCGCCGCCGAACGGTGCGCGCTCGTGCACGGATGAACGCATCTGGAGATCAATTGCCCTGGTGGGGGCCTCGGTTGATTGGATGCGTGCCACGGCACCGTGCTTTGATCCATTGCACCGCGGGGGTCACTGGTCCCCTCCAGGGCCTCCCGGAAACGGGTGCGCCGACTCCCGCGGTCGCGGCCGACCATCTGTCCCCAGAGGGGGGCCGCTCTCCCCCTTACGAATACGCACACGAAGGGAAGTTCCATCATGAACTCCACCCCCCAGGTTGCCACCACCGAGATCTCCGACGCCGACCTCGACGCCGTCTCCGGCGGTCTGGCCCTTCAGGCCGTCGGCACCGTCACGGGCCTCGTGGACTCGGTCGCCCCCGGCGTCACCCCGCTGGTCGGTTCGGTCGTCGGCACCGTCGAGGGTGTCACCGGCCTGAACACCGGTGCGGTCACCGGTCTGGTCGCCGGTCTCTGATCCCCTTCAGAACCGCCGAGTCCCGGAACCGCTCCATGGTTCCGGGACTCTCGGGTGCCGTGAATCCTTGGAACAGGTGAGGGAAGTCCCGTGCAGTTCCGCCAACAGGCCCTCGCCAAGCTCCAGTCACCGGAGGAACTCGACCTGCCGGTGCGCTTCGCGCGTCCCCAGGGCTGGCTCGCCCTGTCAGTGACGGTCCTCGTCATGGCGGCGGCCTCGGTCTGGGCCGTGACGGGCACCGTGGCCTCCACAGTCGACGCGCCCGCCATCCTCACCCACGGGCAGGGCAGTTACGTGCTCCAGAGCCCCGTCGCCGGGCAGGTCACCGCGGTTCTCGCGAAGGAGGGGCAGCGGCTCGCCGCCGACGCGCCCGTACTCCAGGTCCGTACCGCGGAGGGCGATACAGCCGTCGTGCGCACCGTCGCCGCCGGACGGGTCACCGCTCTCGCCGCCACCATCGGCGCGATCATCTCGACCGGTGCGAACGTCGCCGCCGTCGAGAAGGTCGCGCACGCCGGGGACCCGCTGTACGCGACGGTGTACGTCCCCGCCGAGAACGCCGCGACGATCCCCGAGAACGCGTCGGTCGACCTCACCGTCCAGTCGGTGCCGACCCAGCGGTACGGGGTACTGCGCGGCCATGTGAAGTCGGTCGACCGCGCGGCGCAGAGCCGGCAGCAGATCACCGCCTTCCTCGGCGACAGCCAACTCGGCGAGCAGTTCACCGAGAACGGCAGGCCGGTGGCCGTCCTGGTCAGGCTCGACACCCGGTCCGGCACGAAGAGCGGCCTCAAGTGGTCCTCGGCGGACGGGCCGCCGTTCGAGCTGACCTCCATGACCCCGGCCTCGGGTTCGATCCGGCTGGCCGATCAGCGCCCCGTCGATTGGCTCCTGCCGTGAACACCGCACAGGACACCCGCGGCAGACGCCGCGCCGCACCGCCCCGACGCCCGGCCGCCAAGGGGAAGGGCAGAACCGTCCGCACCCCCACCGTGCTCCAGATGGAGGCCGTGGAGTGCGGCGCCGCCTCCCTGGCCATGGTGCTCGGCCACTACGGACGGCACATCCCCCTCGAAGAGCTGCGCATCGCCTGCGGTGTGTCCCGGGACGGCTCGCGCGCCAGCAACCTGCTGAAGGCGGCGCGCAGTTACGGCCTGACGGCCAACGGCATGCAGATGGACACGGCCGCACTCGCCGAGGTGACGGCGCCCGCGATCCTGTTCTGGGAGTTCAACCACTACGTCGTGTACGACGGTGTCGGGCGCCGCTTCGGACGGCGTGGCGTGCACATCAACGACCCCGGCAAGGGACGTCGTTTCGTGCCGATGGAGGACTTCGACACCAGCTTCACCGGTGTGGTCCTGGTCATGGAGCCGGGCCCCGACTTCCACCGGGGCGGCCGCAGACCCGGCGTGCTCGGCGCGATGCCGGCCCGGCTGCGCGGAACCTCGGGCACCATGCCCGCCGCCGTACTCGCCAGCCTGCTCCTCGTCGTGGTCGGCGCTGCGGTGCCCGCGCTCAGCCGGACGTACATCGACAGCTACCTGATAGGCGGTCAGTCCTCGCTGCTCGGCGTGCTGTTCGCGGCGATGGGCGCCTCGGTGGCGCTGACCGTCGTACTGACCTGGCTGCAACAGGCGAACCTGCTGCGCGGCCGGATCATCTCCTCGACGCTGTCCAGCGCCCGCTTCCTGCGGCATCTGCTGCGGCTCCCCGTCACCTTCTTCTCCCAGCGCAGCCCGGCCGACCTGGTGCAGCGGCTCCAGTCGAACGACGCGGTGGCCGAGACCCTGTCACGCGACCTGGCGGCGGCCGGGGTGGACGCGGTCGTGGTCGTCCTCTACGCGGTGCTCCTCTACACCTACGATCCGCAGCTCACGGCCGTGGGCATCGGCGTCGCCCTGCTCAACGTGGTCGCGATGCGGGTGGTGATCCGGCTGCGCTCGACCCGCACCGCGAAACTCCGCGCGGACAGCGCCCGGCTGACCAACACGGCATACAGCGGGCTCCAGTTGATCGAGACGATGAAGGCGACCGGCGCCGAGGACGGCTACTTCCGCAAGTGGGCCGGGCAGCACGCGACCACGCTGGAGGAGGAGCAGCGCCTCGGCGTACCGAGCGCCTGGCTCGGCGTGGTCGCGCCGATGCTCGCGACGCTCAACAGCGCGCTGATCCTGTGGATCGGCGGTATGCGGGCCATCGAGGGAGGCATCTCGGTCGGTCTGCTCGTCGCCTTCCAGGCCCTGGTGACCCGCTTCACCGCGCCCATCACCCGTCTCAACGGTGTCGCGGGCCGCATCCAGGACTTCGCGGCCGACGTCGCCCGCCTCAAGGACGTCGAGAACTTTCAGGCGGACCCGCTGTACGCCCGTGCGGACAGCGGCGACTCCACCCGCCGCCTGCACGGTCACGTCGAGCTGGAGAACATCACCTTCGGCTACAGCCCGCTCGACAAACCGCTGCTGACCGGCTTCTCCCTGACCGTCGGCCCCGGCCAGCAGGTCGCGCTGGTCGGCGGCTCGGGCAGCGGCAAGTCGACGGTGTCCCGGCTGATCTCGGGTCTGTACGCCCCCTGGGAGGGCACCATCCGCATCGACGGCCGGCGCCTGGAGGACATCCCGCGCGGCGCCCTCGCCTCCTCCGTCTCCTTCGTCGACCAGGACGTCTTCCTCTTCGAGGGGACGGTCCGCGACAACGTGGCGCTGTGGGACCCCTCGATCCCGGACGAGGCGGTCGTCGCGGCGCTAGAGGACGCGGCACTGTACGACGTGGTGGCGCGGCGCCCCGGCGGCATCCAGAGCCGGGTCGAGCAGGACGGCCGGAACTTCTCCGGCGGTCAGCGTCAACGCCTGGAGATCGCACGGGCGTTGGTGCGCAGGCCCAGCATCCTGGTCCTCGACGAGGTGACCAGCGCGCTGGACGCGGAGACGGAGCAGACCGTCATCGACAACCTCCGCAAGCGCGGCTGCGCCTGTGTGGTGATCGCGCACCGGCTCAGCACCGTGCGGGACAGCGACGAGATCGTCGTACTCCAGCACGGCACGATCGTGGAACGCGGGCGGCACGAGGCCCTGGTGGCGGCCGGCGGCCCGTACGCCGAGCTGGTCAGGGAGCGTTGAGATGACGGGCGTGGCCCATCCGGGAGTGTCGAGACAACGAGCGTCGAGACGACGAGCGTCGCCGGTCGGGGAGCGTTGAGATGACGAGGGTCGGGGAACCAGGAGCGGTGGAATGACGACGATCGACGAGGGCGATGTCGTCCTCGGCGCGCTCGGCGGGATGGGCACGCCCGTCGACTGCTCCGCCCTCAACCGCCTGGACCTGGAGGGTCCGCAGGTCCTGTGGCTCGTCGCGGCCGGCGCCATGGACCTGTTCGCGGTCGACGCCGCCCAGCAGGGCCACTGGCACCACCTCGGCCGACTCGAAGCGGGCTCCCTGCTGCTCGGGCCGGTCACGGGACCGCAACACACCCTGGTCGGGAGGCCGTTGCGGGACTGCGTGGTCCGCCGGATCGGGCTGCGCGAGCTCTACCAGCGGGCCGACACCCAGAGCTGGTCCTACGACGAGTACGGCAACGCGCAGTACGTGCCGCCGACTTCGAGCCCGCTGGAGTACGCCCTCGCCCTCGGCGCGGGCCGCAGCCTCTCCATCCTCTTCCAGGCGCCGATGGCCCACGAGAACGCCGCCGCGCTCACCGACGACGACGTGTTCTGGATGCAGGTGCCGCCCGGCAGTGTGCAGTACGGCTCCCTGTACGGCGCGGAGGCCGCGGCCGATCTGCTGATGGACTCCGGTGTCTGGCAGGGCATGGTCGACCAGCAGTACCGGCTTCTCGCCACCCTCGACCGGTGGATCGAGCGGCTGGAGTCGAACCACGAGGACCGCACGGCGGCGGGCATCAAGGCGGGCGAGGCCGTCCGCGCCCAGGCCGACCGGACACTGCTGGCCTCGATCGGCAAGCAGTCGGCGAAGCGCCCGACGGCCGCCGACGCGGACGCCACCCACGCGGCCTGCGCACTCGTCGCCCGCGCGGCCGGCATCACCCTGGCCGAAGCCGTCCGGGGCGGCACGGAGAGCGACCGGCTCGACCCGGTCGAGCGGATCGCCGTCGCCTCGCGCGTCCGCACCCGGGCCGTACGGCTGGACGGGCGCTGGTGGCACGACAACATCGGCCCGCTGGTGGGCCACCGTGCCGTGTCGGGCAGCCCGGTCGCGCTGCTGTGGCGGCGCGGCGGATACGTCGCCGTACAGCCGTCGTCCGGTCGTGAGACGCCGATCGAGAAGGCCAACGCGGGAGAGTACGAACCACAGGCGGTGATGTTCTACCGTCCGCTGCCCGAGCGGAGGTTGAGCCCGCTGCGGCTGATGAGGTTCTGCCTCCGGGGCACCGGCGGCGACATGCGCAACCTCGCGATCAGCGGCCTGGTGACCGTCGCGATCGGCGCGGTCGTGCCGATCGCCACCGGCAAGGTGCTCGGCGAGTACGTGCCGAAGGCACAGCACGGCCTCATCGCGCAGGTCTGCCTCGCCATCATGGTTACCAGCGTCGTGGCGGCGACCTTCACGCTGCTCCAGAACCTCACCATCCTGCGCCTGGAGGGCCGGATCGAGGCGACGCTGCAACCGGCCGTGTGGGACCGGCTGTTGCGCCTGCCCACGAAGTTCTTCACCTCCCGCTCCACCGGTGAACTGGCGAGCGCGGCCATGGGCATCAGCGCCATCCGCCGTCTCCTCGCGGGCGTCGGTCCGACCCTCGCCCAGGCGGGCACGATCGGCGCGATGAACCTGGGCCTGCTCCTCTGGTACAGCGTCCCCATGGCACTGGCCGCGCTCGGCATGCTCGTCGTCATCGCCGCCGCCTTCCTGGGGCTCGGCCTGTGGCAGGTCCGCTGGCAGCGCCGCCTGGTGGTGCTCAGCAACAAACTGAACAACCAGGCCTTCCAGACCCTGCGCGGCCTGCCCAAACTGCGGGTCGCGGCGGCCGAGAACTACGCCTACGCCGCCTGGGCCGGTGAGTTCGCGCGCAGCCGTGAGCTCCAGCAGAAGGTCGGCCGGATCAAGAACCTCACCACGGTGATGGGCGCGGTGTACCTGCCGCTCTGCTCCCTGCTGATGTTCATGCTGCTCGCGGGCCCGGCGCGCGGCTCACTCTCGGCGGCGGAGTTCCTCACCTTCAACACCTCGACGACGATGCTGCTGACCGCGGTCACCTCGATCACCGGCGCCTTCGTCTCGGCCGCCGCCGCGCTGCCGATGTTCGAGGAGATCAAGCCCGTGTTCGACGCGACACCCGAGGTGCGGGTGGCGAGCACCCGTCCTGGAGTCCTGTCGGGTGCCATCGAGGCCCGCGGGCTGTCCTTCCGGTACAGCGACGACGGGCCGCTCGTCCTGGACGACGTGTCCTTCGCCGTCGCGCCGGGCGAGTTCGTGGCGATCGTCGGCCCCAGCGGCTGCGGCAAGTCCACCCTGCTGCGGCTCCTCATCGGCTTCGACAAGCCCGTGTCGGGCAGTGTGCTGTACGACGGCCAGGACCTGGCGGCGCTGGACCAGTCCGCCGTACGCCGTCAGTGCGGTGTCGTGCTCCAGCACGCGCAGCCGTTCACCGGCTCGATCCTGGACTGCATCTGCGGCACCGAGCCGTACACCGCCGAGGAGGCGATGGCGGCGGCCGAGATGGCGGGCCTCGCCGAGGACATCAAGCGCATGCCGATGGGCCTGCACACCATCGTCTCCGGCAGCGGCGCGGTCTCCGGCGGCCAGCGCCAGCGTCTGATGATCGCCCAGGCGCTGATCCGCCGCCCCCGCATCCTGTTCTTCGACGAGGCGACCAGCGCCCTGGACAACGAGACGCAGCGCACGGTCATCGAGAGCACCAGGGCGCTCAACGCCAGCCGCGTGGTGATCGCGCACCGGCTGTCCACGGTGATGGACGCGGACCGGGTCATCGTGATGGAGGACGGCAGGGTCGCCCAGCAGGGACCGCCCGCACAGCTCCTCGCCGACACGGGCGGGCGCCTGCACGAACTGGTGCGCCGGCAGATGCGCTAGCCGTCCACCGGACGGCCTTCACACCCCGGAACGGAACGCCCTGGCAGGACAGGGCGGCCGTCGGTATGCCGACGAGATCCGCGTCACTCATCGAAACGTTGCAGTTTCGATAGAAGGGGTCTAGCCTCGACGTGTACGAAACAGTTTCGTTTACCAACACGAAACGTCGAGCGACTTCCCTGGAGTGGTTCCCTCATGCCTCAAACCGTGACCGAAGGCGCCCGCGCGGGCGCCGTGGACGCCCCCTCGGCGGAATCGTCGAAGCGGTGGTGGATCCTCGCGATCATCGGGATCGCGCAGCTGATGGTGGTCCTCGACGCCACCATCGTGAACATCGCCCTGCCCTCCGCCCAGGCGGACCTCGGCTTCTCCGACGGCAACCGGCAGTGGATCGTCACCGCCTACTCGCTGGCGTTCGCCTCCCTGCTCCTGCTCGGCGGTCGCATCGCCGACCTCTTCGGGCGCAAGCCCGCCTTCCTCGTCGGAGTCGGCGGTTTCGCCCTCGCCTCCGTGCTGGGCGGCGCCTCGAACAGCTTCGGCATGCTGGTCACCGCCCGCGCCCTCCAGGGTGTCTTCGGCGCACTGCTCGCACCGGCCGCGCTCTCGCTGCTGAACACGACGTTCACCGAGGCGAAGGAACGCGCCAAGGCCTTCAGCGTGTACGGCATGATCGCCGGAGCGGGTGGCGCGGTCGGGCTGCTGCTCGGCGGTGTGCTCACCGACGCCCTCGACTGGCGCTGGACGCTGTACGTCAACCTGGTCTTCGCGATCGTCGCCTTCGCCGGCGGCTGGATGCTGCTGGGCAACCACCGCGACGCCGCGAACTCCAAGCTCGACCTGCCGGGCACCCTGCTGGTCTCCGCCGGCCTCTTCTCCGTGGTCTACGGATTCTCCAACGCCGAGACGCACGACTGGGGTTCGCCCGCCACCTGGGGCTTCCTGCTCGCGGGCGCACTGCTGCTGACGGCGTTCGTCTGGTGGCAGACCCGGGCCAAGCACCCGCTGCTGCCGATGCGCGTCCTCCTCGACCGCAACCGCGCCGCGTCGTTCATCGCGGTCCTGGTCACCGGCGCGGGCATGTTCGGTGTCTTCCTCTTCCTCACCTACTACCTCCAGCTGAACCTGGGCTTCAGCCCGACAAAGACCGGCCTGGCCTTCCTGCCGATGATGGCCGCCCTGATGGTCATGGCCCAGATCTCGACCACCATCCTGGTGCCGCGGTTCGGCCCGAAGACCATCATTCCCGCGGGGTTCGCCATCGCCGCGCTCGCCATGGCCTGGCTGAGCGGCATCGACATGGGCTCGTCCTTCTCGACCGGGGTGCTCCCCCAGCTGATCGTGATGGGCGCGGGCCTCGGCATCGTGATGCCGCCCGCCATGCAGCTGGCCACCAGCGGGATCGCCGCCGAGGACGCGGGAGTCGCCTCCGCCACGGTCAACACCATGCAGCAGGTGGGCGGTTCGATCGGTACGGCCCTGCTGAACACGCTGGCCGCCAGCGCCGCGACGAGCTACCTGGTCGGCAAGGACCCGACCGACAAGCTGGTGCGGGCGCAGTCCACGATCGAGAGCTACACCACCGCCTTCTGGTGGTCGGCGGGCTTCTTCGCCGCCGGCGCCGTGATCGCCTTCTTCCTCTACCGGGGCGGGAAGCCGGAGCAGGACCTGGACGCCGCACCGGTCGTCCACATGTGATCGCGCCTCGACCGCACGATCACCCCTGACCGAGGGGCCGCCGTCTGCAGGGAGACGGCGGCCCCTCACCCTTTGCCGTCACCCTCACCCTTTGCCGTCGGTCCCGTGTTCGTGTGGTGGGCAGGCTCGTCCCTCCGTACGGCGGGCCGGTACACGACCAGTCCCCCGCGCTCCTTCCCGAGCCTCAACTCGCCTGGCGTCGGGCCCACTTCACCGTCGTACGCGAGCGTGTCCGTGCCGGTGAGGCCCTCGATCCGTACACGGGTGACGCGTTCGGCGCTGTAGACCCGGGAGCGGTCGAGGGCTCCGGCGAGCGCGGAGACGACGACCCGGGTGCGGGCGAGCCGGTGCTCGCCCTCGATCAGCCGCAGGTCCAGCAGCCCGTCGTCCAGCCGCGGCCGCAGGACGGGGGCGAAACCGTCCGGGACGTACCGCCCGTTCCCCACGAAGAGCAGCCACAGACGTCTCGGCCGGCCGTCGACGCTCAACTCGATGGGGGACGCGGTGCGCAGCACCCGGGTGAGGGCGATCGCGGCGGCCGGCCACTTGCCCCACCGGCCCTCCAAGTGCTCGCGGAGCCGGACCAGTTCGGGGTACAGGCCGATGCTGAAGGTGTTGAGGAACCGCACCTCGTGGCCCGTCGTCGAGCGCGCCACACCGATGTCCACGGTCACCGCCTCGCCACGGGTGACCGCGCGGGCGGTGTCCTCGAAGCGGGGTACGCCCACGTCCTGCGCGAAGTGGTTGAGGGTGCCGCCGGGGAACACCGCCAGCGCGAGCCCTCGTTCGGCCGCCGCGCGAGCCGCGGCGTTGACGCTGCCGTCGCCGCCGCACACACCCAGCGCGCCGCCCGCCTCTTCGGCCCGGCCGACCGCCTCGGCGAGCAGGGCGGCGAAGTCGTCGCCCGGCCCGCGTTCGACCAGTTCGGCCTCCGGCAGCAGTGCGCGCAGCCGTTCGGCGGGCGGTGTCCCCGTCGTGGGCGGGCCGGTGCCGGCCCGGCCGTTGACGAAGACGACCAGGCCACGGCCGCCGGGCAGCGCGGGCGCTCGGGCTCCCGGCCGCTCCGGTTCGGGCCGGGCGGGGCGCGGTGGCCACCAGCGGCAGGTCAGCGCGGCGGCCCCGGCGCCGATCGCGAGCCCGGCCAGTACGTCCGCGGGGTAGTGCACGCCGACGTAGACACGCGAGAAGGCGACCGACGCGGCGAAGGGCGCCACCAGGGCGCCGTACCGGGTGGACTCCAGGGCGACTCCGGTGGCGAAGGCCGCAGCGGAGGCGGAGTGCCCGGAGGGGAAGGACGTGGTGTGCGGCTGACGTCCCAGGTGCCGGATCGCCGGCACGTGGTCCAGCCGCGGACGGGGGCGGCGCGCGGTCCACTTGACGACCGTGTTGACGGTCAGCGAGGCGAGGACCAGCGAGCCCGTACCGCGCAGGGCGGCCCGCCTGGCCTCGCGGCTTCCGGTGGACGCGAGGCCCGCCGCCGCGCCGAACCACAGCCTGCCGTGGTCGGCGGCGCGGCTGATCCTGCGCAGCGCCGGATCCGCGGCCGGGAACCGGGAGGCGGCGACCCTCCTGAACAGCCGCAGATCCAGTTCGCCGAGTACGCCCATGGACCCACTCCTACCGGCAGGCCGGGCGGGTCGGCATCCGCTGCACCACCAACCGGAGCAGCTCCCGCGCGGGTTCCGACGGCTCAGGCCGGCTTCCCCGGGTGGCGGGGCAGCAGCGCGATCGACGACAGGGGAACGACGGCGAGGGCCAGCCAGGGCAGGGCGGGCGGGAGCCCGGTGTCGAGCAGCGAGCCCGACCCGGCGCTGCCGGCCAGGACGATCAGGCCGGACACGGAGGACAGGGCGCCCGTGTAGAGGCCGAGCCTGCCCTCGTCGGCGAGGTCGGGCACCCAGGCGCGGACGGCGGGCGCGACGAGCATCTGCCCGAGGGTGAGCAGGACGACGAAGGCCGCCGCGGGCAGCAGTCCCGCCGTTCCCGTCCACGCGGCGGCCGGGCCGGCGCGACCACGGCGAATCCGGCGGCGATGAGGAGCAGCCCGGCGGCCACGCACCGGCGCAGGTCGAGCCGGTCCGCCGCCCAGCGGGTGACCGGCAGCTGTGCGGTCACCACCAGCAGCGAGGACAGCGCGAACAGCCAGGCCAGCGGCGCCTGCGAGCCCGCCGCGCGCTCGACCTCCGCCGGGAGGAGCAGATAGAGCTGGTTGTACGCCAGCAGGTAGGCGCCGTACGCGCAGCACAGCGCCAGGAAGCGGCGGTTGCGCACCAGGACCTGGCCGCCTCCCGCGAACCGCACCCTCGCCCGGCCCGGGATGTGCTGCGGCAGGAGCCGGGCGTGGCCCGCCAGTACGAGTACGAAGACGGCGGCCCCGGCGAGACAGACCGCGCGGAAGTCGACGGCCAGCAGCAGCGCGCCGATCAGCGGCCCGACGAACGCCCCGGCCTGTCCGGCCACGGTGAACAGCGCCAGCACGCGGGTACGGGATCCCCGGCCCGCCTCCTCCCAGCGCACCGCCTGCCGCGCGACCTCGGACTCCACGGCGGGGGAGAACAGGGCGGCGGCGAAACCGATCAGCAGGACGGCGCCGACGACCGCCCAGGACGCCCGCGCGTACCCCAGCCACCCGAAGCCGGCGATCCGCAGCACGCAGCCCGCGAGCACCACGGGCCGCACCCCGTACCGGTCGGCCAGGGCGCCGCCGACCACGAACAGTCCCTGCTGGCTGAAGGTCCGCATGCCGAGCACCAGGCCGACGAGCCAACCCGCCATGCCGATCGCCGCGCCGAGGTGCTCGGCCAGGAAGGGCAGTACGGCGTAGAAGCCGACGTTGAAGGCGAGCTGGGTCAGTATCAGCAGGCGGAGCAGGGGTGACAGCCGGCTCCAGGTCCTGGGGTGCGGGGCGGCCCTCACCCGGTCGGGAGCCGGCGCCCTGTTTCCTTCAGCGAGCACCTGCATACCCTATGCAGGAGTGCCCGGGGGCCGGCCGACGGCCCCACTCCGTCCGGCCGACCCCCGGGAGGAGATCACGCGGTATCCGCGACGAGGCCCGGCTTCCCCAGTCACGGGCACTCGTTCGACGCCCACGGGGAACCGCGCGATCCCGGTCTGTCAGAACGTGAAGACGGTCGTCCCGTAGGAGTTCTTCACGCACTCGTTGGCGAAGGTGCGCTCGAACGCGACGCGCTTGCCCTTCCACACACCGTCGACGGTGACGACGACGGGGTCGAACTCCTTGGTGCACATCGCGCCGGCCCTCACCGACAGGGCGTTGAAGTCGCCGTCGGTCAGGCGGAGTTCGGCGCAGGCCCGCGGGGCGTCGGGGTGAGTACCGGAGGCGGTCGGGGCGCAGTTCAGCGTGACCGCGCGTTCCGCGGTGACGGTGGCCGCGCTGTCGCCGTGGCCCGTCGTGAGGACCAGGGCGGAGGGGGCGTAGAGCCCGGAGGGGCCGAGGTCCGGGGCCGCGAGGGCGGTGGTACCCAGAGGCCCGCAGACGGCGGTGGCCGTCAGGGTGAGAGTCGCTGCCCAACGCGCGGTGGTCGGCATTGTGTGCATCCTTCCGCTCGACTGAATGCGAGACCGGCTCGGTTGTGTGCCGGTTCGGCGAGCGCGAGTCTGCCGAGTCCGGACGGGAAACACACATCCGACCCACGCGTTTCGGTAACTTTGAGTATTGAATCAGTGGCGTGAAGTCACAGAATTCGAACGGTGTCGCCCGGAAGCGAGCGCTTACTGATCGTCCGAAGTGCCTTCATGGCCGAATTTCCTCCACACAGCAATAGGCCTGAAACATTCCGCTTCAGCCCATGACGGACTCCCCGCGGCTGACGACGAGTCGGGAACCCCGCACCGAGCCCGGTGGAGCAATGGTCCAGCCGGTACACAAAAGATGGATGATCCGTCCTCTGGTGCCGCCGCGACGCACGGCCATAGCGTCGGCAGACCCCGTGAGGACGGCATCCGCTCACGCCGCGCACCCCAGCGGCGACAACCGGCCATCCCCCTTTTCGCGCCACCACGCGCTCCACCGCCCGTATGGGTACAGGCAGCACTTCGCTGGAGCACTGATGTCCGACAACTCCCCGACCACCGCTCCCCCGTCGCTCACCGAGGTGGAGGCCTACGGCGTCGAGCGCATCCCCGACGCGGACCGCACCGCCTCGCCGTTCGACCTGTTCCGCGTCGCGTTCGGCGGCGCGAACACCTTCTCCACCTGCGTCCTCGGCGCCTTCCCCAGCCTCTTCGGCCTCTCCTTCTGGCAGGGCCTCGCCGCGACACTCCTCGGGGTGTTCGTCGGCGCGCTCATCCTGTGCCCGATGGCGGTGTTCGGCCCGGTCAACGGCACGAACAACGCCGTCGCCTCCTCCGCGCACCTGGGCGTGCATGGCCGTGTCATCGGCTCCTTCCTCTCCCTGCTGACAGCCGTCGCGTTCTTCTCGATCTCGGTGTGGAGCTCGGGCGACGCCCTGGTCGGCGGAGCGCACCGGCTCTTCGGACTCCCGCGCGGCGACGTGTCGTACGTCATCGCCTACGCGCTGTTCGGCGCCCTGGTGCTCGCGGTGTGCGTGTACGGCTTCCGGTTCATGCTCTTCGTCAACAAGATCGCGGTGACGTCGGCGACCGTCCTGTTCCTGCTCGGCGCGATCGCCTTCGCCGGCGACTTCGACCCCTCGTACGCCGGTTCCTTCACGGCCTCCGCCGACTCGGCGACGCAGGCGCTCTTCTGGCCCTCCTTCATCGGCGCGGCGCTGATCGTCCTGTCGAACCCGGTCTCCTTCGGCGCGTTCCTGGGCGACTGGTCGCGTTACATCCCCGCCGACGCGCCGCGCCGCAGGGTGGTCGGGGCGGCGTTCCTCTCCCAGATCGCGACCCTGCTGCCGTTCGTCTTCGGCCTGGCGACCGCGAGCATCATCGCGACGAAGGCCCCGGAGTACGTCGATCCGGCCGCCCCGGACTTCGTCGGCGGGCTGCTGGCCATCTCGCCGAGCTGGTTCTTCCTGCCGGTGTGTCTGCTCGCGCTGATCGGCGGCATGTCGACGGGAACGACCTCCCTGTACGGGACCGGGCTCGACTTCTCCTCCGTGTTCCCCCGGCTGTCCCGGGTCCAGGCGACGGTGCTGGTCGGGCTGCTGTCGATCACGTTCATCTTCGTCGGGCGGTTCGGCTTCGACCTGGTGCAGTCCATCTCGACCTTCGCCACGATGATCATCACCTGCACCACGCCGTGGATGGTCGTGATGATCCTGGGCTTCTGCACCCGGCGCGGCTGGTACGACCCGGACGCCCTCCAGGTCTTCAACCGCCGTCAGCGGGGCGGCCGTTACTGGTTCGCGCACGGCTGGAACTGGCGCGGCCTGACGGCCTGGTGGGTGGCCGCCGTGATCGGCGTGCTGTTCACCAACATCCCGGGGCAGTTCGTCGGCCCGCTCGGCGACCTCGCGAACGGCGTCGACATCGGCCTCCCGCTCTCCCTCGCGGTGTCCGCGGTCCTCTTCCTCTCCCTGCTGCGGATCTTCCCCGAACCCCGGGCCGCGTACGGGCCGGAGGGTGCCCGGCTGGCCCGTACGGTCGACGTTCCCGTGCCGCCGATCACCGGCCCCGGAGCCGAGTCCGACGGCGACGCCCCGCCCGTGCTCGCCTCCGAGACCAGGTGAGGGAGTCCTGGCTCGACCTGTCCGTGCCCGTGGTCACCGGGATGCCCGTGTATCCCGGTGACCCCGAGGTCGAGGTCTCCCCTGCTTTGCGGGTCGCCCAGGACGGGGTCAACGTCCTTCATCTGCGCCTGGGTTCGCAGTCCGGCACCCATGTCGACGCGCCCTACCACGTGGACGGGGCCTGGCCCACGCTGGACGAGCTGCCGCCGGAGCGGTTCGCGGGGCCCGCTGTCGTGGCCGACGTGCGCGGCCTCGCGGCACGGGCGCCGATCACCCCCGGACTGCTCGCGCCCGCCCTCAGCCGCGCGCGGCTGTCGCCGGGCGCCGTCCTGCTGCTGGCCACCGGATGGTCGGCGCACTGGGGAACGCCCCATTACCCGGCGCATCCCTGGCTCACCCCTGACGCCGCGCGGGCGGTCGTCGGCGCGGGCGTCCGGACCGTCGCGGTCGACGCGCTGAGCGTTGATCCCACCGGCGGGGCCGGCCTGCCCGCGCACCGTGTCCTGTGCGGCGCCGGCGGCGTGATCGCCGAGAACCTGACCGGCCTCGACAGAGTCGTCGCCGCTCAGGAGGCGGGCCTGCCGGTGAAGGTCTTCGTGTTCCCACTGCGGCTGCCCGGCGCGGACGGGGCGCCGGTACGGGCGATGGCCCGTGTGGGTTGATGAGCTCGTCGCGTCCGAGCCGCGCGCATCGCGGTGATCCGTACGCATCACAGTGGACGGATCTTGTCCCAGTCGCCAGGATCGACCCCGTACAGCGCGAGCTCCGGCACGAGAGGCGGGACGTACGGATGGCGAAGCACTGGGCGGACTTCCAGTACGAGATCTATCTCAACGGGATGACGGGTGCCGTTCCGCGGCTGCCCACCGATCTGACCCGGCTGGAGGAGCTCACCGAGCAGCGGCTCGGTCCCGGCCCGGTCGGCTACGTGGCGGGCAGCGCGGGCAGCGGCAGCACCGCGCGGGCGAACCGGGCCGCCCTGGACCGGCGCCGGATCGTGCCGCGCATGCTGCGGGACGTGCGCGAACGCGACCTGTCCGTCGAGGTGTTGGGGCGGGCGCTGCCGGCGCCGCTGGCCCTCGCGCCCGTCGGGGTGCTGTCGATCATGCATCCGGACGCGGAGTGCGCCGCTGCGCGGGCCGCCGCCGCGCAGGGCGTCCCGTTCATCCTGTCCTCGGCCTCCAGCACACCCATGGAGCAGGTCGCGGAGGCGATGGGCGACGCGGAGCGCTGGTTCCAGCTGTACTGGGCGAAGGACCGCGAGGTCACCCGGAGCTTCCTGGACCGGGCGAAGGCGGCCGGGTTCACCGCGCTGTTCGTCACCCTCGACACCCCCCTGCTGGCCTGGCGTCCGCGCGATCTCGACCAGGCGTACCTGCCGTTCCTGCACGGGGTGGGAACCGCCAACTACTTCACCGACCCGGCGTTCCAGGCGGGTCTTGCCAAGCCGGTGTACGAGGACCCGAACGCGGCGGTGATGCACTTCGTGGGCATGTTCGCGGACCCCGGCAAGACCTGGCCCGACCTGGAGTTCCTGCGGGAGAACTGGGACGGACCGATCGTCCTCAAGGGCGTCCTGCACCCCGACGACGCGCGCCGTGCGGCCAGCGCGGGGATGGACGGCGTGGTCGTCTCCAACCACGGCGGGCGTCAGGTGGCCGGGTCCGTCGCGGCGGCGGACGCGCTGCCGCGGGTGGTGGAGGCGGCGGGCGACCGGCTCACCGTCCTCTTCGACAGCGGGATCCGCACGGGCGACGACATCTTCAAGGCGCTCGCGCTCGGCGCCCGGGGTGTCCTCGTGGGACGCCCGTACGCCTACGGTCTCGGCCTGGACGGACAGGCGGGCGTCGAGCACGTCATCCGGTGCCTGCTCGCCGAGTTCGACCTCACGCTGGCCCTGTCCGGGCACGCCGGCCCAGGCGGTCTGGGCCCCGACGACCTGATCGAGGAACCCGCGTGAGCGCCCCGCGCAACGTCCTCGCGGTCGTCTCCGCCCATGTCGGAGGCCGGCGGGCGGGCGCGGCGCTCGCCGGCCTGTTCCCCGCCGGGACGCGCGTCACCGTGGTCGAGACCGCCGACGAGGACCCCGACGCGCTGCGGGAAGCCCGCGTCATCGTCACGGGGCTCGGCCCGGTGACCGCCGAACACATCGCCGCGGCGGCGCACTTGGAGCTGATCCAGTGCGCGAGCCACGGCTTCGACTACGTCGACCTGGTGGCCGCGCGGGCCCGCGGCGTACTCGTGTGCAACATAGGTTCCAGCGGCGCCGAGAAGCAGAACGTGGCCGAGCAGACCTTCGCCCTCATGCTCGCCCTCGCCAAACGGCTGGTCCCGGCGCACACCGCGCTCGTGGACGGCGACTGGGCGCTGCCACGGCTCCAGCGGTCCATCACCGAGCTGTCCGGCAAGACGCTCGGCATCGTGGGGCTCGGGCACATCGGCCAGGAAGTGGCCAGGCGCGCGGTCGCGTTCGACATGGGCGTCTTGTACGCGGGTCCGCGCTCCGTCGGCCCGGAGACGGAGGCCCGGCTCGGCGGCGCCCGCCATGTCGGACTCGACGAACTGCTCCGCACCTCGGACTACGTCACCCTGCACGTGCCCCTGAAGGACGAGACCCGGCACCTGCTCGACGCGGAGCGGCTCGCGCTCCTCAAGCCCACCGCGTTCCTGGTGAACACCGCGCGGGGCGCCCTGATCGACCAGGACGCCCTCGCGGACGCGCTGGAGGCGGGCGCCCTCGCCGGAGCGGGCATCGACGTCTTCGACCCCGAACCACCCACCCCGGCGCTGCGGTTGCTCAAGGCCCCGGGCGTGGTGCTCTCCCCGCACGTCGCGGGCGTCACCCGGGAGACCCTGGTGCGGATCGCGCTGGCGGCCGTCCAGAACGCCGCCGGTTTCCTGGCCGGCAAGCCGCCGCACGACGTCGTCTCCTAACCGTCGCGCGACCGGCCGCTACAGGCCGAACCGCCCTGCCACCGCACCGAGTTGCCCGGCCAGCGGCAGCAGGGGGCCGGGGCCCGCGTCGTCGGCCGCCGTCACGGAGCGGGTTTCGTAGGAAGGCTCCGCCGGGGTCGTCGCCGGTCCCGCCGGTACGCCCGTGGGCTGTCCGGCGGGAGGCCGCTCAGCTGGTTCGTCCGACGGTCGGCGCCCAGGCTGCTGCCCGTCCGGTGGCTCGGGGGTGCCGGCCCCGGCGGGCGGTGCGTCGCCCGCCGCGCGCGGCGCCGGGGTGGCTGCCTGGGGCGCGGGAGCGGTTGTGCCCGAGATCGAGAGGGAGTCGGGTTCGGCCGACGAGGAGTCGGTCCGCCAGCGCTGGGCGTCGGAACCGTCGCGGACCTTGGCGACGATCTCCGCCCCGGGGTCCGCGGACCCGGGCGCGACGGCGAGCCGTTCGCTCCACCGGGGCAGCAACTCGCCCCGCACCGTGAGGTCGTAGCGCACGTCGCTGCCGCGCGCCGCGTTCGCGGCGGCGCAGGGTTCCAGCGTGACGAAGCCGTCGTCGGCCCGGGAGTCCAGGCACAGTCCGGGGTCGGCGACGCTGCGCAGCAGTCCGTCCTCCCCGTAGGACCACTGCTGGGTCCAGGCGGAGGAGCACACGGCCAGTGCGGTCTCGGCCCCGGCCTTCGCCTCACCGCCCCGGACGTCGAGGCACAGGTCGGCGGCGAGGTTGCGCAGCCTGGTCCGTTCGGCGCCCTCGGGAAGCCCCGCCGAGGTGGGCGGCGGGGACGCGGAGCCGGGCTCGGGTGACAGGGTGCGGGCACCGCTCGCGCCCGTCGAGGCGGCGGGGTCCACGGCCGTGTCGTCGTCCGCCCACAGGCTGGTGGCGAGGGCGGTCACCAGCAGGACGGCCGAGACCAGGCCCGCTCCGGTGATCAGCACCCTCGCGTGCCGCCGCAGGGGCCGGGGCAGGCCGCGCGGGTCGGGGAGCTGGGACAGCAGCCGATGGCGTCCACCGCTCTCCGGGAGTCCGCCTCGGCTGCTCCGGCGTCGCCCGCCGGCCGGTGTCGCACCCCGGGGGCGCACCGCCTGCCGCGCGCGTCCGGGACGGGAGTCGAGATAGCGCCGGGCGCCCCAGCCGAGTACCGCTTCGGCGAGCAGAACGCCCAACCCGCCCTCGAAATGGCTGAGTTGCTCGGCGGCGAAACGGCAGTAGCGGCACTCCACCAGATGCTGCTGGACATCGGGCAGCAGGGCGCCGCCGCGTCGAATCGGAACGTCCAGCAAGCGGTTGTAGAAGCCGCATTCCTTCGTCGGCGCGAGTTCCCGGTGGGCCCGTACACAGCCTTCGCGGAATTGTTCGCGGGCCTGTTCCACCGCGGCCGACGCGGTGTCGGTATCGAGACCCGAAAGGCCGGCCGGTACGGATATGTGTTCGGCTTCGACCTCGGTGTGCCAGAGCAGGCACTGGGCGAGTGGTTGCAGGGCGTGGAAAGCGCGTTCGGCGAGCTGCCTGTTCTCGGCGGTCATGGACTTGGCGGCTCGCATACCGCGGCCCCCGGCGGGTTTCCTCAGGTCCGGCAGTACACCGGTGATCCGGTCCTCCGCGGCCCACTCTCCGACGGTGTCCCGTACGGCCACGAGAAGCCGGGGCCGCAGGGCGACGGCGGATTCGCCGGCCGTCAGGCGGTCGAGTACGCGATGGAAGGAGGCCGCGGTCACCATGGAGGCGACGTTCGCCGAAGAGGCGAGGCAGATGACCGAGTAGTCGTACGCGGGCTGCCAGTGCCTCGCCATCAGCAGGGCGACGGGGTGCGCGGTCTCGTTCTCCGGCCGTCCCCTCAGCGCGGCGGCGAGACTCTCGTCGGATTCACCGGGAGCGCCGCCGGGCGGATAAGGAGGACGAGGGGGGTGGGGGGTGTGCACAGAGCGGGTTCCTTCCAAGGTGCAAGGTGGCACACAGAAGTTCCTCACCGCCGGAAAAGAGCGCGTTGATTGGTGCGTACCTTTTCGACGGGGTGCCGGGAAAGCGGCCGGGGTGAAGTCCGTAACGACAACCGTCACCAAGGGCCTCAAGAGCCCGTCGACAGCCTTGAATTGCGAACGGCGATTCGAACCCGGCCATTGACCCAGCTCAGGAAGGTCACCTTCGCACAACCCGCTCATGACCAACAAGACACGTGAGTAACTTCCGCCTCACGGAGAGAAATTCAGCTCCCGGCGGCAACTCGTACGACGCGTACCGGTTTTCGATATGTCATGCGCCCCGTGTGAACGGCACGCACGCGCCGGTGGTTCGCGCACGCTCCCGGCGCACGGAACCGCGTTGTCCACTGGAACCGGCCTTCCTCGAAGGCCTCGCGCGGTACGGCGGCTCTCCCGCGCGAACGGGCCGCCGGCCTTGTCTTCCCGCCCTCGGCCGGCGGCCCCGAGGGCGGGTCGCCCGGCGGCCTTCCGCGCGGCGCTAGGGCCTGTCGTTCGGATCTGGTCGCAGGGCATCGACGGTGCCTTGTCTGCGCCCTGAGCGGGGCCTGGTGCGTGCGGCTGCAAGGCGGAGGAGGGAGTCGACGCGGAGCGTCGGCGACTGACGACAACGCCGCAGACGTGCGTGCCAGGCCCCGCGTCCGCGGCGTGATCCAAACGACAGGGCCTAGATCTGCCAGGACCTCAGTCGGTCCGCCGCGCCGTAGACGTCCGTCTTCCCGTCGATCAGATCGCGGGCCAGGTCGACGAGCGAGCCGTACGGCGGGTCGATGCCGACGCCGCTCACGAACATGTAGGCGACCGCCGCCGAGCAGGCGAAGCGGGCGTTGGAGGCGGGCAGCGGCTTCAGCAGCGCCAGTGTGTGCAGGAGCGCGGCGGCGCGCCAGGCCGGGTCGGAGTCGACACCGAGGCGCGGCGGGTCGACGCGGTGGCGGGCCACGGCGGCGACGAGCGCCGAGAAGTCGTTGACCGTGGGCTGGTCGGGCATGACCTCTTCGTGGCGCTGGAGCAGCCACGGCACATCGACATGGATGACCGGTGCCATGAGTCAGGCGGCTCGTCCCTCGCCCTTGCGGGGCGGTTCGTCCTCGGGGAAGGCGGCGGCGAACTCGTCGGCGTGCGCCGCGAAGAACCGCCGGAACACCTCCGCGCCTTCCTGGAGCGCCCGGTGCCGCACGATGTCGGCCGCGGCGGCCTCCCGTACCAGGGCCTTCATCGACGTACCGCGCTCCTTGGCGATCTGCCGAAGGTCCTCGAGCTCGCGGTCGCTGAACTCCACATTGAGAGCTGGCATGCCCTCACGGTACCGCGCGGGTACTTGGTCGTAAATACGCCCAGGTCAGCGCTGCCCCGGTGCGGTACCTGCCCCGGCGCCGGGAAAGGCGTGCCCCAGTGGGCGGGGGCCGGTCGCCTCGGACGGTGACGGCCGGCCCCCTCAGTCAGCCGGCGGGTGTCTCCAGCCGGCTGATGCGCTGGGCGCCGTCGGCCTCGCCGGGGCGGCGGCTCGTCAGGACGAGCCGGAGCCGTGAGCTCCGTACGGCGTCGAAGGTGATCGCCGTCGGCGCGTCCGACGCGGTCGCCCAGTCCACCGTCGCGCCCTCGACCGGCAGGTACCGTTCGCCGTTCCAGACCTCGACCCCGACGGACGCGGGAAGCGTGTGCGTCGCGTCGACGGTGAACGAGACCTCCACGCGGGCGATGGTGCGCGGGCGTGCCCAGGTGACCGACACCCAGTCCTCGGGCCGGGCGCCGCTGAACGCGGGCAGCAGGGCCGTGGCCGCCTTGTAGAAGGCGTTGGACCAGCCCGTCGCGGGGTCGCCGTCGAGCATCGCGGCGGGCAGGGTGTCGGGACGTCCCGAGTAACTGGCGTCCGCGAAGGGGTGATTCGGGACGCCGGGGCCCGGGTCGGGTGCGAAGGCGGCGGCGGGGGTGGTCGCCCTGGAGCGCGCGGGTGTGGCCCGCACGGAGACCGTCCCGGTGCGCAGCCCGTCCGAGCGTGCCGTGACCTTCACGGGCCCGGCCTTCGTACCCGCCCGCACCACGGCGAGCACCTTGCCGTGGAAGGCGGTCCGGGTGGAGGCCTGGTAACGCTCGGCGCTCTCCTGCCGTCCGTTGTCGAGGCCGGCGAGGGATCCGCCCTCGACCGCGAACGCCAGCGGGTTCTCGGCGTCCGGCACGACCACTCCCCGGGAGTCGACCACCTCGGCGGTCACGAACACGAGTGAACGCCCGTCGGCCGTCGTCGACTTGCGGTCGGCGGACAGGCGTACCGCGTGCGGCGCCCCGGCGGTGCGCAGGACGTCGGTGGCGACCGTACGGCCGTCACTGCGGGCCACCGCCTTCAACTCCCCGGGCGCGTACGGCACCCTCCAGGCGAGGTGGAGCTTGCCCGCGCTGCCGTTCGGGCTGGTGTAACTTCCCGGCCAGGGACCGCCGGTGACCGTCTTGTCGTCCCCGACGGCCTCGGTGGTCTCCAGATAGGGGCGGCCGTCGACGGTCTTCTTGGTGTCGAACCTCCTTGTTCCGAGGGACCTTCCGTTGAGGAAGAGCTCCACGGTGTCGACGTTCGCGTACGCCCACACCTCGACCGTGTCGCCCTCCTCGTGGTTCCAGCTCATCGGCAGCAGATGGACCATCGGCTCGCTGGTCCACTGGCTCCTGAACAGGTGGAAGGTGTCCTTGGGGAACCCCGCGGTGTCGGTCGCGCCGAAGAAGGACGCCTTCACGGGGAACACGTCGTACGGCGTGGGCTCCCCGAGGTAGTCGATGCCCGACCACAGGAACTCGCCGACGAACCACTTCCGGTCGCGGTCCTTCTTCAGCCCGTACTCGCCGCTCATCGTCCAGGACGCCAGGTTGTTGTCGTAGGAGGAGGTCGCGCGCCTGCCCGGGGTGTGGTTCTCGCCGGTGTTCAGGTGCTCGGGCTCCTGGTAGGCGCCGCGGGTGGACGTCTCGGACGAGGACTCCGACTCGAACAGGAACAGTTTGGGATAGCGGGCGTGCAGGGCGTCGACCGATCGGGCCGTGTTGTAGTTGAGGCCGAGGCCGTCGATCTTGGCGAGCATCAGATCGGCCGGGGAGCCGACGGCGGGCAGCGAGCGGTACTTGTCCGAGCCGATGACGATCGGACGGCTGGTGTCGAGACTCCTGACACCGTCGATCAGCCGGTCGGCCATGGCCAGGCCGGCCGTCGAGGTCGAGTCGGGGATCTCGTTGCCGATGGACCACATGATCACTGCGGGCGAGTTGCGGGCCGCGCCGACCATCTCGGCGATGTCCGCGTCGGCGTACTGGTCGAAGAACCGGCCGTAGTCGTAGGTGTTCTTGCCGCGCCGCCAGCAGTCGAAGGCCTCCACCATCATGACGATCCCGAGCCGCTCGCAGGCGGCGATCACCTGCGGGGAGGGCGGGTTGTGGGAGGTGCGCAGGGCGTTGACGCCCATGCCCTTCATGATGGTCAGCTGGCGTTCCACGGCGTCCGCGCTGACGGCGGCACCGAGCGCGCCGAGGTCGTGGTGGAGGTTGACGCCGCGGATCTTGACGGGATCGCCGTTGAGCGAGAGGCCGTTGTCGGCGTCGATGGTGACCTGGCGGATGCCGAAGGTCGTGCGGTAGGTGTCGACCGTCTTCCCGTCGACGGCCAGCTCGGTCACCAGGGTGTAGAGGTGCGGGCTGTCGGAGGACCACAACTCCGGTTTCCGCACGGTGAGTTCGTGGGTCTCCAGGCGCGGAGCCGCTCCCACCGGAACGGTGGAACCCGCACGGGCGACGGTGCGTCCGTCGGGGCCGACGATCCTGGATCCGACGGTGACCCGGCGATCGGTGCCCGACTCGTTGACGACGGTCGCCTGCGCGCGCACCACCGCGTGCGTCCCGGTCAGCGACGGGGTCGTGACGTAGGTGCCCCAGCGCTGGACGTGCACGGGTTCGGTGACGACGAGGCGGGCCTCGCGGTAGATGCCGCTGCCCGAGTACCAGCGGCTGCTGGGGAGTTGGTTCCTGACCCGGACCGCGATGACGTTGTCGGTGATGCCGTCCGTATGGAGCAGGTCGGTGAGGTCGAGGGCGAACCCCGTGTATCCGTAGGGGTGGTGGCCGACTTCGGTGCCGTTGCAGTGGACGTACGCGTCCATGTAGACGCCGTCGAACTCCACGGAGATCCGTTTGCCCGCGAGGGACGGCGGCAGCGTGAAGGCGGTGCGGTACCAGCCGAGGCCGCCGGGGAGGAACCCGGTGCCGCTGCTGGTGCCGTGTTCGGTGGTCGGGGTGAGCTCGATGCTCCAGTCGTGCGGTACGGCCACCGCGCGCCAGGCCGAGTCGTCGTATCCGGGGTCCGCGGCCCTCTCGTACGCACCGGTGGGGTCGGTGGCGCCGACGGGGTCGACCAGCGCGAAACGCCAGCCGTCGCGGAGGGCGACGGTGTGCCGGCCCGGGGCGTGACCGGGTGACGCGGCCCAGGCGTCGGCGGCGCCCGGGAGTGCTCCCGCCGCCGGCAAAGCGGTGCCTGCGATCAATACCGATCTTCGAGTGACCGTCATGGTGCGGTTCTCCCTCATCAAGGGCCCATAAGTCATCACAACTGATCGTGAACAAACAGATTCTGACGCGGTGACACGTGTGGGCGTCAAGGGTCCGGCACGCACTTCCGTACCGCACATCGCGATGCGATCGGACGTCTCCGGGCCCGCCCGCTCTGCCGAGCACCCGGCTGCCCGGCCCGTGGGGCCCGCCGGGGCGGGGCCCGCCCGGGCCCCCGGCCCGCCCCCCGGGGGGGGTGGGGCCCCCCCAAACCCAGGGCCAGGGTGTAGCC
>NZ_JBIVKZ010000012.1:242419-298799 GCF_044751025.1 Streptomyces sp. NPDC088747
CGGCGGCGCGCGGCGGGCGGCGCGGGGGGCCGGGCGGCGCCCGGGCCGGGCCCGCCGGCGCGGCCGCGCCCCCGGGGGCCGGGCCCGGGGCACGGGCTGGGCTGGCCCCGCCGGGCCCCACGGGCCGCCCCAGGTGCGGATGTCGTCCACGCACTACCCTGGGACAGGAGTGACGCGCTTGTTCACTGTGAGTGTGCGCAATGGAGTGGCGACGATGAGCCCGGTCCACCCCCTCGACGAGACCACCACAGCAAGGGCGGTCATCGACTCGAACGGCACCCTGGTCCGCTGGAACGAGGGAGCCCGCCGGCTGCTGGGCCACGCCCCGGCGGAGGTCGAGGGCAGCCCCGCCACGGACCTGCTCGCGCCCGGCGCCACGGCACCCGCCCCGGACCCCGCCCAGGATCGCTGGACCGGCACCCTCGCCCTGCGGCACCGCGACGGGCGCGTCCTGACCGTGTGGCTGCTCGCCCACCGGGAACCGGCAGGCGGCTGGCTCGTCCTCACGCCGGTGGCGCCACCGGGCCCGCCGGCACCGGACGACCCGCTGACCAGAGCCGTACTCGCCCAGTCACCCTGCGCCACGGCGGTCTACGACACACGGATGCGGCTGTACGGCGCCAACGACGCGATGTCCGCGGTGCTCGGCCTTCCGGAAGCCCGCGTCCGCGGCCTGCGGCTCTCCGAGGACGGCGGCAAGCGGGAGAGCGAGCAGCTCGAGGCGGCGGCCCGCGCCGTGCTCCTGTCCGGAGAGGGCCGCGACATGGAGACGTATCTGCGGACCGGCGGCGAGGACCGCGCGCACGCCTGGCTGGCACGGATCGCCCCGCTGACCGACCAGGAGGGCCGGGCCCTCGGCGTGTGTGTGTCCGCGCACGACTTCACCGAGCACTACATGGCCCGCAAGCGCCTCCAGATCGTCAACGAGGCCAGCGTCCGCATCGGCAGCACCCTCGACGTCACCCGAACGGCCCAGGAGCTCGCGGACGCCTTCGTCCCTGTCCTCGCCGACTTCGTCAGCGTCGACCTGCTGGACCCTCCCGAGCACGGGGCCGAACACCTCGTGGAGCCTCCCACCGCCCCGCTCACACTGCGCCGGGCCGCCCACCGGTCGGTGAACCCGGGTTCCCCCGAGGCCGTCGTGGCAGCCGGGGACATCGACGTCTACCCGGCCCTCTCGCCGCACGCGGACTCGCTGATCGCGGGGCGCACGACCGTGGCGCCCGACACGGCCGCGTCGATGGACGACCGGCTGGGCTGGGACGGACCGCGCGCCGAGCGTGTCGCGCGCTACGGCATCCACACCACGATGTCGGTGCCGATCCGGGCCCGTGGCCAGACCCTCGGCGTGGCCGTCCTCTCGCAATACCGACGCCTGGACCCCTTCACCTCCGAGGACGTACTGCTCGCCGAGGAGGTGACGGCGAGGGCCGCGGTCTGCATCGACAACGCCCGTCGCTTCTCCCGCGAGCGCGAGACGGCGCTCGCCCTCCAGCGCAGCCTGCTCCCCCAGTCGCCGGCCCGCACGGCCGCCGTGGAAGTCGCCTCCCGCTACCTCCCCGCCGCACGCGCCGGGGTCGGCGGCGACTGGTTCGACGTCATCCCGCTGGCCGGGATGCGGGTCGCGATGGTCGTCGGCGACGTGGTCGGCCACGGCATCCAGGCCTCGGCGACCATGGGACGGCTGCGCACCGCCGTCCGCACCCTCGCCGACATCGACCTCGCCCCGGACGAACTGCTCACCCACCTCGACGACCTCGTCGTACGACTGTCCGTGGAGGCCGGGGCGGAAGGCACCACCGGCGAGGTCGGCGCCACCTGTCTGTACGCGGTGTACGACCCGGTCTCCCGGCGCTGCGCCCTGGCCCGCGCGGGCCACCCGCCACCGGTCATGCTTCCGCCGGGCGGCCCGGCCCGGAAAATCGAGGTCCCCGCGGGACCGCCGCTCGGCCTCGGCGGACTGCCCTTCGAGAGCGTCGAACTCGACGTTCCCGAGGGCACGGTGCTTGCGCTGTTCACCGACGGCCTGATCGAGAGCCGCGAGCGGGACATCGACGCCGGCCATCAGGTGCTGAGCGACACGCTTGAGGAGCACGCGGACTCGCTGGAGGGGGCGTGCCACGCGATCCTCGGAACGCTCCTTCCGGTCGGCGGCGCCCCGGACGACGTGGCCCTGCTGCTCGCCCGTACCCGCGGGCTGCCCGCGTCCCAGGTCGCCACCTGGGCCATTCCCGCCGACCCCTCACTCGTCGCCCCGATCCGCAAGCAGGTCGTCGGGCAGCTCGACGACTGGGGTCTGAGCGAGGCGACGTTCACCACGGAGCTCGTGGTGAGCGAACTGGTCACCAACGCCATCCGGTACGGCGAACCGCCCATCCGGCTGCGCCTCATCCACGACACCACCACCCTGATCTGCGAGGTCTCCGACAGCAGCCACACCGCGCCGCATCTGCGCCGGGCCAGGATCTTCGACGAGGGCGGCCGTGGCCTGCTCCTGGTCGCCCAGTTGACACAACGCTGGGGAAGCCGCCACACGTCGGACGGCAAGACGATCTGGGCGGAGCTGACGCTGGTCGAGGAGTGACGCCGGGGCGACGCACGGCGAGGCCCTGCCTCAAGGGATCGCGCCGCGCGGGTGCGGCCGTGGGCCCGGAGAAGCCCGCCAAGCACGCGTGCCGACGGCCTCGGGAAAGCCGCCAGGTACGTGCGCCGATGATCTCCGGAAAAGCCCGCCGAGCACGCGCGCCGACAGCCTCGGGAAAGCCGCCAGGTACGTGCGCCGATGATCTCCGGAAAAGCCCGCCAAGTACGCGCGCCGACAGCCTCGGAGGAAGCCGCCAGGTACGTGCGCCCGACGGCCTCGGAGAAGCCCGCCGGGCACGCGTGCCGACGGCCTCGGCGGAAAGCTGAAAGGTGTCGGGGGAACGAGCGCACTTCGGGCCCGCGAAACCGCCGGCAGGGCTCTGACGGGGCCTTCCTGATTGGATGCAGGGGCAACACGCCCGTGCCCCGGAGGACCGAACCCTGAACGCCCCGCTCGCCGAGACCCTCTCCGTAGTCCTGCTCGTCGCCGTGCTCGCCTGCGCCGTCATCCGCCCTTTCGACTGGCCCGAGGCGGTCGTGGCGGTACCCGCCGCCGGGCTGGTGATCGTCACGGGTGCGATCTCCTGGGACCACGTGGTCGCCGAGGCCGAGCACCTGGGACCGGTGATCGGCTTCCTGGCGGCGGTCCTCGTGCTGGCCAGGTTCTGCGACGACGAAGGGCTCTTCCGGGCCTGCGGAGCGTGGATGGCGCGCTGGGCGGCGGACCGGCCCGGCCGGCTGATGACCGCCGTCTTCGGGCTCGCCTCGGCGATCACGGCGGTGCTCAGCCTGGACGCCACCATCGTGCTGCTCACGCCCGTCGTGTTCGCCACCGCGGCGCGGATGGGCGCCCGTCCCAAGCCGCACGTGTACGCCTGCACCCACCTCTCGAACACCGCCTCGCTCCTCCTGCCGGTCTCCAACCTCACCAACCTGCTCGCGTTCGGCGCCAGCGGTCTGAGCTTCACCCGCTTCGCGGCACTGATGGCCCTCCCCTGGCTGGTGGCCATCGCCGCCGAGTACGTGGTCTTCCGCCGCTTCTTCGCCCGCGACCTGGGGGCGACGGCCATGCCCGCTCCGGACGCCGACGAGCCGCCCGCCATGCCGCTCTTCGCGCTGATCACCGTGGGCTGCACGCTGGCCGGGTTCGTCGTCGCCTCCGCGGTCGGCATCGACCCGGCGTGGTCGGCCGCGGCCGGGGCTCTGGTGCTCGCCACCCGCGCCCTGGTCCGGCGGCGGGCCACCCCGCTCACCGTGGTCCGGGCCACCGCACCGGCCTTCCTCGCGTTCGTGCTCGCGCTGGGCATCGTCGTGAGGGCGGTCGTCGACCACGGGCTCGCCGACGCCCTGGGGCGGCTGCTCCCGGACGGCAGCGGCCTGCTCGCGCTGCTCGGCATCGCGGCGCTCGCCGCCGTGCTGGCCAACCTGATCAACAACCTGCCCGCCGTCCTCGTACTGATCCCGCTGGCCGCCGGGTCCGGGCCCGGCGCGGTGCTGGCGGTCCTGCTCGGGGTCAACATCGGCCCCAATCTCACCTATGCGGGCTCTCTGGCGACCCTGCTGTGGCGGCGTATCGTGCACCAGCACGACCACCGCGTGGACCTCGGGGAGTTCACCCGGCTCGGTCTGATCGCCGTACCGGCCGCGCTGATCCCGGCCGTAGTGGCTCTGTGGCTCTCACTCCAAGTCATCGGAGGCTGACCGTCATGCGCGTGGTCGTCTGGCTCGTCGAGGGAACCTGGCCCGCGTGCGTGGACGCCGTACGCCGGCACGCGCCGCAGGCCACCGACACGGTCCTGCTGTACGTCGATCAGCACGACGTTCCCGGGCTGGCGCACGGCGCCTTCGCCGGGCTGCTCGGCCGGGCGCGTTCCGAGGCCGACCCCGGTGACCGGCTGGAGGACCTCGAAGTCCCGGCGGCGACCCGGCTCCTCGACGCGGCGGCCGAGCGGCTGGGGCGCCCTTGTACCCGGCTGGAGCGCGGCGGGCGCCCCGAGCGGGAGGTGGTCGCCGCCGCGGCGGGCGCCGACCTGCTCGTGCTGGCCCGCGACGGTGACCGCTCCCGCCCCGGCCCGCACAGTCTGGGACCGGCGGGGCGGTTCGTGGTCGACCACGCGCCCTGCCCCGTCCTGCTGGTCCGGCCCGAACCGGCGCCGGAGGCCGGGCCGCCGCCGAGCCCTCCGGGCCCAGGTGCCCACTGACGTTCCCGGAGACCTCGGCCGGTGAGCGCGGCGGCATCGGGTGAGACATCGTGGAGACAGCCGAGAAGGGACAGCCGGATGACCCTCACGGACATGAGCGGGCTGCGCCACCGGTTCGACGAGGACGGCTCCGCGGTGGTGCGCGGGATGTTCACGGATGCCGAAACAGACGCCCTGTGCGCGGAGTTCACGGCGCTGCACGCCGCGGGCCCGGTGCCGGGACACTTCGAGCCCCGCGCCACGGAGACCGACGGCCCGGCTGATCCGCTGCACGCCTATCCCCGTGTCCTCCATCCGCACCGCATCAGCACGCTCTCGCTGCGGCGGCTTCTCGACCCGCGGCTGCGGGCCGTCACGGAGACGCTGCTGGGCGAGGAGGTGCTGGCCGCACAGAGCATGTTCTACTTCAAGCCGCCGGGCGCCCGGGGCCAGGCGCTGCACCAGGACAACTTCTATCTGCGGGTCGAACCGGGCACCTGTGTGGCCGCCTGGATCGCCTGCGACGTGATCGACCGGGAGAACGGCGGTCTGGAGGTCGTGCCGGGCACACACCGGATGGACCTGTTCTGCCCGGAGGAGGCGGACGCGGAGCTGTCCTTCGTGCGCGAGTACGTGCCCCCACCGCCCGGCCTGACGCCCGTGCCCGTCGACATGGCGCCGGGCGACGTGCTGTTCTTCAACGGCAGCCTCGTACACGGCTCGGGGCCCAACCGCAGCGCCGACCGCTTCCGCCGCTCGTTCATCGGTCACTACGTCGGCCGTTCCACCGAACGCATCGGCGGCTTCTACCGGACGCTGACGATGAGCGGGGAGCCGGTACCGCTGCCCGTGAGCGAGGGCGCGGGCCCGTGCGGCACCGAGTTCACGGCGCCGGCTCCCCACTGACGTCGTTTCCCCTGATCCCGTTCCCTTTCCCCGTCGAATGTGGGATGGGCCTCCCTGCCCGGTGACGACCTTGACTGGGCCGGACCGGCGCGCTTGGATCAATTCGTGCCGTGTTGCGACCCGGCGCGCAGAGGTACGCCCAGCCGGTAGCGGACATGGTTCAAGTCCGGCCAAAGTCGCCAGGACCGCGGGAGCGTCCGAGGCGGGGCCGTACCCGAGATTGATGGAGCGGACATGTCCGTCAAGCGTGTTGCCCGCGTCGGTGCCCTGGGGACGGTCGGTGTCCTGACAGCCCTTTCGATGCTGGCGGGATGCGGTTCAGGCGAGGACCGGGGAAAGGGCGACGCCACACGGGCCGCGCCCCGGCCGTCGAGTCCGTCACCGACCGCGACCACGGTCTCGAAGCCGCCCACCACACCGGCACCCACCCGGAGCCGGACGGCGACCGCGAGTCCCACCCCGAGTCCGGCCCCGTCACGGACGACGGCCCCGCGTGCGTCGGCGGTCGAACTCCCGCCGCTGCACGCGGGGTTCGACTACCAGATCGGGGGTGCCTATCCCCCGGCGTCCGGAGTCCGGATCGTCAGCCGCGACCGCTCGGACTCCCCCGCGCCCGGCCTCTACAACATCTGCTACGTCAACGCCTTCCAGGTCCAGCCGGGTGAACGGCACCAGTGGCCCGCCGACCTGCTGCTGCGTGACGCGCGGGGCAAGGTGGTCGTCGACGGCGACTGGGACGAGGCGCTGCTCGACATCGGCACCCCGGCCAAGCGCGAGCGCGTCGCTGCGCGGGTCAACCAGTGGATCGACGGCTGCGCGGACAAGGGGTTCGACGCGATCGAGCCGGACAACTACGACAGCTACACCCGCTCCGAGAACCTGCTGAGCGCCGGCGACGTCACCGCCTTCATCAAGTTGCTCTCGGACCACGCACACGCCCGGCACCTCGCCATCGGCCAGAAGAACACCGCGGAGTTGGCGGGGCTGAGGAAGCAGGCCGGGCTCGACTTCGCGGTGGCGGAGGAGTGCGGCGAGTACGACGAGTGCGGGGTGTACGCGAAGGCGTTCGACGACCGGGTGGTCGTCATCGAGTACACCGACAGCGGTCTGCGCAAGGCCCGTTCGGCCTTCGGCGACCGGCTGAGCATCGTGCGCCGGGACGTGATGGTGTCGAAGCCGGGAGACAAGGCGTACGTCCGCAGGACCCGCTGAGCCTCTCACCGAAGGACCCGCCGACCGTCTCCCGGACGGACCGGCGTCCACCCGGGACAATCGCCCTCGGGTGAACGGAGAGGCACGAAGTGGACGTACAGAAGAACATGACGACACTTCGCCTCGTCAGGCAGTACGCGGGCCTGCCGGCGAACACCGAGAGCCGGCCGGGACGTCTTCCGGCGCCCGGACGGCGGTTGTTCGTGCTCGCGGTGGCCGCGCTGCTGGTCCAGATGGCGGTGGCGATGGTCACGACGGCCGTGCGGCAGACGCCGACGATCGACGAGCCCGTCTACGCGGGCACGGCGACGGTCTACGTCCAGCAGCACAGCCTGCGTTTCAACCCGGAGCATCCTCCGCTGGGCAAACTGATCATCGGGAGCGGGCTGGTCTTCGCCCAACCGCACCTGGAGCCCGATTCCAGGGCCGACCAGACGGACTTGGGAAGACGCCTGCTGTACGAGTCGGGCAACGATCCCTGGCGGGTGATGCTGTGGGCCAGGCTGCCGGTGATCGCGCTGACGCTCCTGTTCGGGCTCGTCGTCCTCGCGTTCGGCCGTGAACTCGCGGGCCGCGCGGGCGGGTTGACGGCTCTCGCCCTGTACGCCCTGTCGCCCGACGTCATCGCCCACGGCTCGCTCGCCACCCTGGACGTACCGGCCTGCGGATTCCTGCTCACCTCCGTGTGGCTGCTCTGGCGGGCGCGCCGGCGTCCGCTCCCGGCCCTGCCGCTCGCCGGGGCGGCGCTCGGCGCGGCGGTCGCCACGAAGATGAGCATGCTGCCCGCGGTTCCGGTGGTGCTGCTCCTGGCCGCCGTGTCCGTCTGGCGGACAGGAGGTCCCGGCATGCCCGCGAAGGCGCGCCGGGCCCTGGCCGCGGTGTCGGGGGTCGCGCTGGTGGCCCTGGTCACGGTCTGGATCACGTACCTCGTCGTCGACCCCCGGCTGCGCTGGACCACGCCCGGAGACGTCCCGGACGTCCAAGGCCTGCGCGGCTTCCTCATCGACCGGCTGCCGTTCCCACAGCCCTACCGGGACGGGATGCGCATCCAGTTCGGCTTCGAGAACGACACCTGGGGCGGCTTCCTGTTCGGCCGGCACTACACCGGCTCGCTCTGGTATTACCTGCCGGCCGCGCTGCTGGTGAAGACGCCGCTCGGCGCTCTGGCGCTGTGGTCGGCCGGTGCCGTGGCGGTGGTCGCCACGCCGCGTCTGCGGTCCGCGGCCCCCTACCTCCTGGTCCTCCCGGCTCTGCTGCTGGCCACGGCGATGGACGGCTCCCGCGACCTCGGGGTCCGCTACGCCCTCTTCATGCCGCTGTTCCTCGCGGTGGCCGCGTCAGCCGTCGTCGCGACCCGCAGGAGATGGGCGTACGCAGGGACGGCGGTCCTGCTCCTGTTCGTGGCCGTCAGCTCGCTGCGCACGTTCCCCTACTACCTGCCCTACTCGAACGAGGCGTTCGGCGGACCGGCCAAGACCCATCTGCGGCTGCACGACTCGAACGTCGACTGGGGGCAGGACCTGGGCCGTCTCGCCGACCGGCTGGACGAGCGTTATCCGGGCGAACGGGTCTGGCTGGTCTACAAGGGCGCCGGTGTGCCGTCGGCCTACGGCATCGAGGCGGCCGACCCGCGCGAGGTGCCGCCGGGCGAGGTGCACGGTCTGCTCGTCGTGTCGGACTCCTCGATCGCCAAGGCGGAGGGACGGCTGGCCGCGCTGCTCGACGGGAGCAGGCCGGTGGACGACGTGGGGCACTCCATCACGATCTTCCGCCGTCCGTGAGGAGGTCCAGCACCCGTTCCCAGCCGAACTCCGGTCGCCCGCCGTCCTGTCGGACCTCCCCGGCGTACGGATCGCCGAACCGTACGCCCATCAGGACCAGCCGGTCGACACTCGCCCGGTAGGCGGGGTGCGCCGCCAACGCCTCGTTCACACAAGGCAGTACGGCGATCGGGACACCGAGTCCGTACGCCTCGCAGAGAGTTCCCAGGGCGAGGGTGTCGGATATCCCGGCCGCCCACTTGTTGACGGAGTTGAAGGTGGCGGGTGCCACGACCACCGCGTCGGGTGCCGGGAAGGGCCGGGGGTCACCCGGCGACCGCCACGCGGATCGGACCGGGCGGCCGGTGCTCGCCTCGATGGCCGCGACGTCGATGAAACCGAGCCCCTGCGGGGTGGCGATGACGCCGACCTCCCAGTCCCGCCGCTGTGCCGCGGCGATGAGTTCGCCGACATCGGAGGCGATACCGGCCGCGCAGACGACGACGTACAGGAAGGGCTTCTCCGCTTGTTCGTTCACCCGGAAGACCCTAGTGAACACGGACAGGGCCCTCATCGCACCGGGAAGGTGTCCCCTCGTTCGGCGTCGGGCCGTGGACCGAGGATCCGGCGTTCCCCCTCCTCGATCCGTACGTCGTCGATGCTCGCCTCGCGCCGGGCCATCAGGCCGTGCTCGTCGAACTCCCACAGTTCGTTGCCGTAGCTGCGCCACCAACGGCCCTCGGCGTCACGGGACTCGTACTGGAAGCGGACGGCGATGCGGTTGCCGTCGAAGGCCCAGAGGTCCTTGCGCAGGGCGTAGTCCAGTTCGCGTGCCCACTTCGCCGTCAGGAGGCTGACGATCTCGGCGCGGCCTCGTACGAAGGTGTCGCGGTTGCGCCAGACCGAGTCCTCGGTATAGGCGAGCGAGACCTTGTGGGGGTCCCGGGTGTTCCAGGCGTCCTCGGCGGCCTGGACCTTCTGGGCGGCGGTCTCCCGGGTGAACGGCGGCAAGGGCGGGCGGTCGGCCATGGGTGCTCCTCGGAACAGGAGAGAACGAGCGTTCTCCGGGCGCCTGCTAACGTAGAGAACGATCGTTCTCACGTCAAGGATGGGCCCGTACATGGACGGCACGACCGCGCGCGGACAGGCATCCGGCCTCGCCCGGGAACAGGCGTTGCGCCTCGCCCGCGAGCAGGCGCTCGACGCCGCCGAGGAGCTCTTCTACGGGCGCGGCGTACAGAGCGTCGGCATGGACGACATCCGGGGTGCCTCCGGGGTCTCGCTCAAGCGCCTCTACCAACTGTTCCCCGCGAAGGAGCAGTTGGTTGTGGCGTATCTGGAGCGGCGTGACATCCGCTGGCGCCGGCGGCTGGCCGAGCACGTGGACCGGCAGGTCGAGCCGGGGCAACGGCTGCTCGCGGTGTTCGACTGGCTGGGGCAGTGGTTCGCGGAGCCCGGTTTCCGCGGCTGCGCCTGGATCAACTCCTACGGCGAACTCGGCGCCACCTCACCACGCGTGAACGCCCAGGTCCGCGCCCACAAGCAGGCGTTCAGGGCATACCTGGAAGCCCTCGTGACCGATGCCGGGCTCCCCGCTCCCCTCACCGACCAGTTGTTCCTGCTCTCGGAGGGAGCCATGGTCACCGCGGGTATCACGGGAAGCGTGGATCCGGCCGGGCAGGCGGGGGTGGCCGCTCGGCTGCTGATGGAGGCCCAGCGATGATCCGGGCCGGAAGTGGCCGACGGGGATGAGTTGCGCCGGTGCTGCTGTTGAACTGTGCTGAGAACGAACCAGTACGCCGCGAGATGGGACGGAAGACATGCCTCTTGAGGGTGAGTACGAACCCAGCCCGACGAAGTGGGTGCGCGACCAGGTCGAGCTGTACGAGAGCTCCGGTGGCACCGAGGGGACGACGCTGCAGGGCTCGAAGATGCCCGTCGTCATCCTCACCACCCGGGGCGCCAAGAGCGGCAAGATCCGCAAGAGCCCGGTGATGCGCGTCGAGCACGACGGCAGCTACGCGGCGGTCGCCTCGCTGGGCGGCGCACCCAAGAACCCGGTCTGGTACTACAACATCAGGGCCGATCCCCGCCTCGAACTCCAGGACGGCGCCGAGCGCCGGGACTACACGGCTCGCGAGGTCACCGGCGAGGAGAAGGCGCGGTGGTGGGAGCGCGCGGTCGCGGCGTATCCCGCGTACGCCGACTACCAGAAGAAGACCGACCGGCAGATCCCGGTCTTCGTGCTGGAGCCGACGGACGACTGACCCGCGCCGAAGTTCGTCGGCGTCGGCGCGCATGAGCCGCCGGGCGCCGGGCACTCGACCATCAGGCCCCGTCGCGTCCCCCCGTCGCGGCGGGGCTTTCGCCTGCCATGTCCCTTGCCGTGTCGCCTGCCGTCTCCCCATGTGCCTCCGCCCGCGCGGTGCGTGCGTCGGTCACGTCGAGGAAGACCGGGCGGGCCTGCGGGACGGCCTCGGCCACGGAGCGCTTGATGCGGATGGCGACGTCCTCGACCCGTTCGCTGTCGATTCCCGGGACGAGGTCGACGCGGGCGGCGACCAGCGTCGAGTCGAGGCCCATTTCCATGGTCAGCAGTTCCTCGACGCTGTCGATCTCCGGCTGCGCGTCCAGCACGGCGAGGATCTCGCGGCGCTGTTCCTCGTCGGCGGCCCGCCCGATGAGCTGTTCGCGCGCGTCGCCGCCCAGCCAGAAGGCGATGCCGACGAGCAGCAGCCCGATGGCGAGGGACGCGGAGGCCTCCCACACGACCTGGCCGGTGACCATGTGCAGTGCCATGCCGGCGATCGCGAGGGTCACGCCGAGCACCGCCGTGCCGTCCTCGGCGACGACGGTACGCAGTGCGGGATCGCGCAGGCCGCCCTTGCCGCCCTGCTTGCGCACCTGGTGGAGCGCCCGCAGCAGCGAGGCGCCCTCGGCCAGCAGGGCCACTCCGAGGACGACGAATCCCACGATGTAGCCGCCGAAGGACTCCTCGGCACCGCTCCGGAGAGCCTCGAAGCCCTGGAAGAAGGAGAAGCAGCCGCCCATCACGAAGATGCCCACGGCCGCGAGCAGCGACCAGAAGAACCGCTCCTTGCCGTAGCCGAAGGGGTGCGTGGAGTCGGCGGGACGGCGGCTGCGGCGCAGCGCGGCGAGCAGGAAGACCTCGTTCAGGCTGTCGGCCACCGAGTGCGCGGCCTCCGAGAGCAGCGCGGGCGAGCCCGAGAGGAGACCGCCCGCCGCCTTGGCCACGGCGATCAGCAGATTGGCGCCCAGAGCCACCAGGACGGTCACCCGCGTCTTGCGGTCCGACTGATCCGGCTGGTCCGACTGATCCGGCCGCGCGGCATGGTCCGACCGGGCCGGCCCGTCGACGGGGTCCAACTGCCCCGAGCCGTCCGGTTGCTCCGGCCGCTCGGGGAGATCCTTCGATGCGCTGCTCATCACGACCGGTTTCCCAGGGCCGTCCGGCTCACACCGTGCAGAGGGCACCGATCTCCGGCGTCGGTCGGATCCCGTCCGGTCCAGCTCGGTCCGGTCGGGTCCAGTCCGGTCGGGTCAGGTCCGGTCAGTCCTGCTTCGGCGACGTCGCCGCCACATAGCGCAGGGTGAAGGAGTGCCCGGACGGATCGGCGTAGCCCCTCTCCTCGTAGAGCCCCGAGGCGTCGCCCGTCTCCAGGGCCCGCCCGCCGAGGCCGATGATCTTGCGCTCCGCCTCGTCGAGGTCCGACACATGGAAGTCGAGGTGGGCCTGGAGGGAGCTCTCGGGACGCGGCCAGCTCGGCGGTGTCGCCGCCATGTCCCGGCGGAACGCCATCCGGATGCCGTCGGTGCCCCGGATCTCCACCCGGTTCGCGTTCGCGTCCGTCTCTTCGGCCTCCAGCAGCTCTTTGTAGAAGGCGGCGAGTTTCTCGGGTTCGGCGCAGTCCAGTACCACGACGCCTGCCGTGACCAGTGTCATGCTTCCTCCGTAGGGATGTCGGGCGCCGAACACCTCTCCGGGCGTCTGCTGCCTCGCCCCCCTTGTTACCCCGTACGGCCGATTCAGTCCGCCACGAGCCACTCGCCGTCGCGCATGAGGTCACGTCCGGCGATCTCGTTGGCCTCACGCCAGGCCTGCACGCGCTGCGGCGTGACGCTGAAGTAGAGGTAATGGGTGGTCAGTCGGCGTGGGTCGAAGCCGGTCCTGCGGGCGAACGCGTCGGCGACGCCGTCCGCCAGCTCGGCCGCTTCCAGGGTCCGCACGGTCCCGTCGATCATCACCACGTCCCGGGTCGGGCCGATGCCCAGGCGGGCCCTGCCGCCGGCCCGCAGATTCCGGCCGGTCGGGCTGGCGGCCGGGGTGGCCAGCAGCAGGGTCTCGCCGTCCCAGAGGAAGGAGAGCGGGACGAGGTACGGCGCTCCCCCGTCGCCGTCGCCGTCGGCGGTGGCCACCCAGGTGTCCTCGTCGTGCTCCAGCCGGTGCAGGGTGTCCCGCATGCGCTGCTTCGCGGTGCGGGCGGGCGGGTTCGTCATCGAGCGGCCTCCTGATGAATGGCGTACGGGCTGACGGCTGGGCGGCGTTCAGGGTGACGGGTGGGTGTTCCCCTGTTCCGTCAGCTCCGCCAGGCGGGCGGCCGCCGCGGTCAGCAGCAGATCGAGCGCCGCCGGGTAGGCGCTGTGCCGCATGTCGGCCACCAGATGGCGGGCCGTGGCGGCGATGTGCGGGTGCGTGTCGGCGGGCAGCCGTGCGTACGTCGCCCGCCAGACGTCGGCCTCCGCCTCGCGGGCGGCGCGCGGCAGCGCCACGCTCGCGGAGTCGAGGGCCGCGAAGGCCAGGGCCTGGTCGACGAAGGCGTGGTAGATCCGGACGGCGTCGGGATCGGGAAAGCCGGCGCCGCGCAGCACCCCGAGGATCGTCTCGACGGCCTGGATCTCGTGCACCCGGCCGGTGACGCGGTAGGAACTGAGCACGGCCGCCTGGGGATGCGCGAGGGCTCCCGAGTGCACTCCGAGGCCGAGGGTCCGCAGGTCGGCGCGCCAGTCGCCGGTGGGGTGCCAGGTGCGCAGCGTACGGCCGATGAGCTCGTCGGCGATGGCCAGGAGCAGGTCGTCGGTGTCGTGGAAGTAGCGGTACAGGGCGCTGGGGTCGGCGCCGAGGGCGAGGCCGAGTCTGCGCACGGTGAGGGCGTCGGCGCCGTGCTCCTTGAGCAGTCGCAGCGCCGTATCGACGATCAGCTTCTCGGAGAGCACGACCCCGGTCTTGGTGGGGCGCCGGCGTCTTCGGGCCGCGGGCGGGACGACTCGGTCGTTCATGGACTCTCCCTGACTCCCCGGAGTTCCTGGGTGGCACTCCCCGGAGTTCCTGGGTGGCACCTTATGTCAACAGCGTTGACCTGTTAAGACCCCGGGCAGTTTCATTTGCCGTCACCGGGCCGACCTCGCGCCCGCCTCCTGATGTGATCGGAGCAGGCCATGACGGAGAAGCCCTACGGTGTCGACCCCCCGACGCTGCGCAAGTCACTCGGCGTCGTGGACGGGGTCGCCATCGCCGCGTCCAGCACGGCCGCGACCACCAGCATCGGCATCGGTCTCGGCGTCACCGCCGGAGTGGTCGGGCTTCATCTGCCCGCCATCATGCTGCTGGCCTTCCTCCCGATCCTCGGCATCGCGGGTGCCTACACCCGGCTGAACCGGGTCGAGCCCAACGCAGGCAACGGCTATGTGTGGGTGGGCCGTTCGCTCAATCCCTGGCTCGGTTTCCTGGTCGGCTGGGTGAGCATCGTGGCCACGGTGGCGTTCCTCGCCTACACGACGGCGGTCACCGGCTCGGCGATGCTTCAACTCGCCGGCCAGGCCGGGGTGCACGAGGTCGCCGGGCTCACGCTCGACCCGGGCTCCACGGCCCAGACGACGGTGGTCGGCATCGGCGTCCTCGTCGCGGTCACGTTCACCGCGGTGACCGGGATCAGGACGGCCGCGCGGCTGCAGAGCGGGCTGCTCGTCTTCGAGTACGTCGTCCTGCTGGGCTTCTGCGGCTACGGCATCGTCACCGGCCCGCACCCCTTCAGTCTGAGCTGGTTCGACCCCTTCGCGATCCCCTCGGCGTCGGCGCTGGCGCAGGGGCTGCTGCTGTCGGTGTTCTGTTACTGGGGATTCGAGGCGGCGTTCACGGTGAACGAGGAGGTGCGTGACCCCAAGGACGCCTCCCGGGCCGGGATCATCACGCTGGTGACGATGCTGGGGCTGTTCCTGCTCGGCTCACTCGCCTTCCAACGCGTCCTGTCCGAGGAGGAGTTGGCCGGGCACGGCGCCGAAGGGCTGGCGTTCTTCGGCGAAAGGCTCGCCTCCCAGCCACTGGCCGCGCTGCCGCTGGTGGCGCTGATGTTCTCGGCCGTCGCCTCGCTCCAGGCCGGGGTGATCCCCACGGCCCGCGGGATGTTCGCGATGAGCCGGGACCGTACCCTCGGCCCCGTGTGGTCCAGGGTCAGTGCCCGGTACGGGACTCCGGCGGCCGGAACACTCCTGATCGGGGCACTGGCGACGGGCGTGGCCGCGCTCGCGCTGGTGATCCCCAGGCTCGCCGACATGATCATGGCGACGGTGAACGCGGTCGGGATCGTCGTCTCCCTCTCCTACGCCCTCACGGCTCTCGCCGCCGCCGTGCGTTTCCGCGCTCTGCTGCGCGAGGACTGGCGGCAGGGGATCCGGGCCGTGGTCCTGCCGTCCCTGAGCGCGGCGGCCCTGCTCGGGCTCGGCGGCTATCTGGCTGGTCCTTCTACACCTCCACCGACCACCTCGAACTCAGCGCGGACAACGGGTGGTTCCTGCTGCTCACGCCGACCCTGATGGTCGTCTCCGGTTTCCTGGCCGCCGCGTGGGCGAAGTGGGTGCGCAAGTCCCCGTACTTCCGCACGGGCCGGGGCACCGACGCCGACGCGCCCCAACTGCTGGCCGCACCGCACTGACCGGAACACCCGCACCCCGCTCACCCAAGGAAACGGAACATGCACGCTGACCTCCTCTTCACCGGCGGCCCCGTCCTCACCCCCGAGGGGCCGACCGTGACCTCCGTCGCCGTCACCGGCGACCGGATCACCGCCGTCGGCCACGACGGGACGCGCGAGCTGATCGGCCCGCGGACCGAAGTCGTCGAGCTCGCCGGACGGCTGCTGCTGCCCGGGTTCCAGGACGCCCACATCCACCCGGTGCCGGCCGGCCTCGAACTCTCCCAGTGCGACCTGACCGGCACGAAGACGTCCACGGACACGCTCGCCGCCGTCCGCGCCTACGCCGACGCACACCCCGGCCGCGAGTGGATCACGGGCGGCGGCTGGTCCATGGAGGCGTTCGACGGGGGTACGCCGACGAAGGAGCTCCTCGACTCGGTCGTACCGGACCGGCCGGTGTACCTGCCCAACCGCGATCACCACGGCGCCTGGGTGAACAGCCGCGCGCTGGAACTCGCCGGGGTCACCCGGGACACGCCCGACCCCGCCGACGGACGGTTCGAAAGGGACGTCTCGGGCGAGCCCACCGGGATGCTCCAGGAAGGGGCCATGCAGTACGTCGGCCGGCTCACGCCGCCGACCACCCCGGCGGACCGGCTCGCCGCCCTGCTGCACGCCCAGCGGCATCTGCACGCACTCGGCATCACCGCCTGGCAGGACGCGCTGGTCGGGGACTTCATCGGGATGGACGACCCGTCCGAGGCCTATCTGACGGCGGCCCGCGAGGGCTCGCTGACCGCGCGGGTCGTCGGCGCCCTGTGGTGGGACCGCGAGCGCGGGGCCGAACAGATCCCCGAACTCGTCGAGCGGCGGGCGGCGTTGAGCCACGGCCGGTTCCGCGCCGGCAGCGTCAAGCTCATGCTGGACGGGGTCGCCGAGACCGGCACAGCAGCGCTTCTCGACCCCTACCTCGACAAATGCGGCTGCGCCACGGCCAATCGGGGCACCAGCTTCATCGACCCGGCCCGACTCCCCTCGTACGTCACCGAGTTGGACGCCCTCGGCTTCCAGTGCCACTTCCACGCGCTGGGCGACCGGGCCGTGCGCGACGCGCTGGACGCCGTGGCGGCGGCGCGGAAGGCGAACGGGCCGAGCGACACGCGTCCGCACCTGGCGCACCTCCAGGTCGTGCACCCCGACGACGTACCGCGCTTCGCGCGTCTCGGCGCCACGGCCAACATCCAGCCGTTGTGGGCCGCGCACGAACCGCAGATGGACGAGCTGACCATCCCCTTCCTGGGAGCCGAACGGGCGGCCTGGCAGTACCCGTTCGAGGCTCTGCTGCGCTCGGGGGCACGACTCGCGGCGGGCAGCGACTGGCCGGTCAGCAGCCCCGACCCGCTCCAGGGCATCCACGTCGCCGTCAACCGGGTGGCCCCCGGCGAACGGGGCCCGGTGTTCCTGCCGGACGAACGCATCGGTCTCCGGGCCGCGTTGACGGCGTACACCGCGGGATCGGCGTACACCAACCACCTCGACGAGACAGGAAGCGTACGGGTGGGGGCCCTGGCGGATCTGGTCGTCCTGGACCGTGACCCGTTCGCCGGACCGGCGGAGGCGATCGGCAGGACGAAGGTCGCGCTGACCTATGTGGGAGGGGAGCGGGTCCACGCGGCGCACGACGCCTAGGGCCTGTCTGACAATTCCCGTCGTCGCCCGGAGGGCGGCCTCGCGGCGTCAGGTGCGTGCTCTCGCCGTGCCGGGCGTGGACCCTCGTACTGGACGTACTTGGGTCTGCGCCCGGTGCGGCGAGAGTGCGTGCATGGCGTCGCGGGGCAGACGGGAATTGTCAGACAGGCCCTAGCGCCCTCTCCCCCGGGCTTTGCCCCCGCCCGGCGACCGGGCCCGACTCCACCTGCTGCGGGGGGAGTTGGGCCGCGTCACACCTGTCCCACGCGTTGCACAGCTCACACCATAGATCGTTTAGGCTCTGGGCAGTCTCGAAGCGGAATCCGAGTCGTCAGTTCCTGTCTCGGAGAGCGCCGTCGAGTAAGCGGGCGAACAATTCCGGTCGCCCGTGCGCAGGGGCGGGGGCCTGTGTAACGCCGCAAGAGAGGACGCGAATGTCGCAGGACGTCAGGTTCGACCTCCCCTTCAGGACCCCCGTGAGCGAACATCTCGAGTACGCCCGTGAGCGCCATCTGCGCTGGGTGTGGGACATGGGGCTGGTCCGCAGTCAGGCGGGTTTCGAGGAGTACCGGTCCTGGGACCTCCCCCAGGCCGCGGCGCGGACCTACCCCCACGCGTCGGCCGACGACATGATCCTCCTGATGAACTGGTTCTCCCTGGCGTTCCTGTTCGACGACCAGTTCGACGTCGGCAAGCCCGACCGCGCGGACCGGATAGCGGAGGTGGCGCGGGAGTTGATAGCCACGCCGCTGCGTCCCGCCGGGACCCCGCCGCGGGTCGAGTGCCCGATCACGGTGGCGTGGGCGGAGGTCTGGGGCCGGCTCTCGGACGGCATGTCGCTGACCTGGCGCACCCGGTTCGCGGCCTCCTGGGGAAGGTTCCTGGTGGCGCACACCGAGGAGGTCGACCTGGCGGCCAGGGGGCTGGCGGGGACGCTCGGCCTGAAGGAGTACGCCGAGTTCCGGCGCCGCACGGTGGGCATCCACCACAGCATCGACGCGGGGGAACGCAGCCGGGGCTTCGAGGTGCCGGCGCAGGTGCAGGCCCATCCCCTCATGGTCCGGATGCGGGATCTGGCCGCGGACACCATCGGGTTCATGAACGACATCCACTCCTTCGAGCGCGAGAAACGCCGGGGGGACGGCCACAACCTGATCGCCGTGCTGCACCGGGAGCGCGGACACAGTTGGGAGGAGGCCGCGGCCGAGGCGTACCGGATGACCACCGGGTGCCTCGACGAGTACCTCGAACTCGAGGCCCGGGTACCGCTGATGTGCGAGGAGCTCGGTCTGACCGCCGAGCAGCGGGTCCAGGTGCGGATGGGCGTGGAGGCGATCCAGCACTGGATCAACGGCAACTACGAATGGGCGTTGACCACCGGGCGGTACTCCGCGTCGAAGGAGGGTCCGGCCGCGACCGCCGAGCTGGCGGGCAAGGGCTCGCTGGACGACCTGCTCGCGGTCTGACACCGGGTTCACACGCTTCTGCCCGGCCGGGTCCACCGGCCGGGCTGAGGCGATCGGGTCCACCGGCCGCGGAGACGGTCGGGCAGAGGCGGTCGGGAGCGGTCAGACCCGGCTGGTCTGTGCTGTGAACTCCACCGGGAGCGAGTCGAGACGCGCCTCCCAGGTCGAGGCGGTCGAGGTGAGTTCCTCGGAAGGCACGGCCAGCCGCAGACCGGGCAGCCGGTGCAGCAGGACGTCGACGGCCGTCTCGATGATGGCCTGGCCGATGTTCTGCCCCGGGCACTCGTGCGGGCCACCGCTGAACGCGAGGTGCGACTGGTTGCCGTACGGGGACACATCGGGGTCGGGCCGGATCTCCGGGTCGAGGTTGCCCGCGGTGAGTCCGAGGACCAGCAGGTCGCCCTCCTTGACGTGCAGTCCGCCGAGTTCGAGATCGGCGGTGGCGAACCGTCCCGGCAGCACCGCCAGCGGCGGGGTGTTCCACATGACCTCCTCGACGACCGCGGAGACGTTCAGCTGTCCGCTGACCAGCCCCGCCAGCCGGGAGGTGTCGGTGAGGATCAGTTGCAGCACCCGGGCCAGCAGATTGCTGGTGGTGGTGTGCGCCGTGATCAGCACCAGCCGCAGATGGTTGACGATCTCGTCGTCGTCGAGGTCGGCGTGGTGTCCGAGCAGCCCGCTGGTGAAGTCGGAGCCGGGCTCCAGGCGCTTGCGCTCGGCGAGTTCGGCCAGGATGCGCATGATGCGGTCGTTGTGGACGAGGGCGTCCTCGCCGCCCTTGATCACATGGGCACAGGACACGGCCAGGTTGCGGCCCTCGCCCTCGGCGAGGCCGAAGACCCGGGTCAGCACGAGCATCGGCAGGTACTCGGCGTAGTCGCCGACCAGTTCGGCGCTCCCCGTCTCCGCGAACGCGTCGATCTGCCTGTTCGCGAAGTGCGTGACATGCCGGCGGACGCCGCGCCCCGCCATGGCGTGGAGGTTGTCGGTGACCGCGGCGCGCAGTCTGCGGTGCGGTTCGCCGTCCTGCGACACGCAGTCCGGGCGCCAGCCGAGCATCTGGATCAGTGGGGACGCGCTGTCGACGTGTCCCTCCTTCCAGTCCCGCCAGATGCGCGAATCCCGGCTGAACTGGCGGGGGTTGTCCAGCACCCGGCGGTTCTCCCGGTAGCCGAGGACCAGCCAGGCCGGGACGTCGCCCTCCAGCAGTACCGGAGCGAGGGCGCCGTGTTCCTTGCGCAGCCGTGCGTAGATGCCGAGCGGGTCGATCGCCGCCTCCGGCCCGTACAGCCGGGTGAGTTCGCCGTCACCGCCACCGTCACTGCCGCCGTCACCGTCGCGGTCACCGCTGGCTCCGCCGCCGTGCGCGACGGGGCAACCGCGGGGAGAGTCGGGGCCGTTCAGGGGCTGGGCGTTCATCGGGGCTCCAGTGCGGCGGCCGAGCGGTCCTTGAGGTGACGTATCAGCGCGATGAGTACGTCACGGCTGGATGCCCGGTCGCGGGCGTCGCAGGCGATGACCGGGATGTGCGGGGAGATGTCGAGCGCGTCGCGGATCTCCTCGACCGGGTGTTCCGTGGAGTCGGGGAACACGTTCAGGGCGATGACGAAGGGGACGTCCTGCCGCTCCATCTCCTCGATCGCCCGGAAGCTGGAGGCCAGTCGGCGCGTGTCGACGAGGACCACCGCGCCGAGGGCGCCCTTGAAGAGGCCGTTCCACAGGAACCAGAACCGTTCCTGGCCCGGCGTTCCGAACAGGTAGAGCACCAGCTCGTCGTTGATGCCGATCTTGCCGAAGTCGAGGCTGACGGTGGTCTCCTGCTTGTCCGCCACCCCGATCAGGTTGTCGACGTCCGCGCTGGCCCGGGTCAGGGTCTCCTCGGTGGTCAGCGGCTTGATGTCGCTGACGGAGCGCACCATGGTGGTCTTTCCGGTGCCGAAGCCGCCCGCGATCATCACCTTCACCGAGCGGGTGCCGCCGTCCGACCCCCGGTCGGGGTGGTCAAAGCCTTTGAAGTCCACTGAGTACCTCCTCAAGGAGCGCGAGGTCGGGCCCGCTGCCGGCGCGTGACGCCGGGATGGGGTTACGGGCTTCCACGTGGCCTGCGTCCAGCAGATCGGCCAGGAGCACCGCGAGAATGTTGAAGGGCAGTCCGAGGTGGGCGCCCAGTTCGGCCACCGACAGCGGATCGCGGCAACGCCTGACGATCTCCTCGTGCTCGTGCTGCATCCCCGGGGAGGGGGCGGCGCGGGAGATGATCAGGGTCGCCACGTCGAGACTCGACGCCTCGCCGTCCGGTCCGCTGCGGCCGCCGGTGAGGACGTAGTAGCGCTCCAGACCGGACGGGTCCGTGGGACGGCGGGGAGCACTCATCCAGAGTGCTCCTCCTGACGCGCACTGGTGCCGAGGAGCTCGCCCATCCTGCGGGCGAGGTCCCTCATCTGGTGTCCGAGGAGGCCCTGGTCGAGGCCCTCCCTGGCGAGTACGCCGAGGTACGTCTCCACGCCGGCCCGCACCACGAAGAGGTGACCGCCGTCCACCTCGATCATCGCGAGCCGCAGTTGCCCGGCGTACTGGGGGAACTGCTCCGCCACCGGCTGGGCGAGCGCCTGCAGGCCCGCGACGACGGCCGCGAAGCGGTCCACGTCGTCGGGGTCCTCGGCGCCGTACGAGGTGATCGCCTTGCCGTCGCTCGATGCCACGAGGGCGAAGCGGATCTCCTGGATGCTCTCCGTCAGGTCACGGAGCGCCCAGCTCACGTCGGTTCCCTGTTGCGTCATGTGGACCAGTCGCTCTCTTCAGTGCGGTACTCGTTCGACTCGCGTCCGGTTGCCCGCCCGCGGTCCGCGGTCACCCCGGCGACGGCTGCGGGGGCGTGCCGGGATGTTGTTTCGGTGACACCGTCCGGGCCCCGGCCGGTGTCCGCCTCACCGTCTCCGCCGGCGCCGGGGCCAGCGGCCTCCGTACCGGTCTCGACGGGACCCCGGTCGACGGCCTCCTCACCGGCTTCGACGGCGCCGGGATCCGTGGTCACCTCGGCACCTCCGACGGGGCCGGGGGCCGTGGTCCCTCACCGGCTTCGCCGGGGCCACGGTCGGTGGCCTCCTCGGCGCCTCCGACGGGCGCACGGTCCGTGGTCCCTTCGGCATCTCCGAAGGGACCGGGGGTCGTTGTCCCCGCACCGGCGTCCACCGGACCACCGTTCGTGGTCTCCTCGGCACCTTCGACCGGGCCGCGGTCCGTAGTCACCTCGACGCCTCCAACGGGGCCGGGCCCCGTTGCCCCCGCACCGTCCTCCACCGGACCGCCGTCCGTGATCTCCTCGGCGCCATCGACCGGGCCACGGTCCGTAGTCACCTCGGCACCTCCGACGGGGCCGGGGCCCGTTGTCCCCGCACCGACGTCCACCGGACCGCCGTCCGTGATCTCCTCGGCGCCTCCGACCGGGCCACGGTCCGTAGTCACCTCGACGCCTCCAACGGGGCCGGGCCCCGTTGCCCCCGCACCGACGTCCACCGGACCGCCGTCCGTGGGCACCTCGGCACCTTCGACCCGACCACCGTCGGTGGTCCCCTCGCCGGCCTCCGTCGGCCGGTGGTCCGCGGACGCCTCACCGGCCATGGCCGGATCGCCCTCCGCGGGCATCTCGCCCAGGGCGACCGGCCCGCGGGCCCCGATCGTCTCCCCGGCGGGCGGCAAGTCCCGGGCTGCGGTCGTGTCGCTCGTTTCGGCCGATCCGCGATCCGCGGTCGTTCCCGCGGCGGCAGCCGCCGAGGCACGATCCGCCGGTGTCTCGCCGGGACCGACCGGTCCGTGATCCGCGACCGCCGCGCGCGGTGGGTCGGTCTCGCGGCCGGCCGTGGCGAACGCGGCGAGGCCGGTGAAGGAGGCGTCGGGGGGTACGGCGGCCACGGCTTCGTCGGGGCGCTCGGTCGGCTTCGGTCGGGCCGACGGGGCCTGCTGGTCGCTCCGCCTGCTCCGGCGGCGGGGCAGGCCACCGGGGGTGGTGTCCTCGGCCTCGGCGGTCTCGTCCGGCGCGGCCGGGGCCGACGGGGCGAGCGGGGTGGCCGGTTCGGCGACGGCGGCCGGCAGCGGGCTGAAGTACTTGTGGGGTACGACGACGACCACCGAGGTGCCGAGCCAGGGCGAGTCCGCGAAGGTGACGCGGATTCCGTAGCGGCGCGCCAGCGCGCCCACCACGCGCAGGCCAAGGCTCGCGTCCTCCGAAAGACCCCCGATCCCGGGACCCGCCGCGGTGCCCGCGAGGGACTGCTCGGCCTCGCGCTTCTTCTCCTCGCTCAGCCCCTTGCCCGCGTCCTGGATCTCGATGCCGACGCCGTTGGGCACCTCCTTGCCGGAGACGACCACGGCCTCGGTGGGCGGCGAGTAACGCGCCGCGTTGTCCAGGAGGTGGGCGAAGACCAGCGTGAGGTGGTCCACCAGACCTCCGTCGACGCCGAGTTCGGGGAGGTGGCGTACCTCGACGCGGTCGAAGTCCTTGATCCGGCCGATGCCACCGCGGACCACGCTGAGCAGCCGCTGCGGCTCCTGCCACTGGCGTCCGGGCCGGTCCGAACCGCCGAGTACGCCGATGCTGGCGGCCAGCCGGTCGGCGGGACCGATCTCCTGGTCCAGCTCCATGAGTCCGCGCGCGACGACGGGCAGCCGCCCGTGTTCGCCCTGCATCTCGTGCAGGCGCCCGCGCAGCTTACTGGTCAGTACATGAATGCGGCTGCCGATGCTGATCACGGCCTGTTCGGCGGAGGTGGACCGGTCGAACTCCCGCTCCACGCCGATCAGCGCGGTCCTGAGCACCTTGCGCAGCTCGGCCTGCAACTCGGGCCCGACCTCCGCGCACCGGGTGACGGACGGGAGCAGGTCGTCGATGGCGTCCCCGGCTCGCAGCCGTTCGAGCGCCTCGGGCAGCTGCTCGTCGGCGAGGAGCGCCACCGCAGCCCGCTGCGCGGCGAGTTGGTCCTGCCAGACCTCGGTCCGGGCGGCGAGCGCGGCCTCGGAGGCTTCCGTCTGCGCGGCGATCCTGGCCTCGTACGCCTCCGTCAGCCGGGCGACCCGTGCCTCCTGGGCGTGCGCCGAATCGGCGAACCGCGCCTCATAGGCGTGAAGCTGCTCGTCCAGCTGGGCTTCCTGGACGGAACGCTCGGCCGTGAACTTCCGTTCCAGACCCGCCACATGCTGCTCCCACTGCTGGGTGAGGTCGGCCTGTGAGGAGCGGAAGTCGCCCGCGTTCCGGCGCAGCTGGAGCTGGGCGCGGACCAGGAGCCGTACGCAGACGGCACTCGCCGCGGTGGCGGCGGCTCCGGCGAAGGTGGCGGGTATCTGGGTCTGGTCCGGCCCCGCGACCGCGGCCGTGACGGTCCCGGCACCCAGGGCCAGTGGCATCAGCCACCAGCTGTACCAGGCGACCGGCGCCCGCGCCGCCGGGGGCGGAGTGGGGAGTTCCATCTGCATCCTTCGAGAACAACATGACCGAACAAGTGGGGGGTGTGCGGGCGCCCTACCTGCCGAGCACGCAGCGCGCGGCGACGGAGTGTGTTCGCTTCAACTCCCGGCGCCGCAGCGGAGCTTATCGGGTTTGTGATCGAAAAGATCAACTCCCTTCCGCTTACCCGTGAGTATTCGGTCACGCTCCGACAGGAACGCGCAGACGCCCTCCGGGAGACTCGGTTTCGGTGATATCGAGGCCAGGCCCGGGGGCCGGCGACAGCACGTCGGCCTTTCCCATATGGGCGTTGTTCCGGACCAGCCGGGCAGCCTCGGCCGCGTCCGCGAGTGGACGACCCGTACTGGATCCACAGGTGACCACCACACCGTCGCGTCGAGCGCCGGACCAGCCCCCCGGCGGCGTCCCCGTGCCGGTCCGCCCCCGCCGTGGACGTCGGGGTCAGGATCTGCGGAGTGTGCGGTTGGCTCCCGCGGCGGCCGTCGTCGCGAGCAGCCACCCCAGGCAGACCAGGACGACGGCCGCCCACCGCAGTGCGCCACGCGGGCTGAACGCCTCCTCCTGCCCGAAGTCGACGAGCGGGAGCACCAGGTCGAAGGTGTAGATGGCGGCCTGGAAGTGGGGCGGCCCGCCGGGGTCCAGCGCCTGCGGAGGCCAGCGGGTGAACAGCAGGATCCCGCTGAGCATGATCGCGCACAGCCACCAGACGGCGCGCATCGGCCGGTAGCCGTATCCGACGGTGACGTCCTGGAGCCGGCTCCACACCCGCCCCGGCCACGGCAGCGTGCGGCGCAACCGTCGCTGCCTGGCCAGCAGCACCGTACGCGCGTCGGCGTCACGGCCGTGCAGGCGGTACGCGGCGGCGAGTTGCTCGTACGGCTGGGGAGTGAAGCCCTCGGGGTCGCGGGCGAGCAGGGGAAGCCTCTGCTCGGCGGGGAGTTGGGGCAGCAGGCTGTCGTAGAGGACGCCCTCCAGGCGTACCGTGCCGGGCCAGCTCCGCGGCGCGCCGCGCAGTATGGTCAGCCGGGTGTGACTGAGGTCGACGGTGCCCCGCACGGGTTCGCGGGGACGCAGGGCGAGTTCGGACGCGGTGGAGCGGCGGCAGGTGAGGGCGGGGGTCCCGGGCGGTACGTCGATGACGGCGTCGTGGAAACAGACCCGGCTGCGTACGGTGATGCTGCTGAGGGTGACCCTGCCGCGGGCGGTGAACCCGTCGCAGCAGTTGAACACCGCACCCACGTCTATGCCGTGCGCCCGCAGCGCGGGCCCGTGCTCAGCGGTGAGCAGGGCCCCTTCGAAGAGGGCGCCGCCGCCCACCCGGGCGTCGCACAGGTCGACGGTGCCCTCGGCGACGAGTCCGCCCCGGCAGTTCAGGTCCCCGCCGATGTGCAGCCTGTTGGCCTTGAGCGCCGTGCCCTCGGGGTTGATCAGCTCGGCGCCCTTGAGCACGACGCTGCCGCGCACCGAGGTGTCCCGCAGGTCCGTGCAGCCGTCGACGCGCAACCCCCAGCCTGCCTGGATGTCTCCACCCACGGTGGCGCACACCAGTTGCAGCGCCCCTTCGCCACGGCGTTCACCACGCCCGGTGAGACGGCTGTTCTCCACGTGCAGCGTGCCGCCGATCGTGGCGCCGTAGAGATCCATGGGCCCCTCCACCCGGCACCCGGCGATCTCGCACTTCCCGCCGATCGTGACTCCCACCGCGGACAGCGCGGGCAGTACGCAGTCGCGCATCTCCAGGGCGCCCAGCGTCGCTCCGTCGAGTGAGGGAGCCTGGTCGAAGTGGCAGTTGCGCAGCCGCAGGGTGCCCGAGACGTGGGCCTCGGCGAGGTCGAGCCGCCCGGTGATCCGCACATCGCGCAGCCGCAGCCGAGGCAGGTGCCCCGGCTCGGGCGGCGGCGGGGCGAGCAGCAGCCTCCGTACGACGGACGCCCTGACCTCGCCCTGGTCCTCGAACCACTCCCCTCTGCGGAAGGCGGCCCACATTCCCCGCTCACTGCCGCTCCACCCGGCCGGCGCGAGGCTGCCCGACACGTCAACTCCCCCTCGGACGACGGAAGACCGCTCCATCGCTACCCGGCCAACGGGCGGGGCAACCCGGGGCACCGCTGAAGTTTCTGGACAGGTGTCCAGGTATAGTGGTCACCTGTCCAAGAAGTGCACGACCGAACAGTGGGGCTTGCGGAACTATGGAGACGGTCGCGAACGTGCTGGTGGGTCTGGTGGCCGCGTTGCACGCGTACATCCTGGTCCTGGAGATGTTCCTGTGGGAGCGCGCGCCGGGCCGGGGCCTGCACGGGTTCGACGCGGAGATGGCGCGGGCGACCGCGCCGCTGGCCGCCAACCAGGGCCTCTACAACGGGTTTCTCGCGGCGGGCCTGGTGTGGGGGCTCGTCGCCGGGGATCCGACGGGCTTCCGCGTCCAGGTCTTCTTCCTGGTGTGCGTGGTCGTCGCCGGACTCTACGGATCGGTGACCGCGAACCGGCGCATCCTCTTCGCGCAGGCGCTGCCCGGCGCGCTCGCCCTGGCCGCCGTCCTCCTCGCCCGGTGACCGAGCGGGACCCGCGGGCCGCCCGCACCCGGGCGAGGCTGCGACAGGCCCTCCTGGAGGAGTGCGCCGAGCGCCCGCTGGAGGAGGTCGGTGTCGCCGCCCTGGCGCGACGGGCCGGGGTCGGCCGGGCCACCTTCTACGTGCACTACGCCGACCTGGAGGCGCTGGCCGTCGACGCCTGCGCCGATGTCGTACGGGAGGCGGTGGACGCGCTGCACGCCTGGCGCGGGCGGCCCGACCCGGTGGCCGCGCCGCCCGCCCTTCTCGCGTTCTTCGCCGGACTCCCCCCGCACGCCGCCCTCTACCGCGCTCTCCTGAGCCCGGGTGGCGGCGGCCCGCTCGGCCGAGTCCTGCACCGGGACTTGCGGGCCCGCAGCCTCGCCGAGCGCACCCTGGTCGGCGCGCCCGACGCCCCGCTAGTCGCCTCAGCCGTGGCGGCCACCTTCGCGGGGGTGCTGGGCGACTGGCTGCACGGTCTGCTGGACGCCACTTCCGAGGAAGTCGCCCACCAGGTCTGGCAGTTGCTGGTCACCCTGCACCGGAGCCGCTGACGTCTCATTTGCAGGCGACCTGGTCCTTCGTCGCCGGCCAGGCCTCCACCGCGTCCGGCGTCCGGACGTACGCCGTCGCCCTGTCGGCCGAGAGCCACAACTCCCGCTCGTCGAGGCGATATCCGGTGTCGCGCGCGTCGGCGGGCATGCGGACGTCGCCGTCGTAGAGGGCCGTGAGCAGCTCGGTACCGAGCACCCCGCGCGGATCCCGCGCGTACTGCCTGCCGCCCCCGTCCATGCCCGTCGACAGGAAGTGCGCGCTCCCCCAGTCGCAGTGCTCCGCACCGGAGTAGCTGCTCAGCACAGTGGTGGGCACGCGGTCGCCGGCGCGATCGGTCCAGATCTCCAGGGACTTCGCGTCGGTGTAGCTCGCGGGAAGTTCGGCCGGGTCGCAGGCGGCGTTGGTCTCGGGGCCCCAACCGGGGCGGTGCGGCTGGTCCTTGGCGACGACGACGGCGACCTTGGTCCTGCCGTCGACGTCGTACGAGAACAGGACGCGGTCCGCCTGTTCGCTCTCGATCCGGTAACCGCGGTCGGGCAGTTCGGGCTGCTGCATGTCGAAGAAGGCGTTCAGCCCCTCCTCCGGCGTCGAGCCGCCCTCCCCCTTGGTCCAGCCGTCCCCTCCGCCGCCGGAGTAGATCTCGCCGTCGCACTCCAGCGCCCGGCCGGCCGCGCCCGAGCTCTCCTCGGCCTCCCGTTCGCTTCCGTCGGCGCTCTCCCTGAACGGCAGGTCCAGGGGCCCGGCGTACGGCGAGACCGGTGGAGTTCCGGACATCACGAGGTCGTCACGCACCTCGTCCCCGCACCCCACGACTGCCATCCCCAGCCCCAGTACCGCCACCGTCGCCACGATCCGTCCACGCATGCCCGCCCCTGTCCCCGACTGCTCTTCCCTCCTCCGACGCACGGGTGACGGTGATCGTTCAGTGCCGCGCCGGCGATCTAGCGGGCCGCCTGGAACGTACGCCGGTAGGCCTGCGGGGAGACGCCGATCGCCGTGTGCAGGTGCTGGCGCAGTGAGGTGCCGGTGGCGAAGCCGACCTCGCCGGCGATCTGGTCGACCGAGAGGTCGCTGGACTCCAGGAGGTGGCGGGCCCGGGAGACCCGCTGCTGGATGAGCCAGCGGCCCGGACTCAGGCCGACCTCGTCGTTGAAGCGGCGGGCGAAGGTGCGCTGGCTCATCCGGGCATGGGCGGCGAGATCGGCCAGCGCCAGCGGTTCACCCAGTCGGGCGAGGGCCCACACGCGGGTCGCGGCGGTGCTCGTCGAGGCGGGCTCGGGCACGGGCTGTTCGATGTACTGGGCCTGGCCGCCGTCCCGCCAGGGCGGCACCACGCAGCGCCGCGCCACGGTGTTGGCCAGCTCGCTGCCGTGGTCCGCCCGCACGATGTGCAGGCAGACGTCGACTCCGGAGGCGGCGCCGGCCGACGTGAGGATCGAGCCGTCGTCGACGAACAGCACGTCCGGGTCCAGGGGCACGTGCGGGAACATGCGCCGGAACAGGCCGGCCACCTGCCAGTGCGTCGTCGCCCGCCGCCCGTCCAGCAGACCGGCCGCCGCGAGCACGAACGCGCCCGTGCAGATGGAGACGATGCGGGTGCCGGGCCGGATGAGCGCGAGGGCGTCGGCCACCTCGGCGGGGAGTTCCGTGGAGACACGCTGCGGGCTGACGGGCGGGATCACCACCGTGTCCGCGGTGCCCAGCACCTCGGGACCGTGCTCGACGACGATCGAGAAGTCCGCGTTGCTCCGCACGGAACCGCCGTCGACCGAGCAGGTCAGCACCTCGTACCGGCCGTCCGCCGCGCCGAAGATGCGGCTGGGGATGCCCAGCTCGAAGGGGTAGACGCCGTCAAGGGCGAGGACCACGACACGTTCCACCGAAGACATGGCACGATCTTATCGGAGATTGGCAATCTTGCCATTCTCCCGATCGCCGCGTTCCGGCAGGCTGGTGCGCATGAGCCGAACGAACACGATGCGCGCCATCAGCCAGGACGTCCTGGGCGGTCCCGAGGTACTCAAGGAGGTGGAGCTGGAGCGGCCCGTACCCGGGCCGAGCGAACTGCTGGTCCGGGTGCACGCGGCGGGGCTGAACCCGACCGACTGGAAGCACCGCGAGGGCGCCGGATTCATCAAGGTGCCGCCTTTCGTCCTGGGCTGGGACGTCTCGGGAGTGGTGGAGGTCATCGGCATCGGGGTCACCCTCTTCAAGCCCGGGGACGAGGTCTTCGGCATGCTGCCCTACCCGTTCGGCGTCGGCGCGCACGCCGAGTACGTCACCGGTCCGGCACGCGCCTTCGCCCGTAAGCCCGCCAACGTCGGCCACGAGCAGGCGGGCGCCGTTCCGCTGGCCGCGCTGACCGCCTGGCAGGCCCTGGTCGACACCGCCGACGTACAGCCGGGACAGCGGGTCCTGATCCATGCCGCGGCCGGCGGGGTCGGCCATCTGGCGGTGCAGATCGCCAAGGCGCGCGGCGCGTACGTGATCGGTACGGCCAGCGCGGCCAAGCACGACTTCCTGCGCGAACTCGGGGTCGACGAGCCGATCGACTACCGGGAGACGGACTTCACCGAAGCGGTGAGCGACGTCGACGTGGTGCTGGACACGGTCGGCGGCGACTACCGGTCCCGCTCGCTGCGCGTCCTGCGCAAGGGCGGCCTCCTGGTGTCGATCCTGCCGCGGGGTGCGAAGGACCTCATCGAGGAGGCCGACAAGCTCGGCGTACGGGCGATCGAACTGCTCGTGGAGGCCGATCACGCCGGAATGAACGCGATCGCGGAGCTGGTCGAGTCCGGCAGGCTCCGCGCGACGATCGCCGGAACCTTCCCGCTGGCCGAGGCCGCGAAGGCCCACACGCTCGGGGACACCGGCCGGACCACCGGGAAGCTGGTGCTGGTCGTCGACTGAGAGCACCCACCGGCAGGACGGGGATGCCGCCAGCGGGAGCCCTACCGACAGGTTTCCTGTCAATGACCTAGGCTGCGCCCATGGTCGGCACCGAGGCAACGAAGGCATCCCCGTCGCTGCTCTACATGGTCAAACGGGTGGAGCTCGTCGTGCGCTCGCACCTCGACGAACTCGTGAGACCGGAAGGGATCACCGCGCTCCAGTACACCTCGCTGACGGTGCTGGAGCGGCACGACGGCCTCCCGGCGGCACAGCTCGCGCGGGACTCGTTCGTGACGGCCCAGTCCGTGGCCGATGTGGTACGCGCGCTGGAGAACCGCGGACTCGTGCGCCGGGAGCGGAATCCGGGCAACCGGCGCGAGCTGCTGATCCATCTCACCGACGAGGGACTCGACCTCCTCGCACGGTTCGCCGTCCCCGTCCGGGAACTGGAAGAACGCATGGTCCGGGACCTCACACCGCACCAGACCGACCAACTCCGCCAGGCCCTGTCCAGGGCCTGGCACGCGCTGTCGTAGCTTCGGCGGCACTCCTGTAGGACAACGACTCTCAGCCACCGGAGCGACGCTCCGCGCAAATCGCAGACATATGTCAATCGAACATGCTGAGATTCACTCTAACGAGGGTAAATTGCAGTGCGAGGAACGGTTTTGCAACCACCAGCACCCCGGTACGACGTCTAAGCTCACGGGCGCCGTCACCCCGGCCCCTGGTGACTCCGGACCCTGCGACGAGGAGCGGTACAGCAGCCGGTTGGAGGTGATGCCGTCATGGCACAGCATGGCCCCGCGCCACTATCCCGGCATCTGCGCGTCCATCGGCACCAGGGTCACACCGTGCTGGAGCTGCACGGAGAGATCGACATCCTCGCCGCGGTGGAGATCACGCCGTACCTGGACTCCGCGACGGGCGGTCCCACGCCGCAGGTCGTGATCGACCTGCGGCCGGTCGAGTTCTTCGACTGCTCGGGCCTGCGTCTGCTGTACCGCGCCAGGCGCCGCGTGCTCGACCGCGACGGCCGGCTGCATCTGGTCTGCACCCACCCGCTGACCCTGCGGATCCTCAAGGTGACCGGACTCGCGCATCTGCTGCCCCCGTCCGCGTCGCTGGACGAGGCGCTGGCACGGCCGGAGGCCACGTCCGGATCCTGGTGACCCGGCTCTACTCGTTCTCAGGTGTGTCGAACAGGTCTACTCGTTCTCAGGTGTGTCGAACAGGGCGCTGACGGACTCACCGTTGTGGATGCGCCGCACGGCCTCCGCCAGCGCCGGGGCGATGGACAGCACCCGCAGCTTCTCGGTGTGCTCGCCCGCCGGGATCGGCACGGTGTTCGTGCAGACGATCTCCAGGACGTCCGGCTGGTCGCTGAGCCGCTTGAGCGCGCCCGCCGCGAACAGGCCGTGCGTGCAGGCCACCCGGATGGAGCGAGGCCCCAACTCCCTCAGCCGGTCCAGGAGTTCGAGGACGGTGCTGCCCTTGGCGATCTCGTCGTCGAGCACGATGACATCGCGGTCGGCCACCTCACCGATGACGGAACTGATGCTCACCCGGTCGTCGGCGAACCGCTGCTTGGCGCCGGCGGCCACCTGGGCCCCGATCAGCCGCGCGAAGTGGGCGGCCTCCTTGGCGTTGCCGAGGTCGGGCGAGACGACCGTCGTACGCGAGAGGTCGTGGTGGCGGAAGTGCGCGGCCAGTTCCCGCAGGGCGTGCAGATGGTCGACCGGCACCGAGAAGAACCCGTGCACCTGCGGGGAGTGCAGCGTCATCGCCAGGACCCGGCTCGCCCCGGCGGCCACCAGCAGGTCCGCGACCAGCCGCCCGCCGAGCGAGATCCTCGGCATGTCCTTCTTGTCCGAGCGGGCGTACGAGTAGTGCGGCATGACGACGGTGATTCGCCCGGCGGACGCGCCGCGCGCCGCGTCGCACATCATCAGCAGCTCGACGAGGTTCTCCTGCACCGGCCTGACCAGCGGCTGCACCAGGAAGACGTCACGTTCGCGACAGTTGGACTGGAGCTGCACCTCCAGACAGTCGTTGGCGAACCGGCTGGTCCGGCTCGGGCTGAGGGGCACGCCGAGATGCGCGCAGACCTCCGCGGCCAGTTCGGGATGGGCACTACCGCTGAACACGGCGATGTCACGCACGACCGCTCCTCGCATGATCGAACCGGATGCGCCGCCGGAGAACATGATCGACCCGGGATGCGTGCCTCATGCTACTGGCCCCTGTCGGGCGCCCCCACCGGGCGTGATGCGGTTGCCGACGACCAGGCTCGTCCCCGTGTTCCGGTGGTCGGAGACGGCTCGGCGAGAGCGTAGGCAGGGGCTGGGCGGGGGCGTACAGTCTCGCGCATCGGATCGGGTACCGCACCGGGACAGGGGCAGATCGCAGGGCGCGGAGGACGTACCGCGCAATCGGTGGTCATGGCGTAGAGGGCGTACCGCATATTCAGTGGGGCCGGTAGACGCCCTGGGACCCGCGCGCGGCGCTCCGCGAGGAGGCCCGAGCACGTGGTGCGCCCCCTCGGACCGCCCCGTTCCCGGTGCACCGGGGCGGACGGACGCGTCGGACGGGCCCGCGTGCCCCCATGAGCGGAATTCGATCACCAACGGAACGGCCTACCAAGGGATTTGGCGGGCATGCGCTTACCAGGAAAGGGGGCAGTCGACATGACGACGTCCATCAAGCGTTTGCCCGGGTGGGCGAAGGTGCTCAGCGCCTTCGTGCTGGTGCTCGTGGTGCTGTTCGCCGGCCTGCGGATGGCCGTTCTGCCGGGGCTCCGCGATGTGTTCGGCACCGAGACCAACGACCGCACGGGCCCCACACTCCTCAAGTCCATCCAGGACATGAGCCGTTACGACGCCGCGTCGGGGAACTTCCAGGTGGTCGTGGACCTGGAGAAGGACGCCAAGTACCTGCCCGACGCGCTCCGCGGGACCCGCACGCTGTACGTGGGCGCGGGCACGGTCGACTCGTACGTCGACCTGGGCAAGATCCAGGACAAGGACGTGGTGGTCAACGACGACCGTACGTCGGCCACGCTGCGGCTGCCGCACGCGGCGCTGGGCAAGCCGGCCCTCGACCTCGACCACTCGTACGCCGTCTCCAAGCAGCGCGGCCTTCTCGACCGGATCGGCGACGTCTTCTCCGACAACCCGAACGGCGAACAGGCCGTGCAGCGCCTCGCGGTGGACCACATCAGCGATGCCGCGAAGGACAGCCGGCTCACCGCACGCGCCGAGGAGAACACCACCAGCATGCTCGAAGGCCTGCTGTCCTCCCTCGGTTTCACGGACGTGAAGGTCACCTACGGCAAGTGAGCCGCGCCCTCGCGCGCAGCTCACCGGCCACCGCGCCGTCCGAACATCGAAATCCCCATCCCGGGTAGTCGGCTTCATCCACAGGCAGTTGAAATTGGGAGGATCGCATGCTGCGTACGGCGTTGCGCGCTCGTACCGCGAAGTCGGGTCGCCAGCCGTCGGAGCCGAAGCAGGAACGGAAGCCGTCCACGCGGAAACCGTCCGTTCGGAAGCCGGCGCGGAAGCCGTCGGCCCGGAAGCAGGAGCGGAGACGAGAGCCCGCACGGGAGCGGGGGGCACTCCCCCTTCCCGTGCGGCTGCTGGTCATTCTGCTGGCTCTCGGCGCCATGGTGGCCTTCGCCGCCGTACTGGCCCGGCTGACCCTCGAACCGTCCCCTGCCTCCGAGTCGTTGATCCACACCAATCTGCACCCCGGCCGTTCCCTGCGGGCCTATCTCGACCAGCCCGAGCTGCGCGACGCCTTCAAGCAGATCGGCGGGAACATCGTCCTGGGGCTGCCCTTCGGGCTGCTGTTGCCGGTCCTGGCGCCCAGGACCCGGGGAGTTCTGCGCGTCGTGCTGCTGACCGCCGCGGTCATGCTGCTGGTGGAGCTGCTCCAGGGAACGTTCATCACCGGGCGCGCCTTCGACATCGATGACGTCATCCTCAACACGAGCGGTGCCCTGCTGGGTTATCTGCTGCTGGGGCGGCGGATCAGCCGGGCGGTGCACGGGCGGCGGCGCAGCCGGAACACTTCCAAGGACAGCTGAGGCGCCCTGTGAACGAAAGGTCCGGACCAGGACCTTGACACCCCCTTACCTCACTTCTTAAATCAAGAGGCAAAGCATGTTCCCCCCACCTCAGCCGGCCCAGGCCTCCCCACGGGTCGCCGTACGGAAGGGAGAGTCGTGGCCTCCCCACGCCTGCTCCGAAGATGCCTCTTTGCCGCTCTGTCCGCCGTGCTCGTCGGCTCGGCCGCCATCGCTCCCGCGCAGGCGCGTCCCGAAGGGGACGCCGCCGCCGTGGGCGCCGCGGCCGTGACGTTCCAGGACACGTTCGACGGTGCCGCCGGCTCGGCTGTCAACTCCTCCAGGTGGCAGATCGAGACCGGCGACAACGTCAACAACCACGAGCGGCAGATGTACACGTCCGGCACCAACAACGCCGCGCTGGACGGCCAGGGCCACCTGGTGATCACCGCCCGCAAGGAGAACCCGGCCAACTACCAGTGCTGGTACGGAACCTGCCAGTACACCTCGGCCCGGCTGAACACCGCCGGAAAGTTCACGGCGCAGTACGGCCGGGTCGAGGCCACGCTGAAGGTTCCGCGCGGGCAGGGCATGTGGCCCGCGTTCTGGATGCTCGGCAACGACCTCGGGTCGGTCGGCTGGCCCGCCTCGGGTGAGATCGACGTCATGGAGAACGTCGGCTTCGAGCCGTCGACCGTCCACGGCACGATCCACGGGCCGGGATACTCCGGTTCCGCGGGCATAGGCGCCGGTTACACCCTGCCGAACGGCCAGGCCTTCGCGGACGGCTTCCACACCTTCGCGGTCGACTGGGCGCCCAACTCCATCAAGTGGTCGGTGGACGGCGTCGTCTACCAGACGCGTACGCCCGCCGATGTGGGCGGCAACGCCTGGGTGTTCAACAAGCCGTTCTTCCTGATCCTCAACCTCGCGGTCGGCGGCTACTGGCCCGGCGACCCCAACAGCTCCACCGTCTTCCCGCAGACCCTGGTCGTGGACCAGGTGAAGGTGACCACTGGAGACAGCCCGGCCGCCGGGGTCCCGATCAGGGGCCTCGCGGGCAAGTGCGTGGACGTGGCGGGGGGCAGCTCGGCCAACGGCACCGCCGTACAGCTCTACGACTGCAACGCGAGCGCCGCGCAGCAGTGGACGGTCGGCTCCGACGGCACCATCCGGGCGCTGGGCAAGTGCCTCGATGTCACCGCCGCCGGCACGGCGGACGGCACGACCGTGCAGCTCTACGACTGCAACGGGAGCGCCGCCCAGCGGTGGGTGGTCAGTTCGGCCAACGACATCGTGAACCCCCAGGCCAACAAGTGCCTGGACGTCACGGGGAACAACTCGGCCAACGCCACACGTCTGCAGATATGGACGTGCGGCGGTACGGCCAACCAGAAATGGACGGTCGGCTGACCGACCGCCCGGAGCGGACGTACGGAGGGTCCGGCAGGGGTTGCCCCTGCCGGACCCTTCGCGTTCCACCGCCTTCCGCACCGCCCGTGCGGGGTGCTCAGCGCGGGAACCAGGTCAGCTTGTCGCCGCCGACCCAGCGCACCACTGCCGGGTCGTCGAGGTCATGGATCGGGATGCCGTGGGCCGCGGCTGTCGTCAGTACGTCGATGAGCGCCCGCGCCCGGCCGACCACCTCGCCGTCGATCTCCACGATCCGGAACGGCGGCGTCCCCGGCTGTACCCCCAGCACCATGATCCGCGGGTAGGAGAGGTTCGGGCTCGCGCTTTCGGTCATGAAACGAGCCTAGATCGGTTTCCGCCGGTCAGCGGCCTGGGGCGGGTGGCCGGGTGAGCGGACCGGCTACAGACCGACCGCGGACCGGCCGTGAACCGGCCGCGGCCTGATCCCGCCGTCCACCGTGCGCCGGGGCGAGGGCTGGGCAACCCTTGGGGGGAGGGAGGTTCCCATGGATCCCGTCGAGGCGCTGGACCGGATCGCGTTCCTGCTGGAGCGGGACCAGGCCCCCACCTATCGCGTACGTGCCTTCCGCACCGCCGCGTCCGTACTGGCCGCGCTCCCGGAGGGCGAGGTGGCCACCCGGGCCGCCGCCGGAACCCTGGAGTCGCTCAAGGGCGTCGGCCCCAAGACGGCGCAGGTCGTGCACGAGGCGCTGGCCGGGCAGGTGCCGGGCTACCTGGAGAAGCTGGAGGGGGAGGCCGGGGCGCCGCTCGCCGAGGGAGGTGAGCGGCTGCGGGCGCTGCTGCGCGGCGACTGTCATCTGCACTCCGACTGGTCGGACGGCGGCTCCCCGATCGAGGAGATGGGCCGGACCGCGGCGCGGCTCGGCCACGAGTGGGCCGTGCTCACCGACCACTCCCCGCGCCTCACCGTGGCCCACGGGCTGTCCCCGGAGCGGCTGCGCGAACAGTTGGACGTGGTCGCGGAACTCAACCGGCGGTGGGCGCCGTTCCGGCTGCTCACCGGCATCGAGTGCGACATCCTCGACGACGGCTCGCTCGACCAGGAGCCGGAACTGCTGGAGCGGCTCGATGTCGTGGTGGTGTCCGTGCACTCCAAGCTGCGTATGGAGGCGCGGCCGATGACCCGTCGTATGGTCGCGGCCGTACGCAATCCGCTGGCCGACGTGCTCGGTCACTGCACGGGCCGGCTGGTCACCGGGCGCGGGCGGCCCGAGTCGGAGTTCGACGCGGACGCGGTCTTCGCCGCCTGCGCCGAGTCCGGCACGGCCGTAGAGATCAACAGCCGCCCCGAACGCCTCGACCCGCCGCGTCGACTGCTGCGCCGCGCCGTCGACGCGGGCGTGCTGTTCTCCGTCGACACCGACGCGCACGCCCCCGGACAGCTCGACTGGCAGATCCACGGCTGCGCGCGGGCCGAGGAGTGCGGGGTGCCCGCGGAGCGGGTGATCACCACATGGACCGCCGACGAACTGCTCACCTGGACGAAGGACCGGACGACACCGACACGCGTGAGCTGACCTGTAGCGACGCGTGACCGCCACCGAGCGACGCATGACCACCGCCGAGGGGCCCGTGACCACCGCCTGAGCGGCGGGTGACCACCGCCCGAGCGACGCACGACCACCGCCAAGCAGCCCGTGACCACCGCCAGAGCGGCGGGTGACCGTCGGTACCGGGCTCGCTTCTCCGGCTCCTGTCAGGACCGAGCGCGAGCTACCGAGGCCGCGCCCGGGTCGGCGCCCCGGCGGAGTCCTCCCCCTCGTGACACACGTCACCGCCTCCGGATCGGCCCCGGGGAACACTCACCGGTAGTTCCCCGTTGAACCAACCGTGGGTGCGGATGGAACAGTGTCCCCGGGCCTCATCCATCGCCCGCAGGGAAGATCGTTCGGCTGAAGCCCTGCGGAGCCCCCCCCGCCGAGAGGCGACCGCCATCCGTGCCCACCTCGGACGACCCCGACCGCGATTCCCCCGTCCGGTCGGGGTCTTTTCCTGCCCGCACCCCGGGTGGCGGCGTCCGCTTGACTTGGAGTGCTCTCCAATTCGTAGCGTGCGAGACATGACCACTGCACAGCACAAGATCGGTTCCGGTTTCGGCGCCCGGAGCACCGCCGACGAAGTCCTTCAGCACGTCGACCTCGCCGGGAAGCTGGCGATCGTCACGGGCGGGTACTCCGGCATCGGCCTGGAGACGACGCGCGCGCTCACGAAGGCGGGCGCCCGGGTCGTCGTCCCCGCGCGGCGCCCCGACCCGGCGCGCGAGGCGGTGCACGGCATCGAGGGCGTCGAGGTGGACGAACTCGACCTCGGTGACCTCGACAGCGTCCGCGGCTTCGCCGAGCGGTTCCTCTCCACGGGCCGCACCGTCGACATCGTCATCGACAGCGCCGGAATCATGGCCTGCCCCGAGACCCGTGTCGGCCCCGGCTGGGAGGCCCAGTTCGCCACCAACCACCTCGGCCACTACGCGCTCGTCAACCGGCTCTGGCCCGCGATCGCGCCTGGCGGAGCGCGTGTCGTCTCCGTGTCCTCCACCGGCCACCACGCCTCGGGGATCCGCTGGGACGACCCGCACTGGAAGACCGGCTACGACAAGTGGGAGGCGTACGGGCAGGCCAAGACCGCGAACGTGCTGTTCGCCGTCCAGCTCGACCGGCTCGGAAAGGAGTCGGGCGTACGGGCCTTCGCACTGCACCCCGGCGGCATCCTCACGCCGCTCCAGCGGCACCTCCCCAAGCAGGAGATGGTGGAGCGCGGCTGGATCGACGAGGACGGCAAGCTGCTGCACCCCGACGTCTTCAAGTCGCCCGAGCAGGGCGCGGCCACGCAGGTCTGGGCGGCGACCTCCCCGCGACTGGCCGGCATGGGCGGCGTCTACTGCGAGGACTGCGACATCGCCGAGCCCGCTCCGGCGGACGGCGAGCGGACCGGCGTGAAGGCCTACGCGATCGACCCCGAGCAGGCGGCGCGCCTGTGGGAGCTGTCGGCGGAGCTGACGGGCGTGAACGCGTTCGCGTGACGTGGGAAAGCCCGCCGGCCCAGTAGTCCCCCGGCCGCCACCCCGGCCGCTCCGCCACGGTCAGGCCGGGGACTCCTCCGCGCCAGGGTCCTCCGGGTGGACGGTGTCGGAGCGCGACACGCCCTTCCTGGCCGAACCCGCCTCGTCCGTGTCGGGGACGTCCACCGCGGGCTCCCCGTCATCGGGTTCGAACCGGGGAGCCACGTCCCAGGCGTCCTCGCCCTCCTGGACCTGCTGGTCCGGCATGTCCCGCGGGACCGGGTCGGTGTTCGGATCTATCCCCTCGGGCCGGTACTCGGTCATGCTGCACCCCTTCTTCGACAGTTCGACGGTCGACGGGTCGGCCCGCCCCGCACAGGACGGCCCGCGCACTCGTGCAAGGCCGTCTTCGGCCCGGCACGAGTACCTCCGGAGTGATCGGCGAAACCGCCCTTCCGCGGCTCAGTGCGGCGCCCGCTCCTCCAGCGCGGTGCGCCAGGCCGGGGACGGGCTCGCGCCGGCCGGCTCGGCACGCCGGCCGCCCCGGGCGAAGAAGTCGGCGAGCGGCAGGATGGCGGCACCGACGGTGACCGCGTCCGGGCCCAGCTTGCCGAGGTCGATGGAGACCCGCTCGGCGGGATAACGCAGGGAGTACGCGACCGCGTGCCGGCGTACGGCGGGCAGGAACCGGGCGCCGAGCTGGAGGCCCGCCCAGCCGCCGATGAGTATGCGCTCCGGCTGGAAGAGGTTGATGAGGTCGGAGAGACCGGCGCCCAGATACTCGGCGGTCTCCTCCAGCACCGCCAGCGCCACCGCGTCCGGCTCGACGAGCCCGGAACCCCCGGCGTCCCCTGCATCGCTCGTGTCCCCGGCGTCGCCGGGTGGATAGGCCGCCGCGAGCATCGCGGTCAGCGCGGTCTCCTCGTCGACGCCCTCCGGCGGGCGTCCGCCCTCCTCGCGCCAGCGCTCCAGGAGTGCCTCCGCTCCCGCGTACGCCTCCAGGCAGCCCAGGGCACCGCACCGGCAGCGGCGCCCCCTGACTCGTACCGTCAGATGCCCCCACTCCACCGCCCTGCCGTACTCCACGTCCTCGGTGACCAGGCAGGCGCCGACGCCGGAGCCGAAGAGGACCACGACCGCGTTGCGGGCGCCGCGGCCGTTGCCGAACCACATCTCGGCCTGGCCGAGGGTGCGGGCGCCGTTGTCGGCGAAGTACGGGACGGTGTCGGGGAGTTCGCAGGTCGACCGGAGCAGGGATTCCAGCGGGACGGCGTCCCAGCCCATCGTCTGGCCGTGCACGACCGCACCACGATCGGGAGTGCGGGCCACTATGCCGGGAACACCGATGCCGACGCCGAGGAGCTGCTCGGGCGCGATGTCGGCCGCAGCCAGCACCTCGGCAATGCCGTCGCGGATGTGACCGACGATGACCTCGACGTCGAAGCCCATGTGCTCCAACGGCCGCTCGGTGCGGGCGAGTTCGGTGAGGGTGAGGTCGAAGAGCTCGACGCGGACGCGGGTCTCGCCGACGTCGACGCCGATCATGTGGCCGCTCGCGGGCGCGACTCGCAACAGGGTGCGCGGGCGGCCGCCGTCGGAGTCGACGCTGCCCGCCTCCTCGACCAGTCCGTCGGCGACCAGTTCGGCCACCACGTTGCTGATCGAGCCGGAACTCAGTCCGGTGGCCGGGCCCAGTTCGTAGCGGCTCATCGGCCCGTCGAAATACAACCGTTGCAGTACGGCGGTTCGATTGCCCCGCCGCAGGTCACGGACTGTCCGCCCGTTCCGCCCCGTCATGTGGCTCCCCTCCGGTTCGCCCGGCTTGCAAGATACCGCTGCGCGATCCCTTGACGCGACTTTCTTCCGAGTCTTAACTCACATCCTAAATTAAGTCGTGAGGGTCGTTCGAGAAGTGAACACTCGCAAGGGACGTGTGCGCGGTGTCATCACCTGTCGCGGACGCCGTCACGACGCTCCTTCCGAAAGGGACGCCTGAGCCATGCGCAGAATCCGAGCCGCGGCCGCCGGTGCGGTCACTGTCTCCATGCTGACCGCCGTGACCGCCTGTGGCGGCGGCTCGTCGACGGACGGCGGATCCAACGACTCGCCCAAGACGCTGACTTACTGGGCCTCCAACCAGGGTGCCAGTGTCGAGGTCGACAAGAAGGTCCTCCAGCCCGAACTCGACAAGTTCGAGAAGGAGACCGGGATCAAGGTCGAGTTGGAGGTCGTGCCCTGGTCCGATCTGCTCAACCGGATCCTCACCGCCACCACTTCGGGTCAGGGCCCCGACGTCCTGAACATCGGCAACACCTGGAGCGCCTCCCTCCAGGCCACCGGAGCACTGCTGCCCTGGGACGCCAAGAACTTCGACAAGATCGGCGGCAAGGACCGCTTCGTCGACTCGGCGCTCGGCTCCACGGGCGCGCAGGGCAAGGACCCGGCCGCCGTGCCGCTCTACTCGATGGCCTACGCGCTCTACTACAACAAGAAGATGTTCGCCGACGCCGGCATCGCGAAGCCGCCGACCACCTGGGACGAGTTCGTCGCCGACGGCAAGAAGCTCTCCAAGGGCGGCAAGTGGGGCGCGGCCTTCGAGGGCTCCAACCCGTCGGAGAACATCCACCACGCGGTCGTCTTCGCCAAGCAGCACGGGGCGGACTTCTTCACCGCCGACGGCAAGCCGGACTTCACGAACGACGGCGTGGTCGAGGGCGTCAAGCAGTTCGTCGACCTGATGGCCAAGGACAAGGTCGTCGCGCCGGGCAACGCCGAGTACGCGCAGAACCAGTCCGTCAGCGACTTCGCCAAGGGCAAGACGGGGATGCTGCTGTGGCAGTCCGCGTCCGCCAACCTCGAGTCGCAGGGCATGAGTCCGGACGACTACGGCATCGCCCCGGTGCCGGTGCAGTCGGGCACCCCGGGGACCGGTGAGAACGTCAACTCGATGGTCATGGGCATCAACATGTCCGTCTTCAAGAACTCCGACAACCTCGACGGCGCGACCGAGTTCGTGAAGTTCATGACCAGCGACGCCGAGCAGAAGATCCTGAACACGGCGTACAGCTCCATCCCGCCGGTCAAGACCGCGCAGGCGGACTCGGCCTTCAACACCACGGCTAACGTGGTCCTGAAGGACACTCTCGCCAAGAGCGCGATCGCGGCTCCGCAGGTCGCCGACGAGTCCCAGTTCGAGACCGCCGTCGGTACGGCGATCAAGAACCTGTTCGCGAGCGCCGCCGGCGGAAGCCCGGTGACCACGGAGTCGGTGAAGGCCGAACTCGAGAAGGCCCAGACGCAGATGCCTACCAAGTGAGCGCGAGCACAAAAATGACCACCACGACCGCCTCCCCCGAGGCCGGCGATCGAACGGTGCGCAAGGATTCCCCCGGTGCGGCGCGCGGCCCGCGCCGCCCCGGGCGGATCAAACGCATCGGACTGCCCTACCTGCTGCTTCTGCCCGCCCTGATCCTCGAACTGCTGGTCCACCTGGTGCCGATGGTGATCGGCGTCGTGATGAGCTTCAAGGAGCTCACGCAGTTCTACATCCGTGACTGGGGAACCGCTCCCTGGTCCGGCGTGGACAACTACAAGGTGGCCGTCGACTTCGACGCGCCGGTCGGCAAGGCGCTGCTCGACTCGTTCTTCGTCACCGTGGGCTTCACCGTGCTGTCGGTCGGCCTGTGCTGGCTGATCGGCACAGCCGCCGCGATCTGCATGCAGGACGCCTTCCGGGGCCGCGGTCTGCTGCGCGCCCTGTTCCTGGTGCCGTACGCGCTGCCCGTGTACGCGGCCGTCATCACCTGGGTGTTCATGTTCCAGCACGACAACGGCCTGGTGAACCACGTCCTGCACGACCAGTTGGGGATCACCGACAAGCCGTCCTTCTGGCTCATCGGGGACAACGCCTTCTACGCCCTGCTCACGGTGTCGGTGTGGAAGGGCTGGCCGTTCGCCTTCCTCATCGTCATGGCGGGCCTGCAGAACATCCCCAAGGACCTGTACGAGGCGGCCGCGCTCGACGGCGCGGGCGTCTGGCAGCAGATCCGCCGGATCACCCTGCCGTCGCTGCGCCCGGTCAACCAGGTGCTGGTGCTGGTTCTGTTCCTGTGGACGTTCAACGACTTCAACACGCCGTTCGTCCTGTTCGGCAAGAGCGCCCCGGCGTCCGCGGACCTCATCTCGGTGCACATCTACCAGGCGTCCTTCGTCAGCTGGAACTTCGGCACCGGCTCCGCCATGTCCGTCCTGCTGCTGCTCTTCCTGCTCGTCGTGACGGGCGTCTACCTCCTGCTGACCACCCGAGGAAGGAAGGCTGCCGATGTCTAGCCCCTCCACGACGGCCTCCCGATCGCCGATGGCGCCACCGCGGTCCTTCCTGTGGACCCGGCGGATCTTCCTCACCCTGCTGACCGGCTTCGTCCTGGTACCGGTCTACGTGATGATCTCCAGCTCGCTGAAGCCGTTGCAGGACGTGCAGGAGAAGTTCGAGTGGGTGCCGAGCGGACTGACCATCCGCCCGTACATCGACATCTGGTCGACGATCCCGCTGGCCCGGTACTTCGTGAACTCGCTGATCGTGGCCGGTGCGGCGACAGCCTGCTCGGTGGTGATCGCGGTCTTCTCGGCGTACGCCGTCAGCCGCTACAACTTCCGGGGCAAGCGCGTCTTCACGGTCACCGTGCTGTCCACCCAGATGTTCCCCGGCATCCTCTTCCTGCTGCCGCTGTTCCTCCTCTACGTCAACATCGGCAACGCCACCGGTATCGCCCTGTTCGGATCCCGCGGCGGCCTGATCCTGACGTATCTCACCTTCTCGCTGCCGTTCTCGATCTGGATGCTGATCGGGTACTTCGACTCCGTGCCGCGCGATCTGGACGAGGCGGCACTGGTGGACGGCTGCGGCCCGCTCGGCGCGCTGTTCCGGGTCGTCGTACCGGCCGCGATCCCCGGCATCGTCGCGGTCGCCGTCTACGCCTTCATGACCGCCTGGGGGGAAGTGCTGTTCGCGTCGGTGATGACCAACGACCAGACCCGCACCCTCGCCGTCGGTCTCCAGGGCTACTCCACGCTCAACAACGTCTACTGGAACCAGATCATGGCCGCGTCGCTCGTCGTCAGCGTCCCCGTGGTCGCCGGCTTCCTGCTGCTCCAGCGCTTTCTGGTCACCGGGCTCACCGCGGGAGCCGTCAAGTGACCAACTCTCCTCTCCCCGAAGGGACTTCCGTGACCATCGACCTTGCCGCCCTCCCCGAGGACTTCCTGTGGGGCACGGCCACGTCGGCCTACCAGATCGAGGGCGCCGTCGCCGAGGACGGCCGCTCCCCCTCCATCTGGGACACCTTCTCGCACACCCCCGGCAAGATCGACAACGGCGACGACGGGGACCTCGCCTGCGATCACTACCACCGCTGGCGCGAGGACATCGGCATCATGCGCCAACTGGGCACCAACGCCTACCGGTTGTCCGTCGCGTGGCCTCGTGTCGTACCGGGCGGCGACGGCCCGGTCAACGCCAGGGGGCTCGACTTCTACGACGGGTTGATCGACGCCCTGCTGGAGGCGGGCATCACCCCGTCCGTCACGCTCTACCACTGGGACCTGCCGCAGGTCCTCCAGGACCGGGGCGGCTGGCCCGCCCGCGACACGGCCCACCACTTCGCCTCGTACGCGGCGGTCGTCGCGGAGCGCCTCGGTGACCGCGTCAAGCACTGGACCACCCTGAACGAGCCGCTCTGCTCGGCCTGGATCGGACACCTGGAAGGCCGGATGGCCCCCGGCTGGACGGACCTCACGGCCGCTGTCCAGACGTCGTACCACCTGCTCCTGGGTCACGGACTCGCCACCCAGGCGATCCGCGCGGCCGTCCCCGGCGCCCAGGTCGGCATCGTCAACAACCTCTCCTACATCGAGCCCGCCACCGACCGCCCCGAGGACGTCGCCGCCGCCCGCCGGCTCGACGGACACACCAACCGCTGGTGGCTCGACCCGGTGCACGGCCGCGGCTTCCCCGAGGACATGCGGGAGGTCTACGGGGTCGAACTCCCGGAGCAGCAGGGCGATCTGGAGATCATCGCGGAGCCCCTGGACTGGCTGGGCCTCAACTACTACTTCCCGTCCACGGTCGCCGACGACCCCACCGGGCCGGCGCCCCGCGTGCGTACGGTCCGCCGCCTCGGCCTGCCCCGCACCGGCATGGACTGGGAGGTCGACTCCATCGGTATCGAGAACCTCCTGCTCCGCCTGACTAACGACTACGGCGCCCGCAAGATCTACGTCACCGAGAACGGCTCCGCCTACCCCGACGTCGTACGCCCGGACGGGACCGTCGACGACCCCGAGCGGACCGAGTACCTGGAGCAGCACCTCGCGGCCTGCGCGTCCGCCGCCGCCCAGGGCGTTCCGCTCGCCGGCTACTTCGCGTGGTCGCTGCTCGACAACTTCGAGTGGGCGTACGGCTACGACAAGCGCTTCGGGCTCGTGCACGTGGACTACAAGACGCAGCGCCGCACGGTGAAGGGAAGCGGTCACCGGTACGCGGACATCATCCGGGCACACGCCAGGAAGCGACGGAACGCCGCCTGACGGCCGGTTCGGCCTCCGGTGGGCCCCACCCCGGTCAGGGTGGGGCCCACCGGCTTGTCCACACCCCGTGGGCCCCCGCTCCGCGCGCGATCCGGCCGGTCGGCTCTCCGCTCAGCTCTCCGTGACCGCGAGCACGATCTTGCCCTTGTTGTCGCGCTGTTCCAGCCGTTCGTGTGCCGCGCGCGCACGCTCCAGCGGGAGCACCGTCTCGACGGGGACGCGGTACGTTCCGGCCGCCACCCGCTCGGCCAGTTCCCGCAGGTCCGCGCGAGGGTCGTAGCCGTGGATCTGGAGGTTGGTGAGCTGGAAGCCGAGGACGGACGCGTTCTTCGGGTAGAAGTCGCGGGTGTCCACGGTGCTCGTCTCCAGGGCGACGTTGGCGAGGGCGACGACCCGTCCGCCGTGGCCGATCTCGCGCAGGCTGCGCCCGAAGGCACGGCCGCCGACGGTGTCGAGGACGATGTCCGCGCCGCGCCCGTCCGTCAGCCGCAGCACCTCCTCGACCTCGGCGTCGTCGGGGTGCGCCGAGGTGTCGATGACGGATTCGGCGCCGAATCCGGCCGCCCAGGCGGTCTTCTCCGGTGAGCCGGCCATCGCGATGACCCGCGCGCCGGTCCCGGCTGCGATCTGTACGGCCGCGCTGCCGACCCCGCTCGCGGCGGCCTTCACCAGCACGGTGTCGTCCTTGGTCACCCGGGCAAGGGTGCGCAGGCAGTACCAGGCGGAGAGCCACGCGACGGGCAGGGCCGCGGCCTCCGTGAGGTCCACGCCGTCCGGCAGGACGGTCACCCGGTCTGCCGGTACGACCGCCAACTCGGCGTAGAAGCCGGGTGCGTTCACTCCGTCCAGCGCCATCACCCGCTGCCCGACCGCGACGCCGGTCACCCCCTCGCCCACCGCGGCGACGGTTCCGGCCGCCTCCACGCCCGGGATCAGCGGCGGGCGCCCGGCCCGGTGGTACGTCCCGGCACGGACCAGGGCGTCCGCCCGGTTCACGCCCGCCGCGGCAACCCGCACCAGCACCTGGCCGGGCCCTGCGACCGGGTCGGGCACCTCCACTGACACCAGCACCTCAGGCCCGCCGAACTCGTCGATCCGTACCGCACGCATCCGTGTACCTGCTCTCTCGGGAGGACCCACCGGAGCGGCGCCTCGGCACTCGAAGCGGCGACACCGGTTGAACTGGTGTCACCATGCGACACCCCCTGAACCGGTGTCAAGCGCTAGACTCGGGCCATGCCCCGCGTACCCGCCTCCCCACCGCCGCCGAGCGGCTCCGATCCGGCGCCGGATGCCACCGACCCGGCCCTCGCCTTTCCCTTCATCGGCGGGCGCCCCTGCCTGGACTTCGTGGCCACCCTCGGCAAACGGCACGGCGTCACCCCCCTCGAACGGCTCCCGGACCCCGCCGCCCTCGCACGGTGGATCGGCGAGGCGGGCCTGCACACGCCGGACGAGACCGCGCCGCTCCACGTCACCCCCGGCGACCTGACCCACGCCCGCACCCTGCGCGAGGCCGTCCACCGCCTCGTACGCGCCGCGATGGACGGGGAGACACCGGAGCCGGAGGACATCGCAGAGGTCAACGCGGCGGCGGCCCGCGCCGACCTCGCCCCCCAGCTCGGCACGGCCGGACCCGGCTCCGTGCCGCCCCTGCACTGGAAGGCCGACCGGCCCGGACCCGCGGCCCTCGCGACCGTGGCCCGGGACGCCGTCCTCCTGCTCGGCGGCCCGCTGTCCGCCAGGGTCAAGGAGTGCGAGAACCCCACCTGCTCCCTGCTGTTCCTGGACGACTCCCAGGCCCGGCGTCGGCGCTGGTGCTCGATGGACCGCTGCGGCAACCTCGCCAAGGTGGCCGGCTACCGCAACCGCAGCCGGGCCGCCTCCACCCGGTGAAGCGCGACGCGTTCCAGGACCCGTACGAACCGTCCGGCGGGCCCCGGCGCCGGGACGGGGGGAAACTCGGGGTGGGGATGTGGTTTTCCCCACACGTTCACTGCACCTAGGAACGGGAAGGGCCTCAGGGTGCAAGAGCAACGCAGTGAGGACCGTGGTGAGTGGGCGACGTCCGTCGCCCAGCTCGTGAAACGCCGACGGGAGCCGGTGGTCGTCCAGGCCCTGAGATCGGCGGGGGCGGCGACGATCGCGTACGTCATCGCCCTGCATCTCAGTCCCGAGCCGGCGCCGCTCACCGCGCCGCTGACGGCCCTGCTGGTCGTGCAGGTCACCCTGTACGCCACGATCACCACCGGCATCCGGCGCGTGAACTCGGTGGTCACCGGCGTGCTCATCGCCATCGGTTTCAGCGCTCTGGTGGGGCTGACCTGGTGGAGTCTGGCCCTGCTGATCGTCACGTCACTGGCCGTCGGCCATCTCGTACGGGTCAGCGAGTTCGTTCCCGAGGTGGCGATCAGCGCCATGCTGATCCTCGGCGTCACCCGGGTGGGTGACACGGCGTGGGCCCGGGTCCTCGAGACGCTGATCGGGGCGGTCGTGGGGCTTGCCTTCAACCTCTTTTTCGCGCCTCCGGTGTGGGTGGGCGTGGCCGGTGAATCCATCGCGGACCTGGCGCGCCGGATGCGGCAGTTGATGCTGCGGATCGGCGAGGAGGCCGCGGGCCGCACTCCCGCCTCACTGGCGGCGGCCCGGCTGCACGAGGCCCGGCGCCTCGACCACGACATCGTCGAGGTGGACGCGGCGCTGCGGCAGGCCGAGGACAGCCTGAAGCTCAATCCCCGAGTGCGCGAAGGGCTCCTGCACCGGGTCGTGCTGCGCACCGGCCTGGACACGCTGGAGATCTGCACCGTGGTCCTGCGTGTGCTCGCCCGCAGCCTCACCGATCTCGCCAAGCAGCGCGAGCCCGAGCCCCTGTTCGAGCCGCAGTCCGGGGCCGTGCTTGAGCAGTTGTTGTCCGAGGTCGCCGACGCCATCGTCAGTTTCGCCGTGCTGGTGACCACCGACGTGACCCGCAGCGCCGAGTCGGCGGAGGAACGGCTCGCCGCGGAACTCGTCACGGCCGCCGCCACCCGGGACAAACTGGCCCAGCTCTTCCTCGATGAGGTCCAGCGCGACGCCAGCCAGTGGGAGCTGCACGGCGCGGTGCTCACCGAGGTCAACCGCGTCATCGCCGAGCTCGACACGGAGCACCGCAGCCACCGGCTCCTGGAGGAGCTGGACCGGTGCAGCCGCGAGCAGCGCGAACGGTGGCCCCGGCTCACCCGGCTGCGCTCGTATCTGCGAGTTCCGCGGCGGCTTCGCAGGAACCGGCGGCCAGCTCGCCGTCGTTCTAGCTGAGGAAGCCGCATCAGGAAGATTCACATGGACGAGGGGAGCGGACGGATGAGCGACAGTGCCGTGCGGATCGACGGGAACACACTGCACCTTCCGGGCGAGGTGAGGGTGCGGTTCATCCGCACCCTGCGGCTGCCCGAGACGGGAACGCACGCGCTGCCCCCGGGACTCGGCGAGTTCCCGGTCCGCCGCGTCGAGGACTACGCGGACACGGTTCCCGCCGAATGGCGGGCGCGCGGCGGTGTGATGCTGCCGGTGTATCTGCGCGAGGCGATGTGGCTGAGTTTCGGGGGCACGGCGGAACCTGCCGCGCTCCAGGTCGGCGTGGGCAAGGTGTGCGCGGTCTCGGGCAAACCGTGGAGCTCCCGGCTCACCCGGGACCCGCAGAACTACGTGGTGCTGCCGCGTCAGCCGTGGCTCGACGGGATCAACTCCGGCAAGGGGACGGTCCGGCAGTTCGTGGCCGTGCCCCTCGGCCTGGGCGCCACCGTCGAGGGCCAGGTCACCGGCGAGGAGGTGTGGGGCGGCGTGCAGTTGCAGTCGTTCCCGCTGCGCGACGAGGAGCTGCGCGCCTGGCGCGAGGCGGAGCTCCGCAGGGCCCGGTCGCTCAGGGAGCGGGCGGGGTCCGCCGGTGGCTACGGCGGCGCGTTCCCGATGGCCGCGCCTCCCGCGCCGGGCGCGGCACCAGTTGCCGGTGGCCCCCCGGGCGGCGCGCCGAGGCGCTCCCCGGCGATGGGGCTCGGAGTCGGCGGTTCGATGCGCCAGGAGGTCTACCGCGACGACCGGCCGCTCGGTGCCTGGGCCGAGGAGCCCGCCGGGCGCGTGTTCGTGCACCTGGTGACGCCTCCGGAGTGGCGCCGGATCACGGGCGAGGCGCCCCCGCCCTCCCCCGTGGACCGCGCGGCGTACACGAGGGCGGGGCTGCCGTGGTTCGACTACTACGACCAGGACGCCGCCGACCTCTCCCCCACGGACGCCCTCGGCTCGGTGCAGCCGGTCGGCGACTGGCTCGGCGACGACCACGAGCCCTGGCAGCAGCCCTCACCCGGCCAGGTGAAGCCGCTCGGGGACGCGCCGGGCAAGGCGGTCGGGGACGGGGACTGGTAAGCGGGAGGCGGTAGGCGGCGGGCTTCCGTTGCGGCGTACGCAACGGCCGTTGCCGTTCTTGCACTTGTCCGGCGCCGCACGTCAAGGTGGGTGTCACAGGTGAGCCGACCGACACCCGAGGTGCAGGCATGAGCAGTGGGGCAGATCCGACGCGCGGCCCGGACGACGGCGGCTGGACCAGACGCCGTTTCGTCGGCGCGCTGACGGGTGTCGCCGCGGTGGCCACGGTCGCGGCGCCCGCCGCACCCGGGCCGTCGGCGGTCCCCTCCGGGGCGGTTCCACCGACGGCCGGCCCGAGCGAGAGCGCGTCCGGGCCGCCTGTCGGCGGTTCGGAACCCCGCCCGCTGTTCGTGGGGACGTACGCCTCGGTCCAGGGCGGCGGAAAGGGCATCGGCCTGGCCACGTACGACCCGGAGTCGGGCCGTGTCACCGGTACGGGCGCCGTCGTCACCGGCGTCGGCGACCCCTCGTATCTCGCACCGCATCCGAACGGCGGCACGCTCTACGCCGTCGATGAGCGGGAGGCGGGCGCGGTGACGGCCGTACGGCTCGCGGACGACAAGGTTCTCGGCACGCGGAGCACCGGGGGCGCGAGCCCCTGCCACCTCTCCGTGCATCCGGGCGGGCGGTGGCTGCTGAGCGCCAACTACGGCTCGGGCAGCGTGGCCGTGCACCCGATCGACGCCTCGGGCGCGCTCGGCGAGCGAACCACACTGGTCACGCACTCGAGTCCCGCGCCCGGTCCGGGCCAACAGGGGCCGCACGCCCACCAGTTCGTCACCAGCCCGGACGGCGGGCATGTGCTCGCCGTCGACCTGGGCACCGACACCGTCTACACCTACCTCCTGGACGAGTCCAGGGGCACGCTCACCGCGGTCTCCCAGGCGCACACCCGCCCGGGTGCGGGACCGCGTCACCTCACGTTCCACCCCGGCGGCCGTTTCGCCTACCTCGCCAACGAGGTCGACAACACGGTCGCGGTCTGCGCCTACGACCCGGCCACCGGGCGGCTCACACCGGGCGACCCACAGCCGACGGGCACGGGCGCGGGCACGAGCTATCCGGCGCAGATCCTGGTGACGTCGACCGGGTCGTACGCCTATCTCGCCAACCGGGGCCACAACAGCCTGACGCGCTACGCGGTCGAGGCGGCAGGCGCCCGTCTGCGACTGCTGGACACCGTCCCGGTCGGCGGCGACTTCCCGCGCCAGATCGCCTTCTCGCCCGACGAGCGGCTGCTGTTCACGGCGAACCAGCGGTCGGGCACGGTCAGCGTGTTCCACGTCGACGGCGACAGCGGTGAACTCCTGCTCGCGGGCGAGCCGTTCGCCTCACCCGTCGCTGTCTGTGCGGTGCCGCTGTAGGGCGCGGGGGCAGGACGCGGAGGCGGCCTGGTTGAGCAGGACGTGCATCCGCTCGGTGAGCTGCGCGACGGTGTCGGCGGGCTTGTGGAAGGGCAGGCGTACGTCGCCGTTGCCGCGGGCCCGTTCGACGCGCAGCGTGAGTCCGTGCCGGTCGACGGCGAGGGGCTGGACCCGCACCGCGCCGTGCAGGCTGTCCGGCTCGACCAGGCGGGTCAGCCGGTCGATCGCGTCCGGGTGGGCGTCGGCGAGATGCGTGAGCAGTGCCGCCTCGCCGGTGGCCAGCGGGTCCGGATCGGCCCGCGCCAACTCGTCGAGGTCCACGACGACCGTCCCGGACGGTTGGCGCAGCACCGCGCGCGTGGCACGGAACGCGAGATGACCGTCCTCGGGGGCGAACCAGCCGGCCAGCCACAGGCGGGCGCGGATCCGGTTGCGTACCGGAACGGGCGCGACGTCGGCGAACTCCAGGACCGCCGAGGGCTCGCCGCGGGGCGCGCAGATCGCGGCCGTGAGCAACGCGCTGTCGTCCGGCACGTGCAGGAGGATCCTGCCGTCCGCGGCCACCGAGTGCGCGCCGACGAACTCCTCCCGGCCGCCCTCCGCGGTCACGGCGCACGACCATGCCGCGGCGAGCACCGAACGTGCGCGCTCCGCCGCGGCAGGCGCGGCCGTCCAGGTGTGACGGTCACCCATCAGAGTCCTCCTTAGGTAAGGCTTGCCTAACTTATCGAAGATCCGGGTGTACGCCAACCACACACGCCGACCTTTGAGAACGCTTTGACGGAGCGGTGACCGGAGCCGGCCTCAGGGAGCGATCGCGCCCAGCAGAGCCCGTGCGCACAGATCACGCACCTGTTCCCTCGTCAGCTCCGAGCCTCGCAGCCACTCCAGGCAGACGGCGGTGGTGAACGCCAGCCAGCCCCGGACGGCGATCCGCAGCTCAGGCCGCTCCTGCGGCGCCCGGCCGATCTCCGGGTCCGCGGCCAGGGCGGCGAGGATCTGCCGCTCCTGCGCGGCCAGCGCCCGCTGATAGACCTTCCGTACAGCCTGGTCGCCGGCCGCGTCCGCACGGTGGAAGGCGCGGAAACCGTGCGCGTGCTGCTCGACATAGCCGAGGAAGGTGTCGAGACCCGCGCCGAGCTGCTCGCGTACCGGGATGCCAGGCACCGCGGCCGTCATCCGCAGCATCCGCCCGCTCTCACGCTCGACGACGGCGGCGAAGAAGTCCCGCTTGGTCGGGAAGTAGTGGTAGAGCAGTCCGCGCGAGACTCCGGCGATCTCGGCGACCTGCTCGATCCACACCTCGTCGTACGGGCTCTCCGAGAACAGCCGGGCCCCGACCGAGAGAAGCTGCTCCCGGCGCTCCTCGGTGCTGAGGCGACGGCGCACCCGCTCGCCCTGGGTCCCGGACATGCCCGCACTTTACTTGACGCCGGTTCAACAGGGGGACGACACTGAACCCGCTATTGAACTGACGTACAACAGACTCAACCTGCCGCGATACAAAGGGAGATGGCGTCATGGCGGAGGCGAAGGCGGCCACGCTGCCCAAGGGGTTCCGCAGTGCGGAGCTCGGCTGGCCGGAGCTGCACCGTATTCCGCATCCACCCCACCGGCTCCCGCTGATCGGCGACGCGATCGGCGCCAACGTCCGTACCCCCATCCAGGATTCGCTGCGGCTCGGGCGTCAACTGGGGCCGATCTTCCGGCGCAGGGGCTTCGGCAAGGAGATCGTGTTCGTCGGGGGCGCGGAACTCGCGGCGGAGCTGGCCGACGAGTCGCGGTTCGCCAAGCATGTGGGCCTCGGGGTGGCCAACCTCCGTCCGGTCGCCGGCGACGGGCTGTTCACGGCGTACAACCACGAGCCGAACTGGCAGCTGGCCCACGACGTCCTGGCGCCCGGCTTCAGCCGCGAGGCCATGGAGGGCTACCACCCGATGATGCTCGCGGTGACCGAGCGCCTCATCGACCGCTGGGACCGGGAACGGGCGGCCGGGCGTGCCGTGGACGTCCCCGGTGACATGACGAAGCTGACGCTGGAGACGATCGCGCGGACCGGCTTCGGCCACGACTTCGGGTCCTTCGAGCGTTCCCGGCCGCACCCCTTCGTGACCGCGATGGTGGGCACCCTGACCTACGCCCAGCGCCTCAACGCGGTCCCCGCGCCGCTGGCCCCGCTGCTGCTGCGCGGCCCCGCCCGTCGCAACGAGGCCGACATGGCGTACCTCAACCGCACGGTCGACGCGGTGGTGGCGGAACGCAGGTCCTCCAGCGGCGACGGCGATCTGCTCGACCGGATGCTGGACACCGCGCACCCGCGGACCGGGGAACGGCTCTCGCCGGAGAACATCCGCCGCCAGGTCATCACCTTCCTGGTCGCGGGCCACGAGACCACCTCGGGCGCGCTCTCCTTCGCCCTGCACTACCTCGCCCGCCACCCGGAGGTCGCCGCCCGCGCGCGGGCCGAGGTGGACCGGGTGTGGGGCGACACGGCCCGGCCCGGCTACGACCAGATAGCCAGGCTGCGTTACGTGCGCCGGGTGCTGGACGAGTCGCTGCGGCTGTGGCCCACCGCCCCCGCCTTCGCGCGCGAGGCCCGCGCGGACACGGTCCTCGGCGGCGTGCACCCGATGCGGCGGGGCGCCTGGACGCTGGTCCTGACGGCGATGCTGCACCGCGACCGGGAGGTGTGGGGCGCGGACGCCGAGGAGTTCGACCCGGAGCGCTTCGACGCGAAGGCGGTACGGTCCCGGGCCGCGCACACCTTCAAGCCGTTCGGCACGGGGGCGCGGGCCTGCATCGGCAGGCAGTTCGCGCTGCACGAGGCGACGCTGGTGTTGGGGCTGCTGCTGCGCCGCTACGAGCTTCGGCCCGATCCCGGCTACCGGCTCCGGGTGGCCGAGCGGCTGACGCTGATACCGGAAGGGCTGCGGCTGCGCCTGGAGGCCCGCACTCCCGCGCCGGACTCAGTGCCCGGCCGTCCAGTGGCCCGGGCGGGTGACTGATCCCGGCAGCTTCGTCCCGGCGCCTCCCCGGGCCGCGTTCACCTGCGGCTGGGTCAGGAAGAAGGCGCCCGTCAGGTCGGCGTCCGTGAGGTCGGTGTCCCGCAGGTCCGCGCCGATCAGGTCGGCGCCCCGCAGATCGGCACCGGTCAGGTCGGCTGCGATGAGGTAGGCGCCGCGCAGGTCGGCGCCCTGGAGATCGGCGCCCTTGAGGCGGGCGCCCATCAGGTCGGCGCCCCGGCGGTCCTTCGTCCTTGCCCGGCCTGTCCCGGCCCGCATGAGTTCGCTGGTCCGCAGCAGCAGCACGTTGACCTCCTGCCGGTGCGCTCCCACGTCCAACTCGCCGAGTTCCTCCGGGGTTCGGCGGGTGAGCAGCTCGGTCCTGTCGAGCGCCAGGCGCAGGTCTCCGTGCACGGGCCGGGCGGCCTCCAGGGTCAGCGCCTCCGCGAGATACCAGAGCAGTTCGTGGAGTTGGCGCACCACCGGGAACACCTCGAACATCTGCCGGGCCCGCTCACCGGTCCCCTCGCGCCAGTCCCGGCCTCCGTAGGTGATCCGCGAGACCTTCTGGCCCGCGCCGAAGCAGTCGTACACCGTGCAGCCCGAGAAGCCCTTCTCCCGCAGTTCGGTGTGGATGCCGCACCGGGAGTCGGTCCGCAGGTTCGGGCACGGCTTCCCCGCGCTCTTGTCGATCGCGAAGTCGGCCGAGCGGCTGAAGGGCAGCGCGACACAGCAGAGTCCGAAGCACTCGCCGCAGTCGGCCCGCAGTTCACCGAGCCGGTCATGAGCCGTCCCACCGTCTTCTCGCATGGCTCCAGCCTACTGAACTGGGGCAACGCGTTTTCCGCCGTCCCCGAGCCGGTGCGAACGGCGCCGAGCGGGTGCGAACGGCGCCGCCCTGCCTCTGGAGGTTTGGCGGCACAGGGGGTATCGAGACGGCCATGGATGAGACCCCGTCGCTCCCTGGCCTTCCCGCCCCTCCCCCGCTGGGCGCGAGCGCGCTGCCTCCGGGGACGTACGACGGCTCGCTGGTCCTGGTCACCGGCGGCGGTACCGGACTGGGCAAGGCCATCGCGGCGGAGTTCGCGCGACTCGGCGCCGATCTGGTGATCGCCAGCCGCGGTGAGCATCATCTGCGCGCCGCGCAGGAGGAGTTGGCGTCCTCGGGCGGACGGGTGACAGCGGCCGTGTGCGACGTGCGCGACCCCGACCGGATCAGCGAGGTGTACGACGCCTGCGGCCTCCCGGACGTGCTGGTCAACAACGCCGCCGCCAACTTCCCCGTACCCGCGGAGGAGATGTCTCCCAACGCCTGGCGCGCGGTCGTCGACATCACCCTCACCGGAACGTTTCTGATGACCCGTGAGTTCGCCCGGCGCCATCTGGCGGCGGGCACCCCCGGTTCGGTCGTCAACGTCGGTGCGTCGTACGCCTGGACGGGCGGCCCGGGTTTCGCGCACAGCGCGGCGGCCAAGGCCGGGGTGCACAACCTGGTGGAGACACTGGCCGTGGAGTGGGGGCCGTACGGCATCCAGGTCAACGGGCTGGTCCCCGGGCTGATGCCCCACCAGGACATGACCGACGACATCCGCGGCAGCCTGGACCGGGCCGAGGGCCACGACAGGCGTCAGCCCGCCCTCCGGGTCGGCTCCCCGCGCGAACTCGGCTGGGCCGCCACCTTCCTGGCCTCCCCCTACGCCCGCTTCGTCAGCGGCCACACCCTGGTCGTGGACGGCGCGAACTGGCAGCGCAGGACACTCGTCAGCCCGCCGGTGGTGCCGGTGCGGGAGCAGTTGGGGCGCGAGCCCTTCGCTGGCTGACATTCCTCTACGGCATGCCGGGCGCGCGACGAGTACGTGCCGACCGCGCGGGGAGCGCGTATCGACCGCGCGGGGAGGACGGTGCCGGGGGCGCGTGCCGGGAGCGCGTGCCGGGGGCGGGCCGACCGGATGCGTACCGGGCGCCGAAGCCACCGGCCCAAATCACCCTCCGGGCGAAGCGGACGGGCAGCTAGGCCGCAGGCCGCGGGGCGCGGGGCGCGAGCGGCGGACGGCGGACGGCGGGCCGCGGGTGGCGGACGGCGGGCCGCGGGCGGCGGGTGGCGAGCGGCGGACGGCGGGTGGCGGCGAGCGGCGGGCGGCGGGTGGCGGCGAGCGGCGGACGGCGGGTGGCGGCGAGCGGCGGGCCGCGGGCGGCGGGTGGCGGCGAGCCGCGGACGGCGAGCGGCGGGCCGCGGACGGCGAGCGGCGAGCGGCAGGCCGCAGGCCGCAGGCCGCAGGCCGCAGGCCGCAGGCCGCAGGCCGCAGGCCGCAGGCCGCAGGCCGCAGGCCGCAGGCCGCAGGCCGCAG
>NZ_JBIVKZ010000013.1:0-291102 GCF_044751025.1 Streptomyces sp. NPDC088747
ACACGTACGCGGCCGACAACCCACTCACCGGCAGCGACCCGAACGGGCTCATGCGGGTGTACGAGACGGGCGGCGGAGACGGCACCGCGTCGGCCAAGGCCCTGGACGGTACGGACTCGGACAACGGCAGCGGTACCCACCACAGTGGTGGAGGTGGCAACGGTGGAGGTGGCAACTCCCACCACGACTGTGGCTGGTCCTTCTCCTGCTACGGCTCCAAGGTCACGCACAAGGCGTACCACGTAGTTCAACAACACCCTGTCATCGCGGCCGTGGTGGCAACGGCCGTCGTTGTCGGCGTCGTCGCCTGCATCGCCGCGACCGCGGGCGGCTGCGGAGCGGTACTGGTGGCTGCCGCAGAGGGCTTCGCCGCAGGCGCAGAAATGGGGAGTCTCAGCGGGGCTGTAGTGGGTGCCTCGGTGGGTGCGATCGGCGAGGGCGGCGCCGTCGTCGCCGGAGCGGCGGGCATAGCCGGAGCAGGTGCGGGAGCTGTCGCGAAGGGAACAGAAACGGCCGCCGCGTCCAAGGCGGCCACCCGATCCGGGGCCAAAGCGGCAGACACCACAGCAGAGGGAACTGCCGCCGCCGGCGCGGCCAGAAGCGGCCAGCGCGCGGAGACAGCCGCACCCCGCAGCGGGGCGGCCAACTGCAACCACAGCTTCCTGCCCACGACCAAGGTCCTCATGGCCGACGGCCACGAGAAGCAGATCAAGGACGTCAAACAGGGTGACAAGGTCCTGGCAACCGACCCTGAGACGGGCAAGAGCCAATCCCGACCTGTCGACAAGCTGATCACTACCAAGGACGACAAGGACTTCGCCACTGTCACGATCCGCGACCGCGGAAAGACGTCGAAGATCATGGCGACGGTGACCCACCCGTTCTGGGTCGATTCCGCGCACGCATGGATCGACGCCGGTCACCTCGAAGCCGGCATGGCCCTGCACAAAGCCTCGGGTGCGACGGCCCTGATATCCGCCGTCCAGATCTGGCACCGCCCGCATCTGACCCACGATCTGACGGTCTCTGTCACACATACGTACTATGTGGTGGCAGGACAGACTCCGGTCCTGGTTCACAACTGCGGCCGCGGAGCTGCCGACCTAGGTCATCTGACCGATAGGGCCGACGACTTGCATTCTCTGATTCCGTCAGGCGGCCAGCGGTACAGGACTACCGGGGTGTTGCACGCCGATGGCGTTGGTGGAGGCATTGATCTGTCCGCTGTTGGCGCGAGGAGTAACCTCACCCTGGTTCAAAGAGCTGATTCTCTTGACGCTGGAGAATTGGCTATATCGATGAGTAGTGGTGTGCACGCTGAAGTGAAGCTAGTAACTGCAGCTCAGCACCTAGGCCTTAATCCTGGCGGGATTGCAACCAGTAGACCTTTCTGTCCTGCTTGTTCTCAGTTCCTGGCAAACCAGGGTGCGACACTTGTGAGCCCTAGGACCGCTCTCTGGCTTCCGTCCGGCGTAAGGTAACTCTCGATCGTGGCGGCATCGGAAGGGGTGCAAATGCTCACAAAGGAAGAGATTGGCCGGATTGAGGCAGCGTGTGGCGAGCTGGCCCTGGAGAGAGTCTTCGTGCTCTCTTTGGCTGCAGCCCACCGGACTCTCCCCGTCTATCAGGCGTACAGCGAGGCCCATGCCGGGCTGAAAGGATACGGATTGGTTCATGATGGCCTGGTAGGGGCGTGGCGAGTTCTGCGCGCCAGGCCGGGGGCTTCTGCCGTCGAACTTGCGCCCAGGCTTGAGGCTGCGATCAGGAGTGCAGAGTCAGACCTTGAGTCGATCAACATGATTGCCGAATTTGGCCTCGCGGAAGCTTTGGCTGTGGAGTCAATTTCTGCCGCGAATCTCGCGTTGCGCGCTTTCCTTGAAGAATCGCGAAGTAGCGCATTCAATGCCGTTGTTGGCGCTCTTGAGGTTGATTCGGTTTGGGCGGAAGGTGAGGCCGAACGTTCAGGCTCCGAAGGTGACGTTTCGTGGGACAGAGTGATGACCCACTATGGGCAGCAAGTGCGGGATATCGACCTCTTGTCTGGTGTTGACAATTCTGACCAGAATCGCCTGTTCGGTGATATTGCAATGTGTGCCGAACGGGAAGGTATGCCTTTCCTTGTCCAGATGAGGAAGCTCGTGTCAACCACGCTCCCTTAATCTCATAGAGGATCGTGAAAGGACTGTCAGCGGACGACGGCTGTGACGTCGGTAGTGTCGAAAATGGTCAGCAAGTGGGGCATATTTTCGAGATATTTCGAAAAAAGGAAACGCAAGTGAGCGGGCAGGCGTTGGTAAATCATGAGGGTGTGGAGGGGGTTCCCTCCATAGTTTCCAGGTCAATGGGGAGGGAGTGGTACCGGGACTATCTGGCCGGTATGGATCCGGTGAAAGGCGCCCGGCCCGAGGGGGCGTCGGTGGAGTACGTCGTGGAGGGGGATGTCGACGCGGCGCGTGCCGTCGCTGGTATCCCCGTGCTCGTGCTGGCCTCCAACGGGCGCAGGGTGGCGGCACGGCTGCTGGACACGTTGATCGCGTCGGTGTTTGCCTGCCTGGGGTTCGGTGCTGCGGTTGCCTCGAGTGATGGTGCCGCCTTGCTGGTCCTCGCGCCGGTGGGGTTGGCGGCCGGTGGGCTGTTGTACTTCCTTCCCCTTGTGCACTGGTGGGGCACGACCGTCGGGAAGCGTGTCTTCGGGCTGCGGGTGGTCCGGCTGTGGTCCGACGGGACCCTCCCTCCGTCATGGAAGGACACCTTCCTCAGGGAGTTCGACCGGGCGGCGTTCATGACGGTCCCCGGGCTGAACCTCCTGGTTGGCGGGATCCTGCTCGCTCAGATGGGTAAGGACCGGGGGACTTATCACCAGAGCAAGTACGACCGCGTGGCCCGGACAGTCGTGGTGCGGTGGTCGACTGGGCGGTAGACGCGGTGCCTATCGCCGTCGAAGACGGTGGAGCCCAGAGCCGAGCTCAGCGGGGCCCGTGGAAGCGGTGGGTGCCTCTGCTGGGGTGATCTGCGCAGTAGAGGTCACGCTCATTATGGGCTCGATAGGTATCGCGGGGTGCGGCAGGCGCCGCAGAAGGAACAATGAGCAAGCCCGAACGTTGTTCGCCCCGTTCGTTCTCTGCCTGCCGAGGCTGAGGTACCGTCATTCTGGTGCTGATTCAGGCACGGCTCGCTGTGGCGTGGGGGAGAACAAGGACGCGCCCGATGGCACCGCCGTCGTACCGCTATCTCACCACCGACGCGCTCACCGACAAGGTCCTGGCCTGGGATCTACCCCTGACCGGAGTCGAGTTCGGGCCCGCGCTGTCCGCGACCGGCAGCCTCACCGGCGCGGTTGAACCCCGTCTGGCTCACCTCGCCCGATTTCAACTCGACCCCGGCAACACCAAGATCTACGCTGAGCGCGAAGGGCGACTGCTGTGGGGCGGCGGCCTGATCTGGCGAGCCGACCCCGAGGGTCAGCAGCTGAACATAGAGGCATCCGGCTGGGGCTCTTACCCCTACCGGCGCTATGACCTCCACGGCCAGCTCAACGCACGCGGCCCCTACACCTACGCGGACCCGTGCAAGGTCATCCGCGACGTGTGGGCGTACTGCCAGGAGACGCCGGACGGCCAGCTCGGTATCCAGGTCGACGACACCACCACGCAGGTCACCGTCGGGATGCCGGAGGACCCTTACCGGATCGACTGGGGGGACACCCCCTCGCTCGGTGACGTCATCTCGGACATGGTCGCCGTCGAAGGCGGCCCCGAGTGGACCGAAGAAGCCACCTGGCACAGCGGCACGCCGCAGGGCCGCGTCCGCATCGGCTGGCCCCGCCTGGGACGGCGCCGCACGGACATCCACTTCGAGTCCGGCGTGAACGTCGTCAAGGCGGTCCCGGTCGAGTACGACGCCGACACCCCCGCCTGCGCGGGGACCAACCCGCATCGTTCGCCTCACTACCAACGACGTCATCGACGACGGGACCACGGTCGCCGTCCGGCTGGGAGACCCACCCTCCCCACTTCCAGGGCCCGTCGCTGACCTCATGCGGGCATACGTCCAGTCCTGCCAGCATCTGCCCTACGCCAGCAGCAGGAGCTCACAGTGGCTCTTCCCTGGACGCCAGCCCGGCCAGCCGATGAACCCGGTCAGCCTTCAAGTGCACTTGCGCGAGATCGGCGTCCCGCCACAGCGCGGCAGGACCTCCGCAATCCGACAGCTCGTCCTCCAAGCCGTGGCTCCCGTCATCGCGAAGGCCCTCGGTTACCACGACAAGACAGCCACCCGCCTGGTCACCGAAGCTGGAGGAACCTGGAGCCGATACGCTCCCGGCGACCACACACGGTGAGTTTCGCCTGAGCTCGGTTCGCCGCTCCAACGCTCGCGAGATCAGTCGTCTGGCGGAAACTCCTGGTCCAGAAGCTGTAGTACCTCCTGCTGCCGCCGATGAAATCCGGGCAGCAGGGGCTGCACGAGGGCGAGATGCTCCGTAATCGACAAGCCCCGGTGAGCGGGCGGCTGCGCCGGGTGATTCCGATCAAGGGCCTTGTTCATCGAAGCGCAGAACAGGTACGCCGTTCCCATAGCCTCCGAGTCGAAAACGATCTGTCCGGCCGCCACTGAATCGACCGGACCACATACGCCTTCGACCAAGGCGCCCAGCACATGAACGGCGACCGCCGGATCACCGTCCGGGTCCCACCGAGCATGCATGAGCGCAGTGCGCATGCCCTCAGCCAACTCCGAAGCTGACGGCTCCGCCAGATCGCTCGCCATCCCCGCATCGTCCCAGCCTGGCTCGCGGAAAACCATCCTGAACCAGCTACTTGCCGTGACCGAAGTCGTGGATACCCAGCGAATACACGACACCTCAACATGCGAGCCCACCAGTCAAGCGCCCCCCGGTCATGTCCCAGTCCGACTAGGTCCACAGGTCACGTCCCCAGGAAGACGAGGGAGCGGCGGCGGCCGGCTGAGCCCGCCTCCACCCTTGCACCGCGATGAAGCCAGTGCCGCAACAGGGCGCTGAGCGATACGGCAGCGTTGGGTGACTCCTGGGAGAGCTGCGCCTGGCCCGTGACTACGAAACACATCCCCACCGTTCCGAAGCCATAATCCACGTCGCGTGGATCGACCTCGTGAGCCGAAGACTCACCCGCGAATCCACCCACAACTGGCGCGACACCTGAACCTCGAACCAAATAACCTCGCCTGGATAAAACGCTCTTATAGTGCGGCGCGATCAGACGGGGGCAGGCGGCTGGGGCTATACGACCGGGGGGTGCGAATTCACGGCGCCGTCGTCGAGCGGCATTCGTTGAAAGTCACCCTTGGTTACTGTCTGGAATTGATCGTTGACGGAGTGATCATGACGTGATTGTCTGACGTCGAGACGGACGCGAAGTGTCCGTACGATCTGGGGGGAAATTTGCGAACTAAATCTAGAAGATCGCTGGCAGTGGTAACGGCAGCAATCCTTGCACTGCTCGCGCCCGTCACGGCCACTGCCGATGCAATACCTGCGGCTCGATCGCTAGTAGCAACGGCAGCCGAAGACCGAATGGCGAATACAGGATTAGTCCAGGAGATAGGCGACAAGCCGTCGAAATTCCACGCCCTCCCCGAGGAGAGCCAAGTATCACCGCAGTCCGACTGTACTGAGACAAAGCGCAATCTGAAAGTTCTCAGAGAGTCGGGACAGAAGCAGGTGGTTTGCTTCGAATGGCAGACTCGGGAAGAATTCGCCGAGACGCGGGGTTTGTCGTCCTCGTCGACCGTTGTATGGTGCGGAACTCAATCAGCTAATCAGGTCTGGGTGACTCGCGACTCCATTTGCTCAGTGCGCGGCGTTGTCATCGTGATAATGGACACGACCACGGGTGTCGTTTACGGGAAAGCCTACGGCGCCGTGGAACAGGAGATCGATACTCAGAACGCGATCCCCGAGTTCTTCGAGTACATGAAGTTCGATCTGTATACCGCTGACGTGGCGACTGAAGGGATGACGGTCGAGGTAAAGGCGACATGCTCGCTCGATACCAGCTGTCAGCAGAGTTCAGGTCCTTGGGACGCTCCTCGGCCAATCGTGGCTGGTGGGTCTATCGACGGCACCTTCACCCGCCTTTGGCCCTCGACTCCAGCGGGGAACAAGTCCTTCCTCATCAGCTATGTGATGACCGTCAACGTCAACGGGCTTTGGGGTAACACCAAGTGGGGAGGCAACGGGGACCCGGGCGATGGACAGTACCTGGTCCGCTGTGACTTCCAGGTCAGCGCTTACGCGGGCTGTGTCGTACCGGCGTTCACCCCCACTTTCGAGGTGAGCACGAAGTACCCGCAAGCCCGTGCCTTCGTTGGCATGGTCCAGGCGAGCATGTCAACTCATCCGGGCTGGGAGGGGCACGGCCAGCCTCTGCACCGCGAGTCGAGCGAGATTGCCGCCACTTTGAACCGCGCGGTCGTATGTGACAGCACCTTCACTCCCAACGCGAGCACGCCCCCGCCGGTTCAGTGCGACGAATGGCCGTTCGCTAAGTCGAAGGAGAGCGGAAGACAGTTTGGGGTCACCTCTGGTACGCAGTGCCAGCAGTACTCCGTCGTCTCCCAGACCATCGACGGCAAGGTGTACGTGTCTCTCACCTGGCCCGGAGCCAACCAGGGGAAGATGCCTCCCGCGAGCGCAAAGTGTGCCCGCGCCAGCATGCCCAAGGTGCAGAATGAGGGCGTGGGCGGCGACCTCGGGCGGAAGACAACGGAGTGGCGCCTCCTGGAAAACGACGCCTATTGGGTAGACGCTGGTCAACCCTAATACCTGCACAGACTGCGCGGTCCGGCCCACCGTTGTGCGGGCCGGACCGCGCAGTGGTGAGTCAACAAATTGAGGCAGCACTGTGAGTAACAGAACCTTCCCGAACATGAAACTGTACGGAACCGGGTATTGCGTCCTTTTTGTGCGCGGAATCGAGCCTGCTGAGCTTCTGGCTAAATTGGCAGGAACCCAGATCCAGTCGATTCATTTGACTCGAATGGAGGCAGAGGCCATCAGGGCATTCGGGGAAGAAATTGACGAAGAAGACATTCCTGATCTGGACTTGGAGGTACTGCGCAGTTACGGCATGCTCGACAATAGCGGCCCTCTGTTGCGTGCTGGCACCCAAGGCGGCTGGTCCTTCGTGATCGAATCTGAAGGACCATACCTTGCAAAAGAAGAGATCCTTAAAGCGACGTCGCACGGCACCGTAGCTCTCTCCGCCAGCCTGAGTGAGGCAATGTCCGCATGGATCTCATATGCGGAGAACGGTGAGATCCTTTCTTCCTTTGACCCGCTCTTCCCAGAGCACGATTATGGAAAGAACCCCTCAATCCTTGACGAACTCACCGGATACCGGCAAGCCATTGATAGCGGGGACCGCTCAGAAGCCTACGAAAACGCTCTTCGAAAGATTCAGCAAAAAATGGAGTGCGCCCCTCCTCAAGAGGCTGACGCTGCTCGCCTGCTTTCCGTGCGGATCGCTGGAGGTTACTGAGCGTTCTCACAGCGATCGCCGGTGGGATGACGATGGCGAGGACGAAACGCCCGAGGCACCCGTGCCGACGGAGGCGTTCGGAGTCTCAACTCATCAGCGCGGGTGCCTCGTTGGTCAGTTCGACCAGGCCGTGGACGCGTCGGGGGAGGGGCAGGCAGGCGGGCCGGAAGCGAGAAACGAGCCGGAAGCGCTGGGCTATGGGGCCGTGCGGGTCCATGAGGTCTCCCCAGGGGTGAACGGTGAGGAGCACCGTGTGGGGTGCCCGCCCGTCGGCGAGGAGCACCCCACGCTTATGCAACAAGCGAACCGCGCAAACGGTGGTAGAGGAACTGCTGGATCGAAACGTGATTATTCCGCGACCGTCATCAGGTGAGATCCGCAGAGTCATCAGCAGCGTCGCCACGGGCGGGCTGTCCAGTGTGGAAGAGATAGCGAGGGCTCTCCATGGATTCTGACCCCCATACCGAGATGCGCCTTCTCGGCGTGCTCGCTTCCCTGGGGCGCCGCGGGCTCGTCGCCATGGTGAAGGTAGACGGTGAGCGATGCGAGCCTGATGCCCGGAAATGGACATTCGTGGTAACTGGTAGCACCCTGACCGCTGCTCCGATTCGCGTTGACGCCGCGTCTCCAGAAGCCTGCATGGAGGAAGCTCTGAGGATACTGCGGGAACGAGGCATAGAACTCAGCTGATCTGTCCCGCTCCTGCGGAATGATGCAGGGCTCGCCCGGCGCTAGAGGGCGTCTGAAAAGCTGGTCAGCGGGCTGGTCTTGCGAGGCGTGGCGTAAGGAGCATGGCCAAGGTGAGGTAGATGGCGTTCTCCGAACTCAAGCAGGTACTCGTAGTCCTTCGACGGGCGGCGGCACCCTCCCAGCCAGGCGATCGCCCGTTCTACGCCCGACGTCGCGGGACCACCGTGAAGATGGACCCTGCCGAAGGCGGTGTTCCTGACCTCGGCCAAGTTGAGCGGAATCCGCTGTCGCGGCGCTGCATGCCCTGCACGCTTCGGAGGGTACTGAGCTGGGGCTGGGAGCTGATCATCCTTCCGGGAAGACTGTAGGGCCCCTCCAGTGTTGAAGCACGCGCGAAGGCTTGGGTGAGTGGCGGTGGCGTTCAGAATCTCGGGTGTCAACCAGGAACGACAGCACTTCGTAGAAGTCGACGAATACGTTCCCCTGACCGTCCAGTGGTCAGGCTACTCACGCCTGCGAACGGCGCCGCGATCCGTCGTCCTCGACCTTGGGGTTTCCTTGGTCGGAGTCAAAACTGATCGAGACAGCGGTGAAGTAGTAGAAGTTGTTCTTGTCGAAATCTCTCGGCCATTAACCTTCGATGTGCCGCGCGGCGCACCTGTAGAGGCCGAACCGGGCATTCCCCTGGTGTACTACGAAGAGAACCCCCTGGGGCCGCCGACTGGGGAAATCCGCCTTTACTCGGATGGGCTGCGGATCAGGCTTGCCGAAGGGTGTTCTGTGAGGCAAGTCGGTGACTCAGAAGCGGCCTTCGGGTTCTCGGAGGCCGGCTACTGGGTCGACATCAATGTACGGCTCGATCCCGAAAAGATGACCGGGCTGCGAGCGCTGTGTGGACCTCGATCGCTGTGATGGCTTCGCTTTCCCCTCTGTGGGTGATCCGCCTGCAGGGGGAAGACCACGAGGCGCCGAGCAGGCCTCTCCTCCTCCCGAGACGGCGAACCTCGTCAGCGAAGGCGCGCGGTCTACCGAGAACAACGGTCCTCCACACCGGTTCACGAGCTTCGCGGGACCCCCGGTCCAGGAACTAGGGAGTGTCTCTTCTGGAGGAGCTGACACGGTCGTACCGGATGGCGCGGACGGTTTGCGGTTGTTCTAGTCGTGGTGAGGGCAGCCGCAACGGCGGACGAGCCAGATGCCGGTGGAGTGGGCCTTGCACCGCCGCAGTCGGCCGTGACGTGCTCTGGGTGCCGGCGAGATTGACAGCCACCCAGGCCGGTGCCAGTGACCAGGAATTCCAGGAGATCGCGGCCGACGCACTCAAGGACGTGTACTTCCAGTACAACGGCCGCCGCGCCGGCTCCCTCGAGGAGGCCCGCTTTACGGACATCGAGCACCTGGAGTTCGAACTGTAGATCCCCGGCTGCATCGCCGAGGCCGAGCGCGAGGGCTGGCTCGGGGAGGTCGAAGGGCTCAGGGTCAGCCTGGCTGGCGCCGAAGACAAGCTTGCTCAGATGGACCGACGAGCTTCCGGCGGTACGGCGATCGACCTCGGCATGCCGCGCATAGCCGCAGCTCAATCCACCCAGGCGGGGGGAACGGCTTCGCTCACACAATCACTGGATGACCAGTAATGACATCCGGTTCGACTGCCAGCACCGTGGCGACGGCGGCCCGCTCGTGATCGTCCCCCGCATCGACGGAGCACCACTTACCGAGCTGATCGACGGGTTCGAGATCGCCGCCGGGATGCAGCCCGCAGGCGACGCCTACGGCGGTCTGATTCCGGAGTTCTTCCGGTTCGGCCCGATGCAGGATCACTTCCTCGGACGGTCCACCAACGCGATGGGGCCGAAGACACCCGTTCTCGGTTGTGAATGCGGCGAGTGGGGATGCTGGCCCCTCATGGCCCGCATCACCGCGACGACCGACTTCGTGACCTGGGACGCCTTTGAGCAACCGCACCGCAAGGCCCGCGACTATGTGGCATTCGGTCCGTTCAAGTTCGACCGTCACCAATACGATGGCGCCTTGCGGGCCCTAAGCGTGGTGATCGGCTCCGACGTCGACGACACGCGTGCATGAGCGCCACCAGGCGCGGCCTGTTGGGCTAAGGGATGGGGAAGCGGTTCATGGAAAGATTCGAGACGGAGAGTCTGGCGCTCATGCCTGGCCAGAAGGTGCAGGTCAGGGTCCTCGGCCATCACCCATGGGGTGTTCTCGTTGAGATCGTTGGTCACGAGAACGCTGGCCTGTCGGCCTCTATCGACATGATCCAGCAGTTCTCTCAGACCACGCGCAGCCACGACGAACTACTCTCGCTCTTTCCACCCGTCGGTTCACAGATCGATGCAGTGATCGAGCAAATCCACCGCTGGCATCCGCCGGTATCAGTGCGGCTCACCATCCGACCTGCCGACCTGGATTCGCTGGTCTGGAGCTGCGACTTCTGTGGTGAACCGATCACGTTGGGCCCAGGTGGAGACGCCCTCGTCCTGGACTCGCGCAGCAGCGACGGTCCAGGAAGCCACACCATCATCTCGCACCGGCACTGCCTGGCCGAGCGCATCCGCCCAGAGAACAGGGGAGAGCGGGCGCGAGCATTGAAGATCGGGAAGATGCGCTGAAGTCGTGAGGTTCGCGCCTACCGGTATGGATGAGCTCGACAGCTCATTTGGCGGGAACCAAGCGATAGTTCAGAGAAGCCTGCCTGCGATGCTCTATGCATTGGCCCGACCCGGCCCAACGAGCCCGGATCGTCGACATCCGCGACAACATCATCGCCCGCATCGCCGAGGCCGAGCGAGAGGGCTGGCTCGGCGAGGTTGAAGGGCTGCAGACCACCCTCGCGGGAGCGAACGACAAGCTCTCCCAGATCGACCGGCGGGCTCCGCGCACCGTTGACCTCCCCATGCCGACTCCCCACAACCAACCCCCGAAGTCGGATGTCAGGGGCAGGTGAGAGGGTGCGGCCATGAACATCGACGACTTCTGGACCGTCATCGAAACAGCACGCACCGACGCCGCTTCGGCCTCCGGGGACCCCGGCCAAGCGTTCGCATCGGCCCTGGTCGAGCGGCTTGCGGCGACCTCGAAGCAGACGATCCTCGAATACCAGCAGTGCTTCGATCAGTTGCACGGGGCGATCTACCGCTGGGACATATGGGCTGCTGGCTATCTGATCGGTGGAGGATGCTCCGACGACGCCTTCATGGACTTCCGCGCCGGACTGATCGCGCAGGGCCGACAGTGGTACGAGCGGGCCGCCACCGCACCCGATGTTCTCGCCCAGCATCCAGACGTCATCGCTGCGGCGGCCGAAGGCAGCGACGAGGCGCTGTTCAACGAAGTCGTCAACTACGCGGCCACCTACGCCTACGAGCGCATCAACGGCGACGAAGACGACTGCACCTTCTACGACGACTACGACCAGTTCTGCGGACCCCGCACCGACCAGGCGCCGGCCGATATGGGCGAGAGCTTCGATTTCGACGACGCCTCGGAAATGCAGGCACGTTTCCCCGGACTGGCCCGCCTCTTCCTTGAGCACAGCGAGGCCTGAGCTCACAGGACCCCTTCGCCGCCAAGTTCAGAGAACAGATCCCGGTTCGCACCAACCGCTACTCGGTCCCGATCCGGCTGATCGGCAAACGGGTGCGGGTCGTGCTGCACGCTTCTCATCTGGTGGTTTATGACCAGAATGTAGAAGTGGCCCGGCACGAGCGGCTGATCGCGAAGGGTGCCGTCCGTCTGGATCTGGATCACTACCTGGAAGTTCTGGTCCGCAAGCCTGGTGCCTTCCCCGGCTCCACAGCCCTCGAACAGGCCTGTTCGGCGGGCAGGTTCACCCCGGTCCACGACGTCTGGTGGGACCAGGCCCGTAAAATCCATGGTGAGCGGGACGGCACACGGGCCCTGATCGAGGTGCTCCTGCTGGGGCGGCACCTGCCTCACGAGCATGTCGTCGCCGGCTTGGCCGCGGCTCTGCGGGCCGGGGCCATGACCGCGGACGCGGTCGCTCTGGAGGCCCGCAAGGCCGCCCAGGCCGAGACCGAACCCATCCCTACGGTCGGCCAGCTGGGTTCCGGGAATCCGCCGGCGACGGTGACGTCCCTGCACGAATGGCGGCTCGCGCACCTTCCTGCGGACACCAGGCCGCTGCCCTCGGTGGCCCCCTATGACCAACTGCTCCGCCGCCGCCGCACCAGCGGCAGCGACCACCGTGAGGGAGAAGCCCAGTGACCCTGCCCCGCCAGCGAGGCTTGACCGAGCAGGCGGCCGACGCCGCCATCGACACCGCCTGCAGAATGCTGCGACTGCCCTCGATCCGCAACGAGTTCTCCGACATCGCCGACCGGGCGATGAAGGACCAGATGACCTACCGGGGCTTTCTTGCCGAACTGCTGATGACCGAGTGCGATGACCGGTCCCGCCGCCGCTCGGAACGACGTATCAAGGCGGCCGGCTTCCCACGGGAGAGATCCCTGAGAGCCTTCGACTTCGACGCGAACCCCAACATCGACGCGGCCACCATCCACACCCTTGCCAGCTGTGAATGGATCAAGAAGAGTCAGCCGCTCTGCCTGATCGGCGACTCCGGCACCGGCAAGTCCCACATGCTCATCGCCTTGGGCACCGAGGCCGCGATGAAGGGCTACCGCGTCCGCTACACGCTGGCCACGAAGCTGGTCAACGAGCTGGTGGAGGCCGCCGACGAGAAGCAGCTCAACAAGACCATCGCCCGCTACGGCCGCGTCGATCTCCTCTGCATCGACGAGCTCGGCTACATGGAACTCGACCGCCGCGGCGCCGAACTCCTCTTCCAGGTATTGACCGAACGCGAGGAGAAGAACAGCGTCGCCATCGCCTCGAACGAGTCCTTCGGCGGTTGGACCAAGACCTTCACCGACCCCCGCCTCTGCGCGGCCATCTTCGACCGCCTCACCTTCAACGGCACCATCATCGAGACCGGCACCGACTCCTACCGCCTCGCCAGCACACGAGCCCGAGCTGAAGAGCCCGCAAAGTCCGGCTGACCTCGTGGTCCCGCATCCGGGCCGCCACCCAGCGGGCGGCCCGGATGGGACACCGAGGCAGCAGTGATGAGACGGCTCATCACCGGTCGAGACCGCCGCTTTGCTCCAGATCATCCATGAACTGCTCGTGCACTCGAAGTTCGCGGCCCCTGCCAGGACTCGTCAAGACGATGGTCTTCGCCTCCCCGAGTGCCGTGGAGCCAGCCCCCAGTAGCTCGCGCGTGATCACCACCGCGTCGAGCACCTCGACCCGACGCTCACTCAGCAGCTCCTGCACGACAGCCATCCCACCAGCACTCGTCAGCAGCGGTCGGCACTCATCCACGAGCGCCTCAAGCCTGGCCGTCCTCTCCGGATGCAGCCCTCTGATCACCATCGCAGTGCCCCCTCGCCTCACAGATCCGCGGTCGTCCCCCGATCATGCCCCGAACGTCCTGAGCGCCGTCATTTCTCGTCCACATCTAGCCAGGCACCGCGTATCGTCTTGCCGTCCACGGCCAGCGAGCGGCGCTGGTCTGGTGTCCAGCGGTCCGAGTCCCGGGTGGCCAGCCAGGCGCCGATCGCGGTGTCAAGGGCGTCACCGTCGACGCGCTGGAGGACCCGGAGGATGGTGGCCTCGGCCGGATCGGTAGGCTCAGTCGGCTCGCGGACCCGGCCGCCGAGCGCGGTGAGGACCGCGGGCGGCGCATCGGCGGCCCACTCGGTGATCGCGGACAGCGACATCGCCCCGGCCAGCACCGCGCACGCGGCGAGCGCGAGGACGAAGGCGAGGGGATAACGGCGTCCCCTTGGCCCGGCGCGGATCGGGAACCGCCGCGAGACAGTCCAGCAGACCCAGGTGCTCCCCGGACTCAGCAGGCCGGACGGTGGCGAGCTGGCCCAGGCCAGCGGGGACAGGCGATGATGAACGGGCAGGCACGGTCTTCCGTCGCGGTGATCAGGGACTCGACACCTCATGATCACCTGGAAGTCGTGCCTGCCTTCGTCTCACCGGATTTCCAAACTGCGCAGCCACGCTGACGACCTGTGACCAGTTGGATGTCCCCACCTGCGCCCATCTGGCGAAGAGGCATGCGGCCATGAAAGCGGTCACTGTCAGTAACTGAGTTCAGACTGCTGATTCCCGATGCGGGCATCACGCAGGTGACTCGCCGTTTCCGGCGGCGGCCGGGCCGAGGCGGGGTGAGAGGTGGGCCACCGCCAAGGCGACAGCCTCGTCGGCTGTGGCAGCTTCGCCGAGGACACCCTCGTGAAGAAACCGCTGAACGCGGTAAGGGCGTCCGGCGCGGGACGGGACAATGGCCACCACCACAGGGGATCTGTGCCCGGTGTAGGCGCGTGAACCCGAGCGTCCAGTGGCTGGACATCGGGGACTCCGAGCATTGATGCACCCAGCACATCACAGGAACGCCGAAGTGCAGCCTGACCGGCGGACGTTCGGGAGTCCGCTGAAGACGAGTTGTACCACGACCGGCACAACCGACCCCTGCACCAGAACATAGCCTCATGAAGGCGCTGCTTGCATCCATCGATGGTGTATACAGCGCATCAACAGACGGGGCTCGGTGGAGCGCTTCGGGTACAGAGAGTGATGCATGGAAGGAGGGTTGGGACGATGCCACCGTCACTCCGAGGAAGTTGCGTCTGCGCCGCCGGGAGTCCCGATTCTCATGCCAGAGGTCCTCGCCTTCGTGAGCGCGTTACAGGGCTTTCCCAAGCGGCGGCCGGGATTCTTCCAAGACGCCATCAGCGCACGAATGTGGCTCGTGCGTCCGGCGTAGGCGATGGTCCCCAATACTCTCCGTGATAATGAGGGGCCTCTTGAATGCGCCCCGCAATCGGCAGCAGAGGGCGTACCCTGCTGGCGGTCATCGGCCCCGCAGACGAAGTTGGTGCAGGGTCGCCCACAGGCGTTCCATGTCGTCACGGGACGGTCGTCTCAGGCCCGTTGCCGGACCTGGTGCGGTGACGGTCAGCGCGGCGCCGAGGGCGGCGATCGCTTCGTCGAGGTCCGCGATGGCGGCTGCGCGGGCGTTGAGCGCGTCGGCCAGCCGGTACTGCATCTCCGGCACGGTCGGTGGGTTGGCTCCGGTCTGCATGAGCATTGCGTCCGGTCGGATCGTCTGGACGCAAGCGCGCAGGGCGTTGATCGCCTCGTCGAGGTCGGCGCGGTTGCCGAGGCTGGTGTGCCGCAGTCGCAGGCTGACGGCCAGCTCGGCGAGGTGACGCGGCCGGCGGGGATGCTCGATGGGCGCCTCGATCACCGACTGGCGTAATGCGTCCACGGACTCGTCGATGAGTGTGGCGGTGCCGACGTCTTCGAAGCGAATCCGGAGTGCTCGCCCGGCCGCTGCCAGCCGGAGCGGCCGATCCGGGTCGCCGACACGGCTCATCTGTGCGGCTTTTCGAAGCAGCTCGAGGTCGTCGTCGACGACGGTAACTGGCTGATCCGCCCGATCGAGCCAACGGGTGAACACCTCGGCGATGACAAACAGTCGCCGAGTGAGGTTGTCACCATCGTCATCGGGCGCCAGGAGGTCGAGACGTTGGCGGATGGTGTCGATGAGGTAGTCGGCGTCGTCGGCGACGCTCGTCCGGTCGTACCGGTCTTTCAGCACGATAGCCAGGGTGTCAAGGGCGGCGGCGTGGTTCGGAAGGTTGGGAAATGCCGCGGCATGCCGGGCGGCGTCGACCATCGGGTCGAGGAGATCCAGCGACCAGGTCTGGCGGAACTGGACACGATAGGCCATCGCCACCATGGCCCAGAGGTCTCGGTGCCGGGCGCGGGTGGCCGGTGTCTCCCGCAGGACCTCGATCGCCAAGGTGATCAGCGGCTGCAGGGTGTCGGGGTTCTTGGTGAGGGCTGCCTCGCGCAGGGCGGAGAGTACGGACTCGATCTTGGCGACACTGCCGTCGTCCTGGATGCCGAACTCTTTGAGCAGCGCCGTGGGCACCACTGAGGGGTCGTGGTCGGCCACGGTCCGGAAGAGTCGTTGCGCGGTTGTCAAGTCGTCGGCGCGGCGATCGTAGGGAAGGCTCAGATATCGGATCCAGTGCAGGGCGGCGACCGCGTGCAGCCCTTTCATTGACTGCTCGCCGTGTTCTCCGCTGGCCTGCAGGAGGGCTGTGGCCTCGGTGAGCGCGTCGGGTTCGTGGGCAGGGCCGGGGTCCCCGTCGTCGCGGTAGGCCCGGACGCGCCGCATGACGTTCTCTGTGAGCGCGTCAGTCTGCATGGTGCACCGTGGTGCGGCGCGAACGCGGCGTGGGCATGCCCTTCTGCAGGATATTGGTTATGACGGGGCCCTCGATTCTGGTGACGGTTCCGCTCGGTACGGCGACGCCGAGTGCCTCGGCCAGCCGGAGCGTGTGGGTGTCGACGGTCGCCTCGATGACGGTGGCGAGGACGGCGGAGTCCGTACGGGCGCGCATGTAGCTGTAGGTCATTGCGGCGGCGGCTACGGGGGCGATGGCCCAGCACCGGATCGTCCAGGGCAGCATCAGCAGACCCCATGCGCTGACGATCGCATCGGACTCGTAGCGGCGGGCGGCCGCTGATACGACAATGCGGACGTCGGTGCTGGCGAGGAGCCAGATTCGCGGCCATGCATCACTGAGGGAGAGCTCGTATTGTTTGGAGACGCGAGACCCGGTATTCCGGAATGTCTCCCCGATTGCCGTGGCCCGCCGTGCCGTTCCCGGCTCGGTGGCGTCTCGCCCCATCCGTCGGCGCGGAACCGATGCCGTCCACAGGGGCTGTACCACGTGGGACGCCGTGGCCCCCAGTGTGGAACCCGCGATGCTTGCTGCGGCGAGCAGAACGGCGACGACGGCGATGGTTGTGCCGGGGTGAGCGGTGTGTGCGGTCCACCTCTCGTTGAGACGGTTACCCAGGTCAGTGAGACCGAACGGGTTGTCGTGCCCGGCCAGCAGCGCCCAACCGGCCACCGCGACATAGGCGAGGCCGGGTGCGAGGACGGATTCCAGCCAGCGTTGGGCGACCTTCTGGCCGAGGGAGGCGAGAAGCTCGGTCACCGAGACTGCCCGGGAGTGAACCGCATGACGGTGCGGTGCAGTTCGCACACCGGCTCGTATCCGTTGTCGTCACGGCCCTCGCGCCGGCCGCAGGAGGACCGGGCTGGGCACCGGTAGTCGCCGGTGACGATCACCGGATCGACGCCGAGGGCATCGAGCGTGACCGGGTCACCGCGACCTTGAACTCCGGAAAACAGGGCGTCGATAGGCAGGTGCTGGCCGCGCAGGGCCTGCTCGGTGGATATGCCTGAGCGGACGTCCTCGACGGCCGCCGACAGGTCCTGACCCAGGTTCCACTCCTCGGCGAAGCGCTCGAGCTTTGGCAGCTCAGCGCACAGCCATGCGGTGAGATCGGAGTCACGGAGCGGTGGGTCGCTCATCCGCTTCCTTCCTGCCCGGATGCATCTACCCAGACTGATCTGCCCGCACGATCGGATCGACTTCGCACGACGGCGTTCATCGTATCGAAGATCCGGCTTAGAGTAGTCGCGCAGTCACAGAGTGGAGCAAGTTCGTTTCAGCGGAGGGTGGTTGCCGGTGGAGGTACCCGACCTCGTCGCGTCGCTGGAACATCGCGTGCAGGCCTACATCGCAAACGACGCCGGCCCGATCCTCGCCGCGGCCGCCCGCCAGGAGGCTGCGGCCTTACTCGACCAGTCGACTCGACCCAACGGCGGGATCGACGTCGAGATCGTGGAACTGCTGGCCAGGACGCATCTTGTCCGCTCCGGGGCGCTGCCGGAGGATCAGCGCGCCGTCGACCTCAATCGAGCGATGCGGCTGTACGGGATGCTGCTCACTGACCACCCCCATCTGGTGCCGGAGTCGCTGCGGCGAGCCCTTGCCGGGACTGCCGAACCGCCTGCCGAGGACGCCGACGATCTTGCCGGACGAGTCCTGGCCAATTCTCGCGGGGACGCCGGAGAGGCCGAAAAGGCGGTGGTGGCGCTCAACGCCCGACTCCTCGCGATGACCGACGACGACCCGGAACGGCCACGGGTGTCGATGAACCTCGGCGCCCTCCATCTGCACCGGTATCTCACCGCGGGGTCTCTTGCCGACCTGGAGCGGGCGGAGGATCTGAACACCTCCACCACGGCGTTGCTGGCACCCGGACACCCCCGATCCGCCGATGCGCAATCGAATCTGGGAATCGTGCTAGTCTACCGCTATTTACGCACCCACCGCCTTGAGCGTCTCGAGGCGGCCATCGCAGCCGGCCATGCCGCGGTCAACAGTTCTGGAGATGCCACGCACCTGCAGAACTTGGCCTGGACGCTGCTGGTCAGGGCGGACACCACCGGCGCGTTCGGCGACCTCGCCGAGTCGATCGACCTGAGCCGCCGCGCGCTCGCCGCGCTCGAAGTCGAGGGCCGGCCGGCCCCGCCCGGCGTACTCGCCAACCTCGGACAAGGCCTGGCGGGCCGCGCGGCCCGCCTCACCGCCGGGCCCGAGGTCACCAACGCCGCCCAGCGCACGCGGGCCGACGCCGATACCCGCGAGGCCATCGCCGCCTACCGTGCCGCGATCGACGCGAGCACACCTGACGACCCCGACCGCCCCGATTACGTCGCCGGGCTGGATCGTCTGTTACAGCCTCCCGCGCCGCAGCAGGCCCGCTCGGAGGCGATGCCGCCCGGCAACCCGCCGCTGGCTGCCCCGCCGGGTCGGGTAGCGGATCCGTGGGCGTTGCTGCTACACGCCACTCTCGTCGACGACCGAGCCGCTCTCGAGCAGGCGATCACACTGCTGCAGGCCGGTGTTGAACGCCCGCTGGCACCGTTCGACCGAGATACCTTCGCGAACGATCTCGGCCGGGCGCTGCGCATGCGGTCCGAGCGCACCGGATCGGTCGCCGACCTCGATGCCGCGGCGCAGATCGGAAACCAGTGCGTGCACGTCACCGCGGAACGGAACCCGCACGATCCGGCTCTCGCCGCGCGTTTGGGTGAGCTGGCCGCGACCCTGCTTTTGCGCTACCGGCATCTCGGCCAATCCGCTGACCTCGGCGCTGCCATCGACCACAGCGGTCGCGCCGTTGCGCTCAGCGGTACGCAGGCCACGCCACATTTACGACGGTTGGAATTTTTGTCAATCCATGCGGCGGCCCTCGGCCAGCGATACTTGCGGACCGGCGCGCACGATGACCTCACGGCGGCGTTGGACGCCCACCGGCAGTCGCTGGCTTCAACCCCGCCCCGGCACCCGCTGCGGCCGCTGCATCTCCACCGCTACGCGAGCGACCTGCTGAGCAGCGATGCCGCCGACGGCGATCGCGCCGTGGCCGCAGCCCGGGAAGCTGTCGCGCTCACCGCGCCCGGCCACCCGCACCGGGGCCCGTTTCTGTCCGGACTCAGCGAGGCTCTTCAGGCACGCGCGATAAACACCACGACGTCCGGCGACCGCCACGAGGCCGAGGCGGTCGCCCGGCAGGCCGTCGCCGTCACTCCGCCCGGTCACGCAGAACGCGCCACCGTGGCGATGTGCCATGCCTTGGCGCTCGTGCTCCGCCACGAGCAGACCGGCATCCTGGCCGACCTCAATGAGGCGGTCGCGGCTGCCCGCTTCGCGACCGGCAGTGCCGCCACCCCCATGTCTGCTGCCACCTGTCTGCGCCGGCTCGGCACCATCCTGCACCAGCACCACGAAAGCTTCCGGGACCGCGGCAGCCTCGACGAAGCGCTCCGTGCGGTCCGCCGCGCCATCGAGTTCATGCCGGATGACCACCCTGCCCAGATCTCGGCCCGGGGCGACCTCGGCGTCATCCTGCTCAGCAGCATCCGCAGCTACCGCCGCCCCGAGGACATCGACGAGGCGCTCGCCGCACTGCGTGAGGCGGCCGCCGCTCCGACGACCAGCGCGATGACCAGGCTCTCCTTCCTCGAGGCGCAGACGATCGCACTCATGTTGCGTTTCGACATCACCGGCGAGGTCACCTCGATCGACGAGGCGCTTGGCCTGATCGATGTCGTGCTGTCACACACCCCGCCTGACCATCCGGCCCGACCGTCCCGGCTGACCCGCCGGGCAGACCTGATGCGCCGACGTAGCGTCCGCTTCGGCGACCCCACCGACCTCGACACCGCCATCCGCGACAATCGTGCGGCTATGACGGCCGCGCCGGCCGGCAGTGCCGAACAACGGCGGCTGAGCCGACGTCTCGCCGTCACCCTCGTCGGCCGCTTCGACAGCTCCGGCGACCGCGCCGACCTCGATGAGGCCGTCGCGCTGGCCCGAGCGGCCGCCGACGCCCCCAACGAGGATCCCGAGCTGCGGTCCGCTGCTCGGATCACCCTGGCCGACGTCCTGCGCACCCTCGCCGGCAACGCCGATGAGCAGACCGCGGCGACCGCGCTGCGCAACGCGGAGGCAGCCGCCCGTCAGGCAACGGCCGGCACCGCCACGCCAACCGGCGGCGCATGGACGGCGTTGAGTCTGGTACTGCTCGACAAGGCGCGACGTTACGACGACCGAGCGGCCCTGCACGAGGCCGTGGACGCCGCCCGCCGCGCCGCCTCCGCCTCACCGACTCCCGACATGCACATGCGACTGGGTATCGCGCTACACCATCGGTATGACGTACTCAACGACAGCAACGACCTGCGTCAAGCCATCGACGCACTACGACAGGCCCGCCAGGGCGTTCCCGACGACTTCGGCGAACTGCACATCTACGAGTGCGCTCTGGCCCAAGCCCTGCTGGCAGCCGGCATCGCCACGACCGACCGGAGCATGCTCGACGAGGCGATCGACCTCTACCGGCGGACGGCCGCCGCCAGCGTCGGAAACCCCGAGCACGCCGAAGACCTCGCCAGTCTCGGCGACGCCCTGCATACGCGCTACGAGACCGGCAGCGCCCCGCAGAACGCGGACCTCGACGAGGCGATCAACACATGGCGGACGGCCGTGGCCATGGCCGACGCCGCCAGTCGAACGGCACTCAACTACCGCGTAGGGCTCGCCAACGCCTTGCTGACCCGAGATGACCACGTCGACGAACAACACGGCGACAGGCCGGATGACCTGGCCGAAGCGGTCACCCTCCTCGATGACGGAATCCGCGCCGCACCCAACACCGACGAGCATCTGCCCGGCGCCCGCCACACTCTGGGCAACGCTCTGCATCGGCGCTACCGGGCACGGGGACGGCATACCGACCTCGATGCTGCGGCGAGGGCCTGGCACGAGGCGTCCGCACCCGATGCGCCGCCACCGGTCCGTCGCATCGCCCGCATCCAACTGGCCAGAGCAACCGCCGAGTTGCATGGCCTCGCGGCCGCGGCCGACCTCTACACCGAGGCCGTCGAGGACCTGACCGGACAGGTCAGGCGTGGGACCCAGCTCGAGGACCACCAGCGGGCCACCCCCGTCGGCCTCACTACCGTCGGGCGGGAGGCTGCTTCGTGCGCGATCAGCGCTGGCCGTCCGGAACAGGCGGTCGACCTGCTCGAACGCAGCCGCAGCATGTTTTGGCAACACGTCCTCGACACCCGTACCGACCTGAGCGCATTGACCAAAGCCGCACCAAGTATGGCCGCCGACCTGGTGCGGCTACGGTCCGCCCTCGACAGCAGCGACGCGGACGCACGCATGCACGCTGCCCGACGCTTCGATGAGCTCATAACCGAGGTCCGCGCTCTACCGCCAACCGACAACTTCCCGGACCCGGGCTCCTTTCTGCAACGAGAGAGCTTCAAGCGGCTACACGGGGCGCTGGGCGACCGCACAGTCGTCATCATCAACATGAGTCGGTGGCGCTGCGACGCCCTGATCGTCACCACTGGCGGTGTACGCGTCGTAGAGCTGACCGATCTCAGCCAAGACGAGGTCCATGCCTTGTGCCTCAGGTACCTGGCAGTTCTCCTACACGACGACAAATTCAAGGCCGAACTCGCGATCATTGGAACCCTGCGCTGGCTATGGGACCACATCACCGAGCCGATCCTCACCGCGCTCGCGCCCGCCCCTGATCGACCCCGAGTGTGGTGGTCACCGACCGGAATGCTCGGACTGCTTCCCCTGCACGCCGCAGGCCACCACCATGAGCCAGGCCGGTCCGTTCTGGATCGCGTGCGCTCCTCATACACACCCACCCTGCGGATCCTCGCCGAAGGGGCCCTAGCGCCCACACCAACCGTGGACGACCTGCTCATGGTGGAAATGGCCGAAACACCCGACTGGTCTCCCCTGCCGCAGGCTCGCATCGAGCGGCAATACATCGAGACACTGGAACTCGACGGTCAACGGACCGTTCTCGCAGGGCCAGCCGCGGGCCGCGTCGCCATCCTGACCAATCTGGCCAGCGCCCGATGGCTGCACGCCGCCTGCCACGGCACCCAGAATTTGGCTGAGCCCGCCTCCGGCGGGCTCGTGCCCTACGACTGGCAGAACGAGGGGCTCGTCACTGTCTCCGATGTGAGCCGCGCGTGGCTCCCCAGCGCCGCCCACGCTGGGGAGTTCGCCTTCCTCGGCGCGTGCAAGACCGCAGTGGGAGGGATCGCGTCCGCCGACGAGGCCATCACCGTCGCTGCCGCACTCCAGGCCTCTGGCTGGCGCCATGTCATAGCCACGCTGTGGACCGCCTACGACGAGTCTGCCGCAGAGATTACGAAGGACGTGTACGGCAGACTCGTTCACGACGGGAAGCTACATCCCGACCGCGCGGGCGAGGTCCTCGACGAGGCGGTCATCGCCTTACGCCGGAAGAACCTGGATGTGCCCAGCAAGTGGGCGCCCTTCATCCACTCCGGCCCCTGACATCCGAGCGCAAACCGTCAGCGGGTATGAGGTAGGGAAGTTCCTGCCTCACGGAAATGGAGGCACCGGGGCGAGCGTGTCTCCGCGCCGCGCCGATGAGGCGTGACCCAGGTTTCGCAGCGTTGTGGTCCGGGTGCAGCAATTCCGCAGCTTCCCCGCTTCTGCAGTGACTTCATCTACGTCGCGGTGATCTTCCCGGTGCCAGAAACTGCGGTCTCCCTGAACTGCCGGTCGTACCTTGCGCCTTGCGCTCTTCGGTGTTGTTCGTACATCTTTGATGCACAGGCAGCATCGTCGAGTGTCTTTGGAGGTGTCGATGTCACGGACGACGGATGGGTCTGGCGGGCGGGTCGGCTCGCGTGTGCCGGGCGTGGCCTCGTTGTCCGTGGTGCCCGAGGTGAGGCTGCTGCGGCCGTGCGAGACGGTGCTCGAGAAGATGATCGAGGGGTTCGTCGAGTGCCAGCAGGCCCGTGCGCTGCAGCCGGACACGATTGCCGGCCGGGTGCGGACGGTGCGTCAGCTGCAGGCGTTTGCCGATGCGTTCCCGTGGGAGTGGAATGCCTCGGTGTTCGACCGGTGGTCGGCGGCCGTGGCCGCCGCGGTGGCGCACTCGACGCTCGGACAGAAACAGCTGCAACTGAGTGCATTCCTGTCCTACCTGGTCAATCCGGCTTACGGGTGGGCGTTGGTGTGCCGGGAGATGTTCGGCGCGTTTCCCGCCATGGTGCTGGCCGAGCTCAACAGCGTGCGGCATTCCCAGGGGTATGTCGGGCGGCCCAGCCGCAACCGGCCGCTGACTCGCCCGGAGGTGCGGGCGTTCTTCGGGCAGATGGATCCGGAGATCACCAGGCTGTGTGCCGCTGGACACAAGGGTGCGCTGACGGCGGCTCGTGACCTCGCGATGTTCACCACGATGTACGGCTGGGGGCTGCGGCGCCGCGAGGCCGCACGGCTGGAGATCCATGACTGGCCGGCGGCAGGCCAGGCTGGCGGAGTTCGGGGACTTTGCGGGGCTGGCGGTGCGGTGGGGCAAAGCCCTGCCGGGGCAGCCGCCGCGCCGGCGGATGGTGATCTCCGTGTGGCCCTGGGCGGTAGCGACCGTGCGGTACTACGTCGAGCGCATCCGGCCGCTGTTCTACCGTGACGGGCTCGATGACGGGGTGATGTTTCCCACCGAGCGCGGCGGGGAGATCTCCGTCCGCTCGGTGAATGACCGCTTCGCTCATTGGCGTGTCTTGACGGGGCTGCCGGACTACCTGTGCCCGCACTGCCTTCGCCACACGTACGTCACCCGGCTTATCGAGGCCGGTTACGACGCCTCGTTCGTCACCGAGCAGGTCGGTCACTCCCATGCCGCGACCACGGCGATCTATACCGCCCTCTCCAGTGACTACAAGAACTCCAAGGTGCGTGAGTTCCTTGACGCCGCGGAGGAGGAAGCCCTGCGCAGCGCCTTCGCCCGGGCGGAGGCCGAGGCCGACATGGACGACGAGTTCGACACCTTCGACACCGCGAACGGCGAGGGCGCCCCGGTGACCGGCGGCCACAGGGGACCACGATGAAGGCCGTGCCCGGAGGCCAGGCAGAGGACCGCAGGCCGTCCGGACCGGAGGCGCCGCAGCCCCGGTGCGTGTGGCGGCTGCGCGAGTTGATGGCGGTGCGCCGCAGCTGGTTCAACACCACCAAACTGGTTCCCGAACTGCGCCGCTACGGCTTCGACTTCGACCGCAGCACCGTCTACCGCCTGGTGTCCGCGGAGCAGCCCCCGAAGATTCCCCTGGAACTCGTGGTGGCACTGTGCAAGATCCTCGACTGCCGGTTCGAGGACCTGGTGACCGAGGTCGAGCCCGAGGACGGTGAGCGTCCACCCCCACACGGAGCGGGTCCGGTCATGCCGGACGGGCCGGTGCTCTCCGGCGATTTCTTCGACGCCGAGAGCTGATGGGCCCGCTGCGATGGCTACGATGCGCGGGCGGTGCGATGGCTGCGGCCGCGAGCGCTCCCTCAGTTTGAGGAGCAAGAGTCGCCGGTTGTGCAAGACGTGCTATGACGCGTCGCGGCCGAAGGAAGTCTGCTGCCGGTGCGGCGAATTATGCGCGCCGTGTGCGCGTACCGGGGCCGGGCCGGTGTGTGCCCGCTGTCACCGCGCTGCCAGCGCCGAGCCCTGTACGGACTGCGGCCGGCTGCGCCCGGTGACCGCGCGGCCCGGCGGTCAGCCGGTGTGCGGCTCGTGCTGGCGGCGCCACAGCGCCGCCGCCTGTATCTCCTGCGGCCGGACCCGGCCAGCCCGCTCCAGGACCTCCGACGGCCCGGTGTGTGCCGCCTGCTTCGCCCGCGCCGCCCCGCCAGGCCGCTGCTCCGGATGCGGACGGCACGGGCCGATCAAGCTGAAGAAACGCAACCTGTGCAGCACCTGCGCGGGATCGACCTCTACGGCCCCCCTGTAGATGAAGCATCACGGAGGGCCTATGAAAGCGCCGCCTACGGCATCGAGGAACAATTCGTAAACTACTTCAACGGAAAGCTGAAGTGATGGGTGATCGACAGGCTTGGCTCAATTCGCTAGTCGCTGCTCGCGAGTCCGGTGAGGCCAGCCACGTCCCATGTCCGAACTGTGGTCGATCCGAGCTGAAAATTCGTTACATCGTCAACAGTGAGAGTCGAATCGGTTACGTCCTGTTCTGGTGCGAGGCGTGTCTGCACGGTGTCTCAGTGTCGCGCGTCCGCGCTCCAGAAGGAATTCTTACGTACGCCCTCGACGATCCGACGTCGACCGAAGGTGTACCAGAATTCATCCATCTGGAGTGAGGGCCTTACGGATTTCAGTGAAATCGCCCGCACAGCGTGATCCTGCTGCACCGTGAGACGCACACTGCATTGCTCGCAACGCCCCCGGCGCCCACCGTTTCGGGCTTCGGGGGCGTTTGTGTTAGGGACGCCTCGGGGCCACTGAAGTACGAACGCGCGGGCGTTGATGTCGCCTTCGCCCCAGCCGAGGGTTGAAGCCGTAGCCGACGTGCTTGGTGTTTCGATGCCCTATTGGGCGAGGTTCCCACAATGCGGGGCGCGGCTTCCCTTGAACGTCTTGCCTTCGTTCTCGGCTTCCTCGGCCTTCCGCTCTTGTTCCCTTTGCTTCTTGCTGCCTTTGCTGTGAGCGGCCACGTCAACGCTGCCGGCCAGGGTGCTCTTGGAGTTGCTACCGTAACCGGCTGTAACAGCCGCTTCAGTACCTCGGCTGCACTCGGCGTGGTTTCCCTGGGGCCCCCTCCGCTGACACGGCTTCCACACATCAGGGTTGGGGGGAACCCGGGGTCGCCATATGGCAACCGAACATTGGCCAGCATTATCCGACCGCAATACCTTTTACGGAGCTGAGGGCGATGCCGTTCGGAGGCTCCACCTCCGCACCGCTGGTCGAGGGCGAAGCTGAACGCGGCTGTCGGGACGCTCTCGGGCGCGCCAAAAATGAGCGTGGATTTTTCTTGTGCAGGGTGAGGCGTGGAAGCTGTCAGCGGCTTACCGGCTCTACGGTGAGGCGGTTGGCTGCGGTCCTATGGACGACCCAAACACCGACACCCACGCTGAGGGGCCGGGCGTGCATGAGGGTGCGCAGATCTGATGGCCACAGGGTGGCTGCTGTCCAGCGGGCTCCGGAAACGTACAGGAGGTCATGGCTGCTGGCTTCCCATGGACCGGAGTCGATGTCCGTGAACACGGCGCCACTGAGATCAGCCTCCTCGAACCTTGCTTTCCAAAGGAGTGCGCCGGCGAAGTTAGCGTCCCGGAGATCTGCCCCGGCAAGGTTGGCACATCGGAGATCGGCCCCTCTCAGGTCGCAGCCCCGCATCTTGCCTTGAGTGAGGCGGTGGCGACGAAGGTCTGTGCCTCTGAGGTCGGCCCCGTCGAGGTTCACCGCGTGAAGGGCCGTCCGCAGGCATGCATTTCTTAGGTCGGCGCCCTGGAGGTCGGCGTTCCGCAGATTGGCGCCCTGCAAGTCGGCTGAGTGCAGGGTCGTGTCCGAGAGCACCGCTTCGCGCAGGTCGGCACCGCCAAGGTTGGCGTGGGCAAGAGATGCTCCCGGAAGGCGCGCGTTGCGCAGATCGGCGCCTGTCAGATCCGCCTGCCGCAGGTCACATCCATTCAAGTGGGCGTCCCGTAGATCGGCCGTGCGCAGGTCAGCGCCTTCCAGGCTGGCCGAGGTGAGATTGGCTACCTGAAGATTCGTGCCGCGGAGATCGGCGTCGCGGAGGTCCGCGTCGCGCAGGTCCGCGCCGCGCAGGTTCGCCTCTGCCAGTACGGCTCCGCGCAGACTGGCATTGGGCAGGCCTACGTTGGCCAGCTGGGCTCGTGGTGCACCAGCCCCGCTGCCCGGGCGTTTCAGGTGCTTCATCGGCTGGCGGGCGGGGAGACGGTTTGGTGTACCGGGGCTGGGTGCCGATCGAAACGCCGGCGCACGGTGCGACAGCACGGAGACGATGCGGCCAGCAAGGCTGTCTGCACGCACAGCAGTCACTCTCCCTCGGAGATGGCAGGTGTCTGCCCTACAGATGCCTCGGACGAAGCGCGCAGGCTTCCGGGCCGCTCCTCATGCCGCATCGCTCTGCCGCCCACCTGCTGCAGCGGGGCGCTCTTGTCGCCGTGGATGAGCAGCGGGACAAGCACCGTCACCTTCTCAAGGATCAACGGCGCGGTAGCACCGGTCAGTACAGCAATCCACGCTGAGGCAGCCTGGGCGACGTACTCACCACGGTCGCCGACATGCCCCCTCCGACCGCGATGCGCAGAGTGCCGGCGATGCTGTAGGCCAGCAAGCCCGGTGCGGCCAGTTCAACGGGGGGCTGAAAACCATGGCGACTTGGAGCCACCGTGCGATCGGGTGTGAGCGTGCTTGCGCCCACACGCCACGGCAGTCTGTGCCACCGGCGAACCGCGATGATGTAGTCGAGCGCTTCCATGGCGAATCTGCCAAAGGCGCCCCACACCATGCCTTCCCAGAGATCCATGCGGGCGAGGATAGGAGTCCGTCCAGAGGGCGGTGATCGATGGCGGAAAGCAAGAAGCATGTGAGTCAATCTGTCTCACCCTCGGCGTGATTGAGGCCGAGAGGTGGCGCATCGTGACCGATCGCGTTTCGCGCAGCGTCCGACGGTCCCCGCTTCCAGCGTCGGGCGTCCTCAGCTACCCCTCCCGGCGACGGAGGTATCGAAGGACTCGTCACCGAACTCCTCGGCACCTCACCACGATTCGCCGAAATGTGGGCGACCCACGACGTCGAGGTACGGCGCCGGGTCATCAGGAAGATCGACTCCGCCACCTTCGGGCCGCTGGACTACGAGTGCCCGGTACGTTACTCAAGTGAGTGCACCCCGGGCTCACCAGGAGTCGGGATCGTCCGCACCCCTCCCGTTCGTCCTCCGTTCCTTCCGGCCACGGTGTCCCGTCTACTCTTCTTCAGTCCGCTTCCAGCCGCATAACGACATCTCGGATGACGATCGGTGCGGATGCCCGCTCGGACAGGATGTCCAGCAGGTCGGGGCGAATCACGACGGCGCAGCCGGTCGTCCGCGGCCACGGCAGGCGGTAGGCGCCCCGCTCGTACTCGGTGCGCCAGCAGATGAGCCGCAGGGCCGGACCGCGGCCATCCTCCAGTGTCAGCAGGGCTCCGGGTGTCAGGCGCAGCGCGGCAGGCAGCCACGTGGCGGGTGTCAGTGCGAAGCCGGGCAGACCCAGGCCCTGGTCGGCGTCTGCGGCAGCGGTCATGGAGCGGTCGAGGCCGAGGAGCGAGATCCCCGGCGGGACGTCAACGGCAGGGTGCTGCGCCGGCAGTCGGGTCCACTCCTTGATGTCGCCGTCCGAGAAGGGGGGAGCGTCGCTGTCCTGATTCCCGTAATCCGTCACTCCCGGGCCTGAGAAGCTCACGACGGTCAGGCCGGTCTTCCGGGTGTGCGGTGACAGGAACTTGCGTTCCTCCACGGAAGCGAGGATGCGCCAGCCCGGGAGGGTCTGTCCGGTGAGGGCGACAGCTTGCGTCAGTGACCGTGTGGAGATGATCTCGGTGGTTGTTCCGGTACGCGGAGTGTCCTGGCTGGCCGGGTCGTCCGGACCGGGTGGCAGAGGAAGGCCGGGGCGCGGCCAGCGTGCCTTTTCGAAGGCGAGCGGAATGCGGGGGTCGTCTGTCAGCACGGTGGCCAGCTGGTCCTCCCAAGCTGCCGGATCGCTCACGCCCAGGCCTTGCGAGAGCCTGTACGCGCGGCTACCCGCTGCCACCGTTTGGATCGCCTCTTCGATGGTCTCCTCGATGGCGAGGCAGGCATCCGGCAGCTCGCCCTCGTCGGCGCTGAGGTTGGCGCGGGACTGGGCCTTGTTCCTCTCGATGGTGCGCTCCGTGTCAACCTCGCGGCGAACTCTGGCGAGGACCGCTTGGATCAGCCCGGGCTGCAGTTGCTCGGCTGCGGGCGTCGCCCCGGTGCCTCGCGATTCCGGGAAGATCAGCGGCAATCCTCGGCGCCCTCAGCGATACAACCGGCGTCTCCAACGGGTCTTCTACACCTCGGCGTTGTTCAGCATCCGCCACTGCGACGAGTCGCGCCGGTTCTACGAACGCAAACGAGCCGAGGGCAAGCGTCACACCCAGGCCGTGCTCGCCCTCGCACGTCGCCGCGTGAACGTCCTGTGGGCCCTCCTTCGCGACAGGCGATGCTACGAGCTCTCACCGCCCAACGCGCTCGCGGCTTGACAGACGGCATTAGGAAATCAAGACGCGAGGACTCTAGACGGATGCACTGACATCGCCGCTGCCTGGGCTTCCGCATCCCACAGGAGCTTGGAGGAGGGGGCGAAGGCGTGTTGTTCGTCGAAGAACTGCCGGGCCTTGAGGCAGTGGTGGAGCTGGCCGAGGGCTTCCTGGTCCGGTACAACGCACCCGGGGCGGATGCCGAAGTGGACTTCGGGGGGAGGTATGGGTCGATCTGGCCGAGCAGCCGGTGAGGTGCTTCCTGTTCGCCTTCCATCTGGCCTATTCGGGCCGGGCGGTGTACCGCCCCGTTGACGGACGAGGCGACCTACCGCGCGAACCTGGAGACCCTGGTGGCGGGCGTTCGCGCGCACGGCGGCCGGCCGGTCCTCGTCACTCCGATCGTCCGCCGCTGGTTCAACGCGGACGGCACCCTCGACAACGACACCGCGCTGCTGGTGAACGGCCTCGGCGTCGACCATCCCGCCGTCACCCGCTCCGTCGCCGCCGCCGGGAACGTCCCGCTCATCGACCTCACCGCCAAGACCAAGGCCCTCGTCGAATCCCTCGGAGTCGAGGGCTCCAAGGCGCTCTACCTCTACAACGAGAAGCGCGACAACACGCACACCTCCGCGTACGGCGCGACGCTCTACGCGGGCCTGGTCCGTGACGAACTCGTCGCCCAACATCTGGTGCCGGAAGGGCTGGTGAGGGTGGGATGAGTGCCGGGGGCGCCCCGCCCGCAACGTCCATGCCCCCGGCCTTGTCGACAGGGAGATCCGTCCGATGCCTCCTGAGGAACCTGAGGACCGTGACCTCAGCCCGTACACCGGCTACACACGCGCCCATTGGGAGGCGGCCGCCGATGCGCTCCTCGCGGCGGTCGAGCCGTACGCCATCGAGGGCGGCGCCCTCTACCAGCTCCCCGGAGGCCGCGCGAGCTCGTCGGGCGGACTCTCCGACGGCCTGGAGGGCTACGCCCGCACGCTGCTCCTCGCCGCCTTCCGCCGGGACGAGGGAACCCTGGAGCGGTACGCCGAGGGCCTCGCCGCCGGAACAGCCGGAATCTGGCCCCGAGTCGAGGACCACGGGCAGCCCCTCGTCGAGGCCGCGTCCATCGCCCTCGCGCTGCGCCTGACCCGCCCCCTCCTCTGGGACCGCCTCGACGACGGGGTCCGACAGCGGGCCGCCGACTGGCTGGGCGACGCCCTGACGGCCGAACCCTGGCCCTGCAACTGGGAGTTGTTCCCGGTCACGGTCGGCGGCTTCCTCCAGGAGATCGGCCACGAACCGGAGGCGTCCCGGGCCGCGATCGACCGGGGCCTTGAGCGCATCGAGGAGTGGTACGTCGGCGACGGCTGGTACACCGACGGCGAGATCCGCGCCTTCGACTACTACAACGGCTGGGCGATGCACCTGTATCCGGTGCTCCACGCGTGGCTGGCCGGGGACACCCGGCTGCTCGACCTGTACGCGGGCCGGCTGTCCCGCCATCTGGAGGACTACGCGCGGCTGTTCGGGTCCGACGGCGCCCCGATGCACCAGGGCCGCTCGCTCACCTACCGCTTCGCCACCGCCGCGCCGCTGTGGCTGGGCGCGCTCACCGGCCGTACGCCCCTGTCGCCGGGCGAGACGCGACGCCTGGCCTCCGGCGCCCTGCGGTACTTCCTCGACCGGGGCGCCGTGGACGAACGCGGCCTGCTCACCCTCGGCTGGCACGGACCCGACGAGGCTCTCCTGCAGGTCTATTCGGGCCCCGCCTCCCCGTACTGGGCGAGCAAGGGCTTCCTCGGCCTCCTCCTCCCACCCGATCACGAGGTCTGGACGGCCCCGGAACAACCCGGCCCCACTGACCGCACCGACGCGGTCACCCCCGTCGCCCCACCCAACTGGCTCCTCCAGTCGACCACTTCCGACGGCCTGGTCCGCCTCCACAACCACGGCAGCGAGGACGCCCGTTACGACCCGTACTACACCCGGCTCGCCTACTCCACCGCGACGGAGCCCTCGGCGACGTACGACAACAGCGTGATCGTGGGCGGCGATCCGAGCCGTACGGGCATCGAACCGCTGGGGGTGGGGGAGGGCTGGGCGGCTTCCCGGCACACGGCGGGCGCCGGCGCGAAGGTGACCAGCGTGGTGCTCGCACGCGGAGCCGTGGAGGTACGGGCCCACCTCGTGACCGGAGCGCCGCCGGGCACGTCCGTCCGCCTCACCGGCTGGTCACCGAAGCCCGACACCCGAGCCGAACTCCTCCCGGTCCTGGCCCTGACCGACGACCTCACCGGCACCACGGCCGAAACCCCCACCCTCTTCGTCGCCCTGGCCCGCCTCACGCGTGAACCGGACCCGCTGCCTCTGTGGGAAACGGTGACCGTAGAGGCCTACCCCGAAGGCGAGTTGAGGCTCCGCTGGAGTGCGGGAGGACCCGAGGTACGGGTACGACTCGACGCCTCCGGCGTGGAGGTCGACGTACACCGAGGGGCGGGCGCTGGGCGGGACGGGTGAGTCGGGTACCCGACCGGAGCGGGCACAGGTTGTCGGGTCCGGCAGGGTGGGTCCTTCCTAACGTGGGTGATGAAAGGGAAGGAGTCCGGGGTGCTGGAGCGGCTGAACCAGGCCATGGAGCACATCGAGCGTCACCTCGACCAGCCGATCGAGGTGGGTGAGCTGGCGCGGATCGCGGTGACTTCGGAGTACCACTTCCGGCGGATGTTCTCCGCGCTGGCGGGGGTCGGCCTGGCGGAGTACATCCGGCGCAGGCGGCTCACCGTCGCGGGCGCCGAGGTGCTGGCGGGGGAGCGGACGCTGCTGGAGATCGCGGTGCGCTACGGCTACACGTCCGGCGAGGCGTTCGCCCGCGCGTTCCGTGGCATGCACGGTGTCGGCCCCGGCGAGGCCAGGCGGGCCGGCGCGAGTCTGCGGTCCCAGCCCCGGATGTCCTTCCGCCTCATCGTCGAAGGGAGTAGCAGCATGCGGTACAGGGTCGTGGACAAGGACGAGTTCCGGATCGTCGGCAGGAAGGCACGGGTCCCGCTCGTGCACGAGGGGATGAACCCGGGAATCGTCGCCTTCATCCGAGGGCTCGGCCAGGAGACGCTGCGGCGCATCGAGAGCCTGTCCGACCAGGAGCCGAAGGGAATCATCTCGGTGAGTGACGACCTCGACGAGAGCCGGGCCGAGGGGACCGAACTCGACTACTACCACGGGGTGGTGACCGGGGCCGCGGTACCCGACGACATGGACGCGCTCGCCGTCCCCGCCGGGACCTGGGCCGTCTTCGAGAGCTCCGGACCGTTTCCGCTGACGCTCCAGCACCTGTGGCGGGACGTGTTCACCCAGTGGTTCCCGTCGAACCCCTACCGGAGCAGGCCGGGGCCCGAGATCCTCCGGACCCGGCTGTCCCAGGACGGCACCGAGGCGGACGCCGAACTGTGGATCCCCGTGGAGCGCACGGCGGTCTGACCGACGGCGCGGGGCCACCTCACAGAAGCCCCGCGCCGTCGGCGTCGGTTCGTCAAGGGCCGCTCAGGTGCTGATCAGAGGCAGTGCCGGGAACACGTGGTCCTGCCAGAGCAGGCGGGACTCGTCCTCCGGGTAGGGGGCGGTCGTCGGTTGGGCGTCCAGGAGTCGTACGAGGCGACGGCCGGGGTCGTACGCGGGCCAGCCGGGGTCGCCGTGGGCGGCGAAGGCGGTCCACGCGGCGCGGATGTACGCGGAGAGCGCCTCGGCCTCCGGGCCGGGGTTCTCGCCGATCAGCGCCGAGGCCTCGGTACCGCTCAGGTTGCCGAAGACGAGCGGCACGTCGAGGCCGTGGCAGGCACCCAGGGCGCCGCCCATGCCCGGGGCGGGCCAGGTCAGCTCGAAGACGTGCGCACGCCCGCCGCCCGCGACCTGCGCCTCGGCGAGATGGAGGCTCGGCATGCGGAACAGCCAGTCGGAGTGGACCAGTTCGTAGAGCGACTCGGGACCGGCGGAAGGGAAGGCGGCCCGGTAGCGGTCGACGCCGTCGGGACCCGGGGCGAAAAGCCGCAGGGCCTCCGCCGCCTGATCCTCCGTCACCTGTCCGAGCAGGCCCCCGATGGCGGTGAACAGCCGCTGTTCCTCCCGGGTGTGCCCGACGATCAGGTCGATGCCCCGGCCCGCGCCTTCCGCCAGCGCCTGCCACGGGGTGACCGGCAGGACCTCGCCGTCGACGACGGGTGCGAACGGGATCGACCTGTGGGCGATCCGGCCCCAGCGGTCCGTCCACTGGCCGAGCTTCGCGCTCACCGCGTCACCCGCGGCGGCCAGTTGGGCCGGTGTCACCGTCGACAGGTCGGCCACCGTGGGCCGCAGGCCCAGCTCGGTGGCGCAGGCGGCGGCGATGTCGGCGGCAAGTTCCGGGGAGAAGAAGGTGCCCGGGACGCTCTGGGCGATGGCCCGGCGGAAGAGCCCGACAGCGCTCGGCATCGCCAGCACGGCCGCGACCGAGCCCGCTCCGGCCGACTCACCGAAGAGGGTGACCCGGTCCGGATCTCCCCCGAACGCCCGGATGTTGTCGCGCACCCACCGCAGCGCGGCGACCTGGTCGAGCAGGCCCCGGTTGTCCGGCGCCCCCTCGATCCGGGCGAACCCCTCTGTCCCCAGGCGGTAGTTGAACGTCACGACCACCACACCGCCCTCGCGGGCGAGCCGGGCGCCGTGGTACTCCGGGATACCGGACGTCCCGATGACGTAGGCGCCGCCGTGGAACCACACCATCACCGGAAGCGCGGTGTCCGGGGCCGGTTCGGGCGACCAGACGTTGACCGTGAGCCAGTCGTCGTCCGCGCCCTGCGGCGACAGGGCGTCCATGCCGAACACCCCGGCCTGCGGGGGCGGCGGCCCGTACGCGACCGCAGGCCGCACGCCGTCCCAGCTCCGTACGGGCTGCGGCGCGGCGAAGCGGTGCGCGCCCACCGGGGGTGCGGCGAACGGGATGCCGCGGAACACCGCGACTCCCGCCTCACGGGTGCCGCGCACGGCGCCGGCTGTCGTGCGTACCTCTGGGGACTCTGGCGGCGGGGACGCGGACGACGAGGACTCGTACGGCTGGGACTCGGGCGACGGGGACACGGCCGCGGGCACCTCGGTTTCCTGTGGGACGGGCCAGTGGCGGAAGAACGCCTGCGGCGGATCCTCCCCCTGCGCGCGGCCTCGGGCCACTCATTTTCCGGGCGTGCCCGGCGTCAGCCCTACCGGCGTTCCCGGTGTCAGCCGCCCGCAGTGACGTTGGCGGTGAGCAGCCGGAGGAGCTGCTTGGCCATGAGGTCCTGCTCGGGGGTCAGGCCCATGGCGGCGCCGATGTCGAGGGGGACGGTGCCCGCCCGCTCCTGTAGCCGGACGCCGGCCTCCGTGAGGTGCAGGGCGACGGAACGCTCGTCCTCGGCGCGGCGCTCGCGGCGGATCAGCCCGTTCGCCTCCAGCCGCTTGAGCAGCGGCGAGAGGGTGCTCGACTCCAGCTGGAGGGCGTTGCCCAGGGAGCGGACGGAGATCGAGTCCTGCTCCCACAGCACCAGCATCACCAGGTACTGCGGATAGGTGAGGCCCAGCTCGTCGAGGAGCGGTCTGTAGCGCGCGGTCACCGCCCGTGAGGCGGCGTAGAGGGCGAAGCAGAGCTGGTCGTCCAGGAGGAGGGAGCCTGCCTGGGGCGTCGGGGCTTCGGTTGGGTTCACGGTGCGGCTCCTGGTTTCCGTCCCCTGCGCGGCATTCCCGTCCTGAACACGTACAGCGGTCCCGTGGCGTACACGTTCTCTCCACCCTAGCGTTCACGCGCTCGATCATGTCGAGGGCCAATAAGTCGAGGACCAATAAGTCGAGAGCCAATAAGTTGTGCACGACTTAATCGAGCGCTACTGTCATGGGTGTGCCGCCGCTCCACGGCAAGACCACCGGTGGAGCCTGCCCGCGGCACCCGATCCGAGGAGATCGTCATGACCGAGAGCACCGCCCCCCGCCCTGTCCTGGAGCCCGCCGCCGCGGCCTTCGCCGAGGCGACCGCGAACCCGCCGTACCTCTTCGACCTGGCGCCCGCCGAGGGTCGCAAGGCCGTCGACGAGGTGCAGTCCGGCGACATCGCCAAGCCCGCCGTCGACGAGGAGTGGGTGACCGTGCCGGGCGGCCCCACCGGGCACGTGCGGGTGCGCCTCGTCCGCCCCGCCGGCGTCACCGGCACGCTCCCGGTGATCATCTACATCCACGGCGCGGGCTGGGTCTTCGGCAATGCCCACACCCACGACCGACTCGTCCGCGAACTGGCGGTCGGCGCGAACGCCGCGGTCGTCTTCCCCGAGTACGACCTCTCGCCCGAGGCGCGCTATCCCGTCGCCATCGAGCAGAACTACACCGTGGCCCAGTGGGTCGTCACCGAGGGCGCGTCCCACGGCCTGGACGCCTCGCGCATCGCCGTGGCCGGTGACTCGGTCGGCGGCAACATGTCCGCCGCGCTGACCCTGATGGCCAAGGAGCGCGGCGATGTCCCGCTCGTCCAGCAGGTGCTGTTCTACCCGGTCACCGACGCCGCGTTCGACACGGCGTCCTACCACCAGTTCGCCACCGGCTACTTCCTGCGCCGCGACGGCATGCAGTGGTTCTGGGACCAGTACACGACCGACGAGGCCCAGCGCGCCGAGATCACCGCGTCGCCGCTCCGCGCCACCACCGAGCAGCTCACCGGCCTGCCCCCGGCCCTCGTCATCACCGGCGAGGCCGACGTCCTGCGCGACGAGGGCGAGGCCTACGCCGCCAAGCTCCGCGAGGCGGGCGTCCCCGTCACCGCCGTCCGGTACCAGGGCGTCATCCACGACTTCGTCATGCTGAACGCCCTGCGGGAGACCCACGCGGCGGGGGCCGCGATCGCCCAGGCGATCAGCGTCCTGCGTACGGCACTTGGTACGGCCTGATCCCTACGGTCCGTGAGCCCCGGGTCGCCTCGGCCCGGGGCTCACCGGTGCGCCGCGAACTCCACGAAGTCCGTCCAGGCGCTGGGGGAGAGGGCGAGTTGGGGGCCCCGGGTGTTCTTGGAGTCGCGGATGTGGATGGTGGCGGGGCAGGTGGCGACCTCGACGCAGTCGCCGTCTCCGCCACTGCTGTAGCTGCTCTTGAACCAACGCAGTTCGTTGCCGCTCATAGTGCTCCTCGCATCCGCTCCAGCAGGCTCCGGGTGTCCTCCGGAGGCAGCGCCTGTGAGCGCAGTTTCGCATAGCGCATGTGGAGCACGCTGATCGTCTTCGGGTCGGTGAAGAGCTGACCGTTCCGCTGGCCTTCGCAGTAGCCGCACCACTCGTTCTCGGTGGTCTCCAGCAACTGGATCGGTCCGTCGAGTCCGGCGTGGCCCTGCCGGGTCATGGGCAGCAACTGCAGTTCCACGTTGCGCAGTTCCGTAACCGCCAGGAGATGGTCGACCAGGCCGCGCGTCGCGCCCGTGCCGCCGGTACCTCTCCGGATGACGTACTCCTCGACGATGAAGCTGAACGCCGTGTTGGGACGATCCGTCAACAGTCGCTGACGGTCGACGCGTGCTGCGAGCTGGGCATCGATCTGGGCGTCGGTGAGGACGGGCACCTGCTCTCCGAACAGGGCGCGTGAGTAGTCCTCCGTCTGAATCAGCCCCGGCACCAGCCGGTTCTCGTACGTGTACAGGCTGACCGCCCGCTCCTCCAGATCCGCCCACTCCCGGAACCAGGATGCCAACCCCGGCTGCCGGGTTGCGTACTTGGCCGCTGCCCGCAGCACCCCGAACGCGTCGAGCACCTCCTCCGCCCGCTCGATGTACACCCGTGGCGGAAGCCGCCTGCCCTGCTCGATCGACGCCACCGTCGACGGCTGATACCGCACCAGCGGTGCGAACTCCTCCTGTGTCAGACCCGCCCGCTTGCGGAATGCCTTGTGAACCGCCCCGAACGTCTTCAGGCTGTCGGACGGCTCCGGCTCAGTGGTGGTGCTGTCGGTCATGCCGGGTACTCCCGAGTGTGCTGTGGTGCCAACCCCGCCAAGTCACCTATGGTCACGGACGGTTACCCTTACTGTCCATAGGGTGATCTCGTACGCCCCGCAGCGTACGAGTGGCGGAGCTGGTCACCCCCCACCACCCCCGCCACCGTTGACCCATGTCAGCAAAACCCCCCACCCAAGTCCCCGTCACCCTCGGTACGTTCACGCAGCTCTACAGCTCGACCCCTCGCGGCGCGCGGCTCGCGCGGCGGCTGGTGGCCAACCGGATGGACGTCTGGGGGTTCGGCTACGACGGTGAGGTCAGTGAGGCGGTGACGCTGGTCGTCGCCGAGCTCGCGGCGAACGCCGTGCGGCACGGGCGGGTAAGTGGGAGGGACTTCCGGGTACGGCTGGTGCTGCGCGAGGACGTCGTACGCGTGGAGGTCGCCGACGGCAGGGCCGACCGGCTGCCCGAGCTCAAGGAGCCCTCGGAGCTCTCGGAGCCTTCGGAGGAAGGCGGACGCGGGCTGCTGATCGTCGTCGCGCTGGCCGAGCGATGGGGCGTCGAGGCGCGGGAGGACGGGACGTACAAGACGGTGTGGGCGGAGGTCGCCGTACCGAACGGGCGGAGGGTCGGCGGTTCGTGAACGGGACTCCAACGGCCCTGACATGCGGGGAAGTTGGGCCCGGCCGAGGCGGCTGGTTCAGACCGCCGTACCTGGGTCGCCGGGCGATCACCCGGTGGACCTCCAACGTTCATGTTTCACATCGAGTCTCCAACACGCGTGCCGCATGCGCGGCGCCGAACTCAGGAGGCAGACATGAGTCACGGACACGCTCACGGACCCGGCCATCACCACCATCACGAGCACACCCACGATCACACCGCGGCCGGCGAGGGCGCGGCTCTGCCCGCCGCCCTCGACACCTCCGTGCCCGACGAGGCGCTGAGCCCCGAGCAGCAGTCGCGCCGTACGATGCTGCGCCGCACGGGTCTGCTGGGCGCGGGTCTCGCGGCGAGCAGCGTCCTGGCGACGGGTGCCGCGACGGCCCCGGCGTTCGCCTCCGAGAACCGCCGGAGATCGGGTGGCTTCCTCTGGCTGGCCGGTGACCACCACATCCACACGCAGTACAGCAGCGACGGCAAGTACCGCGTCTCCGACCAGGTCCGCCAGGGCGCCAAGCACGGCATGGACTGGCTGGTCATCACCGACCACGGCAGCGAGACGCACGCCAAGATCGGTGTCGACAAGGTCAACCCGGACATCAAGGAGGCGCGGGAGGCGTACGACGACACCCTCGTCTTCCAGGGCCTGGAGTGGAACATCCCGGGCGCCGAGCACGGCACCGTCTTCGTCCACCCGGGCAAGAACGAGGTCTCCGTCCTCAAGCAGTTCGAGACCGACTACGACGGCAGCGTGAAGGGCGCGTCCGGCTCCTCGCCGGCGAACGAGGCGCTGGCGATCGCCGGTCTCGCCTTCCTCTCCGAGCAGGTGCAGCGGCGCAAGATCAAGGACGCCCTGATGCTCGCCAACCACCCGGCGCGGCGCGGCGTTGACTCCCCGCACGAGATCCGCGGCTGGCGCGACGCGACGCCCGGCGGCAAGCAGATCGCCATCGGCTTCGAGGGCGCGCCGGGCCACCAGGCCGCCGGCCTCCCCGCCCCGACCGGCGCGGGCCGCGCCCGAGGCATCTACGACAACAACCCGAGCGCCGACTCCTTCGCCGGTTACCCGCTGGAGAGTTACCGCACCTGGGGCGGCTTCGACTGGATGACCGCCACCGTCGGCGGCCTGTGGGACAGCCTCCTCGCCGAGGGCAAGCCCTGGTGGATCACCGCCAACTCCGACTCCCACCAGGTGTACGCCGACACCGCCAAGCGCGGCGGCCCGGACACCGACTTCAACCTCAACGGCAGGCACACCGACCCGGTGTACGCCGGCAAGGTCGACCTCACGCAGGGCGACTACTGGCCCGGTCAGTACAGCCGTACGCACGTCGGTTCCGACGGCTTCTCCTACGCCGCCGTCATGGACGGCATCCGCGCCGGCCGTGTCTGGGTCGACCACGGGCAGCTCATCAGCGGCCTCGACGCGCGGCTCTCGGGGAACGGCCGGTGGGCGACGCTCGGCGGCGCGCTGCACGTCAAGAAGGGCACGAAGGTGACCCTGACGGTCGACATCGCGCTCGCCGACGGCCCCAACTGGGCGGGCTTCGTGCCGAAGTTGGCCCGCGTCGACGTCATCCAGGGCGACGTCACCGGACCGGCCGCGGACAAGGACACCATCAGCGCGCCGACGGCGAAGGTCGTCCAGTCGTACGAGGTGAACAAGACGACCGGCACGGTGCGGGTGACGTACTCGCTCGGCAAGGTGGACCGTCCGCTCTACGTCCGGCTGCGCGGTTCGGACGGCAACCGCTCGGCGACCGGCATCAACGGCGCGGCCGTGGACCCGAAGGGTCCCGCCCTCGACGTCGTCGGCGACGCCGACCCGTGGGTGGACCTGTGGTTCTACTCCAACCCGGTGTGGGTCCTGCCGTCGTGAACCAGCCGTACGTGATCGGGGTCGACACCCAGGTGTCGGCCCTGCTCGAAGCCGATCACCTGCTCCAGACGCTGGCCGCAGAACTCGCTCTCCCCGAGGGCTCGTTCGGCTGCACGCACCTGGTACGCGGTGACCGGCCGCGGGTCGCGCTCTCCTTCACGGTCCCCTCGGGGGCGGCGCTGGAGGCGGTACGCGAACGGCTGGCGGCCAAGGGGTACGAGGTGACGCCCGAGGCCCCGGACGCGGTGGGCCGCGCGGTGCTGTACCCGGGAGTCGCCGAGCTCACCGGCACGGTGACGGTCGCGGAGCTGCTGTCCGGCTCCGCGATCGACCGCGTCGCCGTGCTCGGCTCGGCCGAACCGCCCGCGCCGGAACTGGCGTTGGTCACCCGCGATCACGTACGCCCCCAGTGGTGTGACGGAGAGCTGGTGCTCACGGCGATGTCGGCGAGGGGCGGGACCCTGGTCCCGTTCGAGGTGCCCGACCCGACGCCCTGCTGCGCGGACCACTGAACCGTCCGCCGAAGTCCGCCGACGGGGAAACGGCTGTCCCCCGCACCCTGGACAAGGGTGCGGGGGACAGCCCCGGCGTGAAGGGCGGCCGGCTAGCCGCCCGTTGCCCTGCGGCGGCGCATCCACCACGTCAGGGCGCCGCCCGCGGCGGCGAGCGCCGCCGCGGCGAGGGCGATCAGGCCCACGGGGGTGTCGCTGCCGGTGTCGGCGAGGTCGCCCTGCGGGTCCTTCCCCGGCGGAGTCGTCGCGTCACCGCCGGACCCGGACGGGTCGGGTGCCGGTGCCGACGAACCGCCGGTCGGCTTCGGGTCGTCCGGAGCGGTCGGCGTCGGCGTCGGCGTCGGGTTCTCCGGGGTGGTGGGCTGGTCCGCGGCGGAACCGCCGAGGTAGGCGGTCTCGCTGCCCTGGTAGGTCACCTCGGCCTGGACGGACGTCCTGGTGGTGCTGTCCAGGCCGCCGTACTGGGAGTTGAACTGGGTGCGGCCGATGTCCCGCTTCGGTGCCTTGGAGAAGTCGACCCCGCCCATGGACAGGATCCACACCTTGCCGTCGTAGACGCGCTCGAACTCGTAGTCACCGTTCCTGAACGAGTCTACGTACTTGTCGTAGACGGTCTTCTTGTCCCAGTCCTTGTTCTCGCCCTTGAGCGGCCACCGCTTGACGTCGTTGCTGTTGATGATCCCGCGGAAGTCGGTCGGCTCGACCGCGTCCTGACGGCGTACGTACTCGGCGGCCACCCGCGAGGAGTAGACGCGGCGCAGGTCGGCGTAGGACGCCTCGTCGTTCACGCGGCGCTCCAGCTCGGGCTGGATCATCGTGCGGATCAGGGTCTCGGCCTGATCGGTCTGCGCCTCGGTGAGCTCGCAGCTGTTCGCCGGCACGTCGGGTCCGGTGGGAACCTCCATGTTGACCTTCAGCGGCGCGTCCAGGATGTAGATGCCGCCGTCCTGCTCGCGGACCTTCGCGGGCTGCGGAGTGATCCACTGGCGGATGATCGGCAGGCAGGGCATGCCTTCTGGAGTGCGCGGGACCTGGCGCCAGAACTGTTCCCCGCGCTCGTACTTGTCGGGGTTCATGGAGTCCGCGTAGTCGTGCTTGAGGGTCAGGTCGGCCTCCAGCAGGACGCGCCCGGCGTCCGTCTTCGCGAACTGCGGGTCCATGATCACGTCGGGCCGGATCGGGTTGAGGTTGACCCAGAACTTGTCCGGCGTCAGGGCGAGCCAGGTGAAGAAGGCGTCCGAGGCGAGCTGGAGTTTGGCGTCACCGCCGTAACCGGGGTTCTCGTCCGGGTTCTTGACGTAGTCGGCCTTCATCGAATAGTCGAGGCCCTTGCCCTTGACGGGCGTCCCCACGTAGTTGATCTCCAGGGTGGAGAAGTCGATGCCGCCGGGACCGCGGTTGAAGTAGCCGCCGCTGTTGTTCTGGTTGTAGATCGCCTGGAGCCGGCGAGCTTCCTCGATCGTCTTCCCGGACCGCAGGGCCTGGTCGATGATGGGCCCCCGGCCGCCCTTGGCCGGATCGGGGTTGAAGCGCTTGTCGAAGTTCGTGTAGCTGGTCGGCTTCTGGGTGCGCTCGATGGCGTTCGACCGGCGTTCGTTGACCCCGGCCTGGGTGCGGGCGGTGCCCCGGTCCCGCTTGAGGTCGTCGTCGAACTGCTTGATCTTGTCCTTCGTCGACTGCTCGGTGTTGGCGCCGGTCAGATACCGGAACGTCGACTTCGGCTTCTCCTTGGCGATCTGCCGGTCGGCCTTGAGCTGGTCGTCCTCGATCTTGCCGTTGGACTTGATCTCGACCTTGCGCTCGCTGGGCCGGTGGTGCGCGTCCACCACGCGGTAGCGCTTCTCGCCCGTCTCGGGATCGGTGTACTCGATCACGTCCTGGCACCACCAGTCGGGACCGACCATGTTGTACTTCTTGACCATGCGGGCCTCGAACGCCTCACCCCGGTACGGGTTCCCGTACGCGCCGATGTAGCGCACGTCGAGGAAGCGCTTGAAGTCCTTGTAGCCCGACGCGTACTGCTTGTTGTAGCGGGCGTAGATCTCCATGACCTTGTCGGCCGGGTTCTTCGTCCTGTTGTACTTGCGCTGCCAGGCGCGGTAGTCCGTTCCCGCGGCGGCGCGCTGGGCGTCGGTCGGCGGCAGCACCCCGTCGTAGGCCTTGGCGGGGTTGTCGTACGTGTAGTTCTCGTCGTTCGGCCACGCGTCGTACGGAAGGCCGTCCGGCGGACCGGAGTCGGCAGGGGTGGCAGGGACCTTCCGGCCGAGGAACTTCTCGTCGCAGCGGATCGGTTTGACGTTGGGCGGCTTCGCGGCCTCGGCCTCCTGAAGGCCCGGAAGACCGGTCAGGGTCATGACGGCCGCGGCGGTCAGGGCGAGCGTCACGCGCGCCCAGACGCGCCGGCGGCGCGCAGGCTGGTGTAACTGAGTACTCACTGGTTTCTCCCCGTGGGAACCCTGGTGGTGCGAGCGGATGCTGACGGCGCGGTGGGTTCCGAAGTCATCTGGTCAGGGTGCGCCGGTGGGCCACGGTAGGGGGTGAACCGGAAACGGCTCATGGGTTGGCTCGGCATGTCCCCGCCAACTTCACATGTGTTTTCGGATTGTTACGGTCAGAAATCCTCGAACTCGTCGAGATCGCCGATCCAGGTGTCCGCCAGGTCGCCGGTGGTCACCTCGGTGTGCCGGACACGGAACACCGACAGTTCGCGGCCCGTGCGGAGCAGTGGTCCGACGCTGCGGAGGGCGAGCCGCGTGAGGCCCTCCCAGTAGAAGGACCCCGGCCCGGCGTCCAGTTGGACGCCCTTCAGCGCCAGGTCGCCGGGGCCGATACCGAAGGCCTCGACGACCTCCCGCGGGGTTCCTTCGAGGTCCCAGTCGCCTTCCCCGCTCCACCCGGCGGCGAACAGGCGTGTCCCGTCCGGGTGGTGGATGACATGGATGCCGTACGTCGTGCCGTGGTCGATCGTCGCCGAGCCGATGACGACCGCTTCCGGGAAACGCCCGGCCAGTTGGTCCGCCTGCTCCACCAGGGGGAAGGTGCCTCCGGTGAACACCAGGGCGGGATCGTTGATCTCGGTCACCGTTCCCCAGCATCCGACGGCCACCAGGTCGAGGTCCGCGCGGGTCGCGAAGGGCGGCCGCTCGGTCGCCTCGATCCGGCCGACCTCCTCCATCACCGCGTCGACGGTCCCGAAGGCGGCGGCGAACTCCCGCGCCCGCGCCGGGTCATGGGCGGGCAGCGCGCCGTCACCGGCGGGGAAGGGCCGCTCGACGAGGGTGAGCCGGAACTCCCCGTGACGCGCGATGGCCTGCTCCGGCGGACAGTCCCAGAAGCCGTAGTCGGTCATCGGAATTACCTCCGTGGATATCAGGAAGGGACACGGCACGAGCCGTGCAAACCCCCGCCCCGGGGAAGGGGAGCCTCAACGGCGCCACGGTAGCGAGACCGCCGGACGGAGCGTCGCGGCGGGTGAACGCGCCCGCGGCCGGTCGGGCGAGGAGCCGACCGGCCGCGGGCGTGATGACGGTGTCAGTGCTGGATCTCCGAGAAGACGAACGAGAACTCCGCGGGCTCGACTCGCAGTTGGTACTGCGGCTGCGTGGCCGGCCCGCACGACTGCGAGCCGATGCCCTGCTGGCCGTGGTCGAGGTTGACCCAGACCGTGTCGCCCGCCTCCAGGTCGGTGAGATGCGCGGCGGCGTCGAGCTGCTCGGTCGTCCAGCGCCGGGCCGTGAACCAGAAGGACGGATCCCCTTCCACGCGCAGCCCGCCGATCTCCGCCCAGCGGACGTCGGACCGCGCGCCGTTCTCCTGCGGACGGACGTACGGCGTCTGCATCGCGTCCACCGACGACTCCCAGCGCCCCACGACCGAGGCCGTGCCGGTGTCGGGGTAGCTCTCTCCGGGCCCGCCGCCGAACCACCGCACACGGTCGGCGGACGCGGGCAGCCCGAGCCGGATCCCGAGCCGCGGCAACGGCACCTTCCAGTCGCCCTCGGGCGCGACGGACACGGTCAGCCGCAGCCGGGTCCCGTCCGACGTCCACCGGTACACCGTGCGCAGGCCCACCTCCCTGGCCGCGGGCGCCACCCGGGACCGTACGGTCAAGGCGTCGTCCGTCAACTCGACGGCGTCCAGCCGGTGTTGCATGCGGTGCAGCCCGAGCCTGCGCCAGAGCAGGCCGAAGCGGGCGTCCGGCTGCCAGGCCGCGCCCTCGTCGTTGTCGGTCGGGGCCCGCCACACGTCGAGGCGCGGGCCGGTGACGTCGACCCCGCCGATCGTGGTGAGCGCGCCGGTGCGGGCGTCGAACACGGCCGGGCCGAGGGTGATCTGCCGGACACCGAGGACGGGCTTCGCGGACTGGACGCCGGGGCCCGGCGCCTTCGCGGAGACGGGGAGTTGAGCCCAGGCGACCTGGTGGCCACGGGGAGCCCACGCGGAATCCGAGGCGAGTACCGCCGACACCGTCCACCCCGTCTCCGCGCCGCGCCCGTCCGCGGGCGGAGCCGGCAGCTTCAGGTCGGCCGACTCGCCGGGCAGCAGCGGCGGCACGGACAGCGCGCCGGCCTCCACGGTCTCCCCGTCGACCTGGTAGGACCACTCGAAGGCGAGCGCCGAGAGGTCCGTGAAGTCGTGGGCGTTCGTGACGCGCACCGTGCCGTCCGCCCCGTCGCCCTCGATGCGGACCGGCTCGATCACCTTCTTGTACTCGACGAGCCCCGGCGACGGGGTCCGGTCCGGGAACACCAGCCCGTCGCAGACGAAGTTCCCGTCGTGCAGCTCCTCCCCGAAGTCGCCGCCGTAGGCGAACCCGTACCGCTCGTCCTCGATGCCGTGGTCGATCCACTCCCAGATGAAGCCGCCCTGGACGCGGTCGTGGGCCTCGAAGAGCCGCTGGTAGTCGGCGAGTCCACCGGGGCCGTTGCCCATGGCGTGCCCGTACTCGCAGAGGATGAAGGGAAGTCGGCGTCGCCTGCGCCCGCCGCCGTCCAGGCCGAGCCCGATCCGCTCGACCTCCAGGTGCTTGAGATACATCCGCGAGTACATGTCGGTGTCACGGCAGTTGAAGTCACCCTCGTAGTGGATGAGCCGGTCGCCGTCCCGGTCGCGGATCCACTCGGACATGGCGGTGAGCCCGCGCCCGGTGCCCGCTTCGTTGCCGAGGGACCAGATGACGACGGACGGGTGGTTCTTGTCGCGTTCCACCATCCGCGCGGCCCGGTCGAGCAGGGCCGGGGTCCAGCGCTCGTCGTCCACCGGGTTGTCGCGCCAGCCCTGCTCGGTGAAGCCGTGGGTCTCCAGGTCGCACTCGTCGATCACCCAGAGGCCGTACTCGTCGCACAGGTCGAGGAAGGCGGGGTGCGGAGGGTAGTGCGAGGTGCGGACGGCGTTGATGTTGTGCCGCTTCATGAGCAGCACGTCCTGCCGCATGGTCTCCAGGTCCAGCGCGCGGCCCTTCGTGGGGTGCCACTCGTGCCGGTTGACGCCCTTGAAGAGGACCGCCGTGCCGTTGACCTTGATCAGGCCGTCCTCGAGCACGACCGTGCGGAAGCCGATCCGCAGCGGAACCCGCTCGCCCTCCGTGGTGAGCACCCCGTCGTAGAGGCGCGGTGTCTCGGCCGTCCAGGGCAGGACAGGCACGGTCACGGACTCGCCGGTGGCGACGTCGATGTCCAGCGCGGGGACGGTGACCCGGCCGTCGACGTCGGACTCGACGCGCAGCGAGCCCTCGCCCGAGCGGTGGTCGTAGGAGGCGTGCACGAAGAAGTCGAGCACGCCGCCCGCCGGACGGTGCAGCAGCGTGACGTCCCGGAAGATGCCCGGCAGCCACCACTGGTCCTGGTCCTCCAGGTACGAGCCCGCCGACCACTGGTGCACCCGGACCGCCAGCACGTTGCCGCGCGGCTTCAGCAGCTGCCCGACGGCGAACTCGTGCGGCAGCCGGGAGCCCTTGAACTCGCCGATGTCCGTGCCGTTCAGCCACACCCGGGCGCAGGACTCCACCCCGTCGAAACGGAGCACGGACCCGCCGCCGCCGGGCCAGCCGTCGGGAAGGTCGAAGACCCGCAGGTGGTCGCCGGTCGGATTCCCGGTCGGCACCCGCGGCGGGTCGACCGGGAACGGATAGAGATGGTTGGTGTAGATCGGCGCGCCGAACTCACCGTCGCCCTGGAGGACCCAGTGGCCGGGGACCGACACCTGCGCCCAGTCCCCGGCGTCGTACCCCTCCGCGGCGAAGGAGTCGTCCTCGGTGTCGGCTGTCGGGGAGAGACGGAAGCGCCAACTGCCGTTGAGGGAGAGGGAATCGGCGTCCGACGTCGCGTACCAGGCGCGTGCCGGGAGCGCTCCGGTACCGGGTGAGACGTCTTCTACGTAGTCGACGGAGGCAGTGGTGCGGAAGGACATCGGTCTCCAGATCCTGATCGAGAGGTGTCAGCCCTTGATGCCGGTCTGCGCGATCCCCTGCACCAGCCAGCGCTGGAGGAAGAGGAACACGAACACCAGGGGCAGGATGGAAATTGCGGTCGCCATGAAGATCAGATGGAAGTTGACGGTCTGGTTGGTCATGTACGAGGAGAGCGCGACCTGGACGGTCCAGGCCTCCTGGTCCTGGCCGATGACCAGCGGCCACAGGAAGGCGTTCCAGCCGCTGACGAAGGTGATGGTGGCGATCGCGGCGAAGAAGTTCAGCGAGTTGGGCACGACGATGCGCCAGTACGCGCCCCAGTAGCCGAGCCCGTCCACGCGCGCCGCCTCCTCCAGCTCCTTCGGGAACCCCAGGAAGTACTGCCGGAACAGGAAGCAGGTGAAACCACTGAAAAGCCCCGGAACGACGAGACCCTGCAGACTCGACACCCACCCGAGTGACGAGACGAGCACGAAGCTCGGCACGAAGGTGACGGCGGTGGGGACCATCAGGGTGACGAGGACGACGTAGAAGATCCTGTCGGCGTGCCGGTAGGGGATGCGGGCCAGGCCGTAGCCGGCCAGGGAGCACACCAGCAGGGTGCCGAGGGTGTGCAGGACGCCGACGACCGTCGAGTTCCACAGCGACTGGGCGAAGGGGACGGTCGGGTCGTCGAACAGTTCGGTGAGGTTGCCCCACCGGAGGTCGGCCGGGAACCACTGCCAGTTCTCGCCGGTGATCTCCGCGTCCGTGGACAGTGCGTTGCGGACGATCAGATAGAAGGGGACGAGGAACAGCGCGGCGCCCACGCCGGCCGCGAAGTAGAGCCCGGCGCCGCCGATGACGCCGCCCGGCCGCCTCGCGGGACGCGCCCGTCCGGCCCGGGGTGCGGTGCTGGTCACTTGGCCTCCTCACCCCTTCCGAAGCCCATGAACCTGCCCTGTGCCAGGGTCACGGCGCAGATCAGCACGGTGAGGATCATCGCGCCCGCGCTGCCCGCGCCGTAGTCCTGGCTCTCGCCGAGTGCCGTGTAGTACAGCTCGACCAACGGCGGACGGCCCCAGGTGGTTTTGGCGAGGAGGTTGAAGAACTCGTCGAAGGCCTGGAAGGCGGCGACGAGCAGCAGCAGGACCACCGCGGTCGAGGTGGCCCGCAGCTGCGGGAGCGTGATGTGCCAGAAGGTCTGCCGGCCCGGCTTCGCGCCGTCGATCGCGGCGGCCTCGTACAGCTCCGGCGGGATGTTCTGGAGGGCCGCCAGGAAGAGGATCATGTAGAAGCCCGCCTGGAGCCACAGCCGCACACTGACGATGACCAGCCAGTACCAGGGCGGATCGGGGTTGGCGAGCCAGGCGATGTTCTCGATCCCGAACCAGCCGAGGACCGTGTTCATCAGGCCGAAGCGGACCCCGCTGAAGACGGACATCTTCCAGATCAGCGAGGCGGCCACGAAGCTCACCGCGGTCGGCAGGAAGAACACCGACCGGAAGAACGCCCGCATGAACCGCAGCCGGTTCACCAGCAGCGCCAGCCCCAGCGAGAATGCCCAGGTGACGGGCACGATGAAGGCGGCGAAGACGGTGAAGGTGACCAGCGACTCGGTGAACCTGTCGTTCGTCAGCATGTACGAGTAGTTGTCGAAGCCGACGAACGTGCTGGGGGTGACCGTGTAGCGCGCCTCGAAGAAGGAGAGGTACGCGCTCCAGCCGATCGGGATGTAGACGAAGACGGTGAGCCCGGCGAGGAACGGGCCGGTGAAGAGCCAGAAGCTCAGGGTGCGGCCGCGGACGCCGCGCCGCCTGTGGGCCTTGGTGGGGGCCTCGGCGGCGGATTCCGCGGCGACTCCGCTCGTGGTGGTGGTCGTCATGTCCTGGTCCCCGCCGGCCTATCCGAACAGCTTCTTGAGCTCGCGCTCGACCGTCTTGTCGGCCTTGTCGAGCGCTGCCCGCGGGTCCCCGCCCTTGCGGACGGTGTCGGCGACGACACCCTCAAGTGCGACGATCATGGCCTGTGTCCAGGCCGGGTTGTCGAAGTGCCCGTACTCCTCGAAGAGCTTCACGCCCTCGGCCGGCAGACCCGACTTGAGCTTGTCGGCGGACGCGGCGAGCGAGGTGCGCGGCGGAATGTGGAAGCCGTAGGAGAGGGCCCAGTCCTCCTGGTACTCCTTCTGGTCGAGCCAGAGCCACTTCACGTACTCCTTCGCCGCGTCGACGTTCTTCGACCTGGCGTTCACGAACATCGACCAGCCGCCGTTGGTGACCGCCGGCTTGCCGGCGTCGGCCGACCGCGGGAAGGGGAAGATGCCGACGTCGTCGCCGAGCGCCTGCTGGATCACCGGCATCGCCCACATCCCACACCACTGGATCGCCACCAGACCCTGGGTGAGGGCGGAGGGGTCCCACCAGTCGGCGGGCGCGTCGAGCAGCAGATGGCCGTCCTCGAACATCGTGCGGAGCTGCTTCAGCCCCGCCGCGACCTCGTCCGTGTGGTACGCGATCCGGTTGTCGTCGGTGAGGGTGTCGCCCCCGGTCGACCAGATCAGCGGGTTCATGACAGGCGTGATCGTGTTCCCGAGGAAGACGCCCCTGACCTTGTCCGTGGTGAGCTTCGCCGCGGCCTCGACCAGCTCGTCGAGCGTGGCGGGCGGCTCGATGCCCGCGTCCGCCAGGAGTGACCTGCGGTAGAAGAAGAACTGGGGATCGTCGATCATGCGGATGCCCCAGATCTTCCCGTCGATCGTGTGGGACGCGATGTCGGCCTGGTTGAAGTCGTCCTTCATCGGGGCGATGAGATCGGTCAGATCCGCTACCTGGCCGCTCCTGACGAGCTGGATCTGCGGGTGGAACTCGAACACGTCCGGCGCGTTGTCGGTGAGCAGTGCCGAGAACAGCTTGCTCTCGAACTTGTCGCCCGTGATCCACTGCGTGGTCACGTTCGCCCCGTCATAGGCCTTCGCGTACCTCTTGATGGCCTGCTCGGTACCCGTCTCGCCGTACGCGTGGAAGTACTGCGTCAGGTTCTTGCCCGAACTCCCGCCCCCGGAGCGCCCGTTGTTGCTTCCGCAGGCGGCCAGCGGGCCCAGTGCGGCGAGACCCGCGGCGGCTCGCAGTACGGATCGGCGGTTCCAGGTGCTGTTGCGCATTGCCGACATGGTGACGTCCTTGTCCTCAGTTACGGCTACGGCTCAATTCCCTGTGCGGTGCCGGACGTTAACCTTCGGGTAATCCTTCGGCAAGGGGTCGGACGAAGTCGGCGCGAAGCGTTGCGGGGGGTTCGGGATACCGGACGTGGCGGGGGTGGCGGCAGCCGGGAACTACTGCTTGAACGCGGACTGGAGCGCCCCTTCCAGGGCGAACGTGGCCGCTCCGAGGCAGACCGGATCCGAGGGGATGGGGGAGAGGACGATCGAGGTCGCCGCGAAGGGCCGCCGCAGCGCGTGCCGGGCGACGGCCTCGCGGACCTCTCCGAGCAGCGGTTCGCCGAGCGCCGCCGCGACCCAGCTGCTGAGCACGACCACCTCGGGGTTGAGCAGGTTCACCAGGTCGGATATCCCGGCGCCGAGGTAACAGGCGGTGTCGCGCACGACCTTGACCGCCACCGGGTCACGCTCGGCGACGCCGCGGGCCAGCGCGTCGATCGTGGCGGTCTGGTCCCCGGGGTGCAGCAGCGCGCTTCCCGGGCTCAACTCCCGCAGGTTCACCATGATTCCGGGCGCCCCGACATACGTCTCCACGCAGCCGTGGTTCCCGCAGTGGCACAGCCGCCCGTCCATGACCAGCGTCGTGTGGCCCCATTCGCCGGCGCTGTTGCTGACCCCGCGGTGCAGCCCGCCGCCGAGCACGAGACCGGCGCCGACCCCGGTGCCGAGGTTGACGACCACGGCGTCCCCGTGTCCGCGGGCCGCGCCGAACCACAGCTCGGCGACCGCGCAGGCGCGCAGCGGATTGTCCAGGTGCAACGGGTACGCGATGTGCTCGGCGAGCAGGTCGAGCAGCGGCACCTCGTGCCAGTCCCAGTTCGGCGCGTACTCCGAGACCCCGCTCTCGCGGTCGACCTGGCCCGGCACGCTCACGCCGACCCCCAGGACCCGCGAGTCCTCGATCCCGGCCTGCGCGACCACCGAGCCGACGGCCGCCGCGACATGCCCGACGACCTGCTCGGGACGGCTCTCGCCGGGGCGCATGTCCTCCGCGGCACGGGCGAGCACGTTCAGCCCGAGGTCGAACAGCTCCACCCGTACGTACGTCTCCGCGATGTCGACGCCGATCAGCGCGCCGCCCGGGGCGTCGACGGCCACGAGGCCCCGCGGGCGGCCACCCGCGGAGTCCTCGAAGCCGACCTCGGTGAGCATGCCCAGTTCGAGCAGCTCACCGACGAGGGTGGCGACGGTGGCCAGGCTGAGCCCGGTGGTCGCCGTCAACTCCTGCCGTGAGGTGGGGGACCGGGCGATAATCTGGCGCAGTACCTCATAGCGGTTCGCGGTCCGGATGTCCCGTGATGTGCGCCTCACCGATCGTGCCCCCTCGGTCCTTCCGGGCCTCTCGGGTCCGGGCCGGGGCAGGGCCGCCACGGCGCGACGCCAAGGCTATGGCCTGGTCCGGAATTTCGACAAGGGGTTAGGAAAGGGGCTGGAGAAAGTCCCTCACGAAGGCGTTGGTGAACTTGCCCACGGGGTCGAGCGACCCGGCCAGCGCGCCGAACTCGCCCAGCCGCGGATACCGTTCACGCAGCACCGCCGACGGCACGGTGAACACCTTGCCCCAGTGCGGACGTGCGCCGAAGGCGTCGAGCGCCGCCTCGACCCGGCCCACCACCGGCAGGACCGCCGCCGTGTCCGGGACCCAGGTGAAGTGCAGGGCGACGGTGTCCCGCCCGTAGGCCGGGCTCAGCCACTGGCGGTCGGCGGCCACCGTCCGGACCTCGCAGACCTGGAGCACAGGGGAGATCGCCCCGCGGATCGCGTCGAGCGCGTGCAGCGCGGCCAGGGCGTCCGACCGGGGCAGCAGGTACTCGGACTGGAGCTCGGCCCCGCTGCTCGGCGTGAACTCCGCCCGGAAGTGCGGGAGTCGCTCGTGCCAGGGCCCGGGGACGCCGAACTGCTGGGTGCAGTTCCGTGCGGGCATGCCGGGCACCGGGTGTGCCGCCTCCGTGGCGGGCCCCGCCCAGGGGAAGTCGAGACCGGCGGGCGACGACGGCCGGTCCGTACGCTGCTTGACCCACACCTGCCGAAAGCCCGGCCGCCCCCAGTCGGTGAACAGGCTCACGCTGTACGCCGCAGCGGCGAGGGCCTCGAAGTCCAGCCCGTCCAGCGGGAGTTCGTTGAACACGTGCTGGCTCACCTCGAAGTCGGGCTCCAGGTCGAGGGTGAGCGCGGTGACGACACCGAGCGCGCCCAGCGAGGTCACCGCACCGTCGAAACGTGCGTCACCCCGGCCGATCGTCACCGTCGAACCGTCCGCGGTGACCAGCTCGACCTCGCGCACGGCCGCGGCCAGCGAACCGTTCGTGACCCCGGAGCCGTGCGTGCCGGTCGCCACGGAACCCGCCACCGAGATGTGCGGAAGGGAGGCCATGTTGTGCAGCGCGAGCCCGCTCCCGTGCACCTCGCGGGCGAGCTCGGCGTAACGGACGCCGCCCCCGACCCGTACCGTACGGGCCGCCGTGTCGACGTCCACCGTCGGAGGCATCGCGGCCAGCGACAGCAGCACACCGCCGTCGCCCGGCTCGGCGATCAGGTTGAAGGAGTGCCCGCTCCCCAGGACACGCACCCTCGCGCTCCCGGCCACCAGCTTCGCGAGCGCGTCGGGCGTGTGCGGCCGGTGCAGCTCCTCGGCGGTGTACGTGATGTTGCCGGCCCAGTTGGTCAGGGTCTCTGTCATCCCTGTCGTCCCTCCCCGGGAAGTCGCCGTCCGCGGCCGGTGGGCCCGCTCCGAGGAAACTACCCCGCGACGTCCGCGCACCTCACGGCCCGCCCCCCCCATGACCTGCCCCCTGACCTGCCGCCGAACCCGCCCGCCGGTCCATTGCCGGGTCCGCTCCGCGACGCCTACGGTGAGAGCGCTTGCCGTCCCTGAAGCCGCCGAGCCGGAAGGCCGCCGCCTTGACCGAACGTCCGTTGGCCCTGTTCGCCATGACCGCCGAGAACGTGCCGCGGATCTTCCCTCCCCAGACGATGGCGCGGCTGCGTGAATCCGTGGAGATCGATCCCGCGCTCGTCGCCGAGGACTTCACCGCCGCCCGGGTGCGCGAGGCCCTCGCCGGGGCCGAGATCCTGATCACCGGCTGGGGCTGCCCGCCGCTGGACAAGGACACCCTGAACGCCGCCCCGAAACTGCGCGCCGTCCTGCACGCGGCGGGCTCGGTCAAGGGCTTCGCCACGCCCTCGGTCTGGGAACGCGGCCTCGCCGTGTCGTCGGCGGCCGACGCCAACGCGCTGCCCGTCGCCGAGTACACCCTCGCCATGATCCTGCTCGCCGGCAAGGACCTCTTCGCGCACCGGGACCGGCTCCGTACCGAACGAGCCTTCCCCTACTACGAGATCCTGCCCGGCATCGGGAACTTCGGCCGCCGCGTGGGCGTCGTCGGGGCCTCGCGCATCGGCCGGCGGCTCATCCAGCTGCTGCGCCCCTTCGACCTCTCGGTGAGCCTGGCCGATCCCTACGTCGACGAGGCCGGGGCCGCCGCGCTGGGCGTGCCGCTGCTCCCGCTCGACGACCTGCTGCGCACCAGCGACATCGTCACCGTCCACGCCCCCGGAACTCCCGGGACCCGGCACCTGATCGGCGCCCGCGAGCTCGCCCTGATGCCCGCCGGAGCCGCCCTGATCAACACCGCGCGCGGATCGCTCCTCGACCACGACGCCCTGGCCGGCGAACTGCGCACCGGCCGCCTCTCCGCGATCCTCGACGTCACCGACCCCGAACCGCTCCCCGCCGACTCCCCGCTCTGGGACCTCCCGAACGCCTTCATCACCCCGCACCTCGCGGGCTCCCAGGGCAACGAGGTCGCCCGGCTCGGGCTCACGGTCGTGGAGGAGACCGAGCGGCTGGTCGCGGGGCGGGATCTCGCCTTCCGTGTCGACGGGGAGGCACTGGAACGGTTCGCGTGACCGCGCGTGAGACCGACCTCACCCGCCACCGACGGCTGCGGGAACAGGGCAGCCTCGACCGTGCCGACCTGGACGCGGGGTTCGTCTGTCACCCCGAGGAGAAGCTCGACGGCCTGCGGAGCCTCACCGAGCACGCCACGCCGGGTCAGTGGGAGTACGCCCGCAGGCCCAGCCGCAGGGAACGGCGGCGACCACGCTGCTCGCGCTGTCCCTCGAAGAGGCCTCGGTGAAGATCCGCACCGGCGCCCCCGACGACGGCGACGGACCCGACGCCCGGCTCGGCCTGTGGGCCGGTGTCCCGCCGCTGACCTCGGTCTGGGGCAGGCCCGAGGCCGACCCGCTGTTGCCGCCCGACATCGCCGCCCCGGCCCACATCGCGCGGCGCGAGGGGACCCGGCACTCCTGACGCGCAGGCAGGGGCATACCGTGAGGAGTCGAGCACGGAGCTCGGACACGGGGCTCGGTGCACCACCTGACGCGAGCCGGGAGCGAGGAGATCGGAATGGGCGGCAGCCGTACCGCGCTGGTCGAGGATCTGATGGAACGGTTCCCGCACGTGCCGAGGGAAGCCGTCTTCAAGGAGGACCTGCTCCGGGGAGGACTGGCCTTCGACCCCTCGGCGCTCTCCGACAACGAGGGCGGTGACGTCAAGCCGAAGTCGTACTTCATCTTCTCCTTCGACCACGGCACCCTGCCCGAACTCGGCGAGGCCGCGCTCCGGCGCCCGCCAGAGGAGATCATCCTCACCGGCGGCCCCTACGACCTGCGCCGCACCGTCGTCTCCGTACGCGTGAACCCGTCCTCGCCCTACCGCGTCGCCGCCGACGACGAGGGCGTGCTCGGGCTCTACCTCGACGGGAAGCGGATCGCCGACGTCGGTGTGCCGCCGATGCCCGAGTACTACAAGCACACCCTCGCCAGCGGGAAGTCCGTGATGGAGGTGGCCCCGACCATCCAGTGGGGCTACCTGATCTACCTCACCGTCTTCCGCGTCTGCCAGTACTTCGGCGCCAAGGAGGAGTGCCAGTACTGCGACATCAACCACAACTGGCGCCAGCACAAGGCCGCCGGGCGCCCGTACACCGGTGTGAAGGACGTCGACGAGGTCCTCGAAGCGCTGGAGATCATCGACCGGTACGACACCGCCAAGGCGTCCACCGCCTACACGCTGACCGGCGGCGCGATCACATCGAAGCTCCAGGGCCGTGACGAGGCCGACTTCTACGGCATGTACGCCAAGGCCATCGAGGAACACTTCCCGGGCCGCTGGATCGGCAAGGTCGTCGCACAGGCGCTGCCGAAGGACGACGTACAGCGCTTCAAGGACTACGGCGTACAGATCTACCACCCCAACTACGAGGTGTGGGACGAGTACCTCTTCAAGATGTACTGCCCGGGCAAGGAGCGTTACGTCGGCCGCGACGAGTGGCACAAGCGCATCCTCGACTCGGCGGACGTCTTCGGCGCGCGCAACGTCATCCCCAACTTCGTGGCGGGCGTGGAGATGGCCGAGCCCTTCGGCTTCAAGACCGTCGACGAGGCCATCGCGTCGACGACGGAGGGGCTGCGCTTCTTCATGTCGAACGGCATCACCCCCCGCTTCACCACCTGGTGCCCGGAGCCGACCACCCCGCTGGGCAAGGCCAACCCGCACGGCGCGCCGCTGGAGTACCACATCCGGCTGCTGGAGGCATACCGCGCCACCATGGACGACTTCGGCCTCTCCTCGCCGCCCGGATACGGCCCGCCCGGTCCGGGCAACGCCGTCTTCTCGGTGAGTTCCTTCATGGACAGCCTGCCCGCCCGGGAGCCCGTGACGGAGCCGTCGGGGCGGTAGCGCGACCTTCCGGCCGACGCGCGGTCGGCCGACAACCGCCGGACCGCGGCCGGGTGTTCCCGGCCGCGGTCCGTGCGCGTGCGCCCCATGTGAATAGGCGGCTTGTCAGTTGTGCGCAAATCGTGAAAGGCTCGGGCCCCGTCGTGCAGACGGACCCCAACTCCTGCGTTGGACAGGCGAGTTGGCGTTGCATTGTCTGACTTCACAGATGGACGCAGTTGATGCAGGAGCCCCCCATGCCTGACCTGCCGACCCCCCAGGACGCCGCCGAGGCCGCCATGTTCTCGGAGTGCTGGGACGTGGTCCTCTCGTACGCCGATCTGTGCACGTCCGGTTCCTCCGCCGCCACCCAGCTGGCGACCGAGGCGTTCACCCACGGCATCCATGAGTCGCGCGCCGCCGCGTCCGGAACGAAGGGTACCGGGCGCAGAACCCCCCAACTGCCCCGGATCCCCCTGCTGCTGACGTCGGTTCGGACCACCGCCGCCGCCTGGGAGGCGCACGGACAGGGCCACCGGCTCGACCCCGACCTCAGACTCTGGCTCAACTCCGAGAAGGCGGCCCGCTACACGGGCCCGCCACTGCACCGCCCACTGGCGTTGCGCGGCCTGCGTGACATGCAGGAACCGGACGCCGCGCTGCTGTGGCTGGCCGAGGTCGAGTCCATTCCGCTGCCGGCCGTGGCCCGTCGGCTCGGCCTCGACCCGGCCGCCGCGGCCGAGGAACTCACCCAGGTGCGGGCGCTGTTCAGGGACCGCTGCCACCGCAACCACATCGACACCCCGATGGACGCGAACTGCCGGAGCTACGCCCGGCTGCTCGACGCGGTGACCCGAGCGCCCGGTTCCGAGACACCCGAGGACCTCTCGCGGCACCTCTCGCGCTGTGTGGAGTGCGCCGAGGCGGCGGCCTGTCTGCGGCTGCACGGCGGCGGCCTGCCCTCCGCGCTCGCCGGCGGGGTGATCGGCTGGGGCGGCCTCGCGTACCTGGAACGCCGGCGCCGGGCGGCGGACGCGGGACTGCTGGGCGGACGCCGGGACGCGGCCGTCGACACGGGCTTCCTCGAAGGCCGGCTGGTCGTGCCGCGGATCGGCCGGACCGCGATGCTGGTCACGGCCGTCGTCGTGTCCGCGCTGGCGCTCACGGTCTCGCTGATGCCCTTCGGCGACGCCGCTGGAGGAGGCGCCCCGGCGGACGGCGACCCGGCGAACCGGCAGCCCGTGGCGGCCCCCGGCACCGCGCTCCCATCGGCCACCACCCGCCCGCCGGGCTCGCTGGTGTCACCCGACCCGTCGGAGCCGGATCCCCGCTCCGAAGTGACCGCGAACCCCGACACCGAGCCCCAGGGCAAGTCCTCGTCCCCCGCCGGGGTGACGGGCGAGGAGACCTCCACCCGCGGCGCGGCACCGGAGTGCGAGGTGCGGTACCAGATCGACAACGAGTGGCTCGACGGCTTCCAGGCCACCGTCACGGTCACCTCCACCAAGGCCCTCGACTCCTGGCGCGTCTCCTGGACCTACCAGGACGGCCAGCGTGTCGCCCAGATGTGGGACGGCTCCTTCGTCCAGAAGGGCTCGCGGGTCACCGCCACCGCCGCCGACTACAACAGGGCCGTCTCCGCGGGCGGCACCTTCGCCGTCGGTCTCCTCGCCTCCTGGCAGGACGGCAACTCCGCACCCCGCGACTTCGCGCTGAACGGCGGGAAGTGCGCGGTCGCGGGCTGACCCCGGGGCCCGAGTTCCCCGCTCACAGTGCCGCGGTCCAGGAACTCGACGGGCCGTCGGCGCGGATCGACTCCCTCTCCCAGGCCTCGCGGCTGCGCACATAGCGAGGGGAGGCGGCGACGATGCCCTGGGTCTCCGCCGAGCCCGGCCGCAGGCGCCAGCGCACCGTCCCCGTGACCCGGACGGCACAGGAGTCCACGAACGACTGGCACGCCTGGCGCAGTTCACCGAACCAGCGCCCTTCGAGCGCCTCGCGGACCCAGATCTGTTCGATGCGCATCTTCTCCCGGACGGTCTCGGCGTCGAGCGTCGCCGTCTCCAGATGCCACAGGGCTCAGGGCGAGCGGCAGCAGCGCGACGGTGCTCGGGATGAGCCGCCGCAGCGTCGCCGAACACGTCCGCCAGGTCTCCGCCCAACTCGGCAGCGGCAGTCGCGCCCGGCTGGGCCATCTGCTGGCCACGACGGGGATGCTGGACGGCGAGGAGTGAGGGAGCGGTGCGCCGCCGTGGGGCGAACTCCGCCCGCCGCTGGGTCCGTATCCCGCTCCGCCGCTGGGCCCGTACCCCGCTCCGCCGCTGGGCCGGCACCCCGCTTCGATAATTGCGTGGCGCCCGCCGGAGCGCGCCTCTAGGGTGTGTACGAATCGAGCGGTGGCCGGTGTCCGGTCGCCGCCGCAGGCCGAGTCAAGAGCAGGAGGTGTGACCCGATGGCTGTCTTTGCGAAGGGCGCTGCCCGCATCCAGAAGTCCATCAAGTCCACCTCTGTGGCCGCCGGCTGACCTTCCTCCTCTTTCCGCGCGTCTGAAGGCGCGTGTGCCGGGGCCGCCCTTGTGAAGGGTTTCCCTTGACTTCCTCTTCTCTCCCTCTCCACCCGCTGACGTCCTACGGCTGGGACGACGCGTGGGCGGACGAGTTCGCCCGGTTCGACGCCGAGGGGCTGCTCCCCGGGCGGGTGATCCGGGTCGACCGCGGACAGTGCGACGTGGTCACCGCCGACGGGGTGACGCGCGCGGACACCGCGTTCGTGACCCCCAACGATCCGCTGCGGGTCGTGTGCACCGGCGACTGGGTCGCCGTCGAACCCGCGGGCAACCCGCGCTACGTACGGGCGTACCTGCCACGCCGTACCGCCTTCGTGCGCTCCACCTCCTCCAAGCGCTCCGAGGGGCAGATCCTCGCGGCCAACGTCGACTACGCGGTGGTCGCCGTGTCCCTCGCCGTGGAACTCGACCTGGGCCGCGTCGAACGCTTCCTGGCGCTGGCCTGGGAGTCCGGCGCGCAGCCCGTGGTCGTCCTCACCAAGGCCGACCTGGTGCCGGACCCTGCGACGCTCGGGCATCTCACGCAGGACGTGGAGACGACCGCGCCGGGGGTGCCGGTGCTGCCGGTGAGCGCCACCACCGGAGAGGGCCTGGACGTACTGGAGGCCGTGCTCTCCGGCGGCACGGCCGTGCTCCTCGGACAGTCCGGCGCGGGCAAGTCGACCCTCGCCAACGCGTTGCTCGGCGAGGACGTCATGGCGGTGCGGGCCGCGCGCGACGTGGACGGCAAGGGCCGCCACACCACGACGACCCGCAACCTCCTCGCCCTCCCCGGCGGCGGGGTCCTCATCGACACGCCCGGCCTGCGCGGAGTCGGCCTCTGGGACGCCGAGACCGGCGTCGGCCAGGTCTTCGCCGAGATCGAGGCACTCGCCGCGGACTGTCGCTTCCACGACTGCGCCCACGTCGCCGAACCCGGCTGCGCCGTCCTCGCCGCGCTCGACGCCGGCGCCCTCCCCGAACGCCGCCTGGAGAGCTACCGCAAGCTCCTCCGCGAGAACCAGCGCATCGTCGCCAAGACGGACGCCCGGCTCCGCGCGGAGATCCGCAAGGACTGGAAACGGAAGGGCGCGGAGGGGCGCGCGGCGATGGAGGCGAAGAGGGGGCGGTGGTAGGCGGATCGGCCGGCGAAGACTCAGCCCCTCCGGCGTCTGAGGAGCGGGGTCCGGGGCGGAGCCCCGGGAACGAGGGACGGCCAGGGGCGGAGGGGCGAAGGCCTCTCCACCCCTGGCCCCACCCCCACCCCCGCCCCCTCAGTCCTCCAGCCCCCAACTGTGAATCCGCCGGGGATGCACACGGATCAGCTCCTCGCTGAAATGCGGTCCCAACTCATGTGGCCCGGTGAGGAGTTCGGCATCGCCCCGGATGTCGACCCCCCGGACCCGCCACGGATGAACGCTGACGACATCGTCGACGACCAGCCCGACCTTCGGGTTCTTCTGAAGGTTGCGCCACTTCTTGGTGGACCCCATCGAGTAGCCGCCGATCAGAATCGTCCCGTCCTCCTGCGGGAAGAAGCCGACGGGGTTCGCCTGCGGCTGCCCGTGCGGGTCGACGGTCGCCAGCCGCCCCAACCGCTGCGACTTCAGGTACGCACGCTCGGCCTCGCTGAATTCGGTCATGCCACCAGCCAAACAGCCGAAGGCGACCAGCGCATCGGATCCTGGGCCTAGGGCCCCGGACGTAGTACGGGTGTACGGCCGTGCGCCCAAATGGCGTGCATCGGGGCAAGAGTGCGCCGGTGGGACCAACCGGTCGGCGATCCTTGGCCGCATGACCCGCGCGATCAAGGTCCGGCACGTCCTCGCGGCCCTGGTGACGACCCTGGTCCTCGCCCCGCCGTCCGTGGGCGCCGAGGCGGCACCGCTCCTCGGCCCGTTCGCCCTCGCCCCCACCCCCACCTGGACCGGAACCTGGGAGGGCGCCGCCTCCGGCACCGTCCCCGCGTTGCCCGGCGCCACGATCCGCAACGTCGTGCACACCAGCGTCGGCGGCGGCGCCGCCCGCGTCCGGATCTCCAACCGGCTCGGCACCAAGCCGCTCCGACTCGGCGCCGTCACCGTCGCGTTGCAGGAACCGGGCGCACCGCGCAGCGCGAAGGCCGTGCCGGGATCGATGCGTACCGCCACCTTCGGAGGCGCCGCCACGGTGACGATCCCGGCGGGCCGGGACCTGCTGACCGACCCCGTGTACCTCCAGGTCCCGGCCGACGCCAACCTCCTGGTCTCGGTGCACACCCCCGTCGACTCGGGCCCGGCGACCTACCACCGCTCCGCGCTCCAGGCCAACTTCGTCGCCCCCGCGGGGGACCGGACCGCCGAGGAGAGCGGCACCGCGTACACCACGGCCATCGGGAACTGGTACTACGTGACCGGCGTCGACGTGCTCGGCACCTCGGCCGCGGGCAGCGTCGTCACCCTCGGCGACTCCATCACCGACGGCACCGGCTCCTCGTTCAGCGCCAACCACCGCTGGCCCGACCGTCTCGCCGACCGCCTGGCGGCCCTCCCGCCGACCCGCAGGCTAGGCGTACTGAACGCGGGGATCTCCGGAAACCGCCTCCTCCTGGAGGGCCGCGGGCCCAGCGCGCTGGACCGCTTCGACGCCGACGTCCTCTCCCGCACCGGCGTACGCGTGGTGATCGTGATGGAGGGCATCAACGACATCAAGGGCGCCCCGGCGGTGACGGACCCCGCCGCCGTCGAGGACGCGTACCGCCGCCTGGTGAGCCGCGCGCACGCCCGCGGGATCCGCGTCGTCGGGGCGACGCTCACCCCGTACGCGGGCCACAGCGCCTACACGCAGGCCCGTGAGGCCGTACGCCAGGAGGTCAACCGGGTGATCCGCACGGGCGGTCTCTTCGACGAGGTCGTGGACTTCGACGCCGTCGTCCGCGACCCGGCCCGCCCGAGCCGCATCCTCCCGGCCTACGACCCCGGCGACCACCTGCACTTCAACGACGCCGGCCTGAAGGCGATGGCCGACGCGATCGACCTGACCGAACTGGCACCCTGGGCTCCCTGAACGCCTCCCGAGCGACCCCGAGCGACTCCCCGAGCGCCTCATCGAGCGACGTGGAGCCTTGAGCGCGGGCTCCAAGGAAAGAAGGACCCCGCCCGGAGCCCACCGCACCGCCCGGGCCCGGCTCACCCCCAGGTCACCGCCCCCAGCCACGCGCCCATGATCAGCAGGCACGCGAACAGCTCCGTCAGGACGCTCCAGCCGCCCGCCCGCATCGCCGTCCGCACCGAGGCCATCGCCTGCCCGTGCCCGCCCAGGCGCAGCCGCTCGGAGAGGTAGATCCCGCCGAGGAAGCCGGGTATCGCGCCGGCCACCGGTACCAGGAAGAAACCGAGCAGCGCCCCGGCCCCGGCGTACACCGCCATTCGAGGGGTCGCCCCGCTCTCCCGCAGCCGCCGGGCCGGCAGTACCCACCGGAGCGCCTGGGACAGCAGCAGGACCCCAGTGGCGCCCACGAGCACGGCCCAGGCGACGCCCCGGGCGTCCTCCAGCGCCCACCACAGGACCGCGGCCCATACGAGCCACGACCCCGGTACGCCGGGCACCAGTACTCCGGCCAGGCCGAACAGTATGACCACGCCGACCAGCAGGAGTTCCCACGCTCCCATCTGCCCAGCGTGACTGAGCGAGCGGGAAACCGCAGGTCAGTCCCGGGCGACCCAGCCCTTCTCGTACGCGTGCCAGCCCAGCTGGAGCCGGGTCGTGACCCGCGTGAGTTCCATCAGCCGCTTGACCCGGCGCTGCACGGTCCGCAGCCCCAGATCGAGCTGCTTGGCGACGCTGGCGTCGGTCAGCCCGGCCAGCAGCAGGGACAGGACCTCCAGATCGGTGCCGTCCGGGCCGTCCGCACCCTGCTCCAGGACGGCCGCGCCCCCGAGGCGCAGCGGCAGCGCGTCGCGCCACACCGACTCGAACAGCCCGGAGAGCAGTTCGAGCAGCCCGCTCTCGTGGACGACCAGCGCGGAGGGCTCCGAGGCGTGCGAGGTGAGCGGCACCATCGCGAGCGTCCGGTCGGCGATGACCAGCTTGGTCGGCACCTTGTCGACCACCCGGACCCGCTCGTCCCGCCCGAGCGCGGCGGACAGCTCGGTGATCCCGTCGGGCAGGTCGAGAACGGCCCGCTCGACGACCACGCGGTAGCGGACGCCCCGGCCCGCGGCCTGCTCCTCCGCGTCGTTGTCCATCCCGGAGACGGCCACCGGATTGCCGGTGACCAGCGCGCACACCTCCTCGGCCGCGCCGAGCTGGAGCTGGAGGAACCGCTGCGCGACCGCCGCCGCGCCGATCACCACCTCGACGAGGTCGTGCACGGCGGGCTCGGCGGCCTGCCCGCGGTACTCCTCGGCGAGCAGCGCGGCCGCCAGCTCCGCCTTCTCCAGCTCGTGCCGCTGCTGCGTGAGCAGCGCCCCGAGGGCCACACCGGGCGGAGCGGCGACCCAGCGGCCCGGGCGCCCCGACGACTGCGCCGCGAGTCCGTGCCGCTCCAGGCGGCGCAGGGCGCGCTCCGTGTCGTACTCGCCGAGCGTGAGCCGCCGCGCGAGATCGGGCACATCGGCGGCGCCGACCGACACCAGCGCGCGGTACGCCGTCTCGTGGGTCTCATCCAGACCTATCGCTCCGAGCATGCGGCGACATCCCTCCCCAAGGAATCGTTTCAGCAGGTCGGTGACGCCGATGGCGGAAAACAGCCACGGCGCAAACCCGCCTCGGCACATCATCGCCGTACCCCCCGCCTTTCTGACAAGCTCACGCCACCGAGGCACCGCATGCCGCCCGTTATGCCCCGCTCGGGACGGTGGTGGGCGGGGCGAGTGCGGTCGCCGGTGGCGGGCGGAGCGAGTGCGGGCGCGCGTCACAGCGGAGCCTCAGGGAAACAGGTCACACTCGGCCGCACCGACCGAAGGCGGGGACAACTCCGTCATCCAGACCGTGACCTGGGCCTACGGCGCGCGGGTGCGCGTGCGCCGGGCCCGGTCACTCCGGCGCCGCCGGGCGGTTCTCCCGTGGGGGGTGGGACCGCCCGGCGGTACACGTCCGGCCCTCGCGCGCGCCGTCCAGTCCCGCATCGGCGTTCGACGGTTCGTCCGACACGCCGTTCGACGACCAGTCCCTTGGCCGGTTTTTCGGGATGCCTCGTTTTCATCCGGCTCCGGCGGTGGACAATTACGGGCATGAGCCAGCAGGGGGAGAAGCCCACCGGTCACCAGGACGACTGGTGGGGGCAGTTGTACGACGACTCCACCGAGGACACGGGGCCCGCGGCCGTGGCCGATTCCCTCGACGACCGGTTCGCGTCGGCCGCGGGGACGATGGGTCTTGAGCCAGGCGCCGCTGCGGGACCGGGGCCGGCGCCCGAATCCGGTGCCCCGCCGCAGCCGGAGCGGCCTCCCGCCGTACCGGAGCAGCGCCCCGGCCGCTGGGAGCGGGGGAACGCCCTCGGGCCGGACGCCGCCCCCGGCCCGGGTCCGCTCGCCGGTCCTGGGCCGAGCCCCTCCCCGGGGCCCTGGCAGACCCCGCCGCCGGTCCGGCACGCCGGTCCGGCCCAGGGCCCGCCCGCCGACCCGTCCGTTCCCGCCATCTTTCCGCCGGGACCGACCCCGCCCGGGTTCCGCCCGCAGGAGCCCCCGAGCCGTACGTCCACGGAGTCGCCCGGCGCCGCCGTCCCCGCCTCGACAGGCCCTCTTCCCAACGCTCCCGTGCCGTGGGACGCCCCGCCGCCCCCCGCCCGCCAGAACCGCGAGGCCGCACTCGCCGTCCCGAACCGGCCACCCGCCGCCGGCTACGTCGGCTCGGGCCCGCCCACCTACGACGCCGAGCCCACCACCCTCCCGCCCGCAGACCCCGACGCACTGGAGGACCTGGTCGCCGACACGGTCCTGGACGGCGCCCGCTACGGGACCAGCACCCTGCGGGCCGTCTCCGTGCGCGGGGACTCCGCGCGTTTCCGGGGCGAGCCGCGCCGGGACTCGCTGCTCACGGCCCGCTTCGGCACGGGGGAGCAGGCGCTGGTGCTCGTCGCTATGGCCACGGGCGCGCGGGCCACGCCAGGCGCGCACCTGGCTGCCGCCGAGGCCTGCCAGTGGATCGGGCGGGCCGTGGGGCGCAGCCACGCGCGGCTGTCGGAGGACATCAGGGCCGCCAGGCGCGGTGACCTGAAGTCGGGGCTGCACCGGCTGACCGACCGCAGCCTGGGCAAACTGCGGGCGAGCGCGGCCGAACAGGGCATCGAGCCCGAGGAGTACACGGCCAGCCTGCGGTGCCTGCTGCTGCCCGCCGATCCCGAGTGCCGTACGCGCGTCTTCTTCGGCGTCGGGGCCGGGGGCCTGTTCCGGTTGCGGGACGGTGAGTGGCAGGACATCGAACCGCGGGTCGCCGACGTCACCGGCGAGGCCGTGGTCGGCTTCGGATCGCCGCCGCACGAGACCCCGGAGGGCGACCGGCTCACCATGGACCTGGGGATCACGACGCCCCCGAGCCCGTACGAGGCGATCGCCGAACCGCCGCGCGCCCCGTTCCGTTTCCGTGCCTCCGTCGCCCGCCCGGGTGACACGCTGCTGCTGTGCACCGGGGGACTCGCCGACCCGTTGCGCGGCGAACCCGGGCTCGCCGAGCAGTTGACGGCGCGGTGGTCGGGGGCGGAACCGCCCGGTCTCGCGGGGTTCCTCACGGACACCCAGGTGCGGGTCAAGGGATACGCCGACGACCGGACCGCGGCGGCCGTTTGGGAGGCGTAACACCCGGCCCTGTGAATTCATGGAACCCGGACGGATCTCCGGAGACCGAAGGGCACGTGAAGTCATGGCCAAGCAGAACGTCGCCGAGCAGTTCGTCGACATCCTCGTCCGCGCGGGAGTCAAGCGCCTGTACGGGGTGGTCGGCGACAGCCTCAACCCCGTCGTGGACGCGATCCGGCGCAACTCCGCCATCGACTGGATCCATGTCCGGCACGAGGAGACCGCCGCCTTCGCCGCGGGCGCGGAGGCCCAGGTCACCGGCAAGCTCGCGGCCTGCGCCGGCTCCTGCGGTCCCGGAAACCTGCACCTGATCAACGGCCTGTACGACGCCCACCGCTCCATGGCCCCGGTGCTCGCCCTCGCCTCGCACATCCCCTCCAGCGAGATCGGCCTCGGCTACTTCCAGGAGACCCATCCCGAACGGCTGTTCAACGAATGCAGTCACTACAACGAGATGATCTCCAACCCGAAGCAGATGCCGAGGCTGCTCCAGACCGCCATCCAGCACGCGGTGGGCCAGTCCGGCGTCAGCGTCGTCTCGCTCCCCGGTGACATCGCCTCCGAGCCCGCGCCCGACAAGGCCCTGGAGACCGCCCTCGTCACCTCCCGGCCCAGCGTCCGACCCGGCGACGCCGAGATCGACAGGCTCGTCGCGATGATCGACGCGGCCGACAAGGTCACCCTGTTCTGCGGCAGCGGCACCGCGGGCGCGCACGCCGAGGTCATGGAGTTCGCGGAGAAGATCAAGTCCCCCGTGGGGCACGCGCTGCGCGGCAAGGAGTGGATCCAGTACGACAACCCGTACGACGTCGGCATGAGCGGGCTGCTCGGATACGGCGCCGCCTACGAGGCGACGCACGAGTGCGATCTCCTGATCCTGCTCGGCACCGACTTCCCGTACAACGCCTTCCTCCCCGACGACGTGAAGATCGCCCAGGTCGACGTCCGCCCGGAGCGGCTGGGCCGGCGTTCCAAGCTGGAGCTGGCGGTGTGGGGCGATGTGAAGGAGACCCTGCGCTGTCTCACGCCGCGGGTGCGGCCCAAGGAGAACCGGCGCTTCCTCGACAAGATGCTGAAGAAGCACGCCGACGCGCTGGAGGGGGTCGTCAAGGCGTACACCAGGAAGGTCGAGAAGCACGTCCCGGTCCACCCCGAGTACGTCGCCTCGCTGGTCGACGAACTCGCCGCCGAGGACGCGGTGTTCACCGTCGACACCGGGATGTGCAATGTGTGGGCGGCCCGGTACATCTCGCCCAACGGCCGCCGTCGCGTGATCGGTTCGTTCTCGCACGGCTCGATGGCGAACGCGCTGCCGATGGCGATCGGCGCCCAGTTCACCGACCGCGGGCGGCAGGTCGTCTCCATGTCCGGGGACGGCGGGTTCTCCATGCTGATGGGCGACTTCCTCACCCTCGTCCAGTACGACCTGCCGGTGAAGGTCGTCCTCTTCAACAACTCCTCCCTGGGCATGGTCGAGTTGGAGATGCTGGTCGCCGGGATGCCCTCGTACGGGACCACCAACAAGAACCCCGACTTCGCGGCCGTGGCACGGGCCTGCGGTGCCTACGGTGTCCGCGTCGAGAAGCCCAAGGACCTCGCGGGCGCACTCAAGGACGCCTTCAGGCACAAGGGTCCCGCCCTGGTCGACGTGGTCACCGACCCCAACGCCCTGTCCATCCCGCCGAAGATCAGCGCCGAGATGGTGACGGGCTTCGCGCTGTCCGCCTCGAAGGTCGTGCTCGACGGGGGAGTGGGGCGGATGCTGCAGATGGCCCGTTCCAATCTGCGCAACGTGCCGCGACCTTGAGGTCCGCCCCGGCCCCGGGTGCTCTTCGCCCGGCGCCGGGCGGGTCGCGTACGGCCGGATCGGCAGTGGCGGCTCAGCAGTCGGGCCGATCCCCGGTGGTCGGGACGTCCCCGCGGAGGTAGGTCCGCGGACGTGCTGGACCACCGGGTTGTGCGCCGTCTCGAACGGCAGACGCACCGCCGCCACCAGAGTGCCCTTCTCGCCGGCGCCGCCGCCCATCCACCGTCATCCGCAGCTTGTTGACTGTTCGACATGACTGTCGTGTTTCCGTACGGGGCATGGTTTCCCGTGAACGTGTTCGAGCGGGAGGAACCGACATCGGCGCGCAGGCGGGGGACATGAGAAGGCAGTCACGAGGAGGCGGTCCGATGGCCATCGGGGTCTCCTCCGGAAAAGCGGTGGAGGAAGCGACCGAGAGGGCGATGGACCAGCCGGGGGGAGCACAGCTGAGGCGCAGGCTGGGCCGGGCCGACCTGCGGGCGGTGCCCGAGGTCCGCAAGGCGCTGCGGGAACTCTTACGTCACTGGGGGAGGCCGGGAAGGGCGGAGATAGCGGAGCTGCTGACCAGCGAGCTGGTCACCAACGCACTCGTCCACACCGACGAGGACGCGGTGCTGACTGCGACCGTCGGGCCTCGTAGACTGCGGGTGGAGGTACGGGACTTCGTAGGAAGCAGACCGACGCTGCGGGTACCGGACGCCGACGACGGTACGCACGGCAGAGGGCTCGTCCTCGTCCAGTCCCTCGCGGACGCGTGGGGGGTGCGCTCGCACGGCGTGGGCAAGGCGGTGTGGTTCGAACTGGACGGCGGCGCGGTGTAGTCACCGCGCCGCCGTCCCAGTGTTCGCGGCCTCGTCGAACAGCCGCGCTCGCGGTCCTGCCTCGTTCAGTCACGGGTCAGGACCGAGTGGTGCCTACGAGCCGTGCCTAGCCGAACTGCTGCTCGAGGTCCTTGAGCTTGCGCTCCAGGGAGTCGAGCCGCGGGAGAGCCATCGTGTCGTCCTCCGCCGTGAGATCGACGGTGAACGGCTCGGCGCTCTTGCGGACCGGCTGAAGCGGGGGCCGCGAACGGACGGGAAGCGGCTCCCCGGCCGATATGGCAGGCTCCGTGGAGGCCTGGGCGGAGGTCCGCTCCACGGTCGCCGACTCCAGCTCCCGGCCGCCGCCACCGCCACCGCCGCCACCGCCGGGGCCCGGGCCGGGCAGCGCCTTGTGGCCACGGCTGAGCGCCTTGAGGTGTGCTCGCTCGACGCGCTCCTCGTTGCGGCGGCGCAGTCGGGTCTGCTCCTTCTGGCGCCGGTCCTCGCGCACCTCGTCCACGGCCTCGTCCAGGGTGCGGACGTTCTCCAGGAGCATCAGCGACCAGGCGCTGTACGTCTCGCGGGGCGCCCGCAGCCAGCGGACGATCCGGATCTGCGGCAGCGGACGCGGCACCAGGCCCTGCTCACGGAGCGCGGCACGGCGGGTCTGCTTCAGCGCGCGGTCGAACAGCACCGCGGCCGACAGGGACATGCCCGCGAAGAACTGCGGGGCGCCCTCGTGCGAGATCCCCCGCGGCGCGTGCATCCAGTTGAACCAGGCGGCGGCACCGGCGAACGTCCACACGAGTATCCGGGAGCCGAGCGCCGCGTCACCGTGGCTGGCCTCGCGCACCGCGAGCACGGAGCAGAACATGGCCGCTCCGTCCAGGCCGAACGGCACGAGGTACTCCCAGCCGCCGGAGAGGCCGAGGTTCTCCTCGCCGAAGCCGACCAGGCCCTTGAAGGAGAGTGCGGCCGCGACGGCGGCGCAGATGAAGAGCAGCAGGTAGGAGGCGGTGCCGTATATGGCTTCCTTGCGCCTTCGGCGCTCCTCGCTGCGCTCCCACGAATCTTCCGTGCTCGCCGCTTTCTCCCCGGACTTCTTGCCGCGCGCGAGCACCGCCACCGCCGCCAGCAGGCCCAGGAGCAGAACGGCGCCCGGGAGGAGCCAGTTCAGCGATATGTCGGTCAGTCTCATCTGGGGTCCCTTGCATTGGGATAGGGCGTAACGCCCGTCATAGTGGCCCAATCCCATCGGCCCTCAGGGGTTTTCGGGGCAAGAGGCCGCCAATGGAGTGCAAGGGGATGCGCAGGGCGACATTCTGCTCGAACTGCCGCGCGAGGGACGGGAGTTGAGTGCGATTAACACTACCCGTACTGATGGTTCAACGGAAAGTTCCTGCGACAAGTGAGGAAGTTGTGAAGCAGCTGTAACCTCCGGGGCGCCCGTGAGGGAGTCCCGTGGGAGTTGATCTTACGGTATGCGCGGGGGTGGACCGTGCCGGGGTGCCTCAACTGGCGGCGGCGACGGACAACTTGGTGAGGCGGTCCGCGTCGCAGGTGCGCGGGCAGGTGGCGCAGGTGTCCTCGGGGCGCAGCGTGTAGAAGAGGCAGCAGCTCACGCGGTCGCGGGTGGCCAGCGGCTGCCCGTCCTCGCCGGTCAGTTCGCGGAACGCGGCGGAACCGGCGTAGGGCCCGGTGGTGCCCGGCAGCAGCAGCCTCAGCTCGTCCATCGCGCGCCGCTCCTCGCCGAGGAGGCCGGCGATGTACCAGAGGCTCTCGACGATCTCGTCGGTCGCCATGCCCCACAGGGCGCGGCCGCGCCGCCGCATGCGCGGTCCGAAGCCGCCGAGGACCGGTTCCAGGTGCTCGGCCACGGCGGCCCGTACCTCTGCCCGCAGAGCCTCCTCGTCCGGTACGACCCGGGCGCCGGGCAGGGTTGCCGCCGGGTCGTCGGGCAGGCAGGCGAACTCGCCGGTCCGCACCGCCAGGCGGCCGAGGGTGCGCTGGAATGTGACGTGCTCCACAGGGAAGCGGGGTACGCGGCGCTGGAGGAACCACGGCACGGTGATCAGGAGGCAGGCCGGCCAGGCGTAGCGGTGCAGTCCGAAGCTGGCCACCACGTTGGGGCGGGCCCGCTGTCCGTAGTCCTCGATCACCTGTGCCTCGTCCCACGCCAGGAACGCGTCGAGGTCGGACCCGCCCGCCGCGAGCCCCGCGACGCCGACCCAGCCGGCGCCCCGGGGGGCCGGCTCGCCGGGACCGAGCTCGATGACGCTCAGGTCGGGATAAACCTCGGTCAGCCGGGCGTACGCGTCCGTGACGACAGAGGGGGCCGGGCGGTCCCCTGTGAGGGTTGAGGTGCCTGCGGCTATGAGGGTTGAGGTGTCTGCGGCCGGTGCGAGAGCGTGCATGCGGGGACCATCGCTTCCCGATCGTTGACAGGTAAGCCTTACCTTACCCGGTACGGTCCATGTTTGAACTGGCGGCGACTGGGCCTATGGTCTTGACGGACGAGTGACAACCACGGCATTGACCCCCAAGTGCCGACAAGCCCGGAGGAGGTCCCCGTGGAGCAGGCCGGTCCGCGCGGCGCGCACGGCTCCCCCGGGGTGGGAATCCCCGATGTCCGCACGGCGAGTACCCGGGTGCCCGCGCAGCCGCAGGCGGCCGACGTGGAACGGGAGCGGGAGCGGAACGCCGCCGCGGGGGTGGCGCCGGGCGCTTCCTCCGGTGCGGCCGCCGACGCCGAGGTCCGCGGATCGGCCGCCCGTGGTGAGCACACGCACAGCGAGCCGCCGCCGATCCCGCGCCCCCGGGCCGAGAGCGCGCGTCCCGTCGTCCAGCGCGCGTCCGTACGCGGGCAGATCCTGGACGCCCTGCGTGGCGCGCTCGTCGCGGGCGAACTCGCGCCCGGTGAGGTCTACTCGGCGCCCCTGCTCGGCGAGCGCTTCGGGGTCTCCGCGACACCCGTACGCGAGGCGATGCAGCAGCTCGCGCTCGAAGGGGCCGTCGAGGTCGTGCCCAACCGGGGTTTCCGGGTCGTCGAACGCGGCACCCACGAGCTGGCCGAGCTCGCCGAGATCCGCGCCCTCATCGAGGTCCCGGTGATGCTGCGACTGGCCCGCACGGTGCCCGCCGCGCGCTGGGCCGAGCTGCGCCCGCTCGCCGACGCGACGGTACGGGCCGCGTCCCTCGGCTGCCGCGCGACCTACGCCGAGTCCGACCGCGTCTTCCACCGCGCGGTCCTCGCCCTCGCGGGCAACCAACAGCTCGTCCGCATCGCCGACGACCTCCACCGCCGCGCCCAGTGGCCCCTGGTCGGCGGCCCCGCCACCCGAGGCCGCGCCGACCTCGTCGCCGACGCCGCCGAACACACCGCCCTCCTGGAAGCCCTGACCGCCCAGAACCTGCCGGTCGTGCAGTCCCTGGTCCGGGAACACTTCGCGGGCGCGTAGCAGCGGGCGACGAGCGACGGTTTGCCGCGGGCCTCGCCCACCTGGCCCGTCCGGGCCCCGTCTCTCGCGGCCGAGCCGTGGCCGCCGGCCTGCCGGCCGCCCCCGTCCCCGGTATGTCCCCTTCCTCCCGTGTGTGTCACGGCTCCGTGCGGGGTGCGCTACGTGGCGTCGGGGCGGGGAACCCGGGGTGGGCGGTGGGCGTGGCCTCGTGTACTCGGTGTGAGTCGGAACGAACTCGGAGGTGGGACCCATGCCCGACCCGTCCTGGACGGCGCAGCAGCAGGCTCAGCAGGCCTCGCAGCACGCGCAGCGGATCCATCAGGACCATGTGCGCCAGCACCGAGACATGAGCGAGCTGGGCCGCGCCCACGCCCGGCACGGTGGCGCGGCCCAGCACCACTACCCCGCGTCCGCCCGCCACGGCCAGGGCGGCGGGCTGCGCGGTCTCCTGACGCTCGTGGTGCTCGTGGCCGCGGTCGTGTACCTGGCCCGCGACCCCGAACTCCGCACCACCGTCGAGACGTTCGCCCAGGGCCTCTGGGCGCGCGTCCAGAACAGCTAGGCCCGCCCGCTTATGCCGTGGCGGCCGGCGGGTTCAACTGCTGGGCCAGCCAGGTCGGTACGCCGCCCAGGAGCCGGAACAGCCGTGCCGCCTCGGCCCGCAGCCGGGACGCCTCCGGCTCGGACTCGGCGTCCGCGAGCGAGGCCAGCGCCGGAACCGTACCGACGAGGAAGCCCAACTCCTCGCGGATACGCAGAGATTCGGCGAATCCGTGCCGCGCCTCCGCCAACTCGCCCTCCTGAAGGGCGAGTCCGGCGAGATGGCGCCAGGTGAAGGAGAGCAGCAACGGGTTGTCCTGCGCCGTCGCACCGGCGTGGGCGCGCCGGTAGGCGGCCCGCGCGGACTCCGGCGAGTGCGCCAGGTTCTGGGCCACCAGACCGCGCCGGAAGTCCAGCAGCGCCCGCGCAGGCGCCCCCGGCGTGATCAGCGCGGCGGCCCGGCTCAGCGCGGCCCGCGCCTCGTCCGCCCGGTCCCGTACCCCCAGCAGCGTCGCCGCGTACGCCAGTTGCCCGCGCTCGCACGCCGCCGCGCCCCGCTCGTCGTCGCTCTGGGCCACCGCCTCCGCCGTCCGCAGCGCGTCCTCCGCCTCGGCCCAGCCCTGCTCGGTATAGAGGCACCCCTCCACGAGAAGCGACGCTCTCTGGAGCGCCGGTTCCGCGCTGCCCGGATCGAGCAGCGCCGCGGCATCGGCCCAGCAGGCGCGCGAGCGCAACCGCCATACCGCGGTCTGGAGTGGATCGTCACCTGCGGTCGTTCCGGAACCAGACATGGCGGAATGCGCCACGTTGCCCTCCCCGAGCACACCATTGAGCTGTTGAGTGGTGGCATCTCAGCACGGATCGCGGGGCCCGGCCAAGGGGGTGGGTGAAGGATTTCACAAAGTCGTGGATGTCGTGCCGCGCATCCCGGGAACCGGAAATCAGCTCATTCTCAGTGCCAGGAAGAAGTCCAGCTTGTCCTCCAGGCGGGAAAGGTCACGACTCGTCAACTGCTCGATCCGGCCAACGCGGTAGCGCAGCGTGTTGACGTGCAGGTGCAGACGCGCGGCACAACGGGTCCAGGAACCGTCGCAGTCGAGGAACGCCTCCAGGGTCGGAATCAGCTCGGCGCGATGGCGCCGGTCGTAGTCCCGCAGCGGATCGAGCAGCCGGGCCGTGAACGCCCGCCGCACGTCGTCCGGCACGAAGGGCAGCAGCAGCACGTGCGAGGCCAGCTCCTGGTGCCCGGCCGCGCACACCCGTCCGGGCCGCGCCGCGGCGACCCGGCGGGCGTGCCGGGCCTCCTCCAGCGCGCCGCGCAGCCCCTCCGCCGAGTGCACGGCGGCGCTGACGCCGAGCGTGAGCCGCCCGTCGTCGTTCAGGCCCGCCGTCAGTGGATCCCGTACGGCCTCCAGGAGCGTGTCCGCGAGCAGCCCGCTCTCCGAGCCGTCGTGCTCCGAGGACACCGCGGGAAGCGCGAGGAGGGCGATCGCCTCCTCACCGGTGTGGGCGACGGCTATGCGGTCGGAGTGCTCGGGGCCCGCCGCCAGCGGATTGACGAGGATCTCCTCCAGGAGCGCCTGGGCGACCGGCCCGCCCTCGATGTCCCCGCCGTCCCACTCGACCCGGGCCACCACCACCTGCCAGTGCGGGGCCGCGCCCAGCCCCGGCAGCAGCACCGGAGCGGCCACCCGCAGCCGCGCCGCGATCTCGGCGGGCGGGGCGCCCGTCTGCACCAGCTCCAGGACCTCCTGCGCGAGCCGCCGCCGCACCGTGCGCGCCGCGTCCCGCCGCTCCCGCTCGACCGAGATCAGCTGGGTGACCCCCTGAAGGAGGTCGAGCCGCTCCTCGGGCCAGTCCCCGGCGTCCGCCTCCACCGCGAGCAGCCAGTCCGAGAGCACCGTCTCGCGCACGTCCCGGGACGCGCCCGTGGAGCGGCCCGCGGAGGGGATCGGGAAGAGCGAGTACGTCGTCGTGCCCACCGTGACCCGGTGCGGGCCCCGGCGCCCGGTGCGCGCCGCCGCCAGGTGCTCGGCGGCCAGCTGCCCGCAGACGTCCGCGGGCAGCGCGGCCCCCGCGAGCTTCGAACCCGCGATGGGCCGGCCGGTGGGGGACAGCACCCAGGCCCGCAGGTCCAGGTCGGAGCCGAGCAGGTCGAGCACCACGTCGGGGCCGCCCCCGGCAGGTCCCGACGTCATCATCCGCCGGTGCCGGTCCACCACGGCCGCCAGATCCCCGGCCCGCTCGCCCGAGACCTGCCGTACGACGTGCTCGGTGATCGTCGCGAAGGCCACCGACTCGTTCACCCCGAACAGCGGCAGCCGGTGCCGGACGCAGGCCTGGACCAGATCGTCCGGCACGTCGCCGAGCTCCGCCTCACCGGCGGCCAGCGCCGCGACCCCGGCGCCCGCCAGGATGCGTACGAAGGGCTCGGAGTCCGCGGCGTCGTGCCGCCAGGCGAGACCGGTGAGGACCAGCTCACCGCCCGAGAGGTAACGGCTGGGGTCCTTGAGGTCCGTGGTCATCACACCGCGTACGGTGCGGTCCAGCTCGTCCTCGCCGCCGAGCAGCCGCAGGCCCAGCGCGTCGGTGTCCAGCAGTGCGCGCAGCCGCATTCTCGTCGCCGCCGATCTTTGTCTCGAAATCTACGATGGATCTGGATGGCTCCGGGGTGAGAACCCCGCGGGCGGGGTTTCCGCCCGCCTGAGCCTGTGTCCTGGGCTTTCGAGAGCTGTGCTCACTGTTTCCAGGGAAAAACAGAGAGGTTTCTGATGACCTCCGTTCATACGAATCTACAAGATGCGCGCCCTGGCCAGCCAACTCCTTCATGGTTTCAGTGACTGACCCCCATGGAGCACCGCGCTGTGTACTGGCCCCACTCCGCGTAAACAACTCATGAACGAGCCGGGCCCGCCGCACACGATCTGGCTTGATCAGAACCACTGCGACCACCACGACACGAATGAAGAGAGCCACTCATGGACTTCCTTCGCCCCGCCAGCTGGGAGGAGGCGCTCGCCGCGAAGGCCGAGCACCCCACCGCTGTGCCGATTGCGGGTGGCACCGATGTGATGGTCGAGATCAACTTCGACCACCGCAGGCCCGAGTACCTCCTCGATCTGAACCGCGTCGGCGAGCTGAGCGACTGGGAGGCCGGCGAGGAGAGCGTGCGCCTGGGCGCCTCCGTCCCCTACACCAAGATCATGGAACACCTGCGCGGCGAGCTGCCCGGCCTGGCCCTCGCCTCCCACACGGTGGCCTCCCCGCAGATCCGCAACCGCGGCGGCGTCGGCGGCAACCTCGGCACCGCCTCCCCGGCCGGTGACGCCCACCCCGCCCTCCTCGCGGCGGGCGCCGAGGTCGAGGCCGAGTCCGTACGCGGCACGCGGCTGATCCCGATCGACGAGTTCTACACCGGCGTGAAGCGCAACGCGCTCGCTCCCGACGAGCTCATCAGGGCCGTACACATCAAGAAGGCGGACGGCCCGCAGCAGTACTCCAAGGTCGGCACCCGCAACGCCATGGTCATCGCGGTCTGCGCCTTCGGCCTCGCACTGCACCCGTCCACCCGCACGGTCCGCACCGGCATCGGCTCCGCCGCGCCCACGCCCGTCCGCGCCAAGACCGCCGAGGAGTTCTTGAACGCGGCGCTCGAAGAGGGCGGCTTCTGGGACAACGGCCGGATCATCACCCCGTCGGTCGCCAAGCAGTTCGCGGACCTGTGCGCCGCCGCCTGCAACCCGATCGACGACGTACGCGGCACGGCGAGCTACCGCCGTCACGCGGTCGGCATCATGGCCCGCCGGACGCTCACCTGGACCTGGGAGTCGTACCGCGGCGGCGCCGCCCACACGGAGGGAGTCGCGTAATGCGCGTCAATTTCACGGTCAACGGCCGTCAGCAGGAAGCCGACGACGTGTGGGAGGGCGAGTCCCTGCTGTACGTACTGCGGGAGCGGATGGGCCTGCCCGGTTCCAAGAACGCCTGCGAGCAGGGCGAGTGCGGTTCCTGCACGGTCCGCCTCGACGGCGTGCCGGTGTGTTCGTGTCTCGTCGCGGCCGGCCAGGCCGAAGGGCGCGAGGTCGTCACGGTGGAAGGGCTCGCGGAGTACGCCAAGCAGCGGGCCGAGCAAGGCGGTTGCGGTACGGGAGCGTGCGGCACCGGCCTGGACCAGGCAAAGCGGTGGGAGGCGAAACCGCAGGACTCCCACACCGGCGAGGGCGGTGAACTCGCCCCCATCCAGCAGGCGTTCATCGACGCCGGCGCCGTCCAGTGCGGCTTCTGCACCCCCGGTCTGCTGGTCGCGGCCGACGAGATGCTGGAGCACAACCCGACCCCGAGCGACGCGGACATCCGCGAGGCGCTCTCGGGCAACCTGTGCCGCTGCACCGGCTACGAGAAGATCATGGACGCGGTCCGCCTCGCGGCCGCCCGGCAGTCCGAGGCGGTCTGACCATGGGAACGACAGGCACACCCACCAACATCACCCAGGGCTCCAGGACCAAGGGCGGCATCGGCGAGTCGACGCTGCGCCCGGACGGCACCCTGAAGGTCACCGGCGAGTTCGCGTACTCCTCCGACATGTGGCACGAGGACATGCTTTGGGGCCAGATCCTGCGCTCGACCGTCGCCCACGCCGAGATCGTCTCCATCGACACCTCCGAGGCACTCGCCCAGGCCGGCGTCTACGCCGTACTGACCTACGACGACCTGCCGACCGACGTGAAGAACTACGGCCTGGAGATCCAGGACACCCCCGTCCTCGCCCACGGCAAGGTCCGCCACCACGGCGAGCCGGTCGCGATCGTCGCCGCCGACCACCCGGAGACCGCGCGCCGCGCCGCCGCGAAGATCAGGGTCGAGTACCGCGAACTGCCGGTCATCACGGACGAGGCGTCCGCGACCGCGCCCGACGCGATCCTCATCCACGAGGGCCGCGACGACCACCACATCGGCCATGTGAGCCACCCCAACATCGTGCACCGCCAGCCGATCGTCCGCGGCGACGCCGAACAGGCCGCCAAGAAAGCCGACTTCGTGGTCAGGGGCGAGTACACCTTCGGCATGCAGGACCAGGCCTTCCTCGGCCCGGAGTCCGGCCTCGCCGTGCCCGCCGAGGACGGCGGCGTCGACCTCTACGTCGCCACCCAGTGGCTGCACTCGGACCTCAAGCAGATCGCGCCCGTCCTCGGCCTGCCCGAGGACAAGGTCCGTATGACGCTCTCGGGCGTCGGCGGCGCGTTCGGCGGACGCGAGGACCTGTCGATGCAGATCCACGCCTGTCTGCTGGCCCTGCGCACCGGCAAGCCCGTCAAGATCGTCTACAACCGCTTCGAGTCCTTCTTCGGGCACGTCCACCGCCACCCCGCCAAGCTCTACTACGAGCACGGGGCGACCAAGGACGGCAAGCTCACGCACCTGAAGGCCCGGATCGTCCTGGACGGCGGCGCGTACGCCTCCGCCTCCCCGGCGGTCGTCGGCAACGCGGCCTCGCTGGGCGCCGGCCCGTACGTCATCGACGACGTCGACATCGAGGCCGTCGCGCTCTACACCAACAACCCGCCCTGCGGCGCCATGCGCGGCTTCGGCGCGGTACAGGCGTGCTTCGCCTACGAGGCCCAGATGGACAGGCTCGCCGACGAGGTGGGCATGGACCGGGTCGCCTTCCGCCAGCTCAACGCGATGGAACAGGGCACCCTGTTGCCGACCGGGCAGGCCGTGGACTCCCCGGCGCCCGTCGCGGAGATCCTGCGCCGCGTCAAGGCGATGCCGCTGCCGCCGGAGCGCCAGTGGGAGAGCTCCGAGGGCTCCGACGTACGCCAGTTGCCGGGCGGCCTCTCCAACACCACCCACGGCGAAGGCGTCGTACGAGGTGTCGGCTACGCGGTCGGCATCAAGAACGTCGGCTTCTCCGAGGGCTTCGACGACTATTCAACCGCCCGCGTCCGTATGGAAGTCGTGGGCGGGGAACCGGTGGCCACCGTGCACACCGCGATGGCGGAGGTCGGCCAGGGCGGCGTCACCGTCCACGCGCAGATCGCCCGCACCGAACTGGGTGTCACGCAGGTCACCATCGCCCCGGCCGACACACAGGTGGGCAGCGCCGGTTCGACGTCCGCGTCGCGTCAGACGTACGTCACCGGTGGCGCCGTCAAGAACTCCTGCGAGCTCGTCCGCGAGAAGGTCCTGGAGATCGGCCGCCGCAAGCTCGGCACCTACCACCCCGCCTGGGCCACCGCCGAACTGCTCCTGGAGGGCGGCAAGGTCGTCACCGACGGGGGCGAGGTCCTCGCCGACCTGGTCGACATCCTGGAGGACGAGGCCGTCGAGGTCGAGGCCGAATGGCGGCACCGCCCGACCGAGCCCTTCGACCTGCGCACCGGCCAGGGCAACGGGCACGTCCAGTACTCGTTCGCCGCGCACCGCGCCGTCGTCGAGGTGGACACCGAACTCGGCCTGGTGAAGGTCATCGAACTGGCCTGCGCCCAGGACGTCGGCAAGGCGCTCAACCCGCTGTCCGTCATCGGCCAGATCCAGGGTGGCACCACCCAGGGCCTGGGCATGGCGGTCATGGAGGAGATCATCGTCGACCCGGTCACCGCGAAGGTGCGCAACCCCTCCTTCACGGACTACCTGATCCCCACCATCCTCGACACACCGACCATCCCGGTCGACGTGCTCGAACTCGCCGACGACCACGCCCCGTACGGGCTCCGTGGCATCGGCGAGGCCCCGACCCTGTCGTCGACCCCGGCCGTCCTCGCGGCGATCCGGAACGCGACGGGTCTGCAGCTCAACCGGACGCCGGTACGGCCTGAACACCTGACCGGCACCGCATAGGCCCCCAGGGCCCAGTTCGCGGCACCGGACTCTCCGGGCGCCGCACAGGACCCTCCGGGCGGCGCAGGGAACGTCACACTTCGCCGCGCCGCCCGGAGTACTCAAGTACCGCACCGCTCGCGGCACTTGAAGCACAGCCACGCACACGCAAACCCCACGTTCGTCTCGGGCCGTCCCCCGGGTCGTGCGGCCGAAGTTCCTTCCCAAATCCCGCAGCCACCCAAGTGGCTGATCGACCGTCAGGGCGGTCGACACGGGTGTCCCTTTGAACCTTGGGAGCAGGCCCACATGACCCAGCAGTCACTGGAGCCGAAGACCGTCGCTGAGGACGCGGGCGCGGGTAGCCGCGTCCCGGCCGGCCGGTCCTGGCTCGACCGGTACTTCCACATATCCCAGCGGGGAAGCTCCGTCGCGCGTGAGGTGCGCGGCGGCACCACCACCTTCATGGCGATGGCGTACATCCTGCTGCTCAACCCGCTGATCCTGTCCGGCAAGGACGCGGCCGGGAACACGCTCGGCCAGCAGGCGCTGATCACCGCGACCGCGTTCGCGGCGGCGTTCACCACCCTCCTCATGGGCTTCTTCGGCAAGGTGCCGCTCGCCCTCGCCGCCGGACTCTCCGTGTCCGGCGTGCTGTCCTCGCAGGTCGCCCCGCAGATGACCTGGCCGCAGGCGATGGGCATGTGCGTGATGTACGGCGTCGTCATCATGCTCCTGGTCGTCACCGGCCTGCGCGAGATGATCATGAACGCGATCCCGCTGGCGCTGAAACACGCGATCACCATGGGCATCGGCCTGTTCGTCGCGCTGATCGGCCTGGTGAAGGCGGGCTTCGTCCACCAGGGCGTGGCCACCCCGGTCTCCCTCGGCCCGGCCGGTGAGCTCGCCGGCTGGCCGGTACTGCTCTTCGCCGCGACCCTGCTGCTGATCTTCATGCTCCAGGCCAGGGCGATCCCCGGCGCGATCCTCATCGGCATCGTGGCGGGCACCGTCGTCGCCGTCGTCCTCAACGCCCTCGACGTGATCGACCCGAAGCAGTGGGCGAGCGGCGCCCCCGAACTGCACGGCAGCGCGGTCTCGATGCCGGACTTCTCGCTCTTCGGCGACGTCGAGTTCGGCGGCTGGGGCCAGGTCGGTGCGATGACCGTCGGCATGATTGTCTTCACCCTCGTGCTCGCCGGGTTCTTCGATGCGATGGCCACGATCATCGGCGTCGGCACCGAGGCCAAGCTCGCCGACGCGCAGGGCCGGATGCCGGGCCTGTCCAAGGCGCTGTTCATCGACGGCGCGGGCGGAGCGGTCGGCGGGGTGGCCGGCGCGTCGGGCCAGACGGTCTTCGTGGAGTCGGCGACGGGCGTCGGGGAGGGCGCCCGTACGGGCCTGTCCTCCGTGATCACCGGCCTGTTCTTCGCGGCCTGTCTGTTCTTCACCCCGCTCACCGCGATCGTTCCCGGCGAGGTCGCCGCCGCCGCGCTCGTCGTCATCGGCGCCATGATGATGATGAACGCCCGGCACGTGGACTGGGCCGACCGCGCCACCGCGATCCCGGTCTTCCTGACCGTCGTGATCATGCCGTTCACGTACTCCATCACCGCGGGTGTCGCCGCCGGAGTGATCAGCTACGTCGCCATCAAGATCGCACAGGGCAGGGCCCGGGAGATCGGGGCGTTCATGTGGGGCCTGACGGTGATCTTCGTCGTCTTCTTCGCCCTCAACCCGATCGAGAGCTGGATGGGCGTGCGCTGACCCGCCCGCCGGATCCCTCCACGCAACCGCCGCTACCGCTGCAACCGCCGCAACTCGCCCGAGGAGACCGAGAGATGCTGGACATCGCCGAAGAGCTGCACCGGTGGGCCGAGGCGGGACGCGACTTCGCCGTCGCCACCGTCGTGGCCGTCGGCGGCAGCGCGCCCCGCCAACCGGGCGCCGCGCTCGCCGTCGACTCCGACGGCACGGCGATCGGCTCGGTCTCCGGCGGCTGCGTGGAGGGCGCCGTCTACGAACTGTGCCGACAGGCCTTGGAGGACGGGGAGCCGGTCCTCGAACGCTTCGGCTACAGCGACGACGACGCCTTCGCCGTGGGGCTCACCTGCGGCGGCGTCATCGACATCCTGGTGACGCCGGTCCGCTCCGGGGATCCCGCCCGGCCCGTGCTCGCCGCCGCGCTGGCCGCGGCGGCGGGCGGGGAGGCCGCCGCGGTCGCCCGGATCGTGAGCGGTCCGGCCGAACTGCTGGGGCGCGCGGTGGTGGTGCGCCCCGACGGGTCGTACGAGGGTGGCTTCGGCGCCCATCCCGAGCTGGACCGGACCGTGGTGGGCGAGGCGGGGGCCTTCCTGGACGCCGGCCGCACCGGCACCCTGGAGATCGGAGAGCAGGGCTCTCGTTGTGGAGCACCGCTCACGGTTCTGGTGGAGTCGTCGGTCCCGCCGCCCCGGATGATCGTCTTCGGCGCCATCGACTTCGCTTCGGCGCTGGTACGCGTCGGCCGCTTCCTCGGCTACCGCGTGACGGTGTGCGACGCCCGCCCCGTCTTCGCGACGGCCGCCCGGTTCCCCGACGCCGACGAGATCGTCGTCGAGTGGCCGCACGAGTACCTGGCCCGCACCGAGGTCGACTCCCGGACGGTGCTGTGCGTCCTGACCCACGACGCCAAGTTCGACGTACCGCTGCTCCAGCTCGCGTTGCGCCTCCCGGTCGCCTACGTGGGGGCGATGGGGTCACGCCGTACCCACCTGGACCGCAACGACCGGCTGCGCGAAGTCGGCGTCACCGAGCTGGAGCTGACGCGGCTCAGGTCCCCGATCGGGCTGGACCTGGGCGCACGTACGCCCGAGGAGACGGCCCTGTCCATCGCTGCCGAGATCGTCGCCAACCGGCGCGGGGGGAGCGGGGTTTCGCTGACCGGGGCGCACACGCCGATCCACCACGAGGCGGTGGCGTCCTCGGCGTCGGTGGGACGGATCGGGTCGGTGGCCTGAGGACGTGTGTACGGTCGCGGGCGTTCGGTTACGCCCGCCGGGGGTCCGTCGTTGTACGAGCGCGGGCTCCTCACTGGTATCCGTGACTCGTACTCGTCACCTCTACTCGTCACTCGTACCCGTACGCGTCAATCTCCCGCGCCATGTATTGACGCGCGCGGGCCGCTCGACGAGTCTCCTGTGGGAGCGCTCCCGCAAGTCCCCCGTGACCGTGCGACCCAGGAGTGAACCCGGATGAGACGTACCTCTGCGTGGCTTGCCGCCCTCTCGCTCGCACTGGCCGCCCTCTGTCTCGCGCCGCCCGCATCCCGGGCCGCGGAGAGCCTCGGCCGTGGTCCCTCGCTGTCGGAGGAACTCGGCCACGGCGCCTCCCTGTACGTCCCTGACGCCAACCCGGCGGCGTACCGGCAGGCGTTCGAACTCGCCCGTGCGGGTCAACTCCTGGACGCCGCAAGGATCGTGGCCATGGTGAACACCCCGCAGGCCGTCTGGTACGGCGACCAGACCCCGGCCCAGGTGGAGCGGCTGATCCGGGAGGTGACGCGGGACGCGGACCGTCAGGACGCGATCCCGGCGTTCGCGCTCTACAACATCCCCGGACGCGACTGCTCCAACTACTCGGGGGGCGGGGCCTCGAATACGGCGGAGTACAAGGCGTGGATCGACGCGGTCGCGCGCGGCATCGGAGGCCGTGACGCCCTGGTCACCCTCGAACCCGACGCGCTGGCCCTGCTGCCCGCCGACTGCGGCCAGGACGACGCGCAGGGCACGAGGACCGCGGCCCGGTACACGGAGGTCAACTACGCGGTGTCCGCGCTGGAACCGCTGCCCGGAACGCGTGTGTACCTCGACACCGGCCACTCCGGCTGGCACACCGTCAACTCCATCGTGCCGCGCCTGATCAAGGGCGGCATCGCTCGTGCCTCCGGCTTCTACACCAACGCCTCGAACTACCAGACCGACGACGCCAACTCCTGGTACGGCAAGCTGATCTCGTCGTGCCTGGCGTACGTCGGCGCGGGCGGCGACGTCGCGGCCTGTCCCCACCAGTGGTGGCCGCGAGCCGACGCCCAGGCCTGGCTGGACTCCCACGTCCACGTGCCCGCGTCCCGCATGAAGCACTTCGTCACGGACTCCAGCCGCAACGGACGGGGCCCCTGGACGCCTCCCGCGGGCAAGTACACGGACCCACAGGACTGGTGCAATCCGCCCGACCGCGGCCTGGGTGCCCGCCCGACCCTGCGTACCGGCGACCCGTTGCAGGACGCCCGCCTGTGGATCAAGACCCCGGGCGAGTCCGACGGCCTCTGTCTGCGCGGCACGCCGGGCCCCCAGGACCCTGAGCGCGCGATGATCGACCCCGCCGCGGGCGACTGGTTCCCGGAACAGGCTCTGGAACTCGTACGGTTCGCCAACCCGCCGATCCTGGGCTGACGTTCACCGCCGGCCCGCTTCACTCCTCCCGCAGCAACCCCTCCACCGCCCGCCCGAACATCGACCGACCGGCCCGCGCCAGCACCGGATCGAGGACCCCGGGGACCCACCGCACCCTGATCTCCTCCCGCCACACCACCCGCGACCCCCCGCCGGCCTCCGGACGCACCTCGATCTCGGCCCAGCCCCTGACGAACGAGCCCCGCTTGACCAGTCGGCACAGCCCGGGACCGCCGTCCTGCGGGGGCCGCCACACGACGACCTCCATCGGGTCGTCGAACGCCACGGGGCCCACACCCGAGCGGGCCACGAAGACGGTGCCCACACGGGTCGGCGGCGCGGTGGCCACCGTGACCCGCGTCAACGGGACCACATCGGCATGCCGACGCCACTCGGTGAGCCGCCGCCAGCTCAGATCGACGGGGGAGGGGGACACGCGTTCCAGCAGGACCAGGGCCACGGTGATGATCGTAGGCAGGGGAGGGGTTCCGCGGACCGCCGAACACGACATGGATTACTAGCCAGCCATCTGAATCGGGTGCCAGTCTCATGTCATCTCCACATCGGGAGGGCAAAGCGCCCTGGAGGGCCGCGGCTCCGGCTGGAACACGCTGCCGCCCCCGACGCGGCGGCGCCCGCCCCGCGCATGAGGGGAGAAGGAGCGGGGCAGAGTCCCGAAGGCGTAGGCAACAGTTCGAATGCCGGAATGGTGGTCGCATACGCCCCGGGAGTCGCTGAAGTACGCCCGTGTAACTTCGGCTAGCCTGCGTCAGTGCAACTTCCGCCCTTCGTGGATCTGCGGCCAATTGGCAGATGCAATCTGACCTGCCCCTTCTGCTTCGGGCCACGCCACGAAGTCCCTTCCATGGGCGCGGCGGACGCTTTACGGATCGCCGAGGCTCTGCGGGAAGGTGGGGTGCAGGGATCGGTGATCTCGGGAGGCGAGCCGACATTGCTGCCGTATCTGGCCGACCTCACGGAGACGCTGAGCGGTCCGCGCGCGGAAGGGCTCCCCATCAGGGTCGTCCTGAGTACGAACGGGCTCGCGCCGTTGAAGCGGATGGAGCGTGTGCTGCCGCACCTCTCGTGGATCGCCCTTCCTCTGGAGTCCGCGGACGCGAAGGAACACCGAGAACTCCGCACGGGTGTCGCGCGTCACCGGGAGAAGGTCCTCGACCTTCTGCGAGAGGTGCGCAAGAACCACCGGCAGGTGCAGGTGAAGCTCGGCACCGTCGTCACGCGCCGCAATGTCTCCGGAGCGCCGCGCGTCCTGGACCTCATCGACGAGGACTCCTCGCTCCCCGAGGTCTGGAAGGTCTACCAGATGTCGGAGACCAACTACGGTGCCGACAACGCGGACCGGCTCTCCCTGGGGGACGACGAGTTCGAGGACGTCGTCGCCCGATGCGAGTCGGCGGCCGAAGAGCGGGGGGTCGCACTGCGCGTGTACCGCAACGCTACCCGCACCGGAAGTTACTTCTTCGTCGATCCCGACGGCGAGGTCGTCGTCATCGACGAGAAGGGGGAGCGGCGGCTCGGCAACTTCTTCGACAGGCTCGCCGACGGGGGATTCCGGGCCGCGGAGCTGATCGAGCCGGCAAAAAACATCGACAACTTTCTCGGCACCTATCCCGACGCATGAGGAGCGTGCGATGACGGAACACGTACGCGTAGGAGTGCAGGCGATCGTCCGGCTCGGTGATGACGTACTTCTCGGGCGCAGGATCAACACCTTCGGACACGGCACCTGGGGACTGCCCGGCGGCCATCTGGAGGTCGGCGAGTCGCTGGCGGAGGCCGCGTGCCGTGAGCTCGCGGAGGAGACCGGGGCCCAGGCCGCCGGAGCACGCGTGGTCTGTGTGACCGACCCGGACCCCGCCGCCAACCACCACATGCAGGTCGGCGTGGAGATCCTCGACTACTCGGGCGAGATCCACGTGCGGGAGCCTGACCGCTGCGAGCGCTGGGAGTTCTGGCCCCTCGATGCACTGCCCGACCCGCTCTTCGTCGGGTCGGAAGGCGTACTGCGCAGCATCAGGGACGGGGCTCTCCACCTGCCCTGAGATCGCCCCGTACCTGGACATCGGCCAGCGCGTCCATCTCGCTCACCAGCGTCGCCCGGTGGCGCCCCTGGTAGTTCTCGAACTGCTCCCACGTACTGGACAGATTCCACTGCGTCTCGAACTCCGCGAGGCTGTCCGCGTGATACCGGCTGTCCTTGTAGAACATCACCTCGAAGGCGTTGAGCCCCCGACCGGTGCGGTGCTCGGGATTGGACGTGATGTACGGCTCGAAGAACCCGATGCCCGACGTCAGCAGCGTCGTGCCGGAGATGTCCATCGACGTGAGCCGCAGTTCGATCAGCCGGGGGTACTTCTCCTTGAGCTTCAGGTACGACTCGGTCACGGGCTTGTAGGTCTCCTGGTAGTACTTGCTGGTCTCCACCAGCTTCAGGATGTTCTGGAAACTGGCCCGTTCCGTGGCGGCGTCGGGGCGCATGAACACGGCGAGGCTGTTCCACGGACTGCTGATGATGACGTGGAACCGCACTCCGCGTTCGAGCGCCTGGATGATCCGCGACTGGAAGAGATTCCGCGTCGCGAGCAGGTAGGAGGCACCCGCGTGCGCGATGAGCCGGATCACCTGCCGCTCGGACTCCAGCGCCGCCATCTTCGCGTCGTTGCGATCGGCGTTCTCCTGTGGCTTGTACCACCGCTCGATGAGGTAGGGCAGCTTCTCGTCCGACACCGCGGACGCGCGCATGTCCGCCAGGGCGTCGCGCAGCGCGTCGGCCTGAGAATGCTTCTGCGCGCCCGTGGCCGGAGCCTTCCCCAGCGCCTCCGCGAGGACGTCCACGGCCGCCAGCCTGCGGACACTGTTGGCCGAGCCGGCCTGTCCCGCCGCGTCGAACTCCGCGGTGGCCAGGGCGGCTTGGGCGGCGATGGTCTCTCGGTGGTCCAGTCCGAGCAGCAGCGACGCGTTCAGGTGGTGGAACTCCAGTTCGTCGAGCTCCGCCTGGCTCTGCTCCACCTCGTGCGTAGCGGAGGCGAGTCTGTAGCGCGCTGCGGTCAGCGCGGTCCGCGCCGCCAGAACGCGGGGATGGGCGGCGCCCTTCCTCTCCGTGAAGACGCCGACCGACTCGGTGAAGGCGGCCACCGCGTACTGGAGTTCACGGACGTCCTCACCGGCCTTGGCGGTCTCCACCCGGACCCGGTCGGCGATGAGGCGGGTCTCCAGGTCGCTGCGCCAGTCGCCGCCCAGCGCGGTCAGAGCCTTGGCGGCCCAGATCCTGGCACCGCGCACATCGCCCGTACGTAAGCTGACGGCGCTCAGGTTGGCCATGATTCTGGGGCGCTCGTCGTTCTTGAAGTGCAGGGACCGGTTGAGTGCGGAGATCAGCACCGACCGGGCGCGCACCAGATCGCCGTGCTCGGAGAGCAGCGCCCCCAGTTCACTCCAGAGCTCTGCTTCCGGATAACCCTCCTGGTCCGCGTCCGTGAGTTCCATGTTCCACAACGTCATGTCGACCACGGTTTCCGAGAGTTGACCGAGGCCGATCTTGAGCAGCAGTTTCGCCAGCTTGATGAGGGTGCGAATGGCGTGCGCGTCGTCGTCCCAGGCCTCGTCGTCGGCGCGGAGAGCCATGACGTAGGAGGAAAGACGGATCTCGTCCTCCGCGCGGGAATCGGTCGTCCGCAGCAGGATTCCCTCCGCCACGGATATCGCGTCGGACGGACTGTCGATTGCGATCACGTGGTGTCCTCCCGAGGGGTACAGCCGAGCGTCACTGCGTCCAGTCCACCCGCACGATGTTGATCAGGCCTGCTTTGTCGAGGTGCCTCTCTATGGCGTTCTTCCCCGTGGGGTACTCCTTCGCTCCCTCGTCGCCGAAGTCGTGGGCGGCTGAACCGCCTTCCTGGCCACCGGGCGTCGGGGCGGCACCGAGATGGTGCTTGAAGAGCCGGACCGCCTCGCTCACGGTGCCGGCGAAGGACGCGATGCCCTCGGTGTCGCGGTGCGGCCGGGGTTCGACGAGCAGTCCCAGGGCGACCGGCGGTCCGGACTGCCTCGTCCGCTCGATCGGACTTCCGGCGTAGTCGGAGTGCCCCTCGGGGGAGCTGTCCACCTGCAACCGCAGGGCCTTGACCACCAGACTCTCCGTCCGCCGGTACACCGCGTCGGCGTCGGCGACATGTCCGTAGAGGCTCTTGGAACGATCGGCCAGCTGATAGGCGGTCCGCCAGGGCTCCTCGCGTTTGGCGGTGTCGAAACGGACCCGGGGCAGTGGCACGTCGCTGTCGTCGGGCAGCAGCCTCAGCAGGGCGAGATCCGACGTCAGGTTGTAGTCCGCCACGACGACGGGCGTGCCGTCGCCGAGCCTGAGACCGTTCCGGCGCCTGGAACCCCGCAGGCTGTCACCGAGCCGGTGGGCGGCGGTCAGCGCGAATTTCCGCATGAACCGCAAACCGGAACCCAGCCGTTCGTCCCCGAGGAAAACGTCGATCAGGTACTCGTTCTGGAGCACGGGTCAGTCCCCCCGTCTGATCCCTTGAGCGAACCGGGCTTCCCGACCCGGAAGACGCAATGGTAGCGACGAGGGGATTCGTAGGGGGAGGCCTTTCCCGAGGATGCTCGCGGGAATTCTCGAAAAGCGGACGGACAGTTCCGTCACGTGCTCTCTCGAGAACGCCTGAATTTCCTCTTGCGCGGTTTACCGTGGACATCGTCGCGCAGAAGTCCCAGAAGTTGACTGTCCGCTTTTCTCGACTCTTCCACGCACATGGTGAACTTCAGCCACAGGGCGTCCTCGTCGTTGGGCAGGCGATGCCCCTCGCCCTGCTTGTGCCAGCGCTCCCAGGCGCTCATCCAGGCCTGCATCGCGTCGAACGACCGCACGCAGGCACCGCGCAACGCCTCGGAGCCGTAGATCTCGATCCGGGCGGCCAGCGCGGCGGCCGAGTCGGTCGCCTCGTCCTGGCGGCCCCGGCTCTTGGGAAGCCTGCCGGTCCGCGACGCGTACGCACGGAGCCTGGCGAAGGTGTGGATCGTGGCCATGACGTCGCTGTAGGCGTCCGCCCGCCGATCCCACAGGCGGCGCTCACGGTCGCGCAGGGTCGTCGCCCGCTGGGTGATCCCCGCGGCGATCAGGGAGGCGAGCGCTCCCAGCGACGTGCCGGTGAGCGCGGCTACCACCGGCGTGATTCTCACCTCCCCATGATGGCCCCGCGGGGATCGTGCCGCACAGTCCCGTGGTTCGGGCGGGCGGTGTCTCAGGCCACGTAAGAAGCGTTCTGTGCCGTGGTCATCACCCGTTGGCCGTCGGTGGAGGTGAGGAGGCCTGCCGCCACCCACGTGTTCACGACGGTTCGTACGTGGGTGATCAGGGCGGTCTTGGTGGGGAACGGGGCCGCTGCCCAGATCTCATCGAGGAGTGTGGTGCCGTTCGGGCGGGACGGGTTGGACACGCCGGAGTCCGTGTTGCCGAAGGTGACGCGGGGTTCGGTGCGCCGGAAGTAGGCGTGTGTGGGGTCCTCGGTGCCCTCGGAGAAGGGGGCGAACTCGGTGCCGTCGAGGGTGTGGTGGAGGGGTTTACCCGGCACGGGGGTGAGCGTCGGCAGGAGGTCGCCGGAGAGGGCGGCGTTGCGGTAGAGGCCGAACGGGAGGTAGGACGTCGCGGAGTCGCGGGCCACCAGGTTGACCGGGCCGTGGAACAGGGTCTGGAGGGTCGGGTCGTCCAGGGCCTTCTCCACCCGCAGGCGGAACGGGACCGTCACGCGTACGACGTCACCGGCGCTCCAGGTCCGGGAGACGGCGAAGTAGCTCCCGGCGGCCGGAGTCCCGCTCACCGCGGCCCCGTTGACCGTCACCTGGAAGCCGGCCGTCGCCCAGGACGGCACGCGCAGCCGCAGTTCGAAGGCCGCGCTGCCGCCGCCGACGGTGATCGTGGTCCCCTGCTCGCGGGGGTAGTCGGTGGTCTGCGTGACGGTGACGCCCTTCTCGGCCCAGTTCAGCGTGGTCGGACTGTAGAGGTTGACGTACAGCGCGCTCCCGTCGGCCGCCTTGAAGTACACCGAGTCCTGGTACTTGGTGGCGCTCTCCATGCCCGTGCCCTCGCAGCAGGTCGTTCCCTGCTTCGGGGTGTAGTCGCGGACGTGGCCGGGTGTCAGGCCGATGAAGTAGGTGACGAGCGGCTTCTCCGCGTCGGCCCTGTCCTGCTTGGATCCGAGCACCTGGTTGTAGAGGGCCCGCTCGTAGTAGTCCATGTACTTCGGGTCCTGCTCGTGGAAGAACAGCATCCGGCTCAGCTTGAGCAGGTTGTACGCGCAGCAGGTCTCCGCGGTCGTGTCGCCGATCGTCCCCGCGACGACCCCACGGGCCCGCCAGAACTCGGCCGTGCTGGTGCCGCCGATGCCGTACATCCGGACCGGTACGACCATGCCCCAGAAGTTCCGCGCGGCCGTCAGGTAACGCCGCTCGCCGGTCGCGTCGTACAGCCGCAGCAGTCCGGTGAAGATCGGGATGTGCTGGTTGGCGTGCAGACCGTCGAGGACGTCGGTGTTCGCGGCGCACGCGTCGATGAGCCTGTCCAGGTCGAACAGGCGGGCCAGCGCCAGGTGTTCGGCCTTTCCGGTGAGGGCGTGCAGATCGCAGATCGCCTCGACGATGCCGCCGAACTCGCCGCTGGAGAAGATGCCCCACATGCGTTGCAGGGTGGCGTCGGGCAGTCTGGAGAGCCGCGAGTACATCCAGTCGCACAGGCCGGAGGCGAGGTCGAGGGCGCGGGCGTCGTCGACGTGGAGGTAGGCGTCCAGCAGCCCGCGCAGGATCTTGTGCGCGGTGTAGTACGGCGCCCACACCCGCGTGTAGTCGCCGCTGGTCATCGACTCCAGCTCGATGAACTGGGTCTCGGGGTAGGCCGCGAGGAACCCGGGATGGCTGGGCCCGCCCCAGGTTCGGCGCAGGGCCGCGGTCAGGCCGCGGCCGGAACCGTCCGCGAAGCTTCCGCCCGTGGTCTCGTCGAAGGCGTACGAGGCGAGATTGCCGCGGCCCGCCGTCGAGTTGGCGGCGGAAGCTGATTGCAGGGCGGTGATCTCGGCGGAACTCAGCGCCCGCGACCAGGCGTTGAACTCGTCGTAGGCGCCCGCGAACACCGGGTCGCCGCCGAAGTTCGAGCGGCCGAGCCAGTTGTTGGCCAGGGTGCCCAAGGCCGCCGGGGTGAGGGTCAGCGCCGTACTCCGGGCGACGGCGGCGCCGTTGACGTAGAGGGTGCCGGCGGACCCCGTGAGCGTCACCGCCAGATGACTCCACCGGTTCAACGGAAGTGCGGCGGTGCCGTCGAGGCCCTGCTCGCCGCCGGGACCGCCCGTCGTGATCGCGAAGCGCGGTACGCCGGTGGCGTTGCGCGCGGCCAAGTACATATAGCGGGTGGTGTCGTTGCCGAAGTCGAAGACCCGGGTCCAGTTGGCGTCGTGGGTGGGCTTCACCCAGGCCGACAGGGTGATCGCGGAGGCGCCGCCGAGCACGCCGGCCGGCAGGTCGACGTACTGGTAGGAGCCCCGGACGTTCTCCGCGCCCTTGCCGAATCTCCCGGCCACGCTGAGCACCGCAGGGGCACTGCGCAGGGCCGCCCGCACCTCGGTCAGCGCCCCGGTCATGGCGCGGACCTTGTCGGCGAAGAGCTGTTCGCCGGTGCTGCCGTACGCCTGCGCGAGCATCGTCAGGAAGTGCCCGGTGTAGTGGCCGCGCAGGTTGCCGTTGGCCTCCCCGTCGAGCCCTTCCCAGCCGCCGGGGGCGACCGCGCCGCCGGTGGACAGGCCGGCGTTGGCGCGGAAGACCTGGAGCAGCCGGTTCACGTCGTACCCGCGGCCGTGGGCGAGCATCAGCTGCCGCTTGGCGGCGAAGACGCCCTGGCCGAGACTGACGTCCTTGAGGTCGAAGGGCCGGAGCGCCCAGGCGGCCGGCGCGGGCAGGATCGCGGCGGCGGCCCGCCCCGATCCGGCGTGGGCGAGCGCCGGTGCCGCCGCGGCCAGCGCCGCGCTCTGGAGCATGAACCGTCTGGAGAGGTGCGGAGCCATGCGTTCCTCGTCTCTGCGGGGGTGAGGTGCGAACGGGGCTACTCGGCGTAGAAGGTCGCGTCCTGGCGGTCCAGGGCCGTGCCGACCGGCTGGAGTTGGATGAGGTTGGCGTAGTGCCGGAGGTAGCGGCCGGGGAAGTTGTACGACTCGAACGAGACGCCGGTGGCGGTGTCCGCGAGTCCCGCGCGCCGCAGGAAGGAGGCGTCGGACCGGAAGGCGGCGGTGCCGTCGTTCCTCTCCACCCACAGCTCGTAGTTCTTGTGGCGGAGGTTGTAGCCGGGGAAGTTGGCGGACTCCAGCGACACCGTGCCGCTGCCCGCGAGACCGGTCACCACCCGGAACTGCGAGTCGGCGAGGGTGGTGACGTTCGCCTCCAGCCTGGCGCGGAACTCCCAGTGCCGGATGAACCGGTCCGGGTAGTTGTAGGACGAGAAGCGGACCGGGGTGAGGCCGTCGGCGACCGGGATGCCGAAGTTCGGTGTGCCGTCGGCGTTCCAGTACAGCTTCTGGTAACGGGTGCGCCGGTTGGGGTCGTTGAGCGGATCGCCGCTGATGTCCCGGTAGTTGCGGTCGTGGTAGACGAGGATGTCGCTCCTGCCGTCCTCGGACGTGGTGAACGTGTTGTGGCCGGGCCCGTACTGCCCGGTGGCCGCGTTGCTGGTGAAGACCGGGTTCGGGGTCTTGGTCCAGGAGGCCGCGTTCATCAGGTCGGCCGAGGCGGAGGCGGTCAGCAGGCCCAGGCAGTAGTTGCTGTCGGTGGCGCTGGCCGAGAAGGTCATGAAGACCCTGCCGCCCCGCTGGATGACCGAGGGCCCCTCGTTGACGGTGTGGCCGACCGTCTCCCAGGCGTTGGTGGGCCGCGAGATCAGGACCGGACTCCCGCTGATCGTCCAGGGGTTGGCCATCCTGGCGAGGTAGATGTTGGTGCCGTCGCCGACGGCCGGGTCGTTCTGCGCCCAGCTCAGATAGCGCGTCCCGTTCACCACGAACGTCGTGGCGTCGAGCGAGAAGGTGTCCAGCGGCAGCGCGATACGGCCCCGCTCGGTCCAGGTGCCGGTCAGCGGATTGGCGGAGCTCGACTCCAGGACGTACGGCCGGATCTTCCAGATGTCGTTGGAGGCTCCGGCGGCGAAGTAGACGTACCACCTGCCGTCGACGAAATGGATCTCCGGTGCCCAGATGTGGGCGCCCATCTCGCCGCTGGCGTGCTTGCTCCAGATGGTGGTCTCGGCGGCGCTGGACAGGCCCTGGAGAGTGGTGGCGCGGCGGAGCACGATCCTGTCGTACGCGGGGACGGTCGCCGTGAAGTAGTAGTAGCCGTCGGTGTGTCTGAAGATGTGCGGGTCGGCGCGCTGTTCGGCGACGGGGTTGGTGAAGGTCACGGCGGGGGAGGCCGGGGCGGCCGCGTGCGCGGGGGTGCCGGTGGTGCTGAGGGCCAGTGCGGCGAGGCCCGTCAGCACCACACGTCGGCTGGGACGGCTCATGTTCGTACTCACTCCCGGATCGGTGGTGGGCAGGCGGCGGCGGTCAGGCGTTGGTGGGCTGGAGGCGCCACTGCCGGCAGTTGTTGTTGAGCCAGGTCCACTGGCGGAGGTAGGCGCCGTCGGCGGTCGAACCGCCCGCGAGGTCAAGGCACTTGCCGCTGTGACGGTTCACCGGCGTGTACCAGTGACGGGTACGGAACACGGCAAGTCCCCTTCGACGGCCGGAGTGTTCGATATAACGAACGCTGTGCGGAGGTCCGACCAGAAGATAGGTTTCCGGCAAGGACACGTCAACGCTTCCGGCAGGTTTCGCCCCCGTCGGCGTCCCGCGGCGACCGGCCTGTCCTGAACCCCTTTCCCCGGATGGCTTGTTGAGGTCCTTTGTATTGGTGTTGCCGTTGTGCTCAGAGCGTGCGTTCGGGCAGGACGAGCGGGGCGCCGGTGCGCGGGTGAGGCAGCACCTCGACGGGCTGGCGGTATACGCGGCTGAGGAGTTCGGCCTCGAAGACCTCGGCCGACGGTCCGTCGGCGGCGGTGCGGCCGTCGTGCAGGACCGCGACACGGTCCGCGTACGCGGCGGCCAGGCCCAGGTCGTGCAGGACGACCACGACGGCGTCGCCGGCCGCGGCCCGCTCGCGGCAGACCCGCAGGACGAGTTCCTGGTGACGCAGGTCGAGAGCGGCCGTGGGTTCGTCCAGGAGGAGCAGCGGAGTGCGCTGGGCGAGTACGCGCGCCAGCGCGACCCGGGCCTTCTCGCCGCCGGAGAGAGCGGAGAAGGGGCGGGTGGCGAAGCCGGTGGTCTCGGTGGCGGCCTGGGCGCGGGCGACGGCGTCGTCGTCCTCGTCCTCGCGCGGTGTGCCGGCCCATGGGGCGCGGCCCATCCGCACCACCTCCTCGACGGGGAACGGAAAGGCGAGCGCGGCGGCCTGGGGCAACACCGCGCGGCGCAGGGCCAGTTCGGCGGGCGGCCAGTCGCGGGCGGCGCGTCCGCAGATCAGTACCTCGCCCGCGTCCGGGGCCAGATCGGCGGCGAGGGTGGCGAGGAGCGTGGACTTGCCGGCGCCGTTGGGGCCCACCAGGGCCAGCACCTCGCCGGTCCTGACGGTGAGGTCGATGCCGGTGAGGACGTCGCGGGAGCCGCGTCGCACCCGGAGGCCGCGTGTTTCGGCGATGGTGCTGCCGGGCTCGTAGGGCTCGGGGAGCGAACGGTGGCGGGTGACGGCGAAGAGGGATCTCATGCCCAGCCTCCTTGCGTACGGCGGGTTCGGCGCAGCAGCCAGAAGAAGACCGGGCTGCCGAGGAACGCGGTGAGGACGCCGAGCGGGAGTTCGGCGGGTGCGGCCAGGGTGCGGGCGGCCAGGTCCCCGGCGAGCAGGACGACCGCCCCGCCGAGGGCGCTGCCCGCGATGAGGAAGCGGTGTCCGGGGCCCGCGGCCATCCGCAGCAGATGCGGGACGACCAGACCGACGAAGCTGATGATCCCGGAGACCGCGACGGCGGCGGCGGTCAGGAGCGCGATCACCAGGACGAGGACGAGGCGCAGCCGTTCGACGTCCACACCCAGGTGGCGGGCCGGGCGTTCGCCCAGGGACAGCAGGTCCAGGCGGCGGGCGTAGAGCGGGGCCGCGGCCAGGCCCAGGAGGGCGCACGGCAGGACGGCGAGGACCTTGGGCCAGGTGGCCTGGGAGAGGGAACCGAGCTGCCAGAAGGCGATCTGGTTCACGGCTGCGGTGTCCGCGAAGAAGATGAACAGGCCGATCATCGCGCCCGCGAAGGCGTTGACGGCGATGCCGGTCAGGATCAGCGTGACGACCTCGCTGCGGCCGCCGGACCGCGACATGCCGTAGACCAGCAGGACGGTGGCGAGCCCCGCGACGAACGCGGCGGCGGAGACGGTCCAGTTGCCGAGGAAATTCAGCCCCAGCGAGATGCAGCAGACGGCGCCCACCGCCGCGCCCGAGGAGATGCCGATGACGCCGGGTTCGGCGAGCGGGTTGCCGAAGACACCCTGCATCAGCGCGCCCGCGCAGCCGAGCGAGGCGCCGACGAGCAGGGCGAGGACGATGCGGGGGAAGCGGACGTTCCACAGGACCGACTCGGCGACCCGGTCCAGGGAGGCTCCGCCGAGTCCGATCCGGTGCTGGATCGAGCCGAGGACGTCGCCGACCGGGATCGGGTAGGCCCCGAGGGCACCGGACGCCAGGACGAGGCCGACGAGGGCGGCGATCATGCCGACCGTCAGCAGCCAGGCGGCACCTCGCCGGCGGCGGGCGGGCGGTACGGGTTCGGCGCCGGTTCCTGAACCGGGCTCGGCGCTCGTACCGGGCTTGGTCCCGGTCCCCGGCGCGGGGCCGGCCCCGGGCTCCGGGTCGTTTCTGGGCCCGGGCCCGGCGGCTTCGCCGGACTGCGCGGACGTGTCGAGGGCGGTCACTTCGCCTCCTGGCTTTCGTGGGCGTTGTTCAGGCTGGGCAGGTCGTGGGGTGGGGGGTGGGTGGGCGTCCGGTCGGCGGTGCGGGCCGCGGTCGGGGATTCGCTGTCCTTGGGGTGGCCGGGCGGGGCGGGAGTCCGGCTGAGTCGTGGATTACGGCCGGGCCGGGCCTGAGTTCCGGCTGCGGCTGCGGCCCCGGGCTCCGGCTCCGGGCTCAGGTTCCGGCCCTGGCCGAGGCCAGGGCGGCGCTTCCATCGGTACGCCGCCTCCGACGGCCGGAATCTCGGCGGTGGGCCCGCGATGCCCGTGGTCGGGGGCCTCGCCCGGCTCCGGGGACCGGCCCGCGATGCCCGTGGTCGGTTCGGGGGCCTCGCGCGGCCCGGTCTCCAATCCCGGCGTCGGACTACTCGTACGGGGTCCGGCGGCCGGCTTGAAGTCCCTCGGCCCGTCCGGGCGAGCGGCCGACCTACCGACCGCCCGGCGCGGGTGCCGGTCGCCGGTCCCTGGCCCTCGCTCCCTCGGTCCGGCAGATCCGGCAGGCTCACCAGGCTCGGCCAACTGACCCGGCTGACCCAGGCGGGTCCGGCAGCCTCGGGCAGCTGACCCACCTGCCCTGGCAGACCCGCCTGCCCAAGCAGGCCCAGCCAGGTCCAAGCAGGCCCAGCCAGGTCCACGCAGGCCCCGGCAGGTCCAGACTGGCCTAGGCAGGCCTAGGCAAATCCAGCCATGCCCAGGCCACCCCCGGCAGCCTCAAACCCCCCGCCGGAACTCCTCGCCCAGTTCCCGAAAAACCGCCCCGTTGAAGTCGAACGCCCGACCGCACTCCTCGATCACGCGCCGCTTCTCCGGGTCGTCCACGCCGATCGCGTCGAGCCACGCGCGATAGTCCCGCTTGAACTCGGCGGGGTTCGCGACGCCCTCGAAGACGTAGAAGCGCACTCCGTCGCCCTTGCGGGCGAAGCCCCAGGTCTTCTCCGCCGTGCCGCGGATGATCTGGCCGCCGGAGAGGTCGCCGAGGTAGCGGGTGTAGTGGTGCGCGACGTACCCGGCGGTCCAGGTCCGCGCGCACTCCTCGACCCGCGCCGCGTACTCCCGCGTGGCCGGCAACGCGCTGACCGTCTCGCGCCAGTCGGCGCCCCGCAGATGTGCGAGGTCCCGCTCGATCTCCGCGACCCGGAAGAGCTCGGGCCGGATGAACGGTCCGGCCACCGGGTCCCCGGCCAGCGTCTCGGCCGGGGCCTCCAGCGCGCGGTAGACGTACCAGAGCTGTTCGGTGTAGCGCGCGTACGCCTCGACGCCGAGCCCGCCGCCGAGCAGATCGCTCATGAACCCGGAGTTCTCCGCCTCGGTGTGCTGGTCCTGCGACGCGGTGCGGATCAGCACCGAGAACGGTGTCGCGTCAGCGGTGACGGCACGGGCATTCAAAGGGACCTCCAGGGGCGAAATGGTGCACAGAAGCCGGTCGCGGCCACGGCCGCGATCGCACGCAGCGCCGTGCCGACAGCTGAGATACTCCTTGTTAGGCTTACCTAAGTCAACCTCTTGCCGACAGTCTGTCGGCAACGCCCGGGTGTCCCGGGTCGGCCACGGCCCGGGGGCTCACTTCCGGTGCAGGCGGTCGACGAGGATGTCGATGACCAGGGGGGCCTCGCCACCTCGGCCTCCGCCGCCACCTCGACCCGCACGATCGTCGACGGCTGCACCACCTACAACCTGTCGGTGACCGCGCCGAACACGGCAGCCGCCGCGGGCCAGGTCATCACGGTCACGGGCTCCGGCTACAACACCGGCCAGGGCATCTACGTCGGTCTCTGTGTCGTCGACGGCGCCGCGGGCGCGAACAAGCCGACCCCCTGCCTCGGCGGCCAGGTTCGGCACCGGCGGCACCTTCAGCGTGCAGATCTACGTCCAGGCCACCCTTGAGGACGGCAGCGTCTGCGGCCAGGACGTCGACTGCGCCGTCGTGACGCGCGCCGACCACTTCGACACCAACGACCGCAAGTACGACGTGCACGTCCCGGTCACCTTCTCGTAGTCGCTCCCCGCTCCGCCCGGTCACGCGGGCCGGCCCTCCGGCCGGCCCGTTCCGGCGGTTCCGCGCCCGGCACACCTTCCCGTGATCACCCGTCACCCGAGGAACTCTTCATGACAGACGACAACACCGACCGGCAGCGGCGGGAAGGCAGGACCGGACCCCGCTTCGGGCGCTCGGCGGCGCTCCTGGGAGCCGTCGCCCTGGTGGCCGCCGGAACCGTGGCCGTCACCGTCGGCCCGGCCGCGCGGGCCGCCGACACCCCGAAGACCGCCCTCGGCCAGGACGGACAGCGACTCACCGTCTCCGCCTCCGCCGGCCTCGACCCGGACGGCGAGACGCTCCGCGTCACCGGCTCCGGCTACGACGAGACGAAGGGCGTCTACGTCGCCCTGTGCGTCGACAACGGCGAAGGCCAACTGCCCACGCCCTGCATCGGCGGCGTCGACATGACCGGCACCTCGCACTCCTCCGCGTGGATCTCCTCCAACCCGCCGGACTACGGCGAGGACCTGGCGATCCCCTACGAGGAGGACGGTGGCTTCGAGGTCGAACTCACCGTGGACGCCATGGACGAGTTCACCGACTGCTTCGAGGTCACCTGCGTACTGGCCACCCGCGCCGACCACACCTTGTCCGGTGACCGCTCCCAGGACGTGAAGGTGCCCGTCGCCTTCGTCGGCCAAGCCCCCGTCGACACCGACGGCACCGACGACGGCGGCAGCGGCGGCACGGACGGCGGCGGCACGGACGGCGGCGGCACGGAGGGGGGCACCGACACCCGCGGCACCGACGGCGGTACGACGGACGGCGGCACCGAGGGCTCGACGAGCTCCGGCACCTCCGGCTCATCCACCTCGGGCACGACCACCGGCGGCAGCCTCGCCTCAACCGGAGTCACCGTCCTGGGCACGGCGGCGCTAGCCGCACTCCTCACGGCGGCCGGCTGGCTCGTCCACCGGCGGGCGCGGGCCGGGAGAGCGGACACCCCATAACCCGTGGCGGTACGACGACGGGGGTCCCCCACGGATCGTGGGGGACCCCCGTCGTCGTACCGCGGGCAGGTGGCCCGGCGTCCCTCAGGCGGCGACCGGCAGGCCCGGAGTGCGGAAGACGCGCTGCTCCGCGTCGACCGCGAACACCTCGCAGCCCTCCCGCGCGGCGGCCCACTCGACGCCCTCCGCGCCCATCGCGAACGCGGCCGTAGCCGTCGCGTCCGCCTCGGTCAGCGAGGATGCCACCACGGTCATGCTGAGCAGGCCGGTCGCCGGACGGCCGGTGCGCCCGTCGACGATGTGGTCACCGCGTTCGTACCGCGCGGACGTCGCCACCGCGCCGCCGGCGATCTCCAGCACCGCGCACAGCCGGTCGGCCCGCTCGGGGTGCCGTACGCCCACCCGCCACGGACCGCCCGCCGAGGCGATGTCACCACCGGCGTTGAGGCAGAACCGGCTGGTCCCGCGAGCCGTCAGCAGCTCCGCCGCCCGCTGCACCGACCAGCCCTTCACGACCGCGCACGGATCGAGGCCGCGGCCAGGCAGCCGCACCTGGAAGGCGCCGCGGGTCGCCACCCGGTAGTCCTCGCACAGGCCGAGGACCTCGGCCAGGTCGGCGCTGACCTCATGGGGTGCCGGCTCGCCCCGGTCCAGCCGGGACACCTCGCTGTCCGGCCTGAACGGGCTGAACCGGGCGTCGACCTCGCGCAGCCACGCGAACACCGCGTCCGCGGCCTCCTCCTGGGCGTCCCCGTCCCCGTCGTCGATCCGCAGCGACACCGGGAAACCCATCACGTGCTCGACCCGCCGCACGTCAGGCGCCCTTCGAGTCGATCGCGGCCTGGAGCGACTCCCGGTAGCCGTCACTGGTGATCGTGGCCCCGGACACCGTGTCGATGTCGGCGCTCTGCGCCGCCAAGGTCTCCTCGATCAGCACCGGCACGGCGGCGGTGGTCTGCGGGTGGTTGGGCTGCACCAGCATCCGCACGGAGGCGATCGTGTCGCCCTCGAAGGTGACCTCGACCTGCACGTCACCCTTCTCGGTGGCGACGGTCGAACCCGCGACGACCTTCGTGGCGGTGCCGGAGGACGCCGAGGGGTCCGCGGAGGGGGACCCCGAGGAGGAGGACGAGGAGGACGGTGCGGGGGAGGGCGCGACGACCTCCGTCGCGGCGGACGACGTGTCCGCGGACGGTTCGTAGCGCCACACGGTGATCAGGCCCAGGGCGGACAGGGCGACGACAGGCAGTACTCGCTTCACGGTGTTCCCCTCATCCGGCCAGGCTGAAGCGCTCGGAATGGATCTGCGGTTTCGGCACACCCAGCTCGCGCAGGGTGCGCAGGACCGCGCCGGTCATACCGGGCGGGCCGCACACGTAGACGTCACGGTCGGCGATGTCGGGCACCGCCCTGACCAGCTCAGGCGGCGCCAGCCGGTCGGGCACCGGCGGTCCGGTGATCAGGTGCAGCACCGCGCCCTTCGCGTGGGCCAGCTCGCGCAGTTCGTCGTAGAGCACGGCGTCCTGGTCCCTGGCGACCCGGTAGATCAGCACCACGTGCCCCTGAAGCTCCTCCAGCAGCGCCCGCATCGGGGTGATGCCCACACCGCCCGCGATGAGCAGGGCGTCGGGCCGCGTCCGGTGCATCGTGGTGAAGGCGCCGTAGGGACCCTCGGCGAAGACCCGGGTGCCGACCTTGACGTGCCGCAGGGCGGCGGTGCCGTCGCCGGCCGTCTTCGCGGTCAGCCGCAGGGTGCGGCCGTCCGGCGCCGCCGACAGCGAGAACGGGTTGGCCTGCCACCACCGGTCCCGCGTCATGAACCGCCACAGGAAGAACTGGCCCGCCCGCGCGGGCAGCCGGTCCAGGTCGCGGCCCGTCATGTAGATGGACACGACGTTGTCGGACTCGGGCACCACGGCCGAGACCCGCAGCTGATGCCGCAGGTTCCGCCACAGCGGAAGCACCACCCGGCCCAGGAGCACCGCACCGAGCGCCGTGCCCCACATGCCCCACCAGTACGCCGTGGCGGTGGACGATGTGGTGAAGGTCGTACCGACGCCGATCTGGTGCGTGAACGCCAGCACCACGGCCACGTACGTGTACAGGTGTATGAAGTGCCAGGTCTCGTACGCCAGCCGGCGCCGGGCGAACCGCGCCGACAGCGCGCCGATCCCCAGGATCAGCACCAGCGCGACGACCGCGCGCAGCACGCCCTCGACGGTCTCGGCCAGGTTCACCAGCTGGTCCACCGGGCCCATCGACGAGGACTCGGCGTAGCCGAAGGTGATGAACGTGGCATGCCCGAGCAGCGTCCACAGCAGGCCGAAGCCGACCCAGCGGTGCCAGGAGGTCAGCCGGTCCATGCCGATCCGCCGGTCGAGCCATGGCAGCCGGGCGACCAGCAGCAACTGGAACGCCATCAGGAGCGCGCCGTACAGCCCGCACAGCCGCCCCAGCAGGATCAGGGCGTTCGTGTCGAGCGGGGACTGGAGGAAGAAGACGGCCACCACGCCCACGTTCACGGCAAGCAGGGCGTACAGGCCCACTCGGGCCACCACCTTGGGCCGTACCGCCGTGGGGGGCGGCTGGAGTCGTTCGACAGTCGTCACGGACGGGAGCTCCTCGTTCGGGTCCGGGGACACCGAGCCTGCACGGTGAGACCTGTCGTTTCCCTGTCGGTCAACTTTCAAGTTCTTAGCGATGTTGTTCCGGCGAGCCCGCGGCTATGGCGTTCGGAGACGGGTGAAGCACTATGGGCTCGTGGAAAAAGTACGACTTCTCGTCGTGGACGACGATCCTCCCATCGCCGACCTGGTCGCGACGGTCGCCCGCTACGAGGGGTGGGAGGCCGCCACCGCCAACACGGGCGAGGAGGCGCTGACCCGCGCCGCCGAGTTCCGTCCGGACATCGTGGTGCTCGACCTGATGCTGCCGGGGCTCGACGGTTTCGGCGTCCTGGACCGGCTGCGGCGGTCCGGGACGATGGTGCCCGTGGTGTTCCTGACCGCCAGGGACGGGGTGGCCGACCGGGTCGCGGGCCTCACCCGCGGCGGCGACGACTACCTGGTCAAACCGTTCGCCGTGGAGGAGCTCATGGCCCGGCTGCGGACCGTGCTGCGCCGCGCCGCCGGACCCGGCTTCCAGCGGTCCGTGCTCAGGGTGGCCGACCTGACGATGGACGAGGACACCCGCGAGGTGCGGCGCGACGAGAAGCTGCTCACGCTCACCCCCACCGAGTACGAGGTGCTCCGCTACCTGATGCGCAAGTCGCCCACCGTGCTCACCAAGGCCCAGATCCTCGACCACGTCTGGGAGTATGGCTTCGGCGGCCGCTCCAACGTCGTCGAGCTGGTCATCAGCAGGCTGCGCCGCAAGCTCGACGACGTGGGCGCGCCGCTGATCCACACCGTGCGGGGCGTCGGGTACGTGGTGCGGCAGGTCGCCGAGTGATCCGCCGCTTCAGGGAGACCTACCGCAGGATGCGCCTGGGCACCCGGCTGGCCCTCGGCCTCGGCGTGCTGTCCCTGGTCGCGTTCGCGGTCGTCGGCACCGCGCTGTCGGCGTACATGCGGGACTACCTGGAGAACCAGCTCGGCGACCAGATGAAACTCGTCCAGGTCACCCAGACCGAGGACGTCAAGGCGGAGGGCAACATACGGGGGGAGCCCTACTGGGGCTGGTACACCGCCTCCTACCAGGTCTCGGACGGTACGGCCGAGATCCGCAGGCCCGCCGACGTGCCGGCCGACGACGACGAACTCGTCGACGCCGCCAGGGCACTGGCCGACTCGGGCACGGAGGACCTCGTCAGGACCGCCCACATCGACGGGGAGGGCACCTACCGGCTGCGCGCCTGCGCCGTCGAACCCGGCGTGGTCCTGGTCACCGCGGCTCCCATGAAGGACATCGACAACACCATGCGCCAGCTGGTGACGGTCCAGGTCGTCGCGTTCACGTTCGCGCTGCTCGCCCTCGTGGTGATCGGCCGGGCGGTGCTGCGGCGCGGCCTGAAGCCGCTCAGCGACATGGCGCACACGGCCCGCGGCATCACCTCGCACGACTTCACCGAGTCGGCCAGGCTGCCGGTCCGCGCCGACCGGGGCAACGGCGGCCCCGAGGTCGAGGAACTGCGCACCGCGTTCAACACCATGCTGGAACACATCGACAACTCCCTCGCCGTCCGCACCGAGGCCGAACAGCGGCTGCGCAGGTTCGTCGCGGACGCCTCGCACGAGCTGCGCACCCCTTTGATGTCGGTAAGGGGCTACGCGGACCTCTTCCAGTACGCGGCGGCCAACGAGCCCGCCGAACGCGACAGACACCTGGCCCGGCTGCGCGCCGAGGCCGCCAGGATGGGCGTACTCCTGGACGACCTGCTGCTGCTCGCCCGGCTGGACTCCGCCGAGGCCGAGGCGCCGCCGCGGCTGGCGGACGCGGACCTGGCGGAGCTGGCCCGCGAGGCGGCCGACGCCTTCCGCGCCGGACACCCCGGCCACGAGCTGACCCTGACGATCGGCCCCGGCCCGGTCCGGCTGCGCCTCGACACCCTGCGCATCAGGCAGGTTCTCGACAACCTCCTCACCAACGCCGCCGTGCACACACCGGCCGGTACGCGGGTGTCGGTGGACGTGTCCGTCGCCGAGGGCGCGGCGGTGGTGCGGATCGCCGACACGGGTCCCGGCATTCCCGCCGCCGACCGGGAGCGGGTCTTCGACCGCTTCTACCGTGTCGACAAGGCCCGTAGCCGCGACCGGGGCGGCAGCGGTCTGGGCCTGGCGGTCGCCCGGTCACTGGTACGGGCACACGGCGGCACCGTCGAACTGGCCAGCCGGCCGGGTGAGACGGTCTTCACCATCAGGCTGCCCCTCTGACAAGGGGGCTTGTCCGGGCGCGAGTTCACAGTGGGGCCCTCGCCGTGACCGGCTCGGCTTCAGCGGTGCCGGTCGGTCGGGGGCGTCCGCGGTGAGGCCGTGGGCAGGTGGCCGGCCCTCGCGGATTCGTCGCTGCTTGCCTGCTCGCCGGGCCGGCCCGACGCCTGTAGCGGCGCGAAGAGGGTTCGCGTGCCGGTGATGTCCATCATGCGGTCCAGGAAGGCCGGCGTGTTGTCCAGGTGGAGCGATATCCCGCGGGCGCTGGTGCGCCGGTGGATCATCAGCAGCGCGGACAGGCCCATGGAGTCGCACACTCCCAGCCCCGCGCAGTCGAGGACCAGTTCACGGAGCCGCGGATGGCCGGCCAGACAGTCGTCGGCCTGCCTGGTGAGTTCCTCGCTGGTGTCGTAGTCGAGGTCGCCGACCAGCCGCAGGCGTACGGTGCCCGGCCCCGCTTCGACGGTGACGGTGAAGTACCGGCTGGGCAGCGTGGTCATACGTGGGCTCCGGGGTGTCGGCCGGTGGTGGCGAGGGCGTCGTCGAGGGCGAGTCGTGCCCCGTCGAGCAGCCGGGTGGAACGGGGGAAGTCCTTGAGCTCGCCGGCCAGGATGTCCAGGGCGGGGCGCAGGGACCGGGCGGGGACGTCGCGGGCGGTGAGGATGCCCGCGGTCCAGGTCATGAAGTTCGTGAAGAGGTCGTCGTCGTCGGTGTACAGGGCGACGGACAGGAACTCGACGATGTGCGCGATGTCCTCGGCGGTGCGCTCGCGCTGCTGACCGGAGTAGCGGGCCATCGCCGGGAACCGCTCCTCCAACCGGGTCAGCACCTGCTTGACGAGCTGTCCGTGGGAACGCGCGACGAGTGTGTACTCCTGGTCGGCGAGGTGGTGCAGATCCTCGAACCGCGCACCGGGGCTGGGCTTGGGGATGCCGTCGGCGAGCTGCCGCGCGGCGTCGCGCGCGTCGGGGGCCCACGCGTTCGCGCCGAGCAGGCGCGCGTACCGGCCGTCGGGTCCGAAGGCCGCGCCGCCCGCCAGCACGGGCACGCCGACGGCCTGGCAGGCGCTGATCGCGGCATGGGCGGTGGGCAGCCGGGTGGCGATGGACGAGGAGAGGGCGACGGCGTCCGCTCCGCTGCTGTGCAGGTGCTCGATGAGGTGCGGGGAGGGCACCTGCGCGCCGAGGAAGCTGACCTGCCAGCCCCGCAGGGTGAGAACCTCGGCGAGCAGCCGCGCAGGCAGGACGTGCCATTCCTGGTCGACGCAGGCGACGGTGATCCGGCCTCGGGTGGGCGTGGTGCGGGTGGCGGGGTGGTGGGCGAGGGCGGCGATGACCCGCTCGGCGATGGCGCTGGCGGCATGCTCCTGCGCGACGCTGAGGCGGTTGGCCGCCCACTCGGTGCCCACTCTTCGCTGCACGGGGGCGATGAGGTCCAACAGCACGTCCTCCGCCCCGATCCCCTCGTCCAGCGCGGCGAACACTATGGCCGCGGCCCGGTGTTCGTCGCGGTCGGTCACCGCCGTCCACAGCTGCTCGTGCGGGGTCCGCGTGTCCGCCGTCATCGTGTTCATCCGGTGTACCTGCCCCGGGTGTGGCCGTCCACCGCGCTGAGATGGGTGGTTCGGGGTGCGGTGATGGCGACGACCGCCATGTCGTCGTGGTTGCCGTTGCGCAGCCACTGCGCCGCCAGCATCTGGATCCGCTCGACGACCGCCTCGCCGGGCATGTCGGCGCACCCGGACAGGGCCCGCCTGAGGCGTTCGTCGCCGAACAGCTCGTCGCCGAGCGGTCCGCCCCTGGCCTCCGTGATCCCGTCCGTGTACAGCAGGCACGTCTCGCCGGGGAGCAGCACGGCGTCCACGGTGCGGGCCTCCACGTGGGGGATGGCTCCGATCAGCGTGCCGCGGGTGGCGATCTCCTCGACAGTGCCGTCGGTCCGCACCACCAGGGGAGGCGGATGACCGGCCGAGGTGAGCCGTAGCCGGACATGGTTCCCGGTGCGCTGGACCGAGGCCATGACCAGGGTGGCGAAGCGGGCGTGATGGGAGTTGAGGAGCGCCCCGTTGAGGAGTCGCAGCATCCGCTCGTGGTCGTCGGCCATCGGCATGAGCGCCTGAAGGGTGTTGCGGATCTTGCCCGTCAGGACAGCCGCGTCCAGTCCCTTGCCGCAGACGTCGCCCAGCACGACCAGGGACGCCTCGTCCTCGGTGGCGCCCGGGTGGACGTCGTAGAAGTCGCCCCCCACCCGGTCCCTGGAGCCGGCCGCCCGGTAGCCGCCCGCGAACTCCACCCCGTGCGTGCGGTGCAGCTGGGGCGGCAGCAGATCCCGCATGAGGGTCTGCGTGATGTCGCTCTGCTCGGTGTACAGGCGGGCGGCGGACAGCGCCGCGCCGGCCCGTGCGGCGAACAGCCGGGTGAAGATCTCCTCGTTCTCGGTGAACCCGCTGCGCTCCGTGCCGCGTACGAGGATGAGCGCGCCCGCGGGCACGCCGTGGCCGGGCAGTGGTGTCACGACCACCGACCCGACGGTTCCGGTGAAGCCTGCCGGGAGCACCCAGTCGGGCAGCGCCCCGGGATCTATCCAGCGTGAGGGGACGGGCGGAAACCCCTGGAGTGCCTCACTGAGACCCGGCAGTTGCGCCGGATCGCTGTGGACCACGGTGCGGACGACGTCCTGCCCGGCGATGGCCTGCGCGACGGGCATCCGGGGGCCGGAGTGCGGAGTGACGACCACCGCAACATCCGCCAGGTACTCCGCGGCGAGCTGGGCGGTGGCGCTCATGCACCGGTCGGTGTTCAACGAAGCCAGCAGGACGTTGGAGGCCTCCGCGAGGAATCTGGTGCGCCGGCGCTCCGTGGCGAGCGCCTCCTCGGCGATTCTCCGGTCGGTGTCGTCGACCAGCCACCACACCACGTCGCCGTCGTGCCCCGGTGTGGGGTGTGCCTCGAAGCTCTGTGCCGCGATCCGCCCCGACGCGGAAGGGAGTGCGGGGGTGTCCTGAACACCCTGTGCGGGCAACCGGGCGCGCAGGCCCACGTCCTGGTGGGCCTGGGCGAGCCAGTCCGGGACCGAGTCGCGCATGCTCGCTCCGGGCAGTACGCCACCCAGCAGGCGCGCCGCGGTCGGGTTCACCTCGACGACGGTGCCGGCGCGGTCTGCCGAGATCACGGGGTACGGGGCCAGGTCCCAGACACCGGGTGCCGGGCGTCGTCGAGTCTCCGTAACGGGGGGTCCCTCGATAGAAGCCATGAAGGGGAGCCCGCCTGTGGCGGACCGCACCACCTTCCGATTGGCGAAAAATACTTACCTTGCGGCAACCATCTCGCAGGCGTCACCGGAATGGCAACCCACCCCCGCCCGGCCTCCCCCGGACGGGCCCCCGCGTCCACGCGTTGCACATCGCATGCCCCGAGTCTTCACATGAATTCCATCGAGTCCGTGACTTTCATCTCGGCCCGGGGCTCGGCCCGCTGCCGCCGGGTCAGTTCCTCGCGGGGCGTCCGTGCCAGTCCAGGCACACGACCAGGGAGTCGTCCGCGGCCGGTCCGAAGCCCCGGTGTCCGAGCAGCTCCTCCAGCATGGTCCTGGGCACCTGGGACGCGGGCAGCGCGCGGGTGCTGAGGACCGCCTTGGCCAGAGCGTTCAGGCTGTACTTCTCACCTTCGGGGGAGAGGGCGTCGTAGACCCCGTCACTGACGAACAGCAGCCGGTCTCCGGGCTCGACGGTGAAGTGCTGCGGGACGTAGGGGGTGTCCTCGAACATGCCCAGGGGCATCTGCGGTTCCAGCTCGACAGCCTCGACGACGTCGGCGCGCAGCCGCCAGATGCGGGGCGAGCCGGCGTCGATGATCTCCACGTTCCCGGTGGGGAGGTGGAAGCGGAGCAGCAGGGTCGAGAGGTACTGGTGCCCCTGGTGTCGCCCGTAGATCGCCTGGTCGGCGAGGGAGGCCTGACCGACGAGGTCCAGACCGGCCCGGCGGGCGTTGCGCAGCGCGTTGACCGCGAGGTTGGTGAGCAGGGCGGCCTCGATGCCCTCGCCCATGCCGTTGCTGACGGTCAGGATCAGATCGTCGGCGGAGGCCGACCAGTCGAAGCTGTCGCCGAAGATGGAGTAGGCGGGCTCCAGTTGGGCGCCGATGCTGTACTCGGGCCGCGAGCAGGAGCGTGCCGGGAGCAACTGCCACTGCATCTCCGCGGCCAGGGTCAGCCGCTCCGCCCGGCGGGCCTGGAGGAACAGGTCGGTGTCCCGCTGCGCGACGACGATCTCGTGCGCCAGCGCGTCCGCGTACTCCTTCAGGTGTCCCAGCAGGTCCGCGTCGGGCCGGTCCTCGCCGGAGGGCAGGGTGACGCTCAGGACCCCCAGCCGGTCACCGCGGACACTGACGGGCACGAAGACCGTTACGGTGGAGTCGGAGCCGTTGTCGGCGACCCGTGGCTCCTGGGCGCCGAACGCGCGGCCGGCTTCGCCGCTGTGCAGCGGGACCGGCGCGCTGGTGTGCGGCAGGACGCTCACGGGATGCAGCTCCGTCATGGCGTAGTCGGCCATCAGGAGCTCTACCGACACCGCGTGATGGTGTCGCTGGACGAAGGCGCGGAGGACGTCGAAAACCTCGTGCGGTGCGGCCTCGCGCAGCATGCGCTCGACCGCGCGGGATCTGTTCACCGGTACTGAACCTGCTTTCCTTGACATATCTTCATCTCGCAACCACTGCTCACAGGACCAGCCGTACCGAGCACACCGTGCGCCGTCGGGAGTGTCACATGCGCGAGGACCACGTTCGTCTCCACCCCCACGCCCCCGAGAACGCCCCCGAGGTCAGCCGCGTACTGGAGCTGCTGGAGACCGCGACGGAGCACAGCCGTGACGCGTTGAGCACGGCGCCGGTCTCCGCGGCGCAGACCCGCGTGATGTACCTCATCGAACGTCAGCCCGGTATCAGCCTCACCGCGCTCCGCCGCCACCTGGCGGTGGCCGCCCCTTCCGCCACGCGCCTCTGCGACCGCTTGCAGGCCGCCGGGTTCCTGCGCAGGACGCCGAGTCCCGAGGACCGGCGCGAGACGCGGCTGGATCTCACCGAAGCCGGTACCGCGCATCTGCGGGAGATCCGGCGCCGCCGTGAGCAGGCTCTGCGGCTGGCCATGAACCGGATGACGCCCGGTGCACGCGCCGCCCTGACCACCGGACTGGCAGCCCTCTGCGAGGCGGTCGCCGACGTCCACGCCCCGGCGGGCGAACTGCCCCGTCGCTAGAGCGTCCGACCGGCGTCCGGCCCGCGCTCACGCGGCCGGCTCAGCCCCGGGATCCCGGCGCCCGACCCGACGGCTCGTTCGGAGCGGCCCGCACTTGGGGGGCGGCGGTGGACTCTGGGCGTCGGGACCGACGAATGGCGAAGTCATGTGGCTTCTCCCCATCCCGTGGAGGAACTGCGTGGACCCTGTGTGGTCTTGCCCCGATGTCGAGAAATATGCGCGTGGCCTCGATCACAGGGCGTGGTGGCGGACCTCACGGATGTCGTCGTCCGTGAGGCGTCGGGGATCCGTGGAGCACCGGGGGAGGGAAGAAGCGACCGCGAGTGGATCAGGGCGCCGGCACCGTGTCCTCGGGGGTGCTGGTGACGCCATTGCAGGCGTTGGTGCTGTCGGAGGTGCCGGGGACCGCCGCCGCTTTCACCGCCGTGAAGTTGCTGACGTAGGCGTCGTGAGCGGTGTTGCTGTCGACCTTGAGGAGGCTCTCGTCGTTCTTGGTGAGCGCCGGGCCGGTGTAGTTGTGGCTGCCGGTCCACAGGACCTTCTGGGCGACCGTACCGTCGTACTTGCCCTCGATCAGCAGGTACTTGGAGTGGACGATGCGTGAGGCGGTGCCGGCGTCGCTGTCGTCGTCCCAGTTGTAGCAGCGCAGGGCGGGGCCGCCGGCGGCGTGCAGGGTCTCCCAGGTGCCGCTTGCGGAGCCGGAGTCGGTGGTGGAGTAGACGATGTCGACGGTGCAGCCGTCCTTCTGCAGCGCGACCAGTTTCTGGGCGACCGCGAGGCGGGTGAGTTTGAACACCGCCACGCGCACCTTGGTGCTCTTGGTGGTTCCGCTCTCGGTGTAGGTGCACGTGACGTTGTCCAGGACGCCGGTGATCGTGTCGCCGGGCGCCGGATCGCTCGCTGGGCGCGGGCCTCACCAGATTGACCGCCGCTCGCATCGCGCGCATGAACAGCGACCGTGACCTGATGAATCTCCCGTAGACAGAGACGCCGGCTCCGAAACGAGAGGGGGCGGCCGGTGGATGGACTGAAGCAGGCGTTCTTCAAGATCGACCGGCAACTCGGCGGAGCCGAGCCGCCGCCCAGGGCGCAGGTGTTCCTCGCCCGGAACGCCCTGGGCACGGCGTGGCTCGTCGGCGTCGGCCACGGGCTGCTGTGCGCTCTGGTGCTGTCCGCCTTCGATGATCCCTGGCGCCTGTTCCAGGCGATGCTGGTCGGGCTCGGTATGGGACTGTTTGCCTGGCTTGCCTGCCGGTTCGAACGCAGACGGCAGGCGCACTACGAGCGGACGGGAGGATTCCGCGGGAGTCCTCCCAAGCCTCCGGTGCCAGGAGGGGACCGGCCGCCCGTGTGGTTCGAGGGCATGTGGTGGATCTGCCTCTGGGCGACGGGCGCGGTGCTCCTGTGGCTGCTCGGCCAGTTGAAGGATCCGCCCTACAACTGGCCGACCAGCCTGCTCTTCGCCGGGTTCTTCATCATCGCGGGGTGGCCCGTCCGCCTCGTCATCGAGCACAGGCGCCGACGGGGCGACCGCGGCTGACGATGGATGCGTTGCGGCGCCGGTTCCGGGAGGCCGTGAGGTGTCGCCGTCGCGCCGCCTACAGGGCCACGGCCGTCCCTGTGATGTCGATCCCCGTGTCCGGCTCGACGGGGATGCCCACCGCGATGGTGCTGGGGCGGCCCATGTCGTGGCCCTGGTGAATGGTGATCCGGGCGGGGAGCGGTACGAGTCGCAGCTCCCTGAGGTAACCCCCGAACGCTGCCGCGGCGGCGCCGGTGGCCGGGTCTTCGAACACGCCGCCGGTCGGGAAGGGGTTGCGGGCGTGGAACACCGACTCCGATTCCCGCCAGAGCAGATCGACCGTCACCCACTCGTGTCGGTTCATGAGCTCGGCCAGCTCGTCCATGTCGTAGTCGAGGGACGCGAGCCGCGCGCGGTCGGCGGCGGCGAGGACGGGGTGCCGGGCTCCCGCGTAGGCGACTCGCGGGGGCAGCGCCGGATCGAGATCCTCCCGGCTCCAGCCCAGGAGGTCCAGCAGGACGTCGATCTGATCGTCCGTCATGGCCTCGGTGCGGGGCGGCACGCTTGTCAGGGTGGCGGTGATGTGTCCCGCCTCGTTCTTCGCGGTACGCACGGGAATGACTCCGGCCGGCGTGTGCAGGGTGAGTTCACCCACGCCGTGCCGGTGCGCGTACGCGACGGCCGTCGCGATCGTGGCATGGCCGCAGAAAGGGACCTCCATGGCCGGGCTGAAATAGCGCACGGCCATCTCCGGCCCATCGCCGGGAACGACGAACGCCGTTTCCGAGTACCCCACGGATTCCGCGATCCGAGCCATGTCGGCGTCGCTCGCTCCCGTGGCGTCCAGGACCACTCCGGCGGGGTTTCCACCCGCGGGGTCGGTCGTGAAGGCCGTATAGCGCTGAACTTCTGCATCCATTCGGCCATGTTAGTGGCGCTCAGCCCCATGCCAGCAGAGCGCCGTCGGCCGTGAGCCCGAGGGAGAATCCGAGCGCAATGCGCCGCGAACCTGCACTGGCGCGCACGGCATGGTAGTTGCGGGAATCGAAAAGGAGGCCCTCACCGACTGTGGGCCGCATTTCGAGGCGCTCTGCTTGTCGCACGACATCGTCCGTATAGCCGTAGGACTGTGGAGGCCGGAACTTCTCGTCCTCGGGGTGCCAGCGTTTGCGCCAGATGACCGTCTCTCCGCCGGTGCTCGGCACGCTCAGATAGAGGTTGAAGGCGAGTTGGGCCACCAGAGGGGAGCCGAGGAGGAATTCCTCGAACTCGCGCTCGGCGTCGTCGTAGTGGACCCGGAATCCCTGGGGCGCCTCGCGCAGTACACCGGCGCCCAAGGTGCGGCCCCGGTGCCGGCCGACGGTCACCCCCTTCGGCCAGTGCTCTCCGATGGCCTGCCTGGCTCTGGCCATCGGGTCGAAGGGCAGGCGCAGGAAGCGCCAGCTCTCGCGGGCCGCTCTGAGGGCCGGCCAGTAGCTTTCCGTGATTCTGCCGTTCACCCGGTGGTCGCTCACCCCGACACCGAACCGCATCACGGACGGCTGGACACGTCGCTCGCTGTAACTGTCGAAGGCGACGTCCTGGAGTGCGTCTACGACGCGGGCGCAGTCGTCGGCGGACTGGAGGCGGGGGACACGTACCGCTGCACAACGTCCTGCGGCGAGGCCGGCGAGGTCCGCGTGCCTGAACTCTTCGGCTGTGACCGTGCGGAAGAACGGGTCATGTAAGTGTGCGGAGTCCATAAGCGGCCCCTCTGCTCACGAGCTGGATGCCGTCAGCCGCCGTTCGCGTCCACCGGTCGGCCGCTTCATCGTCCCATGAGGGCAGCCGGACTGAAGGCCAGCTTTGCGTCACGCTCCAGCGCCCAGTGGTCCTCCTCGACGGACTCCAGGGCGATACGCCGTGCCGACCTGAGCTGCTCCGGGTCGGGTCCCGGTTCGGTGGCCGTCGGACTCGCGTCCCGGTCCTGGCGATCGTCGTGAGTCGGTTTCATACAGTCGCTCCTTCGCGCAGCTTGGTCACGTGGCGTGTCCGTCAGCTCACTCTGAGAGTGATGGACAGCGATGGTAGGCGCAAGACCCCGATCGGGTACGGCGCTTGGGCATGTCGATCAGTCGAGTGGCCGCTGATGAGGGGAATCGAGCAGATCCCCGACCGCGTCGAGGAGCTTCTGCGTCCGAAGGGTTTCGGGATGTTTCCTCCCTAGAACTCGCTTTCGGTCGCCGAGCAGGTGTGCGGCCTCCGTATGGGCGACCCTGATCCTGCCCTGCGCGAGCAGAACCTGACACTGGGTGAACCGCAGGGTCATGGCCAGGGCCGAGTCCTGGGCGTGAGCGGAGTCGACGAGTGCCCGGCCGATCAGATCCGCGGCCTCGTCCGCCCGTTCCGTCGCGAGCAGGCAGCGGGAGAGCGTCTGGCGGATGCGCAGCGTCTCCATCGTCGACGGGGACCACTGCCCGAGGCTGGTCTGCAGGATCTCCCGCAGCTCCTTCTCCGCCTCCACGGTCCGGCCCTGGGCGAACATGGCGCGGGCGAGGCTGTGACGGACGGTGACCGTGTGGGAGTGCTCGGGCCCGTTCACGCTGAGCTCCGCACCCGCGATCGACCGGAGGAGGGGTTCGGCCTCGTCGAAGCGTCCGCGCTCCAGGATGCTGCGGGCGAGTTTGTGACGGCTGGCCAGGGTGTCGGGATCCCTGGGGCCGAGCAGCACCTCGCGAGCGGCCACGATCCGGCGGAGGTCGGTCTCCGCGCGTTCGTAGTCCCCGCCCTCGAGCGCGATGCGCCCGTGTTCGTGCCGGACTCCGAGGATCTCGCGGCTGTCCGGCGGGAACCCGATGGCCGCGCAGTTGTCCAGGACGGTGTCGGAGAGTTCCTGCGCCGGCCTGAGCAGGCCCACCGCGATCAGGTACCGCATGGTCAGCCGGGCCAGCTCCACGGCTCCCCGCAGGACTTCGTCGCTGTCGACGTGGCTGTCCCCGACGATGCAGGCGCGGACCACCTCCATCGTGTGCGGGGCGATCGCGGTCCACGTCTCCCAGCTCGCCGGATCGTCGGGCGGGGAGAGCCTGGTGACGTCGAGTAGCAGATCGACGATGAGCCCGTAGTACTCCGCCCTGCGGTTCTCCATCCTGGCGTCCGCGCGCAGCAGTGCGTGGACGACGGGATGCAGGGTCAGGGTCCGTCCCGGCCCGCCGCCGCGGGTCTCCGGACCGTTGCTGCACTCGACGAGACCGAGGTCGTTGAGCCCCTTGAGTACCGCGTTGCGCTGAGGCCGGGGGAACGTGGGCAGCAGCGGCGACTCGGCGATGGCCGTGCTCTCCAGCAGCTTCCGGTAGGGGATGGGCGCGATTCCCAGGCAGGCGAACACCCGCAGCAGGGGCCTCGCCTGGGCCAGACCCTGCGACGACAGCAGGTCCAGGGCGATGTCGCAGACCTCGGCCATGGCGGAGGTGCCGAGCATCTCGTCCAGGCCGCTCGCCCTGGTTCCGGCGGGTGAGGTGCCGCGGGCCTCGAAGGCGGCCTGGTAGTCGGCGAAGTCGTGGATCGCGGGATCGTCGAGGGACGGCGACGCGTCGTACACGGAACTGAGGTAGGAGGCGGCGCCGTGCAGGGCCAGCGGCAGTCCACCGAGAGCGGTCGAGAGCCTGCGGGCCTCCTCCCTCGACCCTCCCTGCGGTACCGACTTCAGCAGCAACTCGGCGCCGTCGTCTGCCTGGAGCAGCGGTACGGGGTGCACCTGGCAGGGCGGCAGCCATTGGGCGGCGGAGCGGTCGCGGGTGGTGACGACGACGATCCCGTCGGCCTGCTTGGGCTGGCGCACCCATCCGGTGCCGTCGGTCACCTGGCCTGCCACGGGCGCGAGGCGGTGGTGTGTGTCGGCGTTGTCGATGACCAGCAGCCAGGGCTCCGGACTGGCCTCCAGATATCGCCATACGAGGTCCATCGGGCTGGCGTCGCCCCGGAAGGCCTGTTCGACCTCGCCGCTGGGCGCGTTCAGCTGACTCGCGACCTCGCGCATGGAGGCGTTGATCTGAGCGACGGTGATCCACCACACCCGCCGGTCCTGCTCCGCGAAGAAGGCCGCTTCCAGCGCTATGCGGCTCTTGCCCGAGCCGCCGAGGCCGGTGAGTACGTGGATCCGGGGCTCGGAGGGTCCGGCCGGACCGAGGATGCGGGCGATGATGGCGCGCGGCGCACGTCCGTACAGGCGCGTCTTGCGACGCCCGTAGGGAGGGCTGACCGACACGCCGCCCTTCTGCTGAGGGAGTCGGGGCCGCTCCGCCTCCGCCGGCATGGGGCCGGGGAGCCGCGGCGGTAAGGAGGCCGGTTCGTCCGGAGGGCGGGACGGGGGCGGGGTCGAGGACAGGGGCGGGGGAGGGGGCGTCGGGGGCGGTGTGGACGAGGGCGGTACGGACGACGGTGGTGCAGGCGGCGGTAGTACGGACGACGGTGGTACGGACGACGGTGGCGGTGTGGTGTCGACGCCGTCCGCTGACGGAACCTCCCGGCTGAGGATCCCGTTCAGTACCTCCGCGACCACCCGGTAGGAGGCGGCGTCCTGTCCCTGGGGCTGCACGATCTCGAAATGGTCCCCGGGCACGGTCGCGCCCTCCGGGAACACGCCCCGGGCCTCACGCGCGGGCACCACCGCGTCCTCGGTGCCGCCGTACGCCTGGATGGGGATGCGCCACTGACTGTCGTTGTTGACCCCGGCCTGCACCACCGCCCGCAGGACGTTCCGCTGGGTCTCCAGCACCTCGCGCTGGTAAGGGCGCAGTTGCCGTTCCTGCGGACTGCGCGCGAAGAACATCAGGCGGCGCAGGGCGAGCAGGAAGTCGGAGCCGTTGTTGGGACAGCCGAACATGACGACGTGGTCGATCCGTGCGAGCGTCCTGCCGCGGGCCTCGCGCAGGGTCCGTACGAGGTAGCGCTGCACGATGAGACCGCCCTGGCTGTGCGTGACCAGAACGACGGGTCCCGCCTGGGGGATCTGCACCCGCAGGAAGGTGGCGAGCGAGTCGGCGATGTCGTCGTACTCGGCGATGGCCCGGTCCGGGCGCAGGCGTACTTTGCGGCTCTTGTAGCCGAAGCAGTGCGCCACCACTCCCTGGAGCTGCCGGTCGCCCGCCAGCAGTTTTCGAAACCTGTCCCACACGTCTGTATTCGAGTACAGCCCGTGCACGAAGACCACATGGACCGGCGTGCCGGTTCGCACGTCGACTGGTGCCGCCATCGAAGAGATCTCCCACCCGATCACATCACGCGCCGGGCCCGCGGCCCCGCTCGTGGTCGACGTGTACGGGCCTCCCTTTCGGCGCGGGCGACGGTCCGGCTCTGTCCCCTGTCACCGGCCGCTCCCGTCAACTTCCCTCAGCGGAACGGCCGTGAGGGCGGCAACCCTACCGGCAGATCAGGCAGGGTATGTGGTGGATAGCCTTTTCTGAGCGATTTCGTCCTGGATCACCCGCTGCCGCCAACTAGCGACCGGTTACGGGCCGATTCCTTCACCTGAACGCGCCGATTTGTCGGGAGGAGTGCGCTTGCCAGCGGTGTTTCATCGACGCTCGGCTGTTCACAGCTGCTTGCGGGAGGTGGCACCGAGCTTGCCGAAGACGTTCCGCAGGTGCCACTCGACGGTGCGTGGGCTGAGAAAGAGCCGCGCACCGATGTCGGGGTTGGTGAGCCCCTCACGTACCAGCCTGACGATCTGGAGTTCTTTGGGTGTCAGATCGCTCCTGGCACGGTCGGAGTCCTCCGTGACATCTTCTCCCAGAGTCGTCAGTTCACGGGCGGCCCGGTGCGCGAAGCCCCGCATGTCCATCGACGTGAACAGGGCATGGGCGGTGCGCAGTTGGTCCCGGGCGTCCTGGCGGCGTCCGCCGCGGCTCAGCCACTCGCCGTAGACGAGGTGGGCGCGGGCCGACTCGCCACGCAAGCGGGTACGGCCGAGCGCTTCGAGTGCTTGCCGGTAATGCCTTTCGGCCTGCGCGTCGTCACTGAGCAGCGCGCGTGAGCGGGACTCGATGCCCGAAGCCCAGTCGGTTCCGCTCGCCCGGGTGGACTCGGCGAGGCGGTCGAACGCGTCGGCGGCCTGTTCGGCGGATCCGCTCCGGGCGGTGGCCTCCACGTATTCCGCGAGGGCCCACACCGGGATGCCCATCTCCAGTTGGCTGTACTCACGGCTGGCCATGTCGGCCGCCTCCGCCGCTTCCCCGTGCCGCCCGAGGCCGTTGTAGAGCAGGGCCCGAGCCCATCGGCTGACCACCGGTCCCACGCCCTCGCCGCGCAGTTCCGCGCCCTCGTCGGCCCGTGCGCTCAGTTCGACGCACTCCGTTTCCCGGCCCCGCCACGCGGCGACGAAGAGAGCGCCGTAGATCGGCGCGGCCGTGCCGACGGCCTCGGCGACGGTCTGCACCTCCTCCGCCAGTGAGTCGGCCTCGGCGAGTTCACCGTCGAGGACGTGCACCACGCACCGCATCGTCAGCGCGAAGGGCAGTGCCGTCGCCTGCCCGGCGTCGCGGGCGAGCTTGAGATGACGAGCGGCGAGCAGGGACATCGTTTCGTGGTCCCACAGCCCGACGGCGGTCACGCAGATCAGCCACAGCCAGCGCAGTCCCTCCTCCGGGGAGAGGCCGGGGTCCGCGAAGGCCCGCAGCGCCCGCCGCAGGCTGGGTACGGCAGTGGTGTGCCCGTCGAGGATGCGTACCGCGAGGCCGTCGAGCAACAGGTCGGCGGGGCGGGGCGGTTGCGGGGCCGGGAGGAGGCGGGCCGCCTTCGCCGCTTGCTGCTGACCCTCGTCATGGGCTTGCGGGCCGGCGAAGATGGCCGCGTTGACGACCTCCAGATAGGCGTCCCGCGCGAGGGCGGCATCGTGCGCCGCGAGCCTGGCGCCGGCTCGGAGCAGGAGGCCGGGAGCCTCGCTGCCCCGGTCGGAGATGAAGGCGATCCGGGCACGGGCCAGCTCCACTTCACCGCGCCGGAGGTCGTCGAGGACTCCGGCCTCGGCGAGGGACAGCAGCTTCAGGGCAAGTTCGGCGTTGCCTGCCTCGTGGGCGGCATGGGCGGCGGCCAGTGCCCGGTCCTGACGGCGGGCGGGGTCAGCGGTCAACTCAACGGCTCGGGCGAGGAGCGCCGCCGTCGCCGCGACCCCGCCGCGTGCCTCCGCCCGCCCTGCCGTGCGTTCGAGTTCGGCTGCGACGGACTCGTCGGGACCGGCCGCACCGTGCGCGGCGTGCCAGGCCCGGCGGTCGGGGTCGGCGGCGGGATCGGTGACGTCCGCCAGCACGCGGTGTGTCCTGCGCCGTTCCTCCGCCGAGGCCGCCCAGTAGACGGCCGAGCGGACCATCGGATGGAAGAACCGCACCCGGTCACCGATCTTGACCAGACCGGCCGCCTCCGCTTCCCCGGCGGCGTCGCCGTCGAGGCCGAGACGGTCCGTGGCGTGCCGGAGGAGCGCCGGATCACCGGTGGGTTCCACCGCGGCGGCGAGCAGGAACTCCCGGGCCCGGCGCGGCAGTCCACCGACTCTGCGCACATAGGCGCGCTCGATGCGCTCCTCAAGGGGTGAGGTGCTCGGCAGACCGAAGCCGCCCGCCAGGTCGACGGACCCGGCTGTCTTCGGCAGCTCAAGCAGGGCGAGCGGATTGCCCCTGGACTCGGCGACGAACCGTCTGATCACGCGCTCGTCCCACAGGCCCGGCAGTACGGAGCGCAACAAGGTTCGTGATTCCCGCTCGGGCAGCCCTTTGACGAGCAGCTCCGGGAGGCCGGCGAGTTCGGCGTCGCTCGACGCGTCCTCCTCCGGCGCCCGGACCGCGAAGACGAGGGCCACCGACTCGGCGTGCAGGCGCCGCGCCGCGAACGCCAGAGCCTGGATCGACGCGCGGTCCATCCACTGCGCGTCGTCCACCACACACAACAGGGGCCGGTCACGGGCGACTTCGGACAGCAGCCCGAGGACACCGAGCGCGACCAGGAAGCCGTTGGGCGTGTGCGTCGACCCCGGTCCCAGGGCTCCACCGACGGCGTCGTGCTGCCCGGGCGGAAGCCGGTCGAGCCGGTCCGTCATGGGCGCGCACAACTGATGCAGCCCCGCATACGGGAGTTCCATCCCGGACTGGACACTGGCGGCAAGGGCCACCCGGAACCCGCGCGCCCGGGATGTCACGTACTCCAGCAGCCTGGTCTTGCCCACTCCCGGTTCGCCGCGGAGCACCAACACCCGGCTCTCACCGCCGCGCGCGGCGTCCACCAGTGCGTCCAACGCCTCGCACTCGCGGCTTCGCCCCAGAATCAGTTCCCCAGTCATGAGCTGGCCGGCCCTTCCCTTCGGTCCCCCGCCGAACCGGCGCCGTGTTCGCCGGGCAGTCGCTGTCCGCGCCCACCCCTCCGAGGCACGGGGGACTCCATCCACGTACGCCACCGGTCGGTGCCGCCCGTGTGCACAGTGCCGTCCCGGCCGTCCCCCTGGCGCCTGAGGAACCCCGGGGCCACCCCCGGGTGTCCCGGGGGAACGGCCGGTGGCGCGGTGAACCGGTGGCGCGGTGAAGGGGCGCGGCGCGTCACATGGGGGACAGCGCGGCGCGGAGCTTGTTCCGCGACTTGACGTCGAGCTTGGTGAACACCTTGCTCAGGTGCCACTCGACGGTGCGGGGGCTGATGAACAGCGCGGCGCCGATCTCGGAGTTCGTCATTCCGTCGGCTGCCAGACGGGCGATCTGTCCTTCCTGGGCCGTGAGGACCTCACGCACGCCACCGACGTCGACAGGACGGGGCCGTAGCGTCTCGCCCGTCGCCACAAGCTCGCGCCGGGCGCGCTCGGCGAAGGCGACCGCTCCGAAACCCTGGAGCATCTCGTGGGCGGTGCGCAGGTGTTCCCGGGCGTCGACACGCCTGCCCTCGCGGCGAAGCCACTCGCCGTACAGGAGGTGGGTACGGGCGAGTTGGACAGCTATCCGGCTGCGTTCGAGCCGCTCGATGGCCTCGCGGTACAGCCGGTCGGCCGCCGGGCCCTCGCACAGCAGCGCTCTTGACCGGGCCAGCACGCCAAGTGCCCACTCCGTACCGCTCGCGCCGGCCCGTTCCTCCAGCCTGCGCAGTGCCGCCACGGCCGCCGCAGGGACACCGCTGCGAGTGGCGGACTCGACGACCTCGGCGAAAGCGAACCCGACGACCGACATGTCCTCGTACTCCATGGCCAGTTCACCGTGCGTCAGAGCGCTCTGGTACTGGCCCACGCCGTTGTAGAGGACCGTGAGCAGGTAGTGTCCGAGACCGATGGCCCGGCCCTCGCCCCAGGAACTCGCCTCCCCGATGCCTCCCTGGATCACCGCCTCCGCCCGGGGATCGCCACTCCACGCCATGAGCAGCAGCGCGGGGTACGACATCGGCGAGTAGCCGGTCACCTCGATGATGGAGTCGGCCTCGCCGATGAGCATCGACGCGAGGCCGAAGTCACCGGCGTGCACGTACATGGCGGCGCGGTAACCGAGTGCCACCGGAAGGAAGTTGAGGGCTCCGGTTTCGCGAGCCGAGCGCACGGCGTGCGTGGTCAGCTCATGCCATGTCTCGTCGTCCCACATGTCACCGGCGGCCAGCCACGTCAACCACAGCCAACGCATGGCATCGTCGCCGTCCGCGGAGACCCGCGTGAAAGCCTCCAACGCGGCTCTCAGCCGCGGCGCACCTTCCGCGCAGCCGTCGGCGAACCAGGTCACCAGACCGTCGAGAAGAAGATCCGAGGGCCGTGGAGGCCCCGCCGCGGGCGGTGCCGTGCGGGCGGCTTCGGCGACTTCCCGCACGTCGGCGTGTTCAGGCAGGCGCCCGGCGAAGACCGCCGATCCGATGGCATCGAGATAGGCCTCGCGCGCCTGCGTCCCGTCGACCTTCGCCAGCCGGTCGGCCGCGTCGAGCAACAGGGGAAGTGCCTCGCCGCCGCGTCTGCGGGCGAACACGATCTGGGCACGGAGCCAGGCCTGCCGGGCTCGCTGCACTTCGTCCAGCCGGCTCAACTGCGCGGCGGCGAGGAGTTCGAGCGCCGCGTCGGGAGAGCCGGCGGCGAACGCGGCCTGCGCGGCGGCCGCGGCCCGCGTCGCGCGCCGCTCGGAATCAGGTGTCAGCTCCGTCGCGCGTCGCAGGAACGCTGCCGCCGCCGCGATCCCCCCGCGGGCCTGGGCCCGGCCGGCCGATCGCTCCAACTCCTCTGCCAGCGCCTCGTCCGGGTCGACCGCCGCATGAGCCCGGTGCCACGCCTGACGGTCGGAGTCGAAGACGGAGTCGGTCGCCTCGGCCAACGCGCGATGCACGTCCCGGCGCACCGTCGGGTCGGCCCCGCGATAGGCGGCCGAGCGCACCAGCGGATGCCGGAACCGCACCCGCGTACCGAACTCGACGAGTCCCGCCGCCTCCACCGCGGCCGCGGCGTCGGAGGCGATGTCCAGCCGCTCGGCCACCCGCCTGAGCAGCGGCGCGTCACCCAGCGGCTCCGCGGCCGCCGCCAGCAGCAGCCGCTGCGCCGCTGCCGGAAGCGCCCCGATGCGCCGCAGATAGCTCTCCTCGATCTGGCTCGCAAGCGGACGCGCGTCCGGACGCCCGAACCCGCCGGCGAGTTCCGCCGCGCTCAGCCCCCGCGTCAGTTCCAGCAGCGCCAGCGGGTTGCCCCGGGTCTCGGAGACGATGCGGTCCCGGACGTTCTCGTCCAGCCGCCCGGGAACCACCGACTCCAGCAGTGCCCGCGCATCGTCGTCGTGCAGCCCGTGGACCACGAGCTCGCGCAGCCCCCCGAAGTGGTCACCGGCCTCGGCGGACGTGGCCGTACGCACCACGAACACGAGCGCCACCCGCTCCGCCAGCAGTCGGCGTGCGACGAAGGCCAGCGTCTGGGCGGAGACCTGGTCGAGCCACTGGGCGTCGTCCACGACGCACACGGTCGGCTGCTCCTCGGACGCGTCCGCCAGCAGGCTGAGCACCGCCAGCCCGACGAGAAAACGATCCGGCGCGCTCCCCGCGCTCAGACCGAACGCGACCGACAGCGCAGCACGCTGCGGGCCGGGAATGCGGTCGAGGTTTCCCATCAGCGGCGCACACAGCTGATGAAGCCCGGCGAACGCCAGCTCCATCTCCGACTCGACGCCGACAGCCCGCAGGACCTGACACCCTGCCGCGCTCTCCACCAGATACTCCACCAGGGCGGACTTGCCGACCCCGGCCTCGCCGCGCAGCACGAGCACCTGCCCCTGGCCCGCCAGAGCGCCGGCAATCACCTGGTCCAGCGCTCCACGCTCACCACGCCGACCACGCAGCCCGCGCCGAGGAGCGCTGCTCGCCATCCACCACCACCATGCAGTTCAGGGTGCAGACCCTGATCAGCTCAGGTCGTGCCCATCATGCATCAATATGCGTGGGCTGAACAAATATTTGCAGGTCAGCGATCGATGGCCCCTCCGGGGTCTCGTCATCCGGCGGAACGCGCTGCCCGGTGCGCGGTCCGGCCCCCGCGCTACGCGTCGCCGAGGCCGGTACGCCTCATCCGGCCGGCGGGCCGTCTCCGCCGTCGTTCCGCAGGTAGCGGAGCAGCACCTGGTCGGCGCCCTCATCGGCGAGTGCCTCGACCGTGTGCCGGACGGTCTCGTGGATCAGCGGCATCCCTCGACGCAACGTTTCCCGCGCCGCGGGAGTGAGATGTACGTCGACGCTGCGCCGGTCATGGGCCGCGGCTGAGGTGGTGATCAGTGCGCGAGTCTCCAGCCGGGCCACCAGCCGACTCGTGGCCGACTGGCTCAGCCCGATCTCGGCGGCCAGGTCCTGCAGGTACAGCCAGCCGTGCGCCGTGGCGGTGCCCGCTTGCAGCACCGTCAGCGCCTGGAACTCGCGCAGGCTCAGCCCGAAGTCCTCATGGAGCCGTCGCTCCACGGCGTTCTCGATCCGGCCGTGGAGGCGGTCCAGCGCTCTCCAGCGTGCGATCAAGGTCGAACCCCGGTTCATCATCGCTCCTGGTTGCCTCACCGGGCCGGCACGTCCGCGGACCGTTCGCCGCGACGGGGGTTTCCATGAGCGACGAAGGCATCTCGTGGCCGCTGGACCGAGGCAAGGGAGACCACGTCTCTGCCGTACAGCGCGGCGGTGGCCCATACGGCGAGCACCCGGACCTTGCGCTCCCACGTGGGTATCGCCAGCACGTGGTAGCCACGGTGCATGAGCCAGGCCGGGAAGCCCTTGATCACCAGCCGCCGGTACTGGAAGATACCGCGCCCCAGGCCGAGGGTGGCGACCACGCCCAGACCGTGGTGCACGTAGTCCTTGGCGGCTCGCCCCCGCAGCGTCGCCAGGATGTTCCTCGCGAGCAGCTTGCCCTGGCGTACCGCGTGCTGGGCGTTGGGGACCGTGTGTGCTCCAGGCCGGTGCGCCGCGAGGTCGGGGACGGCGGCGTCGTCGCCCGCGGCCCATACGTCCTCCAGCGAGGCGTCCTCGGTACCCACCCGCAGATCAGCCCGCACGATCAGCGCACCGCGCTCGTCGACGGGGAGGTCCGTGTGGTTGTGCACGATGGGGTTGGCGGCGTTTCCGGCGGTCCACACGAGCAGGTGGGAGTCGAACTCCTCGCCGTCCGACAGCACGATGTGGCCGTGCTCCGCGGATACGAGCTGGGTGTTCAGGTGCACCTCGGCTCCGCGTTTCCGCAGCGCGCGCACCACCCAGTCGCCGGGCCCGTCGCCGACTTCCGGCAGGATGCGGCCCCGCGCTTCGACAAGGTGGAACCGCAGCTCCTCGGCTGAGAGTTCGGGGTAGTGCCGGAGGAGGGCGGTCGCCAGGGAGAGCAGTTCCCCGAACCCCTCCACGCCGGAGAAACCACCGCCGACGAACGTGACGGTGAGGAGCTTGCGACGCTCGGGCCCCGGCGGCAGCGTCGCCGCGTGGTCGAACGAGGTGAGCAGCCGGTCGCGGATGGCGACGGCCTCCTCGACGTGCTTGAGCCCGAACGCCTCCTCGTCGACGCCGGGTGTCGCGAACGTGCGGGTGACGGCCCCGGCCGTCACCACCAGGATGTCGTAGGACAGTTCGCGGTCCGGGCCGCTTTCCGGGCGGACGGTGACGGTGCGGTCCTGGTGGCGGATGTCCGTCACCGTTCCGGCGATCAGCCGCGTGTGATGCAGGTGTCGTCGTAGGGACACCGCCGCGTGGCGCGCCTCGATCGAGCCTGCCACGACCTCCGGCAGGAAGGGCTGGTACGTCATGTAGGGACGCGGGTCGACGACGGTGACCCGTGCCTCGCCCCGGCGCAGCTTTTTCTCCAGGCCCCACGCGGTATAGAAGCCCGCGTAACCGCCACCCACGATCAGGATCTCCCGCACAGCGTCCTCTGTTCTCTCGGATTCATCCTCAAGACCGGACGGGCGCCGCGGTTGTGACACCGGCCGGTGCGCAGTCGAGCAGTGCCTCGAGGGCGGCGATGACGGGATCCCGAGAACCGGTGCGACGGTGTCACAGCAAACGTGTGCGGGCTGTCTGCTAAGGGTGCGCATCGCCGGTGCCCGGTGGGTCATCGCTTCCGGGAGCCGACGGTCGCATGCCAGGCATACCGGCGCTCGGAGAGGGCATCGGATGCAAGCCCGATTGTCGATCACCAGCAGGACCACGACCCATGTCCTGAACTGTCCGAGCAGTTTCTGAAGTGTCTGAGCAGTTACCAGCCACCAGCGTTCGGCAGCAACGTCGCATGTGCTTGAGGACGCCTCGATCGCGGAGGCTCCCCGCCGGCGGCGTTGCCGGCCCGAGGAGTTTCACGTGACCAGCACAGTGCCCGACAAGTCAGGAGCCGGAGCGGCTCATCCCGAGCATCTCGGGCATGTCATCTTCATCGCGGCGGCGGCCGCGATGGGCGGGTTCCTCTTCGGCTACGACAGTGCCGTGATCAACGGGACCGTCGAAGCGATCCGGAGCCGGTACGACATCGGTTCGGCGGCGCTGGCCCAGGTCATCGCCATCGCGTTGATCGGCTGCGCGATCGGTGCGGCGACCGCGGGGCGGATCGCGGACCGTATCGGCCGTATCCGCTGCATGCAGATCTCGGCGGTCCTGTTCACGATCAGTGCGGTGGGGTCCTCGCTGCCCTTCGCCCTGTATGACCTGGCGTTCTGGCGGGTCATCGGCGGTTTCGCGATCGGTATGGCCTCCGTGATCGGCCCCGCCTACATCGCCGAGGTCGCGCCGCCCGCCTACCGCGGGCGTCTGGGCTCCTTCCAGCAGGCGGCGATCGTGGTCGGTATCGCGGTCTCGCAGCTGGTCAACTGGGGCATCCTGAACGCCGCGGACGGCGACCAGCGCGGGCAGCTGATGGGCCTGGAGGCCTGGCAGGTCATGCTCGGTGTGATGGTTATCCCGGCCGTTCTGTACGGTCTGCTCTCCTTCGCGATCCCCGAGTCGCCGCGTTTCCTGATCTCCGCGGGCCGTGACAAGCGCGCGCGTGAGGTGCTCAAGGAGGTCGAGGGCGACAGGATCGACCTTGATGCCCGGGTCGCCGAGATCGAGCACGCGATGAAGAGCGAGCACAAGTCGACCTTCAAGGACCTGCTCGGTGGCAGCTTCTTCTTCAAGCCGATCGTGTGGATCGGTATCGGTCTGTCGGTGTTCCAGCAGTTCGTCGGTATCAACGTCGCGTTCTACTACTCCTCGACGCTGTGGCAGTCGGTGGGTGTGGACCCGACGGAGTCGTTCTTCTACTCGTTCACCACGTCGATCATCAACATCATCGGCACCGTGATCGCGATGATCTTCGTCGACCGGATCGGGCGCCGTCCGCTGGCCCTGATCGGTTCGGTGGGTATGGTCATCGGTCTCGGTTTCGAGGCGTGGGCGTTCTCCTTCGACCTCGTCGACGGCAAGCTGCCGGCCACCCAGGGCTGGATCGCCCTGATCGCCGCCCACGTCTTCGTCCTCTTCTTCGCCCTGTCCTGGGGTGTCGTGGTGTGGGTCTTCCTCGGCGAGATGTTCCCCAACCGGATCCGCGCCGCCGCCCTGGGCGTCGCCGCCTCCGCGCAGTGGATCGCCAACTGGGCCATCACGGCGAGCTTCCCGTCCCTGGCCGACTGGAACCTCTCCGCGACCTACGTCATCTACACGGTCTTCGCCGCCCTCTCCATCCCCTTCGTCCTCAAGTACGTCAAGGAGACCAAGGGCAAAACACTGGAAGAGATGGGCTAGACCCCAACAGCCCGGGAGGAAGGGCCAAGTCCCCGCTGCCCTTCCTCCCGCTTCGTACCGTCGCCGCCATGGAGAGGTACTCGTATGAAGGTGATCGTCCTCGACGACGGCGGGCCCACTGCCGCGGAGACCGCGTGGCGGGTGAAGGACCACGGGCACGAGGTCGCCGTGTTCCCCCTGTCCACGGGCGCCGACGCTTCCACCGGTGTCGGACTGGCGGACGCGCTCATCGGCTGCTCGGTCGTGATCGACCTTTCGGGGCCGCCGTCCCTCGACGACGGCACCCTGACCGAGGAAGACGGCCTGGTGGTCGATGAGGACGCCGTGCTGGCACGGGTGAGCCGATCCACGGCCGGTCTCCTCGCCGCCGAAGCCGCGGCCGGCGTCGAGCACCATGTCTCGCTCTCCGTGGTGGGTGTGGACCGCGTGCGGGAGGAGGGAGCCTTTCGGGCGCTGCGGGCACAGGAAGAGATGATCAGGCGCTCCGGTATCTCGTACTCGATCGTCCGTGCCACGCAACTGTTCGAGTCGGTGGGGGAGATCGCGACCGCGGCTACCGAGGACTGGATCGTGTGGGTGCCGCCCGTCGAGGTACGGCCGGTCGCGGGTGCCGAAGTGGCCACGCTTCTCGCCCACACGGCGGCCTTCAGACCATTGAACGGTGTCCAGGAGATCGCCGGTCCCGACCAGTTCAGACTGGACACGTTCGTGCGCAAGGCCCTGGCCGCGGACCGGGACCAACGCCGTGTCTTCACCGACACGCGCAGCACTCTTTTCGGCACTCGCGTCCGGCACACGGAACTGCTGCCCGGCCCTGGCGCGCACATCGCGCGGCGGCGCTACGGGGACTGGCTGGCGAACCCCTGAGTATCCGGCCGGTGTCATCGTTCAGGTCGGAGAGTGTCAAACACTGGTACGCTGATCACAGTGTTGTGGGGCAACGTGGGATACCGACGGCCGTCCCGGAACGCACCCGCACCCGCACAGGGTGCGATGCCTCGGACGCCATCCGATCCCCCGCGGGTCGCGTCCGAGGCATGTCACATGTTCCCGGCCGGGCATGAGAAGGGCGCAACCCTGCCGCCCCGCACGTCACTTGGCGCGGTAGAGGCCCCGGCCGGCCCTGCGGATCCGTGAAGTGCCGACAAGCCGGTCGAGCGTGCTGCGGACGGCGTTGATGCTCCCGCTGTCGGTGTCACGGCCGAGCGCCGCGGCCACGTCGCGGGCCCGCATCTCCGCGTCGGGGGCTTGCTCGAAGTACTCGATGATCTGCTCGGTGAGCTGTCCGTACTTCTGCGGCTCGGGCGCCTTGGGCCGAGACGTACGAGAAGAGCGCTTCTCCCGGTCGCCCGTCGATCGGGCGGAGACAGAGCCCTCCACCGGCGGTTCCGCGACGGGGGAGGCACCGGCCTCCCGCACCGTCTCCCCAGCGGGGCGCCGATCGGTGTCGCCCGTCGCCGCGGACCGTGCCGCTTCGGCGGAGTCGGACATCAGGGCCGACAGGGCACTCAGAGCACGCTGGATCGAGTTGAGGTGCGCGACGACGGCGGCCAGTTCCCGCTCCAGCGACCGCTTCTGCACTTCCAGGCGGGCCAGATCCTCCTGGAGGCTCTCAGCGGTGGTTTCGACGTTGTGCGCCGCGCGAGTTGACGGGACCATGGCTTCCTCTCACCCTCACCCCGTTCGGCTCGGACACCGGGATGGGTACCTCATGACATCGTGTGGAGGAGCATACTCTTCACCGCAGACGCACCACCACGCCATGAATCGGAAGATGCAGTCATCGGTGCCACTGTCTTCCACGAGTCGCGGGGGAGAGACGCCGGAATGCCGTGCGGTCAGGGCCGGCAGGGAGTGACACGCTCCCGCTGCTCCTGGCATCGCCCGTTCCGACGGTGCCTGAGGGCGTCGGCCGCGGGCAGGCCGTCGGACTTCTCGTGCTCGTCGCCGACAGCCGTCCTGGGCGATTCCAGGCGACGCAGTTTCTCGGCCGTTTCCTGAATGCGCGCATCGACGTCGGTCAACTGCTGCCGAAGCATGCGCACCCGCTCCGTGAGCACGGCCGCTTCCGCCGCCAGGAACACGGTGGCGGCCGCGGGATCGTCGTCGTGATCGAAGTCGTGGCTCATCGGGTGTCCTTCCTCGCGGGCCGGGTCGGCTGGAGGGTTCGTGACATCAGTGCTTCCTTTCGCGCATGCGGGGAGGGCCACCGGATGCGCCCACCGCTCTGACCGAGCAGCAAGGGCCTCTGTGACAGACACCGTGAAGCCGGCCCTCCTAGCTAGCCAAGGGTGCTGTCCTGCGGTCCCGGCCTGCCGAGCGCGAGTTCGGTCCGGTTCCAGACGCGGAGCTTGTCGGGGTTGAGGACGGCCCAGATCTGGACCACGTGGGAGCCGGCGATGTCGAGGCTGATCACGGCCGCGACCTGGGTCCGGTGACGCACGACGAGGCCCGTTCGCCCGTTCACGGAGTGAGGGGTCGTCGTCGTGTGCGGGTGCCGGGCGAGCAGCGTGAGCAGAGCGCGGGCGACCTGCAGGTGGCCCTGGACCGGTCGGGCCAGGGCCCGTACCATCCCGCCGCCGTCGAAGAAGGCGCTGACGTCGGCCGCCAGCAGGGACGTCAGCCGGCCGGTGTCCTCGACGGCACACGCCTCACCCACCGCGCGGACCACGAGGTCGTGCTGCCGGGGCGTTGTGGGACGGGCTCGTCGGGCGCGCAGGCTGTGCCGGGCCCGCTCGGCGAGTTCGGCGCACTCCCGCTCGGTCTGTCCCCCGACGTCGGCGACCGCTCCGGGCGCCATACCGAACACGTCCCTGAGGACGAAGGCTGCCCGCTCGGCCGGTGAGAGGGCGTTCAGCGCGTCGGGAAGGACCTGACTCACCTCGTCATCGGGGGAGTCGGGAGGCGGGGACCGGACGCCGTGCCGCCGCGGGTCCGCGCCAGGGCGCCGCGGATCCGTGCCAAGGCGCTCGGGCAGTGCCAGGCGGGCCAGACAGACGGCCACCGCAGTTCCCGCGAGCCAGGACCGGGGTTCGGTCAGCCGCGCCCTGTCCGGCTCGGAGAGGGCGTACCACTGCCTATAGGTCTCGGTGACGACGCTCTCGGCCGCACGGCCCCTGCCCAGCATCCAGCAGGCGATATCCATAAGGTGGCGTCGCTCGTCGAGCAGTTCCGCGATCGGTATCGCGCCGCCGGCCTGATCCATCCTGATCCCTCCCTCGCGCGGGGAGTTCCGGCAACCGGGACCGCGATCGCTCGTCCGCCGGTGAGCCGGCCTCGGACGGCCCGGCCGTCCGGGTCCGAGGCGCCTCGACTTCCCCGTCGGCGCTCCTGACAGAGCTGACCGGACAGGCGGCGATGGTGTGACACGCCTCTCACCGTGCCGGTGACGCGTCCGTCGGGCACGGTCGACGGCACAAGGATCAGGGCAGCAGACTTCGCAGGGGAACCCCGGGGTCGGCCAGGTCGCTGTCGTCCGTCACGACCTCGGATTCGATCAACGCGCGGACGTCGTCGATGACGTCCCACACATTGACGCTCATCCCGGCCACGACGCGGCTGCCGGACATCCAGAAGGCGATGAAGCGCCGCTCGTCGGGTGCCCCGCGGAAGACGACGCGGTCGTAACCACCCGGCTCGGTGTAGCCGGTGTACTCCATTCCGAGGTCGTACTGATCCGTGTAGAAGTACGGCAGCCGGTCGTGGACCGCGTCCTCGCCGAGCATGCCCAGTGCCGCGACGCGCGGTTGACGCAGGGCGTTGGCCCAGTGCTCGACGCGCAGGTGCCGGCCGAACCTGGGGTGGTAGGCATTGGCGACGTCGCCGGCGGCGAAGACATCGGGGTCCGAGGTCCGCAGATGCGCGTCGGTGACGATGCCGTTGCTCACTTCGAGGCCAGCTGCTTCGGCGAGGCCGACATTGGGCGTGATGCCGACGCTCACCACGACGGCGTCCGCGGGCAGGTGACGGCCGTCGGCCAGGAGCACGCCGTCCGCCAGTGAGCCGCTGCCGGTGATGCGCTCGATCACCGCCCGGGGGTACAGCTCGACCCCGTGGTCGCGGTGCAAGGCGGCGAACACCTCGGCGGCCTCGCGGCCCAGTACCTTCAGCAGGGGCAGCTCGGAGTGTTCCAGGACCGTCACGTGTGCCCCCGCCGTGCGCGCGGCCGCGGCTGTCTCCAGGCCGATCCAGCCACCGCCGATGACGACGATCCGCGCGCCTTCGGTGAAGGCGGCCCTGAGCCGCTCGCTGTCGCCGACGCGCCTCAGGTACAGGACGTTGCCGAGGTCCGCACCGGGCACCGGCAACCGGCGCGGGGACGAACCGGTGGCCAGGAGGAGCTTGGCGTACCGCACTCGCCGTCCGTCGCTGAGCGCGATCTCCTTGGCCCGCACGTCGAGCGCCGTGACGGTCGTGCCGAGGATCAGCTCCACTCCATGGTCCTGATACCAGCCCTCGGGGTGTACGTGGATGGACTCGCGGTCCTCCTTGCCCAGCAGGTACCCCTTGGACAGCGGAGGGCGGATGTACGGCCGCTCGGGTTCGTCGCCGATGACCAGGACGGGGCCCTGGTGACCGGCCCGGCGCAGCTCCTCCGCGGTCTTGCCGGCGGCCAGGCCACCTCCGACGATCACGAGTGTGTTCTCACGTGACATGGTGTTCCCGTTTCAGCTCGTCAGCCGCGCACAGCGAAGTGTGTGTGCGGTCGTGCGACAGATCGCGTGGCGACGATCGGTGTGACATCGCCGGTCGAGGGGCGCCGGCACCTTCCCGGCGGGGGGAGTCTCAGGATTCCTGGCGCAGCGTCATCGCCAGGACGGCCGGGTCCTGGCGTGCGGATGACACGGTGAGTCCGTACCGCTCCAGGTCGGCGACGAGGTCCGAGCGCGTGGCGGGCCACATCCAGAACGTCTCGGTGTGCTGTCTCAGCAGCCCGTGCGTCCCGCGTACCCAGTAGTCGACGCGCGTACGGATTCGGGGCCCGGCCGCCGACATCACCATGCGTCCGCCGTATTCGTGCCGGCCTATCCGCTGCACCGGAAAGTCCCGATGACGTTCCCCGGAAGGCAGTTGGGCCGGAGGCAGCTGGAACAGCAACCTGCCTCCGGGGACGAGGGCGTCGTTGACGGACGCCCAGAGCGCCAGTCGGGCGCTCGGAGACAGGCATGCGACCGTGTTGTGGCAGACGACCAGGTCCGCGACGTTGTGCAGGGCCGCCTCGCCGAGTGAGTACGGGTGTACCGACACGCGCGCTCGCTGTGTCGCGGGCAGAGCGGCGAGACGGGTCATCAGTGCCGCGCGCATGGCGCGAGCGGGCTCGACGGCGTGCACGCCGACCTCGGACCGGGCCAGGCTCATCAAGGTCACCCGCCCTGTCCCGGCACCGACGTCGACCACACCCAGACGTGCCTCCGCCACCGCGGCTCCGTAAAGGCGCCGGACGCGCCTGTCGTCGTCGTGAGCCTGTAGGACGTCGTAGAACTCGGCGCTAACCGCATAGGGATCAGGCTGGGTGCGGGGGTTGGCGATGACGGAGTGCATGTCCAGCAAGACAGAACGTGCGTCACACATGTGACAACACCGGAGGTACCGGTCCGCCCGCCCGCGTCAGGGGGACGCATCGCGGGACCGGCAGCTTCGCTGCGGGGCGGGCGTCCGGGCTGCGGCATCTGGCGCCTGGGCCGGATCGCGCCGGGGACGTTCCCGGCGGTACGGCGCACGTCACATCTCGTTCGCCCACTCGGTCTCTACGCAGCAGCAGGGCCCGGAACCCGGCGGTGACCGGGGTGGCACATCGCCCGCCCGCGTCCCATGCCGTCGCACGCGTTCCGACCGCTGATGCCCTGTCACCAGGGTCCCGCGGACCGCGGTACAGCCCGCTTCCCGCCGTACAGGAGGAGTCATGACCCACGCAACGAACACCGACCGCAAGCCACCTGCCACCGTGTTGTCGGCACGGCCCGCGTACACCGACGGCTACGGCGAGGTACTGGCCGGTCTGGGGAGCGCCGCGCTGGCGGATGCCATGGGGCGCACCCACCGACACCGGGCGCACACGCTGCCGTTGGTCAGCCCCGACCCCACCCGCCCCCTCTTCGGACCGGCCGTGACGATGGCTTACACGCCGTGGCGCGACGATGTGCCGCAGGGGTCGGAGACCTTCGCCGACTTCTTCTACGAGGCGGTCGGCCCCGATCCGGCGGGCAAGGTACTCGTGCTCTCCAGCGGCGGGTACGCCCAGGCGTCCCACGCGGGCGGTACGAAACTCTCCAGGGTCGCCAACCACCGGATGGCCGGAGTGCTGGCCGATGGCCGACTGCGCGACTTCGACCAACTGCGGGGCCAGGACTTCGCCACGTGGTGCCAGGGAGAAACCGCTCGGTGGGGCGGGGACACGGTGATGCCGTACGCGGCGAACACCACCGTCGAGTTCGCGGGCGTCACCATCGTCCCGGGGGACTACATCTTCTGTGATGCCGCCGGTGCCCTGGTCATACCGGCCCGGAGTCTGTCCAGGGTGCTGGAGACCGCTTGGGCGGTCGACGCCGAAGACGCCCGGTTCGTTCAGCAGATCCGTGCCGAGGCCAACCCCTTGGCGGTACGGGCGATGTGACCGCACTCCGCCGCGGGATCGAGCGGCACAGCTCGGCCCGCCAGGGCCACAGGCCGCCTCCCCCTGTGACTCGTGTCATGGAATGTCACTCTTCACCACGCTTCTCGGTCTTACAGGGAGAAGGCGGTGAGTGAGACCGCCGCACCGGGCGCCCACGGCCCCCGGGTCCACAGACAGCCCGCGCATGCGACTCCGTTGGCCGTTCCCACTGACACACCCCTGTCGGCGACGACGACGCCACTCAGACCCGTGGGGCAGCGCCTCACCCACCGCCACGACGTAGCCCGACCGCTACACACCTCGAAAGGCACCCATCATGAACCCTTCGTCCCTCACACGCCGTGCCCGGACCCCGCTCACAGTCCTGGCCGGAGCCAGCATCGCCGCGGCCCTCATAGCCACGACCGTCGCCCCGGCGTCCGCGCACAAGGACACCGCCACTCAGCGGCCCAAGCCGACCGTCGTGCTGGTGCACGGCGCGTTCGCCGACTCCACCAGCTGGAACGGCGTCATCGAGGAGCTCCGGCACGACGGCTATCCCGTCGTCGCCGTCGCCAACCCCCTGCGGTCCCTCAGCGGGGACTCCGCCTACCTGAAGAGCGTCCTGGCGGGCATCGACGGCCCCGTGGTGCTCGCCGGCCACTCCTACGGCGGCTCCGTCATCAGCAGCGCCGCCACGGGCAACAAGAACGTCAAGGCGCTGGTGTACCTCGCCGCCTTCCTTCCGGAGAAGGGGGAGAGCGCGGTCGACCTGTCGGGCAAGTTCCCCGGCAGCACCCTCGGTGATGCCCTGCGCCCCGTGCCGTTCACCAACCCCGACGGCTCCCAGGGCACCGACCTCTACATCCAGGACGACAAGTTCCGGCATCAGTTCGCCGCCGACGTGCCCCGGAACCAGACCGACCTGATGGCTGTCACCCAGCGACCGGTGACCAACGCCGCCCTGGCCGAGGGTGCGGCCGAGCCCGCCTGGAAGACCATCCCGTCCTGGGTGCTGATCGCCACGCAGGACCTCAACATTCCGCCGAAGGCACAGCAGTTCATGGCCCAGCGGGCGGGCGCGCACACCACGAAGGTCCGCGCGTCCCACGCCGTGAGCGTCTCGCAACCCGGAAAGGTCACCGACGTCATCGAGGACGCCGCCCACTCGGTGCGTTGACGTCAGCAGGGTCCCGGAGCACACACGCTCTGGGACCCTCCCCGCGGGGCACAGAGCGTCAAGTGGGCGAGCACACTCTCCCCACAGTCGAAGCCGCGCTGCTCGTGGAGGACACCTGGCAGGACCGCGGGCTCGGAACCCGATTGCTGCGTCGCATGGGACCAGCCCCGCCCCTCGCCCGCGACGCGCCCTGTGGCGCACCGCCGGACGCGCCAGGGCCGATGATTCGAGGCCGAAAGCACTACGATGATCGATCTTTTCGAGCCGTCGGACGACGGCTCCCTTCATGAAGACAGCAGACGCGACGTCACACCGCGGAAGGAGTACGCCCTCCGCCACGACCTCACCGTACTGCTGCTGTCGGGAGACGAACGCGAGGCCTCCGAAGTCCGGCGGCTGCTGGCACCCCATCCGCTGACACAGCGCCTGAGCCGTCAGCACGGCCTCTCCGAGAGCCAACAGCTGCCATTCGTACCGAGCACACCCGTCTGCGTCATAGTCGGAAGGGCCCTCGGCGGACGATCCGCACTCGACATCGCCGCCCGGGTGCGCCACCGCGCCCCTCACGCGGCCGTCGTCCTCCTCTCGGGCGCGCCCGTCCGTGCGGCACGGGCCGGCGACTTCCCGGCACAGGTGGATCACCGTCGGACGACTCCCGACGAGTTCAGGCGCGAGATATGGCTGGCGCTGCGCCGCGCCCAACGGGACACGCGCCTGGCGACCGTGCGGGCGAACGTGGCGATCGCCCAGGACAACGCCTCCCTGGAAAGAGGACTGTTGCCTGACCTCGCGCTCGACGACGAAGGCTTCACCAGTGCCTCCTACTACGCCCCCAGTCGCTCCCACGCCCTGCTGGGCGGCGACTTCTGCGACATCGTCCAGAGCGAGGACCGCACCGTCCACGTCGTGATGGGGGACGTCTCGGGACACGGCGCGGCCGAGGCCGCCCTCGCCGTACATCTCCGGCTGGCCTGGCGCACCGCCGTGCTCTGCGGCCGGCCCGCCATGGAGAGACTGCGGTTGCTGGAACGCGTCCTGGTCGACCAGCGGCCGCACGAGGACACGTACGCGACGGTCGTCTCCGTGATCTTCCCGCCCCACGGGCGGTCCGTGCGGGTGATCAGCGCCGGTCACCCCGGCATGCTGCACCGGCACGCCGGGGGCGTCCGCCTGGTCGAGCACCGGCCGGGACTCGCGTTGGGGCTCTTCCCCGGACGGGGACAGTGGACGGAGAGCGAGCATGCCCTGGCCGATCAGGACAGCGTGGTGCTCTTCACCGACGGACTGTACGAGGGCCGGACTCCCTGCGGACGTCTGGGCGAAGAGGGACTGATGCGCCTCGCGGCTCGACACGCTCACCTGCCGGCCCAGCGTTTCGTCGACGCCCTGGTGCGAGGGGCCTCTGCGTCGGCCACGCCCGACGGCCGGCCGACGGATGACGTGACGGTCCTGCACCTGGGATGGACCCGGCATGGACCCGGGTGAGGCCGATGACGACGGCTGCCGACCGCGATCCCGCCGTCCGCGGTGCGGAGGCATGCGATGGTCCACTCCGCGGTAGATGTTGCGCCGCCCGCCGCCCGCCGCCCGCCGCCCGCCGCCCGCCGCCCGCCGCCCGACACCGGGCAGCGGGCGGCGGGCGGCGGGCGGGGGCCGGGCGGGTCAATGATCGAGCCCGTAGCGCCTGCGCGCCTGCGCGGTCGTCTCCGGGGTGACCTGACCGGATCGGGCCAGCCGGTCCAGGGCGGTCACGACGATCGACTCGGCGTCCACCCCGAAGTAACGGCGCACGGCCTCCCGGGTGTCGGACAGCCCGAAACCGTCGGTGCCCAGGGAGTAGTAGTCCTGCTCGACCCATTGGCTGATCTGGTCCGGTACCTGACGCATCCAGTCGCTGACCGCGAGCACCGGACCCGGCGCGTCCGCCAGCGCCTCGGTGACGTACGGCAGGCGGTGTTCGCCGCGCACGCGGGCGGCGTCGGCGTTCATCGCGTCCCGGCGCAGCTCCGTCCAGGACGTCACCGACCAGACGTCGGCGTGCACGTTCCACTCGGCGGCGAGAAGTTCCTGCGCCCGGAGCGCCCAGTGGATGGCCGTGCCGGAGGACAGCAGCTGGATGCGGGGTCCTGTCTCGGCGGAGTCGGCGGGCCGGAAACGGTAGATGCCCCGGACGATGCCCTTCTCGATGCCGGGGACCGACGGCATCGCCGGCTGGAGCTTCGGCTCGTTGTAGACCGTCAGGTAGTAGAAGACGTTCTCGGGTCGCTCGCCGTACATACGGCGCAGCCCGTCCCGCACGATGACCGCGATCTCGTAGGCGAAGGCCGGGTCGTAGCTGATCGCCGCCGGGTTGGTGGCGGCCAGCAGGTGCGAGTGTCCGTCTCCGTGCTGCAGTCCCTCACCGGTCATGCTGGTCCGCCCGGCGGTGCCGCCCACGACGAAGCCGCGGCCCATCTGGTCGGCGAGCGCCCAGAACTGGTCGCCGGTCCGCTGAAAACCGAACATGGAGTAGAAGATGTAGAACGGGATCATGGGTTCGCCGTGTGTGGCGTACGAGGTTGCCGCAGCGGCGAACTCCGCCACGGAACCGGCTTCCGTGATGCCCTCGATGATCAGCTGGCCTGTCCTGCTCTCCTTGTAGAAGAGCAGTTGGTCGGCGTCGACCGGATCGTAGGTCTGTCCGTGAGGCGAGTAGATGCCGGCCGTGGGGAACATCGACTCCATGCCGAAGGTGCGCGCCTCGTCGGGGATGATCGGGACCCAGCGTGCGCCGGTGTCCTTGTCCCGCATCAGCTCCTTGACCAGGCGGACCAACGCCATGGTGGTGGCCACCTCCTGACGGCCGAACCCCTTCTCAAGTGCCTCGAACGGCTTCGCGGCCGGCTGCGCCAACGGCCGGTCGACGACCCGTCGGGCGGGAACCGGGCCGCCCAGCGCGGCTCGTCGCTCGCGCAGGTACCGAACCTCGGGCGCGTCCTGCCCGGGATGCCAGTAGGGCACCTGGTCACCGGTGAGCGCGCTGTCGGGTATGGGCACCTCCAGCAGGTCGCGCATGTCACGGAACTGCCCCAGGGTGAGCTTCTTCATCTGGTGGTTGGCGTTGCGGGATTCGAACGCCGAGCCGAGGGTGTGCCCCTTGACCGTCTGCGCGAGGACCACCGTGGGTGCGCCCCTGTGCTCCACGGCGGCCCGGTAGGCGGCGTGGACCTTCAACGGTTCATGGCCCCCGCGGGAGTTCTCGAAGAGCTCGACCACCTGGGTGTCGCTCAGGGAGGCGGACACGGCGGAGAGCGCGTCGCCGGTGAAGAAGCTCTTGCGGATGTAGGCCGCGTCCCGTGCCGCCAGGGTCTGCAGCTGCGCGTCCGGTATCTCGCCCAGGCGCCGTACCAGGTCCCCGGTGGTGTCCTTGAGCAGCAGCGGGTCCCAGGCCTCGCCCCACAGCGTCTTGACCACATTCCAGCCGGCGCCCCGGAACCGGGCCTCCAGCTCCTGGACGATCTTGGAGTTGGAGCGCACCGGGCCGTCGAGCCGCTGGAGATTGCAGTTGACGACGAAGGTGAGGTTGTCGAGGTTCTCGCGGGACGCCAAGGTCAGCGCGGTCGTCGACTCCGGCTCGTCGATCTCGCCGTCGCCGAGGAACGCCCAGACCCGCGAGGCGGAGGTGTCCTTGATGCCGCGGGCTCGCAGGTACCGGTTGAACCGGGCCTGATAGATCGCGCCGAGGGGACCCAGGCCCATGGACACGGTGGGGAACTCCCACAGCCAGGGCAGGCGGCGGGGGTGAGGGTAGGACGGCAGGCCGTGACCCGTGGCCTCGCGCCGGAAGCCGTCCAGGTCCCGCGCGCTCAGCCGCCCTTCGAGGAACAACCGGGCGTAGATGCCCGGCGAGGCATGGCCCTGCACGAACAGCTGGTCGCCCGAGCCGTCCCCGTCCTTGCCGTGGAAGAAGTGGTGGAACCCGATCTCGTAGAGCCAGGCAGCCGAGGCGTACGTGGATATGTGGCCGCCCAGTCCCAGGGGCGCCGCACGGGTGACCATGGCCGCGGCGTTCCACCGGTTGAGCGCGGTGATTCTGGTCTCCATCGCCAGGTCGCCGTCGAACGCCGGCTGGGCCGGGGCGGGGACGGTGTTGATGTAGTCCGAGTTCAGCAGGCCGGGCAAGGACATTCCGGACCGGGCCGCGTGTGCGTGCACCCGTCGCATGAGGTACACCGCCCGGTCCGGCCCGGCGTTGCGCACGACCGCGTCGAGAGAGGCCAGCCACTCGGCGGTCTCCTCGCGGTCGCGGTCGGGCAGCTGGTCGAGCTCACTGATCTCGGGGGACTCAGCGGGCCGGGACGGGTCGTTCATGGCGGCCTTCCTGTCGCGGTCGGGGAAGAAGGGGCGGGCGCGGTGGCGAAGTCGTCGGCGGTCGGGGTACGGCCTGGGTCTCGCGGGTCGGCGAGGTGACCGGTCAGCGTTCCTTGAGCCACTGGGCGAAGGTGTGGTGGCCCAGGTGGGCGCCGGATCCGGGAAGCAGAGCCGTTTCGGAGAGCCGGGCGCCGAAGAACGGCGCACGCGCGTCGGCGATGACCTGTCCGGGCCGGTCGAGGGTGGCCATGAGATCGGAGACGAGGTCCGTGAGCCTGCGCTCCTCGGGCCCCGCGATCTCCAGGACTCCGAACTCGGGCACCCCGACGGCGACATGCGCGACCGTCGTGGTGACGTCGTCGACCGAGGCCGGCCGGAGCAGCAGGGGCGGCACGTGCACACCGTCGGGCCCGGTGCCGGCGGCGGCGACGGACTGGACGGTCTCGAAGAAGGGGGCGGCCCGCACGACCGAATACGGGATGGTGGAGCGGCGGACCAGTTGCTCCTGGACCGCCTTCGCCCGGAAGTAGCCCGAGTCGACCCGGTCGGCTCCCACCAGGGACAGCAGCACATAGTGCTCGACGCCGGCCGCGCCGGCCGCCCGCAGGAGGTTGCCGGTCGCGGCGGTGAAGAACTCCGTGCTCACCCGCTGATCGCGTGAGGGCGCGTCGGTGACGTCCACGATCACTTCGGCACCGCGCAGCGCCTGTTCGACGCCGTCCCCGGTGCTGAGGTCGACTCCCTCCGCACGAGAGACCGGCACGACCTCCACGCCGTGGTCCCGGAGCCGGGCGACGGTTCTCGACCCTGTGAGGCCGGTGGCACCTGCTACGACAACTCGCATGTGAATGTTCCTCCGTGAGGGGCGTCGGCCTGTCGGCCGTTCGTGACACCGCACGGCCGTCCGCACCGTGCTCACGCCACCTAGACAGGACGAACCGACTTGCTGTGACAACGTGCCTGTCGCCGACCACCGTGCGCTCGCAGTGTGACCAGTTGTCACAGATACGCCAACCACCCGGTCAGGAAGGCGTATCGGTCGCTCACGACCGGACCTTGCGAAGACGTGCCCGGCGGGGGAGTTGCCCCCACGGCACCGACAGGACTCACGGAAGGATCGACTCAGTGTCGGACAACACACAGGGTGCACACGCTCATGGACACGCCGGCCACGGCCACGGGGGCGGCACCGAGGACGGACCGAGTTGGACACGGGCCGCCACGATGCTCCAGGACGCCGCGCCGATCACCGTTCCCGAAGGTGCTTCGGCGATGACCATCCACGTCGCCTGGGAGCCCGGCGACCCCGGAACGCCGCCGCACCGGCACTCCGGCCCGGCCTTCGGCTACGTCATCGAGGGCGCCGTCCGTTTCGAACTGGAAGGTGAGCCGGAGCGCGTCGTCGAAGCCGGCGGAACGTTCTGGGAGCCGGGCGGCGACGCCATCCACTACCAGGACGGCAACGCCCTGAGCGATGCCAGGACCGAGTTCGTGGTCACCATGATGTGCGCTCCCGGCAAGCCCATGCTCGAACTGGTCGACGACGAGGAGCTGAAGCAGCGCGCCCACCTGCGTGCGCCGAGGCCCACTGTCTGACCGTGCCGGAGGCCCGGATGTCGGCCGCATCGACACTTTTCACAACGAACGCTCGACAGCCGGACGTGGAGCCGGCCGAGCCGAACACGGGAGAGCACCCATGGGTATTCCCAAGAACCCTCTGGCCAGCGTCACCGCGTGTCTCGCACTGACGGTCGGTGCCATAGGCGCCTTCACCGGCACCGCGTCCGCCTCCACCGGCGACGCGGGAACACTGGCCGACCGGATCACCGTCTGCCGGGACGCGTACGGACAGAACTGCGCACCCGGCGTCCCGACCACGGTGTCGGACGCTCTCAAGCAGGTCCGTCCCGAGATGCAGGACAGCATCTCGTCCATCCAGAACCCCACCTCCGTGACGATCTGCTTCTACGAACACAACAACTTCACCGGCCGCGCCGTGGCGATCCCGGGCTACACGAACGTCAACCACCTCGGGGGTGTCTACGTGGGCGGCTCAAGCATGAACGACGTGATCTCCTCCTGGCGGCCTCTCGGTGGAGGCGGCGGTACCCCGCCGGGCGTCTGCTGAGGAAGGTTCAAGGGGAATGACCATACGACAGGACCGCTGCCTCCTCGGAGGCAGCGGTCCTGTCGTATGTGGCGACGATGCGACGTCGCCGGACAGCCGGTGTGTCTACTCCACGAAGTAGGAGTCATGCCTGTCGAAGAACGCGGCCCGCTCCTCCTCCGAGGCGTGCGCGAGCTGGGACACCTGCTCGAAGTACTCCTCGCGGGGCGCACCGGGGGTGAACAGCAGGAGCATGTCGGCCGGGGCGTCGGAGTCGTTGCGGAAGGCGTGCAGGCCGCCCTGCGGCACATGCAGGAAGTCTCCCTTGCGTGCGTCGACCCACTGCACGCCGTCGAACACCCGGACCGTTCCGTCCAGGATGTAGAACGACTCCGAGATCCGCTTGTGGAAGTGGATCTTGGGACCGCCCGCCTTCGGCTCCATCTCCATCCGGTACAGCCCGAACTCTCCCCGGGTCGTCCCGGTGGTCGCCAGATAGTGGGTGGCGCTCTGCCCTGAGCCGCTGACGCCGAAGGCCGGCGGTGTGGCCGCGGGCCGGTAGACGGCGCTGGCCTCACCCTTCTCGCCCCAGTACTTCTGCTCGGGATAGGGATAGGACATGGCTGTGTTCCTTTCAATGCGGCTTGCGCTGGGCGGTGGAGGGGCCGAAGTGGCGGCCCCTCCACCTTCAGAAGACCGGTGGGCGCGCGTCGGTGTGACACCGGCCGAGACACCGGACGGGTCAGTCGGCGGTGCGGTGATGGGCGTAACGGGACAGCAACGGCGGCTCCATCAGCCAGCCGTGCGCCCGGCCGTACGAGCGGTGGGTGGCCACCGTGGTCCGCGGCAACAGTGTGAAAGCCACCAGGGCACCGGCGACCAGCAGCCCGGCACACAGTGGCATGGCCCGGCCGAACGACACGTCGAAGGCCGCGGCCGAACGGTAGGCGTCCGGACCCATACCGACCAGCAGGGGCAGTCCGGCGACGGCCACCAGCCCGGCGACCCGCGCGGCCGCGTTGTTGACACCGCTGGCCAGCCCGGCGTGCTCGGCGTCCACCGAGGAAAGCAGGGTCACGGTCAGCGGAGCGACCATGACGACCATGCCGCAGCCCATCACCACCAGGGCGGGCAGTACGTCGCGGAAGTAGGAGGCGGCGGGGCCGACGCGAAGCATCATCATCATGCCCGCGCCGCACACCAACGGGCCCAGCGTGAGCGGTGTGCGTGGCCCGAGCCGCTCGACCAGCGTGGCCGAGCGGGAGGAGAACAGCAGCATCAGCACCGTGTTCGGCAACATGGCCGCCCCTGCCGCGAGTGCCGAGTACCCGACGACGATCTGCAGTTCCAGCGCGGTGAGGAAGAAGAATCCCCCGGTTCCGGCGTAGACGCACAGGGTGATCACGTTGACGGCGCTGAACTGCCGGGACGAGAAGATCGACAACGGCACCATCGGATCGACGCCGCGCCGCTCGACGACCAGGAACGCCCAGCACGCCAGGACACTGCCGACGGCCGCGCCGAGGACCACCGGCACGCCGGCACGGGCCTCGGTCAGCGCGTACGTGGCCAGGGCGAGCGACAGAGCGCCCAGAGCGGCCCCGGTGACGTCGAATCCCGGCAGCCGGCGTCTCTCCTCGCCGAGTCGAGCGGTCTCAGGTCGGGATGCGCCCACCGACTCCGGCACGTGGCGCAGAGCCAGAGGTACGCACAGCAGAGCGGGCGCGATCGTCAGGAAGAAGGTCCAGCGCCAGCCCGGGCCGTCGACCAGCCAGCCGCCCACGAAGGGCCCGAGCCCCGCGCCGATGCCTCCGAAACCCGACCACAGGCCGATCGCGCGGGGCCGGTCGTCCGGATGGAACGAGGCTTCGATGATCGCCAGTGATCCCGGGGTGAGCAGTGCACCCCCGACTCCTTGCAGCGCTCGGGCAGCGATCAGCGTGTGGGGGTCGGGCGCGATCCCGCACAGCAGTGAGGCCGCCGCGAACCACAGGACGCCCAGAACGAAGACACGGCGTCTGCCGAATCGGTCGCCCAGCGCTCCGCCCAGGAGGATCAGCCCCGCCAGGGTGAGCATGTAGGCGTTCACGGTCCACTGGAGCACCGCGAGGTCGGCGTCGAAGTCGTCGCCGATCCGGGGCAGGGCCACGTTGGTGACGGTCGAGCCGAGCAGTACCACGCTGGAACCCATGACGGTGACCAGCAGGGTCCACCTGCCGCGGGCGTCGGCAAGGCGCAGGGCCGGTGAGGTGTCGTACGAGGGGGTGGGGTGCATGTGGGGTCCTGGTGTCAGCCGGTGTCGAGCGGCGCGTGTTCCCGCCGGAGTGCTCGCACGTCGCGTACGGCCTCGGCGAAGGCGTGCGGGCGTTCCTGCGGAAGGTTGTGGCCGGCACCGGCGACGTGCCGGTGCAGTCGGGGGCCGGTGAAGTGGTGGGCGCTCGACGCAGCGTCCGTCGCTGGGAAGTTCCCGTCGGCCGTGCCGTCCAGGGTGATCGCCGGGACCGCTATGCCGGGCAGCTCGGCCAGGCGGGCTTCCAGCTCCGCGTAGGGCTCGGCGCCCGGCGCGAAGCCCAGCCGGTGGCGGTAGGAGTGGATGACGACATCGGTGTAGTCGGGGTTGGTGAAGGCCCCCGCGGTGCGGGCCAGGTCGTCCCGGGTGAAGGGCCACTCGGGGGAGTTCCGTCTCCAGATGACCCGGGCGATGCCTTGGGGGTCGGCGGCGAGACCGGCCCGCCCCCGTTCGGTGAGGAAGTAGTAGAAGTACCAGAAGCCCGCTTCCAGTTCGGCTGCCACGGGCTTCGCCGCCGCGCCGATGTCCTGGATGAGATAGCTGTTGACCGAGACCAGCCCGAGGATTCGTTCGGACCACAGGGCCGCGGCGACGTTGGCGGCGCGGCCGCCCCAGTCGTATCCGGCGACGTAGGCCCGCTCGACACCGAGTGCGTCCAGGAGCGCGATGACGTCCGCCCCGAGAGCGGCCTGCTGCCCCGAGCGCGGGTGCGACGCGGACAGGAAGGTGGTGGGTCCGTGTCCGCGCAGGTAGGGAACGACGACACGGAACCCCTGCTCGGCCAGGAGCGGGGCCACGGCGTCGTACGCGTGGATGTCGTAGGGGAAGCCGTGCAGGAGCAGCACGGTGTCACCGTCGGCGGGGCCGGTCTCGTGGTAGCCGATGTCCAGCACATCGGTTCTCACCTGCCGCAGCTCGGCGGGATCGGAACGGTTCGTCATGTCGGTTCCTTCGGGTTCCGGGCCGGTCCCGCCCCCGGGGTGGACCACGGCGGCGAGGTGGCTGTGCCCGACATGACCGGTCCGTGCCGCGGTCTGTGACAGGCCGGACATGCCGACCCGGGTGGTGCACATGTGGGTCCATGATGGAAGCTGCTCACACGGTGAACGGGGCAACGCCCACTCAGGGAGATCCGGGCGACTGTGACACCGAATCCACACTGTTCTCAGCGGATACCATCGAAAGTGTGGACACGCAGGTCGGTCCTAGAAGCCGCGATTTCGTCGCGACGAACCTGGCAAGCAAACAAATCAGCGAACGAACCAAGGTGACCACCATGGCAGTCGAGAGCGTTCTGCATCCCAGCCTGATCGTGCCGGTCGGACACGTCGAGCCCGTACCGCGCCGCGTCCGGGGCCTGATCGGCGGCCGTGTCGCGTTCGACACCCGCCGCGCCCTGTACGTCTGGGAATGGCAGGCCTACCCGCAGTTCAGCATCCCCGTCGCGGACCTGGTCGACGGTGTGCTGCACGACGACAAGCACACGGAGCAGCTCGGCGCGGGACCCGCACACCGTCACACTCTTCAGGTCGGCGACGAGGTGCGTGCGGGGACGGCATGGGTGTGGGGTGAAGGCGCTCCGGGACCGCTGCACGACACCGTGCGCTTCGAATGGGACGCGCTGGACGCCTGGTTCGAGGAGGACGAGCCGGTCTTCGTCCATCCCAGAAGCCCGTACTCCCGTGTGGACGCCCTGCGTTCCTCCAGCGGCGTGCGGGTGGAGGTGGACGGCGAGGTGCTCGCGGAGGCTCCCGACTGCGTGAAGCTGTTCGAGACCGGTCTGCCCACCCGCTACTACCTCGACCGCACCCACATCGACTGGACCCGGCTGCGGCACTCGGACACCGTGAGCCGATGTCCCTACAAAGGCACGACAAGCAGCTACTGGTCGTTCGACGGAGCCACCGGACCGCATTCCGACATCGCCTGGACGTACGACTTCCCCACGATTCACGCCAACCGGATCGCGGGAATGACCGCGTTCTACAACGAACACGTGGATCTTTATGTCGACGGCGAATTGCTGCCGAGTCACTGAGACGCGGTGTGAACTCGAACAACTGACTCGGAAGGACGGCGCGGACGTCTTTTCAGGACGTCGTGTCACATACCGGCTCCCGGCCCGGTCTCATGAGGTGAACACCCCAGTTCCGCCTCTGCCGAAGGAGCACGCCGTGAGCGACATTGTTCTGGAACCCGCCGCCCAGGATTTCGCCGACGCGACCGCCAAGCCGCCGTTGCTGTACGAACTCGGAGTCGAGGGAGCGCGAAAGCTCCTCGACGACGTGCAGGCGCAGCCCGTCGAGAAGCCGGACGTGGACGAGAAGTGGATCACCCTTCCGGTCGGCGTCGGTGACGTGCGGGTGCGCATCGTGAAGCCGGCCGGTGCCACCGGAGTCCTGCCGGTGATCCTCTACATCCACGGCGGCGGCTGGATCCTCGGCAACGCGGGTACGCACGACCGTCTGGTCCGCGAGTTGTCCGTCGGTGCCAGGGCTGCCGTGGTCTTCGTGGAGTACGACCGCTCCCCTGAGGCCAAGTACCCCGTCGCCATCGAGCAGGCCTACGCCACCGCCCAGTGGATCACCACCGCGGGTGCCGTGGAGGGCCTGGACGGCTCTCGCCTCGTCGTCGCCGGGGACTCGGTCGGCGGCAACATGACCGCGGCCCTGACCCACATGGCCAAGCAGCGTGGTGACGTGAACTTCCTGCACCAGTCGCTGTACTACCCCGTGACCGACGCCGCCCAGGACACCGAGAGCTACCGGACCTTCGCGCACGGTCCCCACCTGACGGCGAAGGCGATGGAGTGGTTCTGGGACGCGTACACGAGCGACCCCGCCGAGCGCGCGCAGATCACCGCGTCCCCGCTGCAGGCCACGCTCGAAGACCTCCAGGGTCTGCCGCCGGCGCTGCTCATCGTCGACGAGAACGACGTGCTGCGCGACGAGGGTGAGGCCTATGCCCGCAAGCTGATCCAGGCGGGTGTGGCCACCACCAGCATCCGCTACAACGCGAGCCTGCACGACTTCATGATGCTGAACCCCGTCCGCGGAACGCAGGCATCGAGCGCGGCCGTCGAACAGGCCGTCCATGTCCTGCGCAAGGCGCTGGGCACCGACTGACGGGCTCCGCCTCCGTCTCCGCCTCCCCCTCCGCGGAGCACGCGCAGAGACCGGGCAGATTCTCGGACTTTGCGGCGACGGGTTCCCAGTGCGAGGAAGTCATCTTTCCAAAGCTCGAATGCGAGCTGATTCTCCGGCATGTCGAAAGGCCGATTCCATGAGTGAAAAGAAGCCCACTGTCGTCCTCGTCCACGGCGCGTTCGCGGATTCCTCCAGCTGGAACGGAGTCGTGGAAAAACTTCAGGCGCACGAATACCCGGTGGTGGCCGCGAGCAATCCGCTGCGGACACTCAGCGGGGACGCCGAGTACGTCCGACAGCTCGTCACCTCCATCGAGGGTCCGGTGGTACTCGTCGGGCACTCCTACGGCGGCTCCGTCATCAGCAACGCCGCAAAGGGACTCGGCAACGTCAAGGCGCTCGTGTTCGTCGCGGCCTTCCTGCCGGACGAGGGCGAGAGCGCCGTCACGCTGTCGGGCAAGTTCCCGGGCAGCACCCTCGGCGAGGCCCTTCGGCCGGTGCCCGTCACGCTCCCCGACGGCGGACGGGTCGCCGACCTGTACATCGACAAGGTGAAGTTCCACCAGCAGTTCGCCGCCGATGTCGCCGAGGAGACCACGGCCGTCATGGCGGCCACCCAGCGTCCCGTGACCGATGCCGCGCTGGGCGAGGGTGCCTCAGCACCGGCCTGGAGGGACATTCCCTCGTGGGTCCTGGTGGCACTGGAGGACAAGAACATCCCGGCGCAGGCGCAGACCTTCATGGCCGAGCGGGCGAACGCCACCGCGGTGAGCGTCTCCGCCTCGCACGCCGTCAGTGTCTCGCGCCCCGGTGATGTCGCTCGTCTGATCAACGAGGCGGCGCAGGCCGCCCGCTGAGATGCCGCGGCCGGGGACAACCGTGTACCGGTCGGCCGATCACGCGGGAGATCGGCCGGCCGGTCCCGGTGCCCGACGCCGCGCCACCCCTGGACCGGTGTCCGGGCCTGCGGACGGTGAGCGCGTCAGGGGGACCCTGCCGAAACGTCAACTTCGGAGACACGATGGATACGGACAAGCAGTCGACGGCCCGCGGCCTGATCGACATAGAGGCGTACCTGTACCGGGAGGCCCACCTCAGCGCGGCACGTCGGCGCCTGGCCGAATTCACGGCGCGGGCCACGGAGTTCAGCCCTGGCCAGAAGCGTGCCCTGGAGCGGTGGTACCTCGATGAGCAGCGGTACGTGGCGCGTATGGTCACCGATCATATTGCCGACAGCATCAGCGCGGTGGAGAAGGTGCACCGCGTCCGGTTCGGGCGGTGGCTGCGCGGAACACTGGTGGCGATGACACTGATAAGCGTGGTTCTGTTCGTGTGCGCGGCCCTGGTGGTGGGCGCGGTGGCCTGACCATCGGCCCGGCCGGTGAGAAGGCCGCCTGGTGGGCCCGACCTGGCGTGGGTGTCGCTGAAGCGTGCGACGGTGGTTTTCGGACACCGGGGGTGGGCGCGCCCAGTATCGTGGCAGCCGGGAGGCTGTCATGGTGCGGGACGGAGCGAGGACCGAACTCATCGGGCGGCGGTACGAGCGCCAGGTGCTGGACGGCCTCCTGGCCGCCGTAAGAACCGGGCGGAGCGAGGTCCTGGTCCTGCGGGGCGAGGCGGGCATCGGCAAGAGCGAACTCCTGAGATACCTGTTGGAACGGGCCGACGGATGCCGGGTGGTCCGGGCCGCCGGTGTGCAGTCGGAGATCGAACTCTCCTATGCCGGCCTGCACCAGCTGTGCGCGCCGTTGCTGGAGCACGTGGACGCTCTGCCGGAGCCACAGCGCAACGCACTGCGCACGGCGTTCGGGCTCCAGCTCGGCGACGTCCCCGACCGGTTCCTGGTCGGCCTGTCCGCTCTGAGTCTGCTCGCCGGTCATGTGGGCGACCAACCACTGTTGTGCATCGTCGACGACGCACAGTGGCTGGACAGTGTCTCTGCTCAGACACTGCAGTTCGTGGCGCGTCGACTGGCCGCGGAGTCGATCCTGCTCGTTCTGGCCGTGCGGGAGCCCAGTGCCCGCGAGGTCCTCCCGGGTCTGCCCGAGCTGGTGCTGAGAGGTCTGACGGAACGCGAGTCCCGCCGGCTGCTCGGCTCTGTGGTCACCGGTCCGATCGACCAGGGAGTCCGGGACCGCATCGTCGCCGAGACGCGGGGCAATCCGCTGGCCCTTCTGGAACTCCCGCGCGGACTGACCGATGCCGAACTGGCCGGAGGGTTCGCGGAGCCCGACGTCCGGCCGCTGTCCAGCCAGATCGAGAGCGGCTTCGTCCGTCGTATCGCCTCACTTCCCGAGGAGACCCGGCAGTTGCTCGTCCTCGCCGCTGTCGAGCCCGTGGGCGATGTGACCTTGATCCGGCGGGCGGGCGAACGACTGGACATCTCGGTGGACGACGCCGTCATGAACGCCGAAGCCGCTGGACTGATCACGTTCGGCACCTGGGCGCGCTTTCGGCATCCACTGGTCCGTTCCGCCGCGTATCGCGCGGTCGATGCGGCGGACCGACGGCGCGTGCACCAGGCCCTCGCGGACGTGATCGACGCGGAGGTGGATCCGGACCGCCGCGCATGGCATCTGGCAGGTGCGGTGGCGGGCCCGGATGAGGACGTGGCCGCCGAACTGGAGCGTTCGGCGGCTCGGGCACGGGCGCGTGGTGGCATCGCGGCCGCGGCGGCGTTCCTGGAGCGCTCCACGGAACTGACGTCCGACCCCGTGCGCCGCGGCGGCAGAGCTCTCGCCGCGGCGCGGGCCAAGTTCCAGGCAGGAGCCTTCGAGACAGCACGCGAACTGGTCGAGACGGCCGAGCTGAGCTGCCTCGACGAAGTCAGCGCCGCGCAGGCCACCCTGCTGCGCGGGCAGATCATGTCCGCGTCGAGGAGCGCAGGCGCCGGCCTGCCGCTGCTGCTGGAGGCGGCCAAGCGCCTGCAGCCCTTCGATCCCGGTCTTGCCCGCCAGACCCACCGTGACGCGATCTACGCGGCGCTCACCGCGGGCCGACTGGCCAACGGCGGGGTCCGTGACGTGGCGGAAGCCGTACTGAGCGCACCGAGTCACGCGGTCGCCACCACGCGGGAGGACGGTCTTCTGCTGGGCCTGTCACGGGTGATCACCGAGGGCTACGCGCAGGGGGCGCCGGCGCTCCGCCAGGCCGTGACCGCCTTCCGTACCGAGGAGCTCTCCCGGGAAGCCGGTCTGGGCTGGCTGCCACTGGTGTGCCGCATGGCGCACAACGTCTGGGACTTCGAGGCGTGGACCGTGCTGTCCGAGCGCCTGGTCGGTCTCGCACGGGAGGCGGGTGCACTCGCCGTCCTGTCCTCGGCCCTGCTTCTGCGCCTGTCCAACCGGGTGTTCGCCGGTGACCTTCAGGCCGCCGACTCTCTGGTGGCCGAGGCGCAGGCCATCGGAGAGGCGACCGGCAGCAGCTTCTTCGCCCACTACGGGGCACTGGTCGTGGAGCCGTTCAGGGGACGGGAGTCCGCGACCCGGGCAGCCATCGAGGCTGTCACCAAGGACCGGCTTCTTCGGGGCGAGGGGAAGGTTCTGACGGCCACGCAGTGGGCCGCGGCGGTTCTCTACAACGGACTGGGCCGCTACGAAGAGGCGTACGGGGCGGCCGTCCGCGGCTGTGAGAATCCCCAGGAACTCGGGCTCTCCCTGCAGTCGAGGGTGGAACTCGTCGAGGCGGCCGTCAGGCTCGGACGCCGGGCGGACGTGGTCCACGAGGCGCGGACGATCGCCGAGATGGCCCAGTCGAGCGGAACCCCCTGGGCCCTCGGTGTCGCCGCCAGTGTCCGTGCCCTGATGAGCGACGACCGACTCGCCGACGGCCGGCACCGAACGGCCATCGAACTGCTGGACACCACGCAGGTCCGTATGGACAGCGCCCGTGCCCGGCTCCGCTACGGCGAATGGCTGCGTGTCCGGGATCAGCCGGCGGACGCCCGTACCCAACTGAGCCAGGCACACGAGATGTTCACCGCTGCCGGAGCCGAGGCCTTCGCGGAACGGGCGCGCCGTGAACTCGAGGCGGCGGGCGCGAAGGTCGCCAGTCAGAGCGCGTCGGTGCCCAAGGTCCTGACCGCTCAGGAGGCGGAGATCGCGCGGCTCGCCCACGCTGGGCTCACCAACCCCGAGATCGGCGCTCGTCTGCTTCTGAGCCCGCACACGGTGGAGTGGCATCTGCGAAAGGTGTTCGCGAAGTTGGGCATCTCCTCCCGCAAGGAGATCAGCCTCGAACGGCTCGGTGAGGGAGCTCTCCCGTAGCCGCCCACCGCGTCCCGCCACCCCCGCACCCCGCGCTGGGCTCGGTTCGCACCGTGTGGCTCTCGATGCCGGCCCGGCCCGGCGGGCGGGCCGGGCCGGCGGGCGGGCCGGGCCGGCGGGCGGCGTCAGCGTGACTGGTCGGTGGGTCGTACGAGGATCTCGTTGACGGCGACATGAGCCGGCTGGGTGACCGCGTAGAGCACTGCCTCGGCGATGTCCTCGGGGTTCAGGGTGCGCATGGACGCGGCCATCTCCTTCGCCATGGTCTGTATGGCCGGGTCGGTGATGTGGCTGGTGAGCTCGGTCGAGACGAAGCCGGGCTCGATGACGACGACGCGTACGCCCTGCTCGGTGACCTCCTGGCGCAGTGCCTCGGAGAACGCGTTGATGCCGAACTTGGTGGCCGCGTACACCCCGCTCGCGGCGGACGCGGTGCGTCCCGAGGTGGAGGAGATCTGCACCACGGCTCCCTTGGACTCCAGCAGGTGCGGCAGCGCGGCGTGGACCGTGTACATCGAGCCCAGCAGGTTGGTGTCGATCATGCGGGTCCACTCGGTGGTGTCCGCGCCCAGGATGAAGCCGCTGAGCATGAGGCCCGCGTTGTTCACCACGATGTCGAGCGCACCGAACTGTTCGACCGTGCGGGCGACTGCGTTCTGTACGGACTCACGGTCGGTGACGTCCATCTCGACGATCAGTATCTCGCCGGGTGCCTCCTGTGCCACAGCCTGGAGCCGGTCCGTCCTGCGGGCGGCGACGGCGACCTTGGCTCCCGCCCTGGAGAGAGCGAGTGCCGTCGCCCGGCCTATGCCCGACGAAGCGCCGGTGACCAGGGCGACCTGCTGGTCGAGGGTGTTCATGAGTCCTCCAGGGTGCGGTACCGCCTGGCTCAGCGAGCCACAGCGCGAAGAAGAGCGCCGGTCATAAAAGTGACCGGCGGGTCATGTTAGGAGCCTAGCACCGAAGATGACCGGCGAGTCATCTTCGGTGCTAGGCTCCCGGTCACGGGAGGTGTCCATGACCGAGAGAGCGATCGCGCCCGGCGCCAGAGCCGACATGATCCGCAACCGCCGTCTGCTGCTCGCCGCCGCGACCGAGGCCTTCGCGGAAGGCGGCGTCGATGTCTCCATGGGTGAGATCGCCCAGCGGGCCGGGGTGGCCAAAGGAACCGTGTTCCGGCACTTCCCGACGAAGGACGACCTGCTCGCGGCGATCACCTTGCAACTGGTCGCTCAGCTCACCGGCGCCGCGGAGCGACTCCGCACCGCTGACGACCCCGTGACGGCTCTGCGGACCTTCATGACCAACGGCGTCGAGGTGCTCGCCGCCGATCGCGCCTTCTGCGAGGTCATCGGGCGGCCCTCGATGCAGCACGCGGAGGTCCGCGGTGCCATCGACCGGCTCTGCGGTGTCGTGGAAGTCCTCACGGTCCGGGCCAAGGAACAAGGAACCATCCGGACCGACGTCACCGGCACCGACATCGTGTTGCTGCTGGGCGGCATCCACCAGACGGCACTCCCGCTGCTGGAGCAGGATCCGCAGGCCTGGCGCCGCTACCTGGCTCTCGCGTTCGACGGGTTGTGCAGCACCGAAGCCGCCGTACTGCCTCGTCCGCCCTCCGCGCCGCTACGCGATGAACGCGACGTGCGTCGGTGAGAGAGCGTCGTCAGTTGGCGTCCGCGAGAAGGATGCGCTCCAGGTGGGTCAGGTCGCCGGTGCGTGCGGCACCGAGAAATGCCTGCACGAGGCGGCGGTGCGTGAAGGCGTCGACCTCCTGGCGCTGACGCCGGGTGCCCAGTCGTTGCTGCGCGCGTGCGACCTGCTGCCGTGAATTGACGATGCTGAGCTGGAGAAGCGCGGCGATCCGGTCGTACGAATAGCCGAAACCCTCTCGCAGTATGTAAGCCGCGCGCTGCTTGGGCGTCAGAGTCGCCAGCAGCAGGCCCACCGCCCCCTCGACGGCGTCCTGCCTCTCGGCGACCGCCTCCGGTGTCGCGTCGAGGTCGGCCGATTCGGGAAGCCAGGTGGTGGCGCTGAACTCCCGGCGCCGACGGGCCGACTGCACCACGTTCATCGCCAGCCGAGCGGTGATCGTCCGTAGCAGAGCGGACGGGTTGTGCACGACCGCCCGGTCGGTGCGCTGCAGCCGTAGCCACACCTCCTGGACGACGTCCTCGGCCTCGGCCGGGTTGCCGACGATGCGGTGGGCGATGTGCAGCAGGGAAGGGCGGGCCTGCGTGAACATGGTCGCGGCGTCGTGCAGGTTTCCGATGTCCGGGATCGTCTGCGTGCCGTGCTCGGTGGGCGGGCGTCTTGCGTCGATCAGGCTGGTGTCCACGATCTGCTCCTGCGATGGGTGGGCCGGTGGTTGTGAAACCAACCTCCCGCCCGGACAGGGGTGACCGCGCCTGTGGGAGTCCGTGGCAAGTACGTGGTGAACCCGTGGCCACGCACCGCGTGGTGGACGCGAGGAACCCGGGGGTCGGCGTCCTGGAGACCCGGGGGTCGGGGGTCGCACGTGGTCGGTCCGTAGGTGTGCGAGTGCCTACGGACCGACCACGCAGTGGCCCCGCCGCCGCCCACCCGGTGCCCCGGGTGAGCTGTCCGGAGCCGCCCGCGGGGGTGCGGGGGAGCACCGTGGCCGCTACGGGGGCCATCCCCGGGGGCTGCGCGGACCCGGTCCGTGGGCAGCCACGTCGCGCGGGAGTCAGAGTGACGTGTGCAGCTGGCGCCGGGAGGTGATGCCGAGCTTCGCGTACACCTTCCGCAGGTGCCACTCCACGGTGTGCGGGCTGAGGAACAGCTGCGCACCGATCTCTGAGTTCGTCAGCCCGTCACGGGCGAGCTGCGCGATCTGCTTCTCCTGAGCGGTCAGTGATGTCGGGGCGGCACCCGCGCGGGAGGCCACGGTCTCACCCGCCGCCCGCAGCTCACGGACGGCGCGTTCGGTGAACCCGTCGGCGCCGAACATGCCGAACATCGCGTGCGCGGTACGCAGGTGATGACGGGCGTCACCGCGCCGGTTCTCGCGGCGCAGCCATTCCCCGTACAGGAGATGCGCACGGGCGAGCTCCGAGTGGACCAGAGTGCGTTCGAGCCGCTCGACAGCCTCGCGGTACAGAGCCTCGGCTTCGGCGCCCTCGGCGAGCAGGGCGCGCGAGCGTGCCTGTACGCCGAGCGCCCAGTCCGTGCCGGCGGCGTCCGTGACCCGCGTCAGCAGGGTGAGTGCCGGCCCGGCGACCTCGCGGCGGCCGAGTCGTGCCGCGGCTTCCACGATCTCGACCCGCGCCCAGTTCGCCGCGATCAGGTTCTGTGGATCGCGGCTCGCCTCAAGAGCGGCGGCCAGAGCCTCCTCGTACATGCCCAGGCTGTTGTGGAGGACGGCCAGCGCTCGCTGCGCGATGGCCACGCCGAATCCCGTCTCCTCGCGGCCCGCGGCGCCGTCCATGCCGGCGCGGATCAGGTCGGCGGCGCCACGGTCACGGCCCTGCCACGCGGAGAGGGTCAGCGTGCCGTACGCCGTGAAGCTGCTGTCGGCCGCCTCCTCGATCGCGGCGATCTCCGCGGTGAGCATGGCGGCGGCCTCCAGTTCGCCCGCGCTCACGTGCACGAGGACCCGGGAGTTCAGCGCGAGCGGCAGCTCGGCCAGTGCGCCGACGGCACGGGCGGTCCGCACGTGCCGCGCCGACAGTTCGGTCCAGGCCCGGTCGTCCCACATCTCCGCCGCGAGTACGGAGGCCAACCACGACCAGCGCAGCACTTCCTCCGACCTGGTCTCCTGGCGGAGAGCCCGTACGGCGGCGCGTGAGATGTCGGCCGCGGCGCCGTACCCGTCGGTGGAACGGGTGGAAAGGGCGTCCAGCAGCAGATCGACGTGACGGGGCGGGTCCGACGCGGAGGGTTTCGTCTGCCGGGCGGCTGCCGCGACTTCGCGGACGTCGGTCCCGGAGGCGGGTCGTCCCGCGAACATGGCGGCCGAGATGGTGTCGAGAAATGTCTCCCGGGCCAGGTCCACATCCAGCGGGACCAGTCGCCGCGCGGCGGCGAGCAGTGCGGTCAGCGCCTGGGCGCCGTGACTGGAGGCGAAGGCGATGCGCGCGCGCAGGAGCGCCGCCTGGGCGCGACCTCGTTCGTCCGCGGCGGTGTTCTCGGCCAGAGCCAGCAGCTCGCGAGCCGCGGTGGGCGCACCGGCACGGAGCTTGGCCTCCGCGGCGGCGAGGGCCCGGGCGGCCTTGCGACGTGGCTGGGGAGTCAGGACCGCCGAGTGCGCGAGGAAGGCAGCCGCCGCGGCGACCCCGCCCCGCGACATCGCTCGTCCGGCCGCTGCCTCCAGGTCGGCCGCGATGGTCTCGTCGGGGCGTACGGTCGCCCGCGCCAGGTGCCATGCCCGGCGGTCCGGGTCGAGGGCGCGGTCGGTCACCTCCGCGAGTACGCGATGGGTCTCCCGTACGTCGGACAGTGAGGCCGAGCGGTAGATCGCCGAACGCAGTAGCGGATGCCGGAAGCGCACCAGCGCACCGATGTCGAGCAGCCCGGCGGCCACCGCCGGGCCGAACGCACCGGGGTCGATGTCACACTGCTCCGTCGCGCGACGGAGCAGTGTGACATCGCCGATCGGTTCAGCGGCGGCGATCAGCAGGAGGCGCTGGGTGTCGGCGGGGAGCGCGCGGACCCGGGCGAGATAGCTCCGCTCGATCCGGCCGGTCACCGGTCCCGGGTCGGGCAGGTCAAGCGCGCCGGCGGGCTCCGGGTCCCTACGGTCATGGGGCAGCTCCAGCAGAGCGAGCGGGTTGCCGCGTGCCTCGGCGAGGATCCGCTCGCGGATCTGTTCGTCCACCGGGTTGCCCGGCACCGAAGCCAGCAGGGCGCGGGCGTCGACGTTCGCGAGACCTTCAAGTGTCAGTTCGGGCAGGTCGGCGAATTCGTCCCGTCCCAGGGGCTCCCGGGTGGCGAACACCATCGCCAGAGGTTCGGCGAGCATGCGCCGCGCCACGAACGACATGGTCTGTGCGGAGACCTTGTCGAGCCATTGCGCATCGTCCACGAGGCAGAACAAGGGCTTCTCGGCAGCCGCGTCGGTCAGAAGTCCCAGTACGGCCAGACCGACCAGGAACCGGTCCGGAGGGGGTCCCGTACTGAGCCCGAAGGCCGTGGCGAGTGCTTCTCTCTGCGGGGCGGGGAGGTTGCTGGAGTGTTCGAGGAAGGGGGCGCAGAGCTGGTGCAACCCCGCGTACGGCAGCTCCATCTCCGATTCGGCGCCGGCCCCACGGGCGACTCGGTGGCCGGCCGCGCGGGCCGCCAAGTGGTCCAGGAGAGCGGACTTCCCTATCCCGGCCTCGCCGCGCAGGACGAGGACGGCGCTGCGGCCCGCCTCGACGGCGCGGACGACCGCGTCGAGCGCGCCACGCTCGCGCAGTCTGCCGCGCAGTGGCCTGCGGCCGTCGTCGTTCGTCCCGAGCCCGCGCACGCCGGGAGCATAACAACACGCGGGGGGTCCGAATCCGCGACGACGCATGGTGGACGTGGCTGTGTGCAGGGACGATGCGCACTCCATGCCGCAGTCGGGCGATGGCCGATGCGGGGCGGAGGGGGACGACGCACCGTGTCCCACTGTCTTCGCGGCCTCGGGGCCGATGTCACACCTCCGTCGATCGTTTGGTCTCAGGGGCATGAGACAGACACCGTATCCGCTCGTATCGCAGGAGGTGCTCCATGGACTGGCGTGAGCGGGCGCTCTGTCGGTACGGGGACCCTGACCTCTTCTTCCCGATCGGCACCGTCGACAGAGGCCTGGCGCTCCTCCAGGCGGACGAGGCGAAAGCCGTCTGCCGTCGGTGCCCCGTGACGCGGCGCTGTCTGGACTGGGCCCTGAAGGCCGGTCCCGTGGACGGCGTCTGGGGTGCCACCACGGAAGCGGAACGCCGTGCCCTGCGACGACGTGAGGCACGGAGCTCCGAATCCAGCGGGATGTCCGCGGCGTAGTCGCTTTCTTCGTCGGAGATCGGGCGGTTTCCCAGCCCGTCCGAAAACACCAGGTGTCACAAGGTGACGTGCCGACTGGTCGTCATGGAGGGAGCGACGCCGTCGACAGGACCGGGAAAGCCGGGCGACGCCGGTCAAGGACGCGTGCTGCCCACAGCGCTGGAACGAGTGAGGGACATGGACAACGACAAGCGGCCGACCGAAACGCGTCAGGCAGGCAGAGGCGAGCGGCTGGCCCACTGGGCCGATACCCGCCTGGGCACCCGGGGCCGTACCAGGGCTGTACTGCGCAAAGCGTTCCCGGACCACTGGTCCTTCATGCTGGGAGAGATCTGCCTGTACAGCTTCGTCGTCCTCGTCCTCACCGGCATCTACCTCACCTTCTACTTCCATCCCTCCTCCGCGCAGGTGGTGTACGACGGCAGCTACGGGCCGCTGCGAGGCCAACTGGTGTCCGAGGCGTTCGACTCCACCATGAACATCTCCTTCGACGTCAGGGGCGGACTGCTCATCAGGCAGGCCCACCACTGGGCGGCGCTGGTCTTCGTGGCCGCCATCCTGGCGCACCTGATGCGGGTCTTCTTCACCGGCGCGTTCCGCAAACCGCGCGAGCTCAACTGGGTGGTCGGCTTCCTGTTGTTGGTCCTCGGCATGTTCGCCGGCCTGACCGGCTACGACCTGCCGGACGACCTGCTGTCGGGGACCGGGCTCGCCGTCGTCAACGGGACGCTGCTGTCGGTTCCGATCGTCGGCACCTATCTGTCCATGTTCCTCTTCGGCGGGGCGTATCCGGGCGAGGACCTGATCGCCCGGTTCCACGTGCTCCACGTGCTACTCATCCCCGCCGTCATGCTCGCGCTGATCGTCGTCCACGCGGTCCTGTCCCTGGCGCACCGGCATACGCAGTTCCCGGGCCCTGGACGGACGGAGGGCAACGTGGTCGGGCGGCCGCTCGGGGTGCGCTTGGTGAAGTCGGCCGGCTACTTCTTCCTGGTCTCCGGGACCATTCTCGTCATGGCGGCCGTCGCCCAGATCAATCCGGTGTGGCGGTACGGCCCTTACCGGGCCGATCAGGTGTCCGCCGGTTCCCAGCCCGACTGGTACATGGGCGTGGCCGACGGCCTGCTGCGTGTGATGCCGGGCTGGGAGGTCTCCGCCTGGGGGCATACGCTCGCCCTTGACAACCTCATCCCTCTCACGATGGGTGTGGTCCTCTTCCTCGCCCTGGGCGCGTATCCGTTCCTTGAGGCGTGGGCCACGGGTGACCGGCGTCCGCACCACATCCTGGACCGGCCGCGCAACCGGCCGGTGCGGACCGCCCTGGGTGCCGCCTGGCTCAGCCTCTACACGGTGGCACTCGTCGGCGCCGCGAACGATGTGATCGCCCTGCGGTTCCACGTCTCCGTCAACGCGGTCACCTGGGCGGTGCGTGTCGGCCTGTTCGTCGTACCGGCCGTCGTCTTCGTCGTCGTCAAAAGGTGGGCGCTGGCCCTGCAGAGGCGCGACCGCGACGAAGTGCTTCACGGGCGGGAGACAGGCGTCATCAAGCGGCTGCCTCACGGGGAGTACGTAGAGGTCCACGAGCCGCTCGGCCAGGATCGGCTCCACGCGCTCGTCGCCCACGAACAGTACGAGCCCCTGGCGCTCACCGGGGCGGATGACGGCGAGGGCGGGGCCGAGGGCGTGGGACGGCTGCGGGCCATGCTGAGCCGGGGCCTGTACGGCCGGGGAACGCAGATACGGAAGCCCACGCCCGAGGAGTACAAGGAGATCAGTGGGAGGCAGCGGCACTGACCCATGGGACGGCGGCGTGACGGATGCCGGGGAGGGCGGGTGATCGAAGGATCACCCGCCCTCCCCGGCATCCGTCACGCCGCCAGAGCCTCGTCGAGCCTTACCGCCGAGATGTCCAGGGACAGCGTGACCTTGTCACTGATGAGGACGCCTCCGGTCTCCAGCGCCGTGTTCCAGGTCAGCCCCCAGTCCGAGCGCCGGAGTGCGGCCGTGCCTTCGAAGCCGATCCGATACTGGCCGAAGGCGTCCTCGCCGGCCCCTCCGAACGCGATGTCGAGGGCGAGAGGGAGCTCGATGTCCTTGATGCGCAGACGGCCGTCGAGCCGGAAGGTGCCGTCGCCGAGCGGGACGATGCCGGTACTGCGGAAAGCCATCAGCGGGAAGGTCGCCGAGTCGATGAATTCGGGTCCTTTCAGATGCGCGTCGCGTTCCTGGATTCCCGTGTCAAGACTGTCTGTCTGCACACTCACATAGGCCTCGGACCTGGCAGGGCTTGACCCGTCGATTTTGAAGAGGCCTTCATAGCGGGTGAACCTCCCTCGGACATTCGAGATCATCGCGTGCCTGACGGAGAAACCGATCGTGCTGTGGACCGGATCGATGGTGTAGGCGCCGGTCAGTTCCGCGTGGGAACTTGTTCCCTGGGACGCGGCCCGGCCGCTTCGTACGAACATGGTGGATGCCTTTCTGAGCTTTCTGAGCGCCTGTCGCTAAATGGAAGGGGCCCGCCGTTCCGCGGTGCGGAACGGCGGGCCCCGGCGCGGGTGAGGGCCGCAGCAGGCCCGTCACCCGACGATCACTGCTGCTTCGCGAGCCAGTCCGTGAAGCGGGTCTCCGCGATGTGGGCGTCCGGGCCGGGCAGCAGGGTGTCCTCCTGCAACTCCGCGCCGAAGTAGGGGGCGTGCACGTCCGTCACGACCTCACGGGGGTCGTTCTTGGCGGCGAGGCCCTTGCGGATCAGTTCGTCCAGCTGGAACGTGTCCGGGCCCGCCACCTCCACCACACCGGAGACCGGCGTGCCGACGGCCGTACGTCCCACGGTGGCGGCGACGTCGGCGGAGTGGACCGGGCGGATCCTGACCGGGGCCAGGCGCACGGTGCCGCCGTCGGTCGCCGCCTCGGCGATGCCCTTCATGAACTCGAAGAACTGCGTGGCATGGACGATGGAGTACGGGATCCCCGACGCCCGGATCAGCTCTTCCTGGGCCTGCTTGGCGCGGAAGTAACCGCTCTGCTGGAGCCGCTCGGTGCCCACCACCGAGAGGGCCACGTGATGGGTCACCCCGGCGTTCGCCTCCGCCTTGAGGAGGTTGGCGGTCGACGTACGGAAGAACTCCATGACCGCGTCGTCCTCGAACGAGGGGGAGTTGGACACGTCGACCACGACCGACGCTCCGGTCAGAACCTCGGCCAGCCCCTCGCCCGTGAGCGTGTTGACGCCGGTGTTGGGAGCGGCCGGCACCGCCTCATGGCCGTGCTCATTGAGCTTGGCGACCAGCTTCGAGCCTATGAGTCCGGTACCGCCGATGATGACGACCTTCATAATGGCAATCCTTTCGGGATGGTGTTGTCGGCTACAGAAAGAAGACCGGTTGCACGCGCTCTTTGTGACATTCGGTGGTCACATTCGGTGGCTGCTCTGTCCGCTGTCGGGTCAGGTCTGAGCGAGGGTTATTCGACGAGCTTTCCGTCGGTCGTCACGTCCTCCATGAGGGAGGCGATCTCGTCCGGAATATCGGCGATGCCCTCGCGTGTGATTCCGGTCCGGGGTGACCACACGAGGTTGACGCGCAGCGCGGGGTCCATGTCCGGGTAATCGCCGCGGTTGTGGCATCCGCGGGTCTCCCGGCGTTCCAGGGCCGCTTCCAGGGTGGCCCTGGCCGCCAGCGCCGCCGACTTCAGGTCGAAGGCGTGTGCGAGGTCCTGGAAACCGGCGATGTCCGGGTGCACCCCGACGTTGTCCATCCGCTTCTCGATCGTCTCCAGTTCGGCCAGTCCGGTACGCAGGCCCTCTTCGTCACGGACGACACCGGCGTACGCGGTCATGGTGTCGCGGACGGCTCGTTGCAGCGCGCGTACGTTCTCGGGTCCGTCCGCGGCCAGCAGGTCATCGACCTCCGCCCGAGCCTCGGCGACCGCGGAGGACGAGCGCGGCTGCGCGGTGAGCGACTCGGAGTAGGCGGCTGCCGCCTGCCCTGTGAGGCGGCCGTAGACCAGCAGCTCGATGAGGCTGTTGCCGCCGAGTCGGTTGGCGCCGTGCAGGCCGCTGGCCGCCTCCCCGATGGCGTACAGGCCGCGTACGTCCGTGCTGTGGTCCTCCGGTCGCACCCACACCCCGCCCATCGAGTAGTGCGCCGTGGGAGCGACCTCGATCGGGTCACGGGTGATGTCCAGCATCTGCAGGTCCAGAAGGGTCTGGTACACCCGGGGGAGCCGCTGCATGATCGTCTGCCGGGGGAGGTGCGACACGTCCAGCCACACCCCGCCGTTCGCGGTGCCGCGGCCCTCCTTGATCTCCGTGTAGGAGGCCAGGGCGACCCGGTCCCGGGTGGACAACTCCATGCGCGCCGGGTCGTAGCGGCTCATGTACCTCTCGCCCAGGGCGTTGCGCAGGACGCCGCCTTCGCCGCGGGCCGCCTCGCTGACGAGCGTGCCCGCGGCGTTCTCGGGCTCGATGATCCCCGACGGGTGGAACTGGACGAGTTCGGGGTCGCGCAGCCGGGCTCCGGCCTCCACGGCCAGCCGGAAGGAGTCGCCGGTGTTCTCGTCCCGCCGGGAAGAGGTGCGTCGCCAGATCCGTGTGTGGCCGCCGGCGGCGAGGATCACGGCATCGGCGTGGATGAGGTACCGCGTGCCGTTGGCCGGGTCGAATCCGTAGGCGCCGAAAACGGCTCCGTCATGGGTCAGGAGGCGGGTGATGTAGACGCTGTCGAGCACGGGTGTGTTCAGCTGCGTAGCGCGTCGGATGAGGGTCCGCTGGATCTCCAGGCCGGTGTAGTCGCCGGCGAAGGCGGTGCGGCGGAACTTGTGGGCGCCGAAGAAGCGCTGGGAGATGCGGCCGTCCTCCTCCCGGGCGAAGGCCATGCCGTAGCGCTCCAGGTCGTCGATGCCGAGTGCGGCGCCCTGGGTGACGATCTCCGCGGTGCGGGGGTCGCCGAGCAGGTAGCTCTCCTTGAGGGTGTCGGCGGCGTGCTGCTGCCAGCTGTCCTCGGGGTCCATCGTCGCCAGGGCGGCGTTGATCCCGCCGGCGGCGAGCGAGGTGTGGGTGTCCTCCTTGGGGCGTTTGCCCACGGCGATGACGTCGACGCCGGCTTCCGCCAGTTCGATCGCCGCACGCAGCCCCGCGCCGCCGGTACCGATCACCAGCACCATGGTGGAAAGACGTTGTTCGGTGACAACCACGACTGCTCCGATCGCTTGGGTGGGTCACTGGAAATGACCGGAGCGTGAGCCGGTTTGTGACATGAGCCCGCGTGTACGCGGGGAACTCACAGGTGAGGACAGATAGGCGCAGGTGAGGACAGATAGGCACGACAAGCGCCACGGTGTGCCGGCTCGGGTGCGCACGGCACACCCGTCGACTCGTACCCGTCCGGACGCGCATAGCATGGCTGACAGACAGGCCAGAAGGGACGATTCCAATGCGTGCTGGCGCCCCGTCCGACACGGACGACCGGAAGACCCGGGATTTCCTCGCGGTACGTCCGCAGCTCTTCGGCATCGCCTATCGCGTGCTCGGCAGCAGGACGGAGGCCGAGGACGTCGTGCAGGAGGCGTGGCTGCGCTGGCAGAACACCGATCACACGACGGTCAACGAACCCGCCGCCTTCCTGACCACGGTCGCCACCCGCCTGGCGATCAATGTCGCGCAGTCCGCACGGGTGCGCCGCGAGTCCTATGTCGGGCCCTGGCTTCCCGAGCCCGTGGACACCAGCCAGGATCCCCAACTGGGCGCCGAGCGCGCCGAGGCCGTTCAGATGGCGGTTCTGCTGCTCCTGGAGAAGCTGAATCCGGTCGAGCGTGCCGCCTATGTGCTGCGGGAGGCTTTCGACTACCCCTACCCGCGCATCGCCGACATCCTGGAGACCAGCGACGCCAACGGCCGGCAGCTGGTCAGCCGTGCTCGGCGGCATCTCGCCACCGAGCACAGGGAGAGCGTCAGCCCGGCCACTCACCGACGTCTGCTGGAGGTCTTCCTCTCCGCGGCGCGCACGGGTGACATGGCGGTTCTGGAGGACGTCCTGACAGCCGACGTCGTCAGCTACACGGACGGTGGCGGTATCCGGGGCGCGTCCAGGATCCCGGTCGACGGCCGTGCGCACGTCTCCCGCTACCTCGCGGCCTTCGCGCCCCGCTTCTGGCCGGGGACGGATGTCCGCTGGGTGGAGGCCAACGGGCGGCCGGCCGTTCTGGTCGAATCCGGTGGGAACCAGATCGCTCTGCTCTGCCTCGACGTCTCCTCGGAGGGCATCGAGCGGATCATGTGGGTGATGAATCCGGCGAAGCTCGCGTCCTACGTCGCGTCGCTGACGGCCGCCTGACCGGTTGCCGCCCGGCACGCACGAGGGGAACCACCGGCACCGGTGAGCGTCGGCAGTGACGGTCCACCGGGCACTCGATCACCCACGCTCGGTCCTCGATGTCGACGCGGGGCGGACGGGAACAGTCAGTCGGACAGGCAGGTTCCAGGGCGGCGGACAGCGGTGGCCGCCACGCGTCGTACGACCGTGACCGCGGCGCCTGTCACAGATGCTCCGGTAGCTCGGTCACCAGGACATGACGCTCACCGGAGAACGCACCACCGTGTCGGTCAGGACGACGCGCTTCGAGGCAACGGCGACGTGCGCGAGTGACCGGCTCCCGCGGGCTCGCGCCGGGCGGCGCGGCCCGGCAGCGCGCGTGCCCGGGGCGGCTCCGTCGCACGCGGCCTGAGGTGATCGACATGGACACCGCCGTTCTCGTCCCGCGCTGCCTGCTGACGCTGCTGTTCACGGTCGTGGCCGTCCATGGTCTGTGGCATGGACCGCGGCCGGCGGACTCGGGGTGGCGTGGCCGGGGCGATCGCCTCTTGCACGCTGCCATGGCCGTGGCGATGGCCGTCATGCCCTGGGGCTGGGGCCGGAGACTGCCCGTGGCGGCGATGACGGTCTTCTTCGTCGCGGCGGCGCTGTGGTTTCCGCTGGTCGCGATCGGGCGGAGTGGCGTCCGTGTGACCGCGATCGTCGGCCGGTCGCCGCACGCGGTCGGCATGGCGGCGATGGTGTGGATGCTGCATGCTCCCCATGCCGCTACGGGGCGGGTGCACGAGAACCCGGCCGGCGCCTCTCCGCCCACCGCGGGCCATTTCGCGGCGTCCGGGCACATGACAGGTTCCGCGGTGACAGGACAGGCGGTCACCGCTTCGCTGACGGCGTTTCTGCTGGGGTGTGCGTTGTGGTCGTTGACGCGGTCCATGCCACCTCTACGGCTGTCACCTCTACGACCGGTTGTCGGTGGCGCCGGGGCCGCCGCGGAGCCCTACCGTCAGGTCCGGGAGGGCGCGATGGCCCTGGGCACGGCCGTCATGCTAGTGATGCCGCACTGAACGCCGTACGCGTGAGGTGACCACAGTCGGTGGCCCGACGGTGACTTCGCCCCGAGCTCGCGGCTGTCCGAGTGGGATCAGGAGTTCCTGGCCCGCTCGGTGACATGGGCGCCGACATCTTCGCTGACGGCGGCGTCGAGGAGGGCCGAGAGCAAGCCGGGGAACCGGGTGTCGAGGGCGTCACGGCGTAGCGTGACGTAGCACCGTGTGCCTTCCTGGCGGGTCACTGTCACGCCTGCCTCGCGCAGCATCTTCAGATGGTGGCTGAGGGTGGATTTGGCGACGGGCGCGCACAGTTGCCCCCAGCCGCGCTCCGCGCCGTCCGAGAGTACGCGCACGATGCCGAGCCGTGTCGGGTCGCTGAGGATGCCGAGCAGTCGAGGCAGTGTCACCTCTGCGTCGGCCCGTGCCGGATGGTGGTCGGACATGTGGCCAGGTTAGGGCACGCGGTGACCAGGGCGAGCGGACGGATGACAATGTTGTGACTGTACTCTCGCGTGGCCCCCATGAATGGGCTCACGTTTGACTTAGTGGCACACGTTTGCACATCATGTTCGATGTTCAACGAACTTCGAACGATGAGGGCCTCATGACCATGAACTCGACCAGCCGAACCTTCTCCGGACACGTTGCGATCGTGACCGGGGCGGGATCGGGCATCGGACGCGCCACCGCCGTCGCGTTCGCGGAAGCCGGAGCACACGTGCTCGGCGTGGGCCGCCGCGAGGAACCGCTGAAGGAGACAGCGTCGATGAACCGTGGCATCGAGGTGCTGGCCGTCGATGTCTGCGAGGACGGGGCACCCGCCGAGATCGTCAGCACCGCCGTCCAGCGGTGGGGACGCCTCGACCATCTGATCAACAACGCCGGAGCGACAGCGGTCATGCCGCTGGCCGAGACGGACAAGCAGGTCGTCCTCAACCTCCTCGCGCTCAACGTCGTGGCTCCCAGCCTGCTCGCGCAGGCGGCCCTGCCGCACCTGCGGGAGACCTCCGGAACAATCATCAACCTCTCCAGTACCTACGGGCACCGCCCCATGGCCGGCGGCGCGCACTACGCGGCGACCAAGGCCGCCATCGAGCAGATGACACGCAGCTGGGCACTGGAGCTCGCGGGCGAAGGCGTCCGCGTCAACTCGGTCGCTCCCGGCCCGACCCGGACCGACGTCATGCTGCACGCCGGCCTCAGCCCCGAAGCCGCCAACGACATGTACGCCTACGAGCGTGAGCGCATCCCGACGCACCACGTCGCCGGCGCGGACGAGATGGCCCACTGGGTGCTGCGGCTTGCCGAACCCGCCGGACGGCACGCGACCGGCCAGGTGATCACGGTCGACGGCGGTCTCGAACTGATCTGACGCCACGCCGACTTCGCGACCGTTTGCCGTGATCGGAACGGACGGACGGAAGTGGGGCTCACCGCTCGTCACAAATCCCGCCGCATCCCGGTCAACCTGTTGAACCGGCCCGACCAACGCACCACCAGCACCGCGAGGATGGACAAACGCGCAGTTCACCAGGGTTCTCCGCCCCACACCCATGGGCCCCACCCCACGTCGTCCAGCGATCGTCCCGACAACCGCCGGGGCAGCGTCCGCCAAGTCTCCAGGAGTCGTGTCCCATGACCGCCAGCCCGCGTCTCGACCTGGTCGGCCGGCACCGTGAATGTGCGGCGCTCGACGAACTTCTGGTCGCCCTGCGCGCAGGTGAGTCCCGCGTACTGGTGTTCCGCGGCGAAGCGGGCATCGGGAAGTCGGTGCTTCTGGAGTACGCGGTGGCCCAGGCGGCCCAGGTGACGGTCACTCGGGCACAAGGCGTCGAAGCCGACATGGAGTTGCCCTACGCCAGCCTGCACCAGCTGTGCGCACCGTTCATGGGCCAGGTGGAAGGACTGCCCGGCCCACAGCGCGACGCGCTTCGCGTGGCCTTCGGGATGGCGGCCGGAGACCCGCCCGACCGGTTCCTGGTCGGCCTGGCCGTACTGACATTGCTCACCCGGGCTTCCGAGACGCGACCGGTGCTCGTCGTGGTCGACGACGCCCAGTGGCTGGACCAGGTGTCACTGCAGACCCTTGAGTTCGTGGCACGACGGTTGCTCGCCGAAGCGGTCGCGATGGTGTTCGCGGTACGCGACCCCGAGGGGCAGGCGGCACTCGTCGGTCTGCCGGAGACGCGGATCGACGGACTCGACGCCGCCGCGGCCGCGGAGCTTCTGGGGGCCACGATCGGCGGGCGGCTGGACAAGCGGGTCAGGGACCGCTTCGTGGCCGAGATGCACGGCAACCCGCTCGCGCTTCTCGAGTTCTCCCGCGGCCGCAGTGCCGCGGAGCTTGCCTATGGCCTGGACTCCTCCGCGTACAGCAGTGCCCAGGGAACGGTGTCGAGCCGTGTCGAACGGGATTTCGCCGATCGGCTCGGTTCGCTGCCGGGGCCGATCCGGACACTGCTGCTGATCGCCGCCGCGGAACCGGTCGGCGACGCCGGCCTGTTGGTGCGCGCGGCCGCCGCACTGGACATCACTCCCGACGTCGAGCCCGCCAAGGCGGCCGGCCTGATCGATTTCCGCGGGTCCATCCGATTCCGGCACCCGCTGGTCCGTTCGGCGGTCTATCACCAGGCCGACCCCGAGGAACGCCGGGCGGTGCACCGGGCACTGGCCGCGGCCACGGACCCGGCCGCGGACCCCGACCGGCGTGCCTGGCACGAGGCCCAAGCCGCCTCGGGACCCGACGAGGACGTGGCCGCGGGCCTGGAACAGGCGGCCGACCGTGCGCGGCAGCGCGGCGGTATCGCCGCCGAAGCGGTACTGCTGGAGCGGGCGGCCCAGTTGACGCCGGACGCCTGGGCGCGCGGGCGCCGAGCCGTCGCGGCGGCCGAGGCACACTTCTCCGCGGCCGCACCCGACCGCGCGACGGAGCAGGCGACGCTGGCCGAGCTGTGTCCCCTCAGCTCGCTCGACCGTGCGCGCCTGGCACGCCTGCGGGCCAGGATTCTCTTCGCCCGCAGCCGCAGTGACGAGGCCGCGCCGTTGCTCCTTGAGGCCGCCGCACAGTTCGCCGCCGTCCAATCGCCCCTGGCGCGCGAGACCTACCTCGAAGCGATCAGCGCGACGATCTTCGCGGGCAGGCTCCACGGTCCGACAGGTGCTCGCGCCGCGGCCGTCGCCGCCCGCGGCTCCGGAGCGCCTCCCTCGGGATCGCAGGCCGCCGACCTCCTCCTGGACGGCGTGGCCGCACTCCTCACCGACGGCTACGACACCGGCCTCACGGCGTTGCGTGGCGCCCTGGAACTCCTCGCGAACGAGGAACTCCCCACGCGCGAAGCCACGATGCGCTGGCTCCTGCTGGTGCCGGTCGCGCTGGAGGCCTTCATCCACTACGCGTGGGACCTGCGGGCGTGGGACATCCTGGCGACGCGCGCGGTGCGCCTGGCCCGCGATGTGGGAGCGCTCGGCGCGCTGCCGCCTGCGCTCATCTACGCCGGCGGAGTCCACATCCACTACGGCGACTTCGCCGAGGCCGCCCGGATGATCGACGAGGCCGACGCGATCGCCGCCGCGACGGGCCACGCCCCGCACAAGTACGCCACGCTCGTCCTGGCCGCGTGGCGGGGCGACACGGATGTCGCCGCGGCCATCATCGAAGACGCCAGGGCCAGTGCCGTGGAACGCGGCGAGGTGTCTCTGCTGGGCGCCATGGGCTATATCCAGGGCGTGCTGTTCAACGGGCTCGCACGCTATGAAGAGGCGCTGGTCGCCGCCCGCTCCGGCATCGAGCACGACGGATTCAACTTCACCGGCCTGTCCCTGGTCGAACACGTCGAGGCCGCGACCCGGTGCGGCAGGCTCGACCAGGCCCGTGCCTCGCTCGCCCGGCTGGTCGAACTGACCCGCGCCGCCGACTCCGGATGGGCCCGCGGCGCACGCGCTCGTAGCCAGGCGCTCCTCGCCGACGGCGACGAGGCCGACGGTCTCTACCGGACCGCGATCGAGGAGTTCGGCCGCGGCCGGGTGACCGTGGAGGTCGCACGTACGCACCTGCTGTACGGCGAGTGGCTGCGCCGAAGCCGCCGTCCCTCGCTGGCTCGTGAGCATCTTCGACAGGCGTACGAGATGTTCGACGGCATGCGGGCGAACGCCTTCGCCGAGCGCACCCGCCGTGAGCTGATCGCCACGGGAGAGCACGTCCGGACGCGCGTCACCAAGCTGGCTGCCGATCTGACCCCGCAGGAGTCGCAGATCGCGACCCTCGCCGCTGACGGCATGACGAACGCGAAGATCGGCGCCGAGCTGTTCATCAGCCCCCACACGGTGGAGTGGCACCTGCGCAAGGTGTACACGAAGCTCGGAATCAACTCACGCCGCGCACTGCCGGACGCTCTCGTGACCGCACCGGCCGTGGACACCAAGGAGCGCGGGAGCGAGGGAACCCGACAGGGCCGGCACGAGAGATCCCTGCGATCCCCCCGAACCCCCAGGCCGCGGTGACCTCCTCGGGGGCACAGGGCGGACAGCGGAGCAGTGGTCGTCGCTGTCCGCCCCGAGTACGCGCGTCGTCGGCTACGCGGCCGGGGCGAGTTCGGCGCGGCCGAACAGCAGGGCGTAGCCGGTGGGGAGTTGGTGGAGGACGCGGGTGATCAGGTCCGGGTCGGCGTAGGCGGCGACCGCGGAGAAGACGGAGCCGGTGTCCCAGCGGGTGGTGGCCAGGGAGCCGCCGGTGCGGGCGGCGAGGTCCTTGACGAAGGACCAGCCGGTCAGCGGCTGGGGGTCGGGGATCTGCGCCGTCAGTACGCGTGCGGCTTCCCAGGGCAGGCAGCGTGCCAGGTCGACGCGTTCGTCGCCTGTCAACTGGCGTCCCAGTCCGGCAAGAACCAGGTGGACGGCTTCGTCGGCTCTCTCGAGGGTGGGGTAGCCGCCCTCGTAGCGAACCTTCTCCAGCATCTGTGCGTATGCCGTCCCGTACGGCTGCTGGGACGGTGCGTGCCGGTCGGAGATCACGGGTTTGTCGCCTTTCTTGCTGTTGCCGGTGTTCGGGCACCGGGATACACCGGGGTGGGGGATGGTCAGGTGGGCTGGGGGCGGCCGAAGAGCAGGTCGTAGCCGACGGGGAGCTGGAGCAGGATCTGGCCCAGCAGGTCGTCGCCGACGGCGTCGGCGACGACCGACAGCACGGCGCTGACGTCCCACGCCGCCGTCTGCTCGGTGGCGCCTTCGATCCACGCGGCGGTCGCGCGCACGAACCGCTCCGGGGGCAGCGGCTCGGCGCTCTGCAGCGGGTTGAGCAGGATCAGGGCGAACGCCTCGGGCAGGCGCGCCGCCAGCTGGGCGCGGATGCCGCCGACCAGGTGCGCGCCGAGGAGTGCGAGTACCACGCGGGCGGCGCGCTCGGCTTCCTCCGAAGTGTCGTACGCGCCGCGGTCCTTCACGTGGCCGAGGAACGCTTCGTGTCGCAGGGTCATCTCGGCGGCCACCCCTTCTTCGTCTTCGGACTGTCCACGGTGGAGCGGAGAGCGGGTGAGGGGGAGATCAGGCACCCGCCCTCCGCAACCGTCCGGCCGGTGTCAGCCGGAGATCTCCTTGCGGCCGGATCCGACGCCGACGGAGATCTTGCGGGGCTTGGCGCGCTCGGCGATCGGGATGCGCAGGGTGAGTACGCCTGTGTCGTAGTCGGCCTTGATGTGCTCGGTGTCGAGGGTGTCGGCGAGCACGATCTGGCGGGAGAAGACACCCAGCGGCCGCTCGGACAGTTCCATCTGCACGCCGTCGGTCTTGGCCACCGGCCGCCGCTCGGCCTTGACGGTGAGCATGTTCCGCTCGACGTCGATGTCGATCGCGTCCGAGGCGACGCCCGGGAGATCGAAGGCCACCACGTACTCGTCGTTGTCGCGGTAGGCGTCCATCGGCATCACCGACGGGCGGGACCAGGTCCCCGGGCCCGTCAGCTGCTGCGCCAGCCGGTCCAGCTCACGGAAGGGGTCAGTGCGCATCAACATCGTGAAAACACCTCCAGCGGGTTCAGGCAGTTGCTGCCAATGCGCTTCACTGAGACCGTTGTAGCATGTCATCCAATGGATGACAAACGTGATGTCGTCGACGTGATGACGAAGGGAGTGAGGTGTCCGTGACCGCAGCCGACCAGCCGTCTCCGACCAGCATGAATGCCCAGAGCCCGGCATCGTTCCTCGCCGCCGCGGCGGCCCTGCACGCCATAGACGACGCCCTGCGCGACGCCAGGCGAGATTCCCCGGATGCCCTGGACGCCTCGGACACCCCGAATGCTCTGGATGCTCCGCCCGCTACCGGACCGGAGCAGGCGCTGGCCTCCCTGATGCTGCTGCGGCAGGTCCGCGAGCAGCTCGCCGGATGGGAGACCGGCCTGATCGAAACCGCCCGCGACGCCGGAGCCAGCTGGGCCGACCTCGCCCACCCCCTCGGCGTCGCCAGCCGCCAGGCCGCCGAACGCCGCTACCTGCGCGGTCGACCCGGCCCCGCCGGAACCACTGGCGAACAACGCGTCCAGGCCACCCGCGAACGCCGCGCCACCGAACGCACCAACGCCACCTGGGCCCGCCGCAACGCCGCCGACCTGCGCCGCATCGCCGGCCAGATCACCGCCCTCACCGACCTGCCCACCGCGGCCCGCCTCCCGCTCAACCGGCTCCACGCGGCCCTGGCCCACGACGACCCCGCCAAACTCATCCACCCCCTAAACGCCACCCGCCCCCACCTGACCACCACCCACCCCGACCTCGCCGCCCAACTCGACACCCTCACACAGCCCTGAACCGACCCGTTCCGGTTCTTCGTTCTGCTCCCTTCCGTTCGGGCTCGGGCCCCGGGGCGGGCTAGAACCCTGTCAGGAAGGGTTCGATGGCTGCCCAGGTCGCGGTCGGGGCTTCGAGGTGGGGGAGGTGGCCGGCTTCCGGGATCTCGACGAACTGCGCGCCGGGTACCGTGCGTGCGACGGCCCGTCCATATGTCGGTGTGGCGATCCGGTCGCTCTCGCCCCACACCACGAGGGTCGGAACGTTCACCGCGCTGAGTCGGCCGAGCAAGGTCGGGTCACTCATGCTCGCGCCGGCGATGGTGGCCATCGTGCGTCCGTTCGCCTGCTGGATCGCGCGCTGTTCGTCGGTGAAACCGGCCGGGTCGATGTAGCCGCGCTCCGGATCGTGCCAGGCGGCCTCGGCGAGTCCGCGGGCGTCGAGGGCGAAGAAGTCCGCTATGGGCTCGCCCTCCACCACCACACCGACCCCGTCGATGTCGACCACCGCCCCGATCAGCCCCGTACACCGCTCGTCGTGGGCAGCTTGCACCGCCATCTCCAGGGCGATCCACCCGCCGATCGAGGACCCGATCAACACGATGTCACGCTCTTTGTGTTCGAGCAGGCGTGCGAGGTAGGCGGTCGCGAGCTGGGCGACCGAGGTGATGGAGTCGGGGCGCGCCGTGCCGTCCCAGCCGGGATGCGTCGGCGCGAACGAGTGCATGGTGGCGGCGAGGTGGCCCACGATGGGCGCGACCGTCCGGGGCCCGCCGCCGCCGTGCAGCACGAGTGCCGTGCGTGAGTCGGGGGTGCCGGCCTGGATGACGGGAAGGTCCTGGGGAAGCGAGATGCTCATGGCGTGCTCCTTCATGTCTCATCGTGTCTCGTGGCTCGTTTCTCAACATGTTTATCTAAGGATGTTGATACAGTAGCACCATGAGTACCGACCTAGAAGCGCTCGGACAGGCGATCAAGCGTGCCCAGTACCGGAACCACCGCACGATGGATGCCGCGCTGCGCGAGATCGGGGTCAGCCTCGTCCAGTGGGACGCCCTGCGCGCCATCGAGCGGATGCCGGGGGCCTCCGGGCATGAACTCGCCGTCGCGACGTTCCAGAGCGATCAGGCGTTCGGTACCCTCGCCAACCGCTTGGTGTACCGCGAGCTCATCGTCCGGTCCGCAGGCCGCGGGCGACGCGTCGAGCACGTACTCACCGAGGCGGGGCGTACGGCACTCGCGGAAGGCCGGCGCCTGTCGAGCGGCGTGCTGCAAGACCTCTTCGCACCTCTCGACGAGGCGCAACGTACGGAACTGCTTCGATCACTCCGACGCCTCACTGAGGACACGTGATCGCGCAGGGGGGCTGAAAATTTCCGGTGTACTTCTCGTCCCATTGGTGATTCGACCTCTGTCGCGAAACCACCCGGCGCGGCGCGTGTGGTCCTGACGTCCTGTCAGGAACTCGGGGAAGATGCAGTCCGCGGAGGATGAGAGGAATGTGATGACTGCGCAGACAGAACCGGTCACGCTGGTGCCGACCGAAGGGCGTCGGGGCCGGGGCCAGGTGATCGTCTCCTGGATGACCACGACGGACCACAAGAAGATCGGCCACCTGTACCTGATCACGTCGTTCGGATTCTTTCTGATCGCCGGCGCGCTGGCCATGGCGATCCGGGCCGAACTGGCCCGCCCCGGCATGCAGTTCCTCTCCGCCGAGCAGTACAACCAGGCGTTCACGATGCACGGCACCGTGATGCTGCTGCTCTTCGCCACCCCGACCTTCGCCGGGTTCGCCAACGCGGTCATGCCGTTGCAGATCGGCTCCCCCGACGTGGCCTTCCCCCGGCTGAACATGCTCTCGTACTGGCTGTTCCTCTTCGGCGGCCTGATCGTCCTCAGCAGCTTCCTCACCCCCCAGGGCGCCGCGGACTTCGGCTGGACCGCGTACACCCCCCTCAGCGGGGCGGAACGCACCCCCTACATCGGCGGCGACCTGTGGATCATGGGGCTGGCGCTGTCCGGCTTCGGGACCATCCTCGGCGCGGTCAACTTCATCACCACGATCATCTGCATGCGCGCGCCCGGCATGACGATGTTCCGCATGCCGATCTTCACCTGGAACATCCTGCTCACCTCGGTCCTGGTCCTCCTGGCCTTCCCCGTCCTCGCGGCGGCGCTGCTCGTGCTGGAAGCGGACCGGCGCTTCGGCGCCCAGGTCTTCAACGCCGAGAACGGCGGCGCGGTCCTGTGGCAGCACCTGTTCTGGTTCTTCGGCCATCCCGAGGTGTACATCCTCGCGCTGCCGTTCTTCGGCGTGATCAGCGAGATCATCCCGGTGTTCTCCCGTAAACCGATCTTCGGTTACGTCGGGCTGGTCGGCGCCACCATCGTCATCACCGGCCTGTCCGTGACCGTGTGGGCCCACCACATGTTCGCCACCGGCGCCGTGCTGTTGCCCTTCTTCTCGTTCATGAGCTTCCTCATCGCGGTGCCGACCGGCGTGAAGTTCTTCAACTGGATCGGCACCATGTGGAAGGGCTCCCTGTCGTTCGAGCCGCCGATGCTGTGGGCCACCGGGTTCCTCGTGACGTTCCTCTTCGGCGGCCTCACCGGCGTCATCCTCGCCTCGCCACCGATGGACTTCCACGTCACGGACACCTACTTCGTGGTCGCCCACTTCCACTACGTGCTCTTCGGCACGATCGTCTTCGCGATGTTCGGCGGCTTCAGTTTCTGGTGGCCGAAGATGACCGGCACCATGCTCGACACCCGCCTGGAGAAGATCCACTTCTGGACGCTGTTCGTGGGCTTCCACACCACCTTCCTCGTCCAGCACTGGCTCGGCGCCGAAGGCATGCCACGCCGCTACGCCGACTACCTGGCCGTCGACGGCTTCACCGCCCTCAACACCGTCTCCTCCATCGGAGCCTTCCTCCTGGGCCTGTCCACGCTGCCCTTCCTCTACAACGTGTGGAAGACGGCGCAGAAGGGCGAGCGCGTCGGCGTCGACGACCCCTGGGGGTTCGGCCGTTCCCTGGAGTGGGCCACCTCGTGCCCGCCGCCTCGGCACAACTTCACCACTCTGCCCAGGATCCGCTCCGAATCCCCCGCCTTCGACCTCCACCACCCCCAGATCGTCAAGCTCGACCAGGCCGAACACACCGGACAGCGAGACGTCATCGACCCCGACGGTCACAAGGGCGACCGGTAACCAGGCCACGCCCGGACCACCCCGCACCGTCACACTCGTATCACCGCGGGCCCGTGCACGCGGACCGGTGCCCCCGTCCGGTTCGTGATGTCGTCGACGCTGGTGCCGGGGGCGGTCTCGATGAGGGTGAGGCCGTCTCGGGTGACGTCGAGGACGCCGAGGTCGGTGATGACGCGGTGGACGCAGCGTTCGCCGGTCAGTGGCAGCGTGCACTCGTCGAGGATCTTGGGGCTGCCGTCCTTGGCGGTGTGGTCCATGAGGACGATGACGCGACGCGCGCCGTGGACGAGGTCCATGGCGCCGCCCATGCCCTTGACCATCCTGCCGGGGATCATCCAGTTGGCGAGATCCCCGCGGGCGGAGACCTGCATGGCGCCCAGGACGGCGGTGTCGATGTGGCCACCGCGGATCATGCCGAAGGAGAGGGCGGAGTCGAAGAAGGCGGCACCCGGCTGGACGGTCACCGTCTCCTTGCCGGCGTTGATCAGGTCGGGGTCGACCTCGGAGTCCGTGGGGTACGGCCCGGTGCCCAGGATGCCGTTCTCCGAGTGCAGGACGACATGCACGCCTGACGGGAGATGGCCGGGGATCAGGGTCGGCAGGCCGATGCCGAGATTGACGTACGAGCCGTCGGTGAGTTCGGCGGCGGCGCGCGCGGCCATCTCGTCGCGGGTCCAGGGCATCAGGAACGTACCGGCTCTCGTGTCGAAGGCGTGGAGGTCGTCCGGCGCTCGACCCGCTTGGCGGCGGCCTGTTCCGGGGTGAGGCGGACCATCCGCTGGACGAAGATCCCGGGGAGGTGCACGGCGTCGGGAGACAACTCGCCCGGTTCCACGAGCTCTTCGACCTCGGCAAGGGTGACGCGGCCTGCCATGGCGGCCAGCGGGTTGAAGTTGGCGGCGGCGCGGCGGAAGACGAGGTTGCCGTGGCGGTCGCCGCGCCAGGCGCGTACGAGGGCGTAGTCGGCGGTGATGCCGTGCTCCAGGACGTGCGGACGGCCGTGGAAGGTGCGGGTCTCCTTGGGCGGGGAGGCCACGGCGACCGTGCCGTCCGGGGCGTAGCGCCAGGGCAGGCCGCCGTCCGCGACCTGGGTGCCGACGCCGGCCGGGGTGTAGAAGGCGGGGATGCCGGCCCCGCCCGCGCGCAGGCGTTCGGCGAGGGTGCCCTGCGGGGTGAGTTCGACCTCCAGTTCTCCGGAGAGGTACTGGCGGGCGAACTCCTTGTTCTCGCCGACGTAGGAGCCGGTGACGCGGGCGATGCGGCCGGCGGAGAGCAGCACGCCCAGGCCGTGGTCGTCGACGCCGCAGTTGTTCGAGACGATCCTCAACTCACGTGCGCCCTGGGCGTGGAGGGCGTCGATGAGGGTGGCTGGGATGCCGGAGAGGCCGAAGCCGCCGACGGCGAGGGAGGCGCCGTCGGGGATGTCGGCGACCGCCTCCGCGGCGCTCCCGATGACTTTGTCCACGGTGGTATGGGGTCCTTCCAAGGGAGGGGTGGGCCTTGAGGGCTGCCGGGCGCTTCACGTGTCCGCTTCCGCGCGCAGGGCGTCGGAGATCGACTTGACGCCGCCGTGGGCGGTGTATCCGCCGTCCACGGGGATCTCGGCCCCGGTGATGAAGGAGGCGCCGTCCGACAGCAGGAACGCGACGAGCGGGGTGATCTCGTCGACCGTGCCGGTACGGCCGAGGGGGGTCTCGCGAAGGTTGCTCTCGCGGAAGGCGGGAGCGGCCGACGCGGTCATCTCCGTCTCGATGAAGCCCGGGTGGATCGTGTTGACGCGGATGCCGCGCGGCCCGAGTTCGAGCGCCGCGGTCCTGGACAGGCCGCGCAGGGCCCACTTGCTGGCCGTGTACGCGACCGGGTAATGGGCGGTGAGGGCGGCGGAGGAACCGACGTTGACGATCGAAGCGCCGGGTGGCATCAGCGGCGAGAGGTGTTGGATGCCCAGGAGCGGGCCGGTGACGTTCACGGCGTGTACGCGGGCGAAGTCGTCGGCGCGTATCTCGTGCAGGCGGGCCCGCCAGGTGATGCCCGCGTTGTTGACCAGGCCGTGGATCTGTCCGTACGACTCCCTCAGTTCGGCGGCGAGTCCGGCCCACTGCGCCTCGTCGGTGACGTCGAGGGGGCGGATGCCAGCGGCCCGTGTGACGTCGGTGGCGATGACGTGGGCGCCCTCCCGGGCGAGTGCCTCGGCTTCGGCGGCGCCCTGACCACGGGCAGCGCCCGTGACGACCACGACCTTCCCGAAGAGGCGCTGAGGGTGCGGGTCGCTCACGGCCGTTCCCGGGAGCGGCGTCGGCCGGTGGGCAGCAGGACCGGGGCGGGGCCGGTGACCACGGTGTTGGAGACCGTGCCGATGCCTTCGACGGTGAGGGTGACGGTGTCGCCGGGCTTCAGCGGCGCGGGGGTCAGCTCGCCGCGCAGGCCCCACAGTTCGGCGAGGCAGCCGCCGTTGCCGCAGGTGCCGGAGCCCAGTACGTCGCCGGGGCGGACGACGGTGCCGCGCGAGGCGTAGGCGGCCATCTCCTCGAAGGTCCAGCTCATGTTGGAGAGCAGGTCCCTGCCGACCGCTTCACCGTTGACCTCGGCGGTCAGCGCGAGGCGCAGGAAGCCGTCGGCGTCGCGGTACGGCTCCAACTCGTCGGCCGTGACGAGGTAGGGGCCGAGCGTGGTGGCGGTGTCCTTGCCCTTGCAGGGGCCCAGGCCGACCTTCATCTCGGCGGACTGCAGGTCGCGGGCGGACCAGTCGTTGAAGACGGTGTAGCCGATGATGTGGTCGCGGGCCTGCTCGGGCGTGAGGTCGTGTCCCTCGCGGCCGATGACGGCGGCGACTTCGAGTTCGTAGTCGAGGGCTGCCGAGCCCGGGGGCATCGGGATGTCGTCGTGCGGGCCGAACACGGCGTGCGGGTTGGTGAAGTAGAAGGTGGGCGCCGCGTACCACTGCTCGGGTACGCCGGCGACACCGTCCACGGCCTTGCGTACGCCTTCGACGTGTTCCTCGAAGGTGACGAAGTCGCGTACGGAGGAAGGCTGGAGCGGGGGCAGCAGCCGCACCTGTGAGACGTGCGGGCCAGGCGGTACGTCGCGCGCGGCGGCGCCGGCGTCGAGCAGAGCCGGCAGGCCGCCGCCGGAGCCCACCAGTTCGGTGAGTGACGCGGTGCCGGGCAGCGGGTGGAGGGTGCCGTCCGCCTCGACGACGGCGACGTGGGTGCGGTGCTGATGTGCGTAGGTGGCGAATCGCAAGAGGGCTCCTGGCGCGAGGAGTTGCCGGGGGCGCAGGGCGCGGTCAGGGCATGGACAGGGCCGCCGCGCCCCCGGACGGGCGGGTTCAGACCGGCGGGGCGACGAACACACCGCGGTCGGGGTCGTTGAACGACTCCTTGGCGACGAGCTCGTTCATCGGGTTGGCGGTACCCCACTGGTCGGTGACCTCGGGCTGCGAGAAGTCGTAGACGTGCGGGTGCCAGGTGTCCTCGTCGAGCAGCTCCAACTCGGTCGTGTACTCGACGGTGTTGCCGTGCGGGTCGAGGAAGTACGTGAAGGTGTTGTCGCCCGCCATGTGCCGGCCCGGACCCCAGACCTTCCTGTACCCGGCCCGCATCACCCGGCCCGAGCCGCGCATGTACTCGTCGAGTCCGCGCATCTCGAAGGAGACGTGGTGCAGGGCGGTGTGCGGGCCCTGCGCGATCGCCATCGAGTGGTGCTGGTCGGAGATCCGCATGAAGTGCATGACCTCGCCCATGTGCGGCGAGCTGAGGGTGTCGGAGAGGGCGAAGCCGAGGTGGCGCTCGTACCACTCCCGAGTCCGGTTCAGGTCGGGGGAGTTGAGGACGACGTGGGAGAGCTTGACCGGGATGGCCTCCTTCTCCTCGATCTTGCGGTGCCGGCGCACGTCGACGTCGGCGGAGACCTCGATGGTGCGCCCGTCGACGTCGAAGAACCGGAAGCCGTAGCCGCCGCCGGGGGTGTCGACCTTGCCGGGCCGCGATATCAACCGCACATCCCCGGCCAGGAGTTGCTCGGCGAGCGCGTCCACGTCCGCCGCGGAAGCGGCACCGTAGGAGACGAGGTCGAGGCGCTTCTCCTCGGCCTTGCGCAGCCGTACGACGTACTGCTCGGGGCTGCCCTCGGCGGCGAGGAAGGAGATACCGGAGTCCTCGGCGACCTTGGTCAGGCCCCAGACGCCGGAGTAGAAGTCGAGCTGCTTGTCGTAGTCGGGCACGGCGAGGTCGACGTGCCGGAGGTGGGTGAGCAGGCGTCCGCTCATGGGGATCAGTCCTTCCGGAGGCGGAGGAGGGCGGCCGCGTTGCCGCCCCGTACGGCGTGGAAGTCGGCGGCGGGGAGCCGGGCGGCGCGCAGGGCGGCGACCGGGTCGTCGGTGCCCATGTCGAAGGGGAAGTCGGAGCCGAGCAGCACGCGGTCGGCACCCGCCACCCGCACCAACTCCCGCAGCACGTAAGGGTCGTGGACCAGCGAGTCGAAGTGCAGCCGCTTGAGGTAGCTGCTCGGCAGGTGCGCGCAGCCCGCGCCCGCGTCGGAACGGGCCGACCACGCGTGGTCGGATCGGCCGATGTGGGTCGGCAGATAGCCGCCGCCGTGTGCCGCGATGATCCGCAGGCCGGGATGCCGGTCCAGGACGCCGGAGAAGATCAGGTGCGAGAGGGCGACCGCGTTCTCGGTGGGCTGGCCGACGGTGTTGGACAGGTACCACTGGTCCAGGCGCTCGTCGAGGGTGCAGCCGAAGGGGTGCAGGAAAACGATCGCCCCCCTCTGCGCGGCCCGCGCCCACAGCGGTTCGTAACCCGGGTCGGACAGCTCGCGGCCGGGCGAGTGGCTGGCGATCTCCACCCCCAACAGCCCTTGATCCATGGCGTGTTCGAGGGCCCGTACAGCGGTGTCCGGGTGCTGGAGCGGTACGAGGCCGAGGCCGCGCAGCCGGTCCGGCGCTGTCGAACAGTGCGCGGCCGTCGCCTCGTTGGCCAGCCGGTACACCTTCTCGGCCGTCTCCTCGTCCGCCCAGTAGTGGTAGTGCGAGGGGGACGGGCTGACGAGTTGTACGTCGACGCCCTGGGCGTCCATCGCGGCGAGGCGGGCGGCCGGTTCGGTCATGACACGGATGCGCTCGCGCACCATCGGGCCGTTGACCGCGAGCGCGGCGGGGCCGTTGCGCCGGGCGTCGAGGGCGCGCGCTTCGGCGAGGCCCGGCCGCCCGTCGACCAGGGCCTCGACCTCGGGCAGCAGGATGTGGGCGTGGACGTCTACGGTCGGTGTGGTCACGGCAGTTCCCGCAGCAGGGTCATGGTGCGGCCCATCAGGCCGGGCACGTCGGCCTCCCGGACCCCGTCCAGCTGCCACCGGCCGATCTGGACGGAGGCTTCGACGACGGGGCGTACGCGCGAGACGCGCCGCTCGTAGTACGCCTTCAGGAGCGCGTCGTCCCAGGTGTCACTGGCGGACAGCATCTGGGCGAGGACCCAGGCGTCCTCCAACGACAGGGCCGCGCCCTGGGCGAGGGTGGGCGGACAGCAGTGGGCCGCGTCGCCGACGAGGACGACCCGGCCGCGATGCCAGGAACCCTCGACCAGCATCCGGTCGAACCAGGTGTAGTTGACCTGCGCCGGGTCGGTGATGTGCGCGGTGATCTCGGGCCAGTGGCCGCCGTAGTGCGCGGCGAGCCCGCGCATCTCGTCCGCGTAGGAATCGGCCGGTATGGAGGCGCGGTCGCGGTTGGCCTCGACGACGTACGCGTAGAGGGTGCTCTCGCCGGTGGGGCAGTAGCCGGCGATGTAGGCGGGTCCGCCGTAGGCGAGGTCGGTGCGGGTCACTCCGGCCGGGCGGGGTGCGGCGATCCGCCAGATGGCCATGCCGGTGGGCTCCGGCTTGTCCGTGATGCCGATGGCCGCGCGGGTGGCGGAGCCCAGGCCGTCGGCGGCGATCACCAGGTCGTAGCGGCCCGCGGTGCCGTCGGTGAAGCGGACGGTGACGCCGTCCCCCTCCCCGTTCCCGTTCGCGGACCGGTCCAGGGACTCTGCCTGGTCCAGGGACACGGCGCGGACGCCGAGGCGGACGCGGGCGCCGCTGGCGCGAACCGCGTCGATCAGGATGCGCTGCAACCGCGGGCGCTGGATGCCGATGGTGGCGGGCAGGTCGTCGCCGCCGGTGCGCAGGTCTTTCGCGACGTGCAGGACGGTGCCGTCGGGGGCGGTGATACCGACCGCGCCGAAGCCGTACCCGGACTCCTCCACGTGCTCCCACACGCCGAGTTCGCGCAGCACGCGCAGGGCGTTGCCCTGGAGGGTGATACCGGAGCCCGCAGTGGCGTTCCAGTCGTCCTTGGCCTCGATCAGGTCGACAGCGAAGCCGGCGCGGCGCAGCAGGATCGTGGCGGCGTTGCCGGCCGCGCCGCCGCCGATGACGAGGACCGTGCGGGGTGTGCTCATACGGGAACTCCTTCGTTCCTCATGCCGGTTGAGGGCTACTTGACGGCGATCGGGCTGACGGGCGAGCCGACGGCGCCGGTGATCGGCAGGGGAGCGGCGGTCAGCCAGAAGTCGTACACCCCGTCGTCCGCGCAGTCGGCGCCGAGGGCGTCCAGGTCCCACATCTCGCCGATGAGCAGGCCCATGTTGGGGATGGCGACCTGGTGCAGTGGCTGGAAGGCGTGGTCGAACTCGTTGGGCCGGACCTCGAAACCCCAGGTGTCGGTGGCGATCGCCGCGATCTCGGTGCGATGCAGCCAGCCCGCGGTGGTGAACGAGAGACCCGGTGCCGGGCCGCCCGCGTACTCGCCCCAGCCCTCGCGCCGGGCCCGCGCGAGACGCCCGGTGCGCACCAGCACGATGTCGCCCCGGCCTACGGCCACGCCGTGCGCCTCGGCGGTCGCGCTCAGATGCTCCTCGGTGATCGCGAAGCCGTCCGGCAACTCGCCGTCCACGCCCACGACCTGGCCGACGTCGAGGAGGACGCCGCGCCCGGCGACATGGGGCGCCATGTGCTCGATGCCGGTGACCAGGTCGCCGTCGGAGGTGACCGTGGCCGCCGCGTCCCGCCCGTTCCACGCCTTGCCGTGGTCGAAGATGTGGCCGAGCCCGTCCCACTGCGTGGAGCACTGCAGCGGCATCGCGATGACGTCGTCGGCGCCGCCGAGGCCGTGCGGGAAGCCCTGGTTGCCGAGGGCGGCGTCGGTGCCGGTGTCGAGCATCGTGTGTACGGGGTTGGTCCGGCGCCGCCAGCCCTTCTGCGGCCCGTCCATGTCGAACCGCTGGGAGAGCGAGAAGCTGACGCCGCGCCGCACGAGCGCGGCGCCTTCACGGCGCTTGGCCTCGTCGAGGAGGTTGAGCGTGCCGAGCCGGTCGTCGGCGCCCCAACGCCCCCAGTTCGAGTACGCCTTGGCGGCCTCGGCGATCGCACCCTCCGGATCGGACCGGTCCGGGGCAGTCCGGTCCGGGGTGGTCACGACGCCACCTCCGCCACACAGCGGGTGCGCTGCGCGCCGAGCCCGGTGATGGAGCCGTCCATCACGTCGCCGTCGCCCAGCAGGCGGCCCCAGTGCATGCCGTTCCCGGCCGGCGAACCCGTCAACACCAGGTCGCCCGGCAGAAGTCGGGCGGACTGGGAGGCGTAGGACACCATCCGTGCCACGTTGAAGATCATGTCCTTGGTGGACTCGTCCTGCATGGTCTCGCCGTTCAGCTTCAGCACCAGCCGCAGGTCGTCGGGGTCCGCGATCGCCTCGGTCGGCACGATCCACGGGCCGAGCGGGGTGAAACCGGGCGCGTTCTTGCTGCGCAGCCAGTCGGTGCCTATCTGCGGCATGTCCGGGCGGAAAACGGTCGCGCGGTCGGTGAGGTCGTTGGCGATCGTGTACCCGGCGACGTACTCCAGGGCCTCCGCCACGGAGACCCGGTGCGCCGGGCGGCCGATCACGGCCGTCAACTCCAGTTCCCAGTCCGGCTTCTCCGCCCAGGCGGGCAGCGCCACGTCGTCGTACGGGCCCGTGATCGCGCTCGGCAGTCCGATGAACACGTACGGCAGGTCGTCGGCGGCCCGCCGGTCCATGATCTCGGCGGCCTCCGCGCGCCGCTCCTCCCGCGGACGGTCGTCCCCGGGTGCGCGGTGTGCCACGTGCAGGTCGATGACGTGTTGGCGGTAGTTGGCGCCGGACTGGAAGACCTGCCGCGGCTCGACCGGGGCGTGCACCCGGAACTCCGCCAGCGGCCTGCGTTCCACGGAGCCGTCGACGGCCAGGGCCCGCAGCCGCGGCAGCACCGCGGGCCAGTCCTCCAGGAGCCGGCGGACGGTCAGCCGCTCGTCGGCCAGGACGGCACGCAGGTCCACGACGAGCTCCTCGGGCGTGACCAGCGCGGGGAACGCCGACCCGTCGGGGGCCGAGAGGGTCGCGAGGGCGAAGGAGCCGGCGAAGGGCGCGGATGCGGGAGCAGGTTTCACGGACATGTCCTCCTGATTGCGGTGGGACTAATCTGGACCCGGCGCCAGTGATCAGGGAAATAGATTGTGTGGATGAGAGTCATCCGCCGGATGGATTTCCGCTGGTCGGCGCGGACCGACACCGTGCGCAGCAAGGGATGGAACGTGAATCTGGGCCGCCTGGACCTCAACCTCGTCGTCGCCCTGCGCGCCCTGCTGGAGGAGCGCAACGTCACCCGGGCAGGGCAGCGCGTCGGACTGAGCCAGCCCGCCATGAGCGCCGCGCTCGCCCGGTTGCGCCGCCACTTCGACGACGACCTGCTCGCCCGCGTCGGCGGCCACTACGAACTCACCGCCCTCGGCCAGGTACTCCTCGGCCGCACCTCGACCGCCTACGACGTCCTCGAACGGCTCTTCTCCAGCCAGGCCACGTTCGACCCGGCCAAGGAGAGCCGCGAGTTCAAGCTCGTCGCCTCGGATTACGCCGTCTCCGTCTTCGGCACCGAACTCGCCCGCGTCGTCCACGAGGAAGCCCCCGGCATCCGCCTGCGCTTCACCCAGACACCGCCCACCGTCGTCGACGACACCGCCACCCTGCTCAGCACCGTCGACGGCCTGCTCATGCCGCACGGCGTCATCAGCGGCTTCCCCGCCACCGATCTCTACGACGACCGGTGGGTCTTCGTGATCGCCGACGATCACCCGTCCGTCACGGACCGGCTCACCCGGCACGACCTCGCGGACCTGCCGTGGGTCACCTACCAGCGCACGTACGACGCACCGGCCGTGCGCCAGCTCGGGATGCTCGGCGTGGAGCCGCGCGTCGAGGTGTCCGTCGACAGCTTCCAGCTGCTGCCGCTCCTGGTGGCCGGAACCCGCCGGATCGCCATGGTCCAGGCCCGGCTCGCCCGCCGACTCGCGCCGATCGCCGCCGTACGTGTCGTGGAACCTCCCTACGAGGCGGTTCCCCTGCAGGAGGCTCTGTGGTGGCATCCGGTCCACACGCACGACGCCGCTCACATCTGGTTGCGGGAGACCGCCGCGCGTGTCGGGAGCGCACTGCCCCAGCCACAGGAGGGACAGCGCGCTCCAACTACGGCTTGAATAAGTGGACTTGGAGTTACGCGAAGGCTTTACAGGCCCTGGCCCGTTCTGCCAGCGTTCCCCGCGAAGCACGGCCGGACAAGGCAGGCACCACCTGTCGTACCACGACCGAAATGGGGAAGCCATGAAGAGCACCATCCTGGCCGGCACCCCTGCGATCGCCACCACCGCCACCTGCGTGTTGGCGCTGGCTCCCGGGGCGTCCGCCGCCCCGCAGGCCTGTGTGTCCACGAACCTGACCACCGGGCAGTCCGGGGCCGTCGGCACCATCGCCTACAAGTCGTCCACCAGTTCGTGCATCGACCTCAACCTCACCTACTCCGACGACGCGAACGGCACCTGGGAGTACTACGCCGGTCGTCTGCGCAACTCCAACGGGACCTGGTTCACCTGTGCCAAGGGTTACGTCTACGCCGCGGACGGCAGCCACAGCCTCAACGATTCCACCTACGCGCTGTGCACCGACGTCAACGACAACGTCCCGTTCGGGGTGGCCAGCGCCTACGACGGTTTCGACACCGTCACCATCACCCACTGAACCGTCACCATCACCCACTGAACCGATCTGCCGCGGCCCGCGGGTGCGGGGGACGGGACGCGTCACGGAATCGTGGGTCGCTGGGTGCCTGCCTCGTCGTCGTCCTGACCATGCTGCGCGACAGTGCCGCAGTGTACGGGCGCATCTCGCTATCTTTATGTGATGCGAGAACTACACGAAGTGACGGCGGGATCGGAGACCGCGAAGGCGAGCCAGGCGATTCCGTACCACCCGGACCGGGTCTGGCAGGCCTTCGCCGATTTCGGCACCATCGCCGACTGGCACCCCCTGATCGCTGCCAGCGCCCTTGAGGGCAGCACACCCGCCCCCCGTCCAGGGGCCGTGCGCCTACTGAATACCACGAGCCAGGACGACATCCGCGAAGAGCTGGTGACCTGCGACGCGGCCCGACGGCGGCTGACATACCGCTTCTTGAGCAGCCCTTTCCCCGTCAGCGGATACCTCGCCACCGTCCACGTACTCCCCGGCACTGACCGCCCAGACAGCAGCATCGTCACCTGGCAGGCCACGTTCCTGCCAGATACCCCGGCCCAAGGGCCCGAACTGGCCACGATGTTCACGAAGGAGGTCTTCACCACCGGCCTGGCCGCCCTGACTGCCCACCTCAACACCACCTCCTGGTCCTCGCGGAACTCTCGCGGATAAGTAGACCCGTCGGCGTCCCATTTGGCCCGCCCGAGCAGGTGCTGCATGCCGTCCGGGGTCCTCTCCCCGGCCTGTTCGGCGATGGTCCAGCAGTTCTCGCGCGGTAGGTCCGACAGCAGTCCGAGCGCCAACTTCCCTGCCCGGTAACGGGGTTCGACCCGTGCGGGGTCTACGCTGTGACCTGTGACGTGTGGCCAGCGCGTGATCGCTGGTCTTCACGGACTGATGATCGACGGGTGGCCGCACCCGTCTCCACAGCGCGTCGGGGTCGCGCAGCGTCCGTCCGCCGTCCTGTGTCAGGAGGACATGTGCAACGTGGCGAAGTCTGGTGGGTGGAGTTCGACGAGCGGCGGCCGGTCGTGCTGCTGTCGGGAGACGACGCGTCCGGGATCCGGGTGATGCAGGTCGTCGCTCCGGCGGGGGTCGACGTCACCGGTCTGGGCGTCGAAGTGGCAGTGGGCGCCGTGGATGGACTGCCCTTTGAAGGCGTGCTGCGGTTCGCGTTGCCGCGTCCGGGCTTCACCCCTTGCACGTGGCTGACCACCGTGTCCCGGGACGACCTGATCGAGCGGGCGGGCGCCCTGTCCTCCGCGAAACTCAGCGAGATCGAGAACGCCCTCCGTCTCGGTGAGCAGGCGAAGGAGTGGACCCCCGCCGCGACCGCGAAGCTCAGCGAGATAAGGAACGCCCTCCGTCTCGGCGGACTCGGGTAGGCGGAGAAGGAACGGACGCCCGCGACGGCGTGGTCGGTCTCGTCCAGATGACCGACCCTGCGAGCTGCCTCCTCGGCTGGGCGCCCCGGGACGCTCAGCCGCCGTACTCGATCGCCACGCCGCCGACGCCGGTGCTCAACGGACCGCAGCCGACACCGATGCTGTGGGTGTTGCCCGGCGTCGCGTATACCCAGTTCGAGTAGGCGTCGGGGGCCCAGCCGCAGATGGCGCGCACGGAGAACGCGTGCAACTGCGTCCCGGGGTTGTAGCACTGGCCGTAGGCGACATTGCCCTCGATCCAGGTGCTGCACTGCAGCACGTTGGGCTCCGCGGCCGCCGCGGGTGAGGCGGTCGCGAGACCGACTCCGCCGACAAGAGCGATCCCCGCTGTTCCGGTGGTGAGCGCGCGCTTCCAGAGGCTCTTCATGTCCCTGCCCTTCTGTTCCGCCCTGTGCGGGCGGGTACCGGTGATGCGCATGTGTTTTCGTTGGTGAAGGGGCTGAAGCGCCGACAGAGCGCCCCGCTGCCGGTCCGCCGGCACCTCGAACGGTAGACAGCGCCGGGGCGCCGCGTCCCTGACACATGTCAGGGTGCCGACCTGACGCCCAGCGGCCCTCACCACCGCGACCGCCTCCCGCGAAACAGATCCAGTGCGAGTGCCGAGGTATGCGAGGGCAGGGACCAGGTCGGCGTGGTCGGGCGCGGCGCAGGTCAGTCGGTCAGGGCATGTCCGACGGTGGGGTGGCAGCCGATGACCTGGTCCAGGCCGACGATCTCCAGGAGTCGCAGCACCGGTGCCTGGGCGCCGGCGATACGCAGCCATCCCTGAGCGTCATGCGTGCTCCTGTGGGCGGCGATGAGAGCGTTGATTCCGCTGGAGTCCATGAAGGTCACGCCACTGAGGTCCACCACGGTCCGCGGCGGCGGCACGCTGCCGTAGGCCAGCAGAGCCTCGGTGAGCTCCTCCCTGATGGCGCGGTCGATCTCGCCGCGCACGGTGACCACCCGGATGCCGTCGATGGAGGTGTGGCCGATGGAGAGGTCGGGCCGGGCTGCTCCGTGAGTGTCTGTCACCGTTTTCCTCGACTGCGTTCGTTGATGGGGACCGGGCCCCGACCCGATGCGCGTTGGCGCCCTGTCCCGATATTACGGTGAACATCCGTTCAGCCTTCTGCGTGACCGAGCTCATGGCATGTGTGGCGGAGGTCGGGGTAGGTGCGGGCAGATGAATGGGAGGGACAAGGGTGGATACGGCGGAGTCAATCCCCGAGGGTGAAGGCAGCGTGATGCCTGGCGCCCCTCCGATACGCGACACCGTCGCCCTGGACGGCGACGGCTCCTGCATCGCGGAGGCACGTCACCGCGCGGTGGACTTCCTCGCCCGGGTCCAGGCCGAGTACGGCCTTCCGGTGTCCGCGCGCGCGATGGACCTGACCCAGCTGGTGGTCAGCGAGTTGGTCACCAACGCCCTCAAGTACGCCCCCGGGCCCGTGCTGATGGAACTGCGCGTTTCGGGCGCTGTGGTGGAAGTGGTCGTGTGGGACAGCGATCCGGTTCTGCCGGTGGCCCGGGCCGCTGATGCGGGCAGGGTCGGGCAGCACGGTCTGGAGATCGTCATGGCCGTCGCGCAGGGCTTCGAGGTCCAGCGGGAGCCGGTCGGCAAACGCGTCACCGCCCGCATCGCCCTGCCCGACGACCCGGGCGGGGACGTCACCGGACGCCGCCCCGAGTAGAGGGCGACACTCCCCTCTACATGGCGGCAGCCGCGAGGCCGCCCGCTGTCGGGCATGGCGGCTCGCCTGGAGCGGCGGGCCGAAAGGGTCGGCCTCGGCGGGGGAGTGGCCGGGGTGGGCGCGGTGCCGGCATGCGGGATGGCGCCGCAGGGTCAGACAGCAGCCCGAGGCGGGCCCGGCGGACGGGCGCACCCCGCCTGCGCGGGGCCCACGGTGGAGACGTGAGGCTCGCGCCGGAGGCCAGGGAACACCCCGCCCGCGCGGCGACCATGAGTTGAGGGTCTGCCTCAACGATCCGCAGCTCGGAACACCCGCCTGCGCGGGGACCACCGGTCGTGCGCCGTCAGGATCCCCCTGTGACGGAGTTGTTCCCGCCTACCGGTGCCCCGACGGTTCGGCCGGCCGGTCCGGCGGAGCCTCGGCATTCCTCGCGGCGGCTGCCGCGACGGTCGCCAGGTCTTCGCCGGAGAAGCCGGCGCGGCTCAGCACTGCCAGAGATTTGTTCGTCGCCAGCGTGCACAACGCCAGCTCTGCCGCCTCCAATTCACCGGCCCCCGCCGCCAGCAACGCCCGCTCCAGCCTCGCCCGCAAACCGTCGATCACGGCGCGGACCATCGCCCGGCTCTCCGCGTCGAGCGCCGGGAACTGCGTTGCCGACACCGTGAGCAGACAGCCATCGGGGACCGCCGGGTCGGCGATACGGTTCAGGGCGACCTGTAGAAAGGCCGCTACAACGGCGCTCGGACTCGAATGGGGGCCGGACAGCGCCCGCTCGTACAGCGGGTGGTAGGTCTGCGCGTACCGCTGGAGGCTTTTGCGGAAGAGGACTTCTGGGATCTTCCTCACGGCCCACCTACCTCCACTGCGGTGTGGGCGGAGATCCCTACAGCAGGGCGCCGCCGGATACTTCGAGGCGTTGGGCGGTGACCCATCGCAGGTCTTCGGAGGCGAGGGCGGCGATGGCGTCGCCGATCTCCTGCGGTTCGCCGACGCGGCCGAGCGCGGTCTGCGTGCTCAGGCCTTCGCGCATCTGCGCGTCGTCCCGCATGGCGCCGCCGTTGAAGTCGGTGGCGGTGGGCCCCGGTGCGAGGCTGTTGACGCGGATGTCGCGCGTCCCCAGTTCCACGGCCAGTGTCCGGCTGAGGACTTCGACGGCCGCCTTGGAGGCGGAGTACACCGAGGTGCCGGCGCTGGTGTGGCGGCTGAGGGAGGAGGAGACGTTGATGATCCGTCCCCCGTCGGCCAGCACGGGCACGAGCGCCTGGGTGAGGAAGAACGTGCCGCGCACGTTGGTGTCCATGATCGCGTCGTAGTCGTCGACCGTGACCGCTTCCAGCGGTCCGAACAGCCCGATCCCGGCGTTGTTGACCAGGACGTCCAGCCGGGTCGCCTCCCAGCGCTCCAGCTGCGCGGCCAGCCGGGAGACGAAGGCGGGAAGGGCGGCCACGTCCCTGATGTCCAGCCGCAGTGCGGCAGCCGTGGCGCCGGTTTCCTGAACCTTCCTGACCGTCTCCTCGGCCTCCTGCGCGTCGCCGCGGTAGGTGACGATGACGCGCAGTCCGTGCCGGGCCAGCGCCTGCGCCGTGGCCTGGCCCAGCCCGCGATTGCCGCCGGTCACCAACGCGATCCTGCCTGACTCCATGAGTGCTTCTCCTTCGGGAACGGAACGACGCCGCGGCCGGAGTGCCTCCGCCGACCGGAGGCGAGTCACTCGACTCGCCTCCCTTTCCACGTAAGCACCCGCACAGTGGCGAGTCAAGTGACTCGCCTCGGGATAAGGCATACTGGGGCCCATGACCGCAGGACTCTCCGCGCACCATCAACGACTCGCTCAGCGCAAGCGCGAGGCGATCACCGCAGCGGCCACGAAGCTGTTTCTGGAGCGGGGCTACGACGGGACTTCGCTGGCGAAGATCGCGCAGGAAGCGGTGGTGTCGAAGTCCACGCTGTTCAAGCAGTTCCCCACCAAGGCGGCGCTCTTCGAGGCCATCGTCACCGAGTACTGGAAGGGCGGGCCGGACCCGGCGGCGCCCGCGACGCGGCCCGGTGACCTGCGCGCCGGCCTGAGCGCGATCGGCCGCCAGTACGCCGACCTGGTCGGCCGGCCTGCCATGGCGGCTCTCTTCCGCATCGTCATCGCCGAACTGCCGCGTTTCCCGGAACTGGGACGGGCTCAGTTCGAGCTGGGCAAGTTGCCCTACTTCATCTCCGTCCAGCACTATCTGGAGGCCGAGCACGCCGCGGGCACCGCGGTGGTACCGGACGCGGAGAGCGCCACCAACCAGTTCCTCGGCATGATCGCCAACTACGTCCTGTGGCCGCGGATGCTGCTCACCGACTGGAGCCCGACACCTGCCGACGTCGGCCACGCCGTCGACGAGGCGGTCACGACGATGCTCGCCCGCTACGGCCGCGGCGCCGGCGACCCGCAGCACTCCTGAGGGTTCCGGCGCCGCACCGGCAGAGGCGCTGGATGAGGGAGCCTGCGTGGACGGCCCGCCACCTCACATCCGGCTGGTGCGCCGCGTCGTCACGGGTTCGGCGCGGCCCGGTCGGGGAGTGTCAGGCCATGGCCAGGTGGAGGCGGACGGTGGTCTCGCCGGGGCGGGTGTCGACCTCCATCAGGTCGCACAACTGGCGCACCGCCCACAGGCCGTGTCCGCGCTGCCCGCCGGGGTCGGGGGGCAGATAGCCCATGTACCAGTCCGGTCCGGCGGCGCGGCCGGGGTTGGTGACGTCGCACACGACGCGGTGTCCGCAGCGGCGCAGGGTCACCTGCCCCTGATCGCCGTCGCCGTGCTGGAGCGCGTTGGTGGCGACCTCGTTGACGGCGAAGACCAGCCGCCGCGCTCTGTCGCTGGACAGGCCCAGCGTGTGGGCGGCCTGGGCGACGAAGGCCCGCACCACCGCCAGGTCGTCCCCGAAGCGCATCACGGCCTCCTTGCCGCCGGCGGGTACGGGCTGGAGCCGGCGTTGCCAGATTCCGCGGTCGGCGTCGGGGGCGGCGTAGTGATGGCTGACCCCCGCGGAGGGGCCTGACACCAGCTCGGGGTGGGTGCGCCGGGCGTCGGCCACCACGTCGTCGGGCAGGGCGCGGGTGTCGTAAGGGCAGACGATCCAGGCTGGGCTGTGAGCGAAGGCGACGTTGATGACGGACTCGTACCGGGTCCACTCGGCTGTTTCCAGCGGGTCGCGGCCGTGCCACACCGGTTCGCCGATCACCCGTACCTGCCGGTGCCGGCCGCCTGTGGTGCGCTGGTCGACGTAGCGGTAGTAGGCCCCCAGCGTGCGTCCGGGAGTGTCGTACCAGTCGTCGGCGTCGATGAACTCGACCTCGCGAGCCGCATCGCCGAGGGTCTGGCGCAGCAGGCCGATGTTGTGCTCGGTGGTTACGGCGAGGACGGCGTCGTCGGCTTTCAGGCCGTCCAGACAGAAGGGCGTCATCGCGGTCAGGAACGCCTCGTCGCTGCCGTAGACGAGTCCCTGATGGGTCAGGTGCGGCGCGCTGTCGCGGTGCGGGTGCGACGCGGTGAGGGTACTCACGCGAGCACCTCCCTCGCGGTGACGGTCAGCGCAGGTATCTCGTCCCAGCCGACGACGTGGATGACCTCGCTCAGCATCGGATCCAGGTCCACCACATGGAGCCTGCGTCCTGCGGGTAGTTGCTCGGCGGCGCGCACGAGTGCGCGTACTCCGGCGAGGTCGATGAACTCCAGGGCGTCCATGTCGACGGTGATGTCGCCCGGCCAGCCGGCGGCGGTCTGAAGCGCGCCGGCCAGCGCCGGAGCGCAGTGGTAGTCCACGTCGCCGACCACGCGCAGCGCCTGTCGCCCGTTCCGCCAGGACGGCACCAGTCGCAGCGACGCGCTGGCGTGGAGCGGCTGTTGTTCCAGTGTTCCGGTGTGGCGACGGTCGAAGTCGTCGAGGGCGGCGGCGTCGAAACGGCGGGCGTCGTACTGGCAGATCGCGGAGGCGGGGTGCCCGGCGAACACGTCGGTGGCCTTCGTCTCGTACTCGCCCAGCCGCTCGGCGCCGGGGAGGTTCCGCAGGCTCCAGCCCATCTCGCCGCTGACCCTGAAGCCGGTGAAGCCGGCCGCGAGGGCGTCGGTGACTTCCTGGTGCAGGGTGGCCACCATGGCGTCGGCGTCGAAGGTGCCGGTAGCCAGGTAGCTGTCGTCGGCCGTGGTCACGGTGAGCTGGCCGCTGTTCAGGGCGGGCGCCGGATCCGTCCCGGCCTCGCGGATCCAGGAGAGCACCTGCCCGGGCGTGCTCCGGTCGGCGAAGTACATCACGCGCTCGTCACGCGCCAGTCCACCCAGCAGATACGCGGTCACCACCCGGCGCTGCTCGGCGTCGTCGCTGAACGCCAGACACAGGTGATCACCGTGGCCCAGGTGCTCGACCGCGCGGTGCCGCGTACCGGAGGCGCTCACGACGCGTCCACAGCCTTCACCGTCCCTCACCGATCGTCAGCTCGGCCTTCGGCGGGGCCTGTCAGCCAAACGGGTGTTCGTCATCGTATCGGCTCGCCTGTCTCCTGCCGTCCTGCTTACCGCGTGGACGATCCGGCCGCGGGCGGCCCCCGTGCAGGTCATGGGGCATGGTCCGGCCTGCTTCCCTCCAAAGGATTACGCCGAGGCGGCCGGTGACGTCTTGTGCGGCTCGGTGGCGGTGAGGACGAGGACCGCTTGGTCGTCGTCGATGCCGTGGCCGCCGGTGAACGCGGCCACGGCCCGGGTGACCGCGTCGATGACCTGCCGGGCCGCCGGCCGGTGTGGTGCGCCGCTCACCGCGTCGGCGAGACGATCCTCGCCGAAGAGCGTGGCGTCCGGGCGGCGGGCCTCGGTGATCCCGTCGGTGTAGAGCACGAGACTCTCGTACGGCTTCAGGTGCAGGTGGCGGGTGGTGATCTGCGGGGCGGCGGCGATGCCCAGCAGAAGACCGTGGGCGTCGACCGGGCGGGCGGTGTGCTCGGTGTCCAGGTGGAGGGGCAGCGTGTGGCCGGCACGGACCAGTTCGATGTCCAGCCCGGTGGGGGTGGGGGTGAGTTGACCGTAGACGAGGGTGACGAAGCCGGTGTCGTGACTGTGCGGCCGGTTGACAAGTGCCCGGTTGACGGCCCTGACGACGTCTTCGGGGTCGGGCAGGAGGGGAGCGACGGCGCGGGCGGTGTGGCGGACCAGGGCGGTGGTGGTGGCGGCCAGGGCGCCGCGGCCGCAGACGTCGCCGAGGAGGAACGCCCACCGGCCCTCTTCCAACGGGAAAAGGTCGTAGAAGTCGCCGCCGATGTCGAGTCCTTCACCGGCCGGGTGGTAGTGGGCGGCGACGTCGGTACCGGGGATGTCGGGAAGGTCGGGCAGGAGCAGACCGGCCTGCAGGTCCCGGGCGAGAGCGGCACGCTGGGTGTACTGGCGGGCGTTGCGGGCGGCCGAGGCGGCGCGCAGGGCGAGTTCCTCGGCGAGGGCGACGGCGTGGCCGTCGAAGACGTGTGTGCCGGTGGAGAGGAGGGTCATGGTGCCGAACGCGCGGCCTCGGTCCATCAGGGGCACGCACAGGTAGCCGGTGACACCCAGGTCGTGCCAGGGGCCCGGCCCGGTCGGGACACGGCGGGCGACTTCGCTCGTGCCGGAGGCCAGGACGCGGGCGACGGCGTCGTCGGCGGCGTCGTAGACCGGGATATGGGCGGCCAGCAGATCCCGCTGGGTCTGGGTGGGGGCCGCGGTGGCCACCCGCCTCACGCGCCCGCCCTCGACGAGGTCGACCGCGCACAGCGGGGCGAGGACGGGCACGCCGGAGTCGGCCAGGTGTTGCAGGGCCTGGAGGGCGTCCAGGTCGGCGCCCAGGATGGTGCTGGCGTTCAAGAGGAAGGCGAGGTCGCTGCGGGCTGACTTCGCCCGCGCCTCGGCTTCCCGGCGGGCCTGTTCGGCGTGGTGGCGTTCGATGGCCAGGGCGGCGGTGTCGGCGAACACCCGGGCCAGCGCCAGGTCCGCGTCCTGCGGCGCGCGCGGGGTGCGGTGGTACATCGCGAAGGTGCCCAGCAGGGAGCCGTCCCGGGCGAGGATCGGGGTGGACCAGCAGGCGGCCAGGGCGGCCCGGTCGGCCAGGTCGCGGAAGTCGTCCCAGAACGGGTCGGTGGCGATGTCGGTGACGATCACCGGACGGCGGCGGTGGGCCGCGGTGCCGCAGGACCCGACGCCCTCACCCGCGGCGATGCCGTCGATGGCGCGGTTGTAGAAGCCGGGAAGGCTGGGGGCCGCGCCGTGGCGCAGATGCCGGCCGTCGGCGTCGGCGAGCAGTACGGAGACCAGGACCTCCTCGGGCGCGAGGTCCTCGATGGCCCGGGCCATGCCCTCCAGCACCTCGGGAAGCGGGGCCTGGCGGGCGATCTGCTCCAGCAGCGCACGATGCTCGGCCGTCAGCCGCTGGGCGTGCTCGACCTGGGTGGTTTCCACCCCGATGACCCGTACGCCCATGACGTTGCCGCCCGCGTCGAGGCGGGGCTCGTAGGTGAAGTCGAAGAACGCCTCCCGGGCCTCCGGCCCTTCACCCAGCAGCATTCGGACATTCCGCCCGGTATAGGGCTTGCCGGTGCGGTAGACCCGGTCCAGGAGGCCGATGAAGCCCTGCCCGGCCAACTCCGGCATCAGCTGCCCCAGCGGCACGCCGGTCTGCGTGCGGGCGGGTCCGCCGATCGCGTCGAAGAACGCCGCGTTCGCCGTCTCCAGCATGTGCGCCGGCCCCGCCAGGGAAGCGAACACGGCCGTCGACTGCCCGAACAGCGACCGCAGATCACGGTCTGCCGCACTGTCGGCGCCGGCGCGCGTCCCTGCCCTCCCGGCAGGCTGGGGCGCGTGCTGCCCCGGTACGCGCGTCATACGACCTTCCTCTCGTTCGACTGTGCCGGACCGTCCCTGTCGACCATCAGGGTGTCACGCCGCTCCATGCCCGTGGCCAGGGCCTGGCCGGCGTCGGCGTCGGCGTGCGGAGAAAAGGCCTGGTCGAGCCCCGTCAGCGAGAACAGACGCGCCCCCGCGTCCGGCACGGCCGCAAGCCGCGGCACCCGCTCCTGCGCCGCCGGCCCGAGATCCCCGCGCAGCACGAACACCGCACCCCGGAACTCCTGCGTGACCTGCACCGAGAACACCCCGCGCTTCCCCCTGCCAACACTTCAGCCCCAGCCCCAGCCCCAGTTCCAGCTCGACGCCCGCCCGGTCACGTTGACGCTCGGCTTCCGCCCGTGCTGACGCTCCGGTACCGGCAGCCCGCGGCGGACCTCTCGCGGCGCTGCCCCTGGGCAACGGGTCTCTGGGCGCGATGGTGCACGGACACGGCGTACGGGAGCGGATCGACCTCAACGCCGACACCCTCTGGTCCGGCGGCCCCGGAGACCACGACGACGACGGGGCCGCCGCGCACCTTCCCGCCCTGCGCGAGGCGGTGCTCCGTGACCACGACCATGTGCGTGCTGAGGAGCTGGCCACGCGGATGCAGGGGCCGTTCACGCAGGCGTACCAGCCGCTGGGTTCCCTGCTGTTCGAACTGGACCACGGCGACGAAGTCACCTTGAACGAGAGGACGTTGGACCTGACGGAGGGCGTCGGCACGGTCGCGTACACCGTCGGCGGCGTACGTCACACCCGCGAACTGTTCGTGTCGGCGGTCGCGGGGGTCCTCGCGATCCGGCTGAGCTGTGACCGCCCGGGAGCGCTCGACTTCACCGCCCGCCTTCACTCGGCGCACCCGGGATCGGCGCCGGGCGCGGTCATCACGGGCCGTGCCCCCGCGCACGTACGGTTCGAGGGCACCGGCCCCGCCGCCGTCACGTACTCGCCCGACGCGGGGACCGGGTTCGCCGCCGGACTGCGCGTCCAGACCGACGGGGACGGCACCGTCGAGCGCGCCCCGGACGGAAGCCTGCGCGTCACCGGAGCGACGGCCGCCACCCTGCTCGTCGCCGCCTCGACCGGCTACCAGGGCTGGAACCGCACCCCGCTCGGCCCCGAGCCCGGTCTGGACATCGATGTCGTACGGCAGTTGGAGACCGCCTGTGCCGTTCCCTACGAGCAGCTGCGCGCCGAGCACGCCGCCGACCACCGGGCCCTGCAGGGACGGACCGACCTGCGCCTGGACCACGACCCGGCTCTCGACGACCTGCCGACCGACGAACGCCTCGCCGCGATCAGAGCGGGCACCGACGATCCGGGCCTGACCGCACTGCACTTCGCGTACGGCCGCTACCTGCTCATCGCGTCCTCCCGTCCCGGCTCCCAGCCGGCCACCCTCCAAGGCATCTGGAACACCGCGGTCCAGCCACCCTGGCAGTCCAACTGGACCACCAACATCAACCTCCAGATGAACTACTGGCACGCCGAGACCACCGGCCTGCCGGAATGCCACGAGCCGCTCTTCGACCTGATCGCCGACCTCGCCGAGGCCGGCCGACGCACCGCGCATGCCTACTACCGCTGCCGCGGCTGGACCGCACACCACAACGTCGACATCTGGCGCAGCGCCAACCCGGTCCAGGGCAGCCCGAGTTGGGCCAACTGGCCGATGGCGGCAGCGTGGCTGTGCGCCCACCTGTGGGAGCACTACCGGTTCAGCGCCGATCGCCGTTTCCTCGCCGAGCGCGCGTACCCGGCCATGCGGGAGGCGGCCGTCTTCCTCCTCGACTTCCTCGTCGAGGACACCGACGGACTGCTCGTCACCTGTCCCTCCACCTCGCCCGAGCACCGTTTCCGGGCAGCCGACGGGTCACTGGTCGACACCGGTGCGGCGAGCACGATGGACCTCTGGCTCATCGGAGAACTCTTCGCCAACTGCCTGGCGGCGACAGAGCAGTTGGGCCTGCACGACGAGATCGAGGACTCGCTGCGCACCGCCCGCAAACGGCTGCGCCCGGTGGCGTACGTGGCTGGGCAACCGCTGCCCGAGTGGTGGGAGGACGTCGAGCCCGAGGCCCCGGGCACCGCCATCTCTCCCACCTCTACGGCCTCTACCCCGGTTCGGTGATCGACGCCGAGGGTACGCCGGAGCTGTTCGCCGCCGCCCGCGCGGCCCTCGACCAGCGCCTCGCCCACGGAGGCGGGGGCACCGGCTGGAGCCTCGCCTGGGTCGCAGCGCTCGCCGCCAGACTCGGCGACGGAGACCTCGCCCAGCGCAGCATCCGCGACCTCCTGGCGGCCTCCACTTCGGACAACCTCTTCGACCTGCACCCGCCGGAGCTGTTCCAGATCGACGGCAACTTCGGGGCCGCGGCCGCCATCGCCGAACTGCTCCTGCAGAGCCACACCGGCGAACTGCGGCTGCTGCCCGCACTGCCGTCCGCCTGGCCGGGCGGCAGCGTCCGGGGCCTGCGGGCCCGGGGCGGCGTCGGCGTGGACCTCGCCTGGCAGGACGCCGTACTCACCAGTGCCCGACTGACCTTCACCGACCCGGGCCCTCACACATTGACCGTCCCCACCGGCGGGCGTCTGCTTCGGGTGACGGACAGCGAGGGCCGACCCGTCGCGGTGGACAGCACTCCGCTGCCGGGCGGGTTCGTACGCGCGGCCTTCACGGCGCACGGGACGTCGGTCCACCACGTGCGCCCCCGCCGACGGTGACGGGTGGGCGGATCAGGTCCAGGGTGCCACGACGGTGAAGGAACAACTGACCCGGAACGCGGCGGTGTTCTGCTCCGGGTCGAGCCACAGTTCGAGATTGTCGCGGTAACGGAGGTAGCGCCCGGGGTAGTTGTACGCCTCCAGGGAGACCGACCCGTCGGCGGAGCCGGGCCGTGAGCAGAAGGTGGCGTCCTTCTGGAAGATGGCCGATCCGTCGTTGGCGTCCAGCCGCATACGGAAGGCGTAGTGGCGCATGTACCGGCCGGTGGCGTCCCTGAGCGAGTAGCACTGGGAGTCGGCCAGCCCGGCGACGAACCTGAAGGTGGCTTCCTGCTTCGTGAGCCCGGAACCGGTGGCGGTGACGGGACCGAGGACACCGAGATCGCCGGCTTCGCGCACGTAGTGGCCGGATCGACCGACCGATCGCAGGGCATGGCGCCCCAATAGCGTCGGGTTGGCCGTAGGTGTCGTGGACGGGGTGGTGGACGTGGTCGGCACAGGGATGACCGACGCCTGCGCGGTCGGCGGTGGTGACGAGGCGGCGGGTGACACCGACGCATGGGCCGCGGGTGGTGGTACGGGCACGTCGGGGCGCGTGTAGGCGTACAGGGCGCCGCTGCCGGCGAGGACCACCGCCCCGATCGTCAGCGTCGCCACCGGCTTGGAAGCCAGCCGGCCCAGCAGTCGTGCCCCCCGGCCGGCACCGCTCGGCGCGTGCGCGACCCCGGCCGAGGCCGAGGGCATCGACCTGGTCAGCAGTAGCCCCGCCAGGCCGATCGGCACCGGCACCAGCGCGAAGCCACCCAGCAGCCCCTCCACCGGCACCAGATCGGAGCTGTTGAACAGGCATTGCGGGCAGTCGCGGACGTGACGCGCCAGCCGCTTGCGCCACCGTGCGGCCGGCCGGCCGTCCCAGGAGGTCAACTGCGCCGACAGCTCCGCACAGCGCGGCGACGCGGCCAGGGCACGCACCACGGCCCGCGCGGACTGCAGCCGCTCCTTGACCCGCTGCACCCGTACCGCGGCATGCTGCGGAGTGAGTTCGCAGGCCGCCGCCAGATCGGCGCGGGTCAGCTCTCCGGCGGCCTCCAGCCACCACAGCGAGAGCACCTCGCGCTCCTCGTCCTCCAGCCAGCGAGTCGCCTCCACCGCCTCGCGCCGCTGCCCCGACAGGGCGAGCCGGAGTATGGCCAGATCGGCGAAGTCAGCCTCCGGGGCCACCTCCTGGACGGCCTCCGTCGGCAGATCCGCCTGCGGCCGGGCCTGCCGGCCGCGCCATCGGTCGCGGACCTGCCGTACTGCGATGGCGACCAGCCAGGAGCGGAACCGCTCCGGTTCCGTCAGGCCCGGCAGCCCGTCCAGGGCCCGCAGCATCGTGTCCTGGACTACGTCGTCGACGTCGCTGTGCCCGTCGAGGGCGCGCCCGACGATGTTGTAGACCAACGGCAGACAGTCCCGCGTGAGGCGTTCCAATGCCTGCCGGTCACCGGCCCGCGCCGCCACGACCAGCGCGATGTCCGGCCGTTCGCGTATGTCCTGCGAGGGCACCCGTGCCACCTTGTCCCGCCTCACCTCGTCAACCATCGCCTGATGCTGATGCGCCGAAGTTGGCAGTGTGCCAGAGGCGTTCGACTTTTCCTTCCGCGGTTCTGTTATCCGAGATCGGTTCCCGCGTCTCCTGTGCGTACGGTCAAAACCGACGGGAGTCATTCAGTGTCAGTGAGCCAGGACAACAGCCGACCCATGATGAGCAGGCGCAGCGTGCTGCGGGTCGCGGGAGCAGCCGGAGCGGTCGGCGTCGGGACGGTCGCCGCCGGTGCGGGGGCGGCTCCCGCCCTCGCCGCTCCCGGCAAGGCGGACGGCGCGTTCGCGCATCCGGGATTGCTGCACACGCAGGCCGACTTCGACCGTATGGCGGTCAAGGTGAAGGCGGGCGCGGGCCGGTGGAAGCCGGGCTACGCCAAACTGGCGGCCAACCCCCGCTCGGCCGGCACCTGGAAGGCGCAGCCACTCGCGACGGTGGTGCGCGGCGGCGCCGGTGACAACGTCACCACGCTCGCCTTCGACGTCGCCGCCGCCTATCAGAACGCGCTGCGCTGGAGGATCAGCGGCGACACCGCGCACGCGGACGCCGCCCGCGACATCCTCAACGCCTGGTCGGCGAAACTCACTCACCTCGACGGCAGCGCCGACCGGTTCATCGCGGCGGGCATCCACGGCTACCAGTTCGCGAACGCCGCGGAGATCATGCGTGGCTACGAGGGCTTCGACCTGGCCCGGTTCCAGAAGATGATGGTGGACGTCTTCTACTCGATGAGCAGCGACTTCCTCACCCGGCACAACGGGGCGTACGAGTCCAACTACTGGAGCAGCTGGGACCTGTTGAGCGTGGCCTGTGTACTGTCCGTCGGCATTCTCTGCGACGACCGGTCCAAGGTCGACGAGGCGGTCACGTACTTCAAGAGCGGCAAGGGGATGGGCTCCATCAAGAACGCCATCCCCATCCTCCACCCCGGTGGCCTCGGGCAGATGGTGGAGGTCGGACGTGACCAGGGGCACGCGTTGTTGAGCGTGGGCCTGCTGGGCACCATCTGCGAGACGGCGTGGAACCAGGGCATCGACCTCTACGGCTACGACGACAACCGCGTCCTCAAGGGCGTCGAGTACGCCGCCAAGTGGAACCAGGGTTTTGACGTCCCCTTTACTTCCTGGACCTGGCACAAGGGCGCGCCCGGCGCGTGGGAGGGCTGGGAGACCTTCACGAAGCCGTCCACGTGGGCCCGGGGCAACGTGCGTCCGATCTGGGAGAGCCTCTACAACCACTACGTCAACCGCCGTGGCCTCGAAGCCCCCTATGTGACCGCCATGGCAGCCAAGGTCAGGCCCGAGGGCGGCGGCGGGGACTACGGGACCGGCGGTGGCCTCGACCACCTCGGCTTCGGCACCCTGACCTTCACCCGGCCCAGAGCGATCGTCTCCGTCGCGACGCCCGCCCCGTCCGACAGCGCAGGCGGCAACCCGTCCGGGGGCGGCTCTTCCTCCGCGGCTCCGGACGCCGGTGCCTCCGGCGGGGTCGAGCCGCACGGCGGCACGGGCACCGACCTGGCGGCCACAGGAGCAGGCGGTATCGCTGCCTTCGCCGGGGCGGGAGTCCTGGCACTCGCGGGAGGACTCATCGCCCTGCGCCGCAGGAACACGGGCGGCAGCTGACCCTGGCCGAGACCCGGGCGGAGCCCTCAGGCACCGCCCGGGTCGCGCTGAAACACCGCCTGTCCGCCACCGCGGTGGTGGCTGCCGCGCTCCACGCCGAGCGGTATGTGTTCCGGTCCTTCGGACAGCACCCGCACGATCAGCGCCGCCCTCGGCACCGGCGCGCTGATCACGATGGGCCGAGCCGCCGACGGCTTGCGTCGACATGCCACAGCAGCCCCGGGTCCGGCGTCGCAATGGATCTGGGCGTCGACGACAGGCTTCTTGGCCACAGGATGATTGCGACCCAGTGAGCAGTAATTGCGTCGATTATTGGTCACAAACGGCTGATAGACGCCTGCTTGCGTGACCCTTATGGTCCAGTTGACCGCCGATCAATGTGATGTCAAGTACGTCATTGGTCCACACGCGTACTTCGCCTCTCATCGAGCGGTTCGGTCGACTCAGGGTGCGTGCGGCAAAGATGCCCACCACGTGGCGAAAGAGGCAAGAAAGATGTCCCTCGTGTCATCCCCGAAATTCGAGCAGAGCAGACCGTACATATTCCTGCTTCTCGCCTTCATCCTGATCGAGGCGACCGGCGCATTCGAACAGGTCATGATCTACGCGGCCATCCCATTCCTGATGGGCCATTTCCAGATGGATGCCGCCGCTCTCTCCTGGACCGTCACGCTCTTCCTGCTTGTGGGCGCCGGCACGGCGGCGATCTCCAGCCGCCTCGCCGACCTGTACGGACGCAAGCGCGTGCTGGCTCGTCCTCATGGCCATCTCGGCTCTCGGCTCGCTCATCAGTTTCGCCTTCGCCAGCTATGAGGCGATCCTGGTCGGCCGCGCCCTGCAGGGCACCAGCGCCGCGCTCTTCCCGATCCTGATCGCGGTGGCCAGGGAGGTCCTGCCGCCTCCCCGCGTGCCCGTGGCGGTGGCGGTCGTGACCGGTACGGCGATCATTTCGGGCGCCCTCGGGACCTTCGTCGGAGGCATCATCATCGACGGCGGCACCTGGCGCTACATGTTCCTGGCCACGGCCGTGCTGGCGGTGGCCTCGATCGCCGTCGCCGTCCTCGTGCCGCCGCGATCCGTCACGTCGCCGCGAGACGGCGCGCGTATCGACTGGCTGGGTGGAGCGCTCCTGGCCCCGGCCGTGGCCTCGATTCTCTACGGTGTGACCAGGTCCAAGGAAGATGGCTGGAGTGACGGACTGGTCCTCGGGTACATCGTGGCGGGCGTCGCCGTGGCGGTCTTCTGGGCGGTGTTCGAACTGCGTGTCGCGTCGCCCATGTTCAATCTGCGGCTGTTCCGGAGTCGCGCGCTGGTCCTGTGCCTGCTGGTGACGGCCTTCGTCGCCGTGGGGTCCATGGCCGCCGGATCCCTGCTCATCCCGATTCTGATGCAGAGCCCCAGGCTGTTGCCGGTCGGCCTGGGCCTGAGCGCCACGGCGGCCGGAGCGTACGGACTGATCGGTGCGGGTGCGGGCTTCGCCCTCTCGCCGTCCGCCGGACGGCTGGCGGGTAAGCACGGCGCCAGGGTCACGCTCGCTGCAGGCATCATCGTGTCGATCGTCGACTTCGTCATGCTGATGTTCGTCTTCGGCAACCTTCCCCTCGTCATCGTGGCGTCGACCATTACCGCAATCGGCGGTTGCTTCGTGCTGGCCGGTCTGCCGAACGTCATCGTCGAGGCGGTGCCCGCCCACCTCACGGGTGAGGCGATCGGCCTGGTCTACTCGGTCTCGCGCACGATCTTCGTCGCGGTCGGCACGTCAGTGGTCTCGTTGATCCTCGTCTCCTCCGTGGTCCCGAAGACCAGGGCGCCGACCGACGACGCGTGGCGGCTGTCCGTCGGTTCGTCGTAGTGACCCTGCCGGCCGCCCTCGTCGCCACGCCCTCATTCCCGCTGCCGCCTACAGCCTGGCCAAGCGCGCCAACCATCTCCAGGTCCGCGTCGCCAGCCAGTCCTGGGGCGCGCGCGGCGCGCGCATCAACTCGATCAGCCCCGGCGTGATCGCCACTCCCATGGGCAGGGAGGAACTCTCGGGTGAGCACGGCGCCCAGATGAACGCCATGATCCAGAATTCCGGCACCGGACGGATCGGTACCCCCACCGACATCGCCGACGCCGCCGCCTTCCTCCTCGGCCCGACCGCCACGTTCATCACCGGCACCGACCTCCTCGTGGACGGCGGCGTCATCCCTGTCATCCGCGCCGCTCTGGCGGGTGTCCCCTCCGTGCCTGCTTCCGATCCCGGGGTCTGACCAGCTCCGGAGCCTGGGCCGGCCGAGTGTCCGAGGGTGCCGAGCCAGTCGGAGAGCGGGGGTACGCGGGCTGCGGTGGGCGGCAGATGTCGGCAAGTACGGCTCACGGCCGTGTACGTGCCGTGCGCCGTTCGCGGCAGGCTGATTTCCGTCTCTGCCCTGGCTGCGCAATTCCGGTGACGCCCGGTCGCGATGCACCGGACAGGCCGCACGGGGTCGGCTGTATGAGGGCACAGGCCGTACTTGCCCGACGGCGTACTCCACCAGCGGCCTAGGGGACGGGGCTTGTGGTCTGCCGTGCAGGCGACGGTCGGTTCGGCGGGTCTCATGCTCGTGTGTCCCGCGGTTGCCGTCCGCGCCCCCTGATGTGCCGTGCGTTCTGCTACGGCCCGGGGGCGAGGGCCGGAACCCACACGCGCATGGCGCCCGCGCCGCGGTGAGCCCAGGTGTAGTAGGGCACGGCGGTCAACGCGACGGGTCGGCCTGGCTGCGGTGGCACCGCTCCGTGCGGGAGGTAGGGCCACCAGCCAGGCGTTTCCGGCGGGAGAGAGCGACCCGTGGCGGTGACGCTGGTGAGGCCTCCGGGCAGATCGGGCCGTTCATGCTCGGTCAGAGGGGCGGCCGGATCCAGCACGATGGTGTCCGGGTCGAGACCGCCGGGCTGGTCGGTCTGCTCCAGGCAGTACACCAGAGGGCCTCGTTCGATGGCGACGCAGCCGCGGACGGCGTCGACACGTGGGCCGGGGAGGGTCAGCCGGGGCGCGACCGCGAGATCCAGGCGGACGGTGTCGTCCCGCTGAAAGTGCCGGGTGACCCGCAGCCAGCCGTCCTCTGCCGTCGTCTTCTCGGGCCGGCCGTTCACGGTCAGCCGATGGCTCGTGGACCAGGCGGGCAGGCGTAGCGACAGTGTCCGCTCCACGGTGGGGGCGTCCTCGACGGTCACGTCCACCACCCCGTGCCAGGGGTAGCCCGTGGCCACCCGCACGGTGAAGGCGTCACCGCCGTAGGTGCCGCCGGCGTACTGGTGCAGTTGCAGGCCGCCCGCGTCGGCGCTGGCGATGTAGTGCGGCAGCGAGGCGAGCAGGCGCATGGCGTTGGGTGGACAGCAGGCGCAGCGGAACCACGGGGTGCGGTGGGCGGTCTGGTCGCCGGGGCGCTCGTGTGCGCGGGCCCGGCGGTGCAACGGGTTGACGTACAGCCAGGTCAGGCCGTCCAGCCCGACGCCTCCGAGGAAGCCGTTGAACAGCGTCCGCTCGATCAGGTCGGAGTAGCGGGCCTCACCCGTGAGCAGGGCCATCCGCCAGCTGAACTGCACGGAGGCGATGGCGGCGCAGGTCTCGTTGTAGGCACGGTCGGCGGGCAGTTCGTGGGCGTCGCCGAAGGACTCCCAGTCGTGCCGGGAGCCCACTCCGCCGGTGACGTAGGTCCTGCGTGCGGCCATGTCCTGCCACAGCCGCTCCAGCACCTGCCGCAACTCGCTGTCGCCGGACTCGGCCGCCAGGTCGGCTGCTCCGGCCAGCAGGTAGAGCTGCCGTACGGCATGGCCGGCCACCTCGTCCGCCTCGCGGACCGGGGTGTGGTCCTGCCAGAACTCCGGGCCCGGATCGCGGTCGTGCCCGCGGTCGCCGCCTGCGGCGAGGGTGCCGTGACCGCGTCGGTCGAGGAAGTACCGGGCCAGGTCCAGGTACCGCTTCTCGTAGGTCGTGCGGTAGAGCTCGATCAGAGCGGTTTCGACCTCGGGGTGGCCGCACACGGCGTCGACCTGTTTGCCGGGGCCGAACACGGACTCGATGTGGTCGGCGAACCGGCAGGCCACGTCCAGTAGTTGGCGCCCGCCGGTGGCCCGGTGGTGAGCGACCGCGGCCTGCATCAGGTGCCCGGCGCAGTACAGCTCGTGGCCCCAGCCCAGTTCGGTCCATGGCTCGCCGCCGCCGAGCTGGTAGTACGTCTGCAGATAGCCGTCCGCGCGCTGGGCGGCGACGATCAGTGCGACGATCCGTTCCACCTCGGCGGCGAGTTCGGGGTCGGGTCCGTCGGCCAGTTGCCAGCAGGCGGCCTCCAGCCACTTGTAGACGTCGGAGTCCTGGAACTGGAAGTCGCCCGCGAACCCGTCGGCCGCGCCGGTGTGGTCGGCCGCGGCACGCAGGTTGGTGAGGTTTCCGGCCTCCTCCAGCAGTCGTGGGCCCTGCGGGATGGACATCTCGGCGTTGGTCCGGCGGCGCTCGGCCCAGAAGCCACTGTCGATCCGGGCCCGGGTGACGGGACGCAGCGTGGTGGTCGCGTCGCGGCTCGGGTGCACCGGTCCGGGGTTCACGTTGTTCAACACAACCTCCGTAGGAGAGAGGACGTTTCAGTTCGTCGTGGCCGCCACGTGCTGTGGCGAAGGGGGCGTCGACAAGATCCGTGGTGTGGATCCAGGGCTTGTCGCCGGAGGCTCACGCGAACGCGGCCCCTTGGTGGGTCACCGGTCAGTTCACTGCCCGGTCGGCAGCCCATTGCTCGATGAGCCGGACGGTGCGGCCGGGGTGCTCCTCGTGCAGGTAGTGGCCGGTCGCGGTCCAGTGGTCGACCCGGGATCCAGGCTCCCGCAGGGTGCCGCGTTCCCAGTCGGCAGCCTCCGCGGAGGTCCACACGGTCAGGGCAGGGCAGGTGCGGCGCCGCAGATACGCCTCGCTGTGCGGGCGGATGCCCACCGCTCCCGGATCGCTGTACATGCCCGAGTACGCCTGGGCGATGACGTGGTCCGGGGTGCCGAGCATGGTGCGGATGTGCGCGGTGCGCAGACCCGGCGGGGCGGTGGGGGAGAACGCCCCGGCCACCAGCGGCACGGCGGCGCGGGAGCCGTTCTCGCGGTACGCGGCCAGGCGGCGCGGGATCTCGTCGAGTTCGGCGCCGTGTGCCCCGTGCGCGGGGTCGAGGGCGACGACGGAGCGTACGAGGTCCGGGCGGTGGACCGCGAGCAGGTTCACCACCTGGCCGCCCATGGAGTGGCCGACGGCGACGACGGGTCCGGTGCCGAGGGCGGTGAGGAGTACGGCGAGATCCTCGGCCGTCGCCGCGGGCGTGTTGCCCCGCGCGGGGACCGGGGAGCGGCCGTGGCCCCGGAGGTCGGGCACGATCACCCGGTGGCGTGCGGCGAGGGCCTCGGCGTGCGGCGACCATTCGCGGCCGTCGCCGCCCCAGCCGTGAACCAGCAGCACGGCCGGGGCGGCGTCGGGCCCCAGCACGGTGTGGAACAGGTCGATGGTGGCGGTCACTGCTGTCTGCCCTCCATGGTCGCCGCGGCCCTGATGGCGTAGGTGGCGTGGGTGAAATCCGCGTAGACACCGGCGCCGTCGAGATCGTGCACCCACAGGCCGAGCATCGCGCCGGTGAAGCCCAGGACGCGTAGCTGGCCGTCGTGGAACTCGTCGGCGTGCTCGTCGGACAGCACGGTGGCGTCGAGGTCGAGCGGCAGGACGCGCGGGCGGTCGGCGCTCTGGACCTCGTACGAGAAGCGCAGCAGGGGGCCGTCGAGTGTCGCCCGCAGGACGACCGGCGCTCCTGGGGGCAGCGGGACGCGCGGCCGATGCGCTGTGAGTCGGCCGGCCTCGCAGCTCAGCGCCCGCAGCAACGGGGAGCCGTCGTCGTCCGCCGTGACGTACAGGTAGTGCCAGTTGCGGGTGTTGTAGTACGCCGTCACTCCGGCCATGTGGTCCGGCGTGCGCGGGGTGAAGGTCATCCGCGTCTCGAAGGCGCAGCGGGCGTTCGTGACCCGGCGTGCGACCAGGCTCGGGGTGCGGCGGCCGACGGGCGACTGGCCGCCGTGGACGCGGAGCCGTCCTGGGGCGGGCCGCACCCAGTCGGGCGTGGCCGGGCGGCGCAGGGTGGACCAGTCGGGTCCGAGCGACGGGGCGTCGAAGGTGTCGGCGGCGGGCGGCTCGGGGAAGGGAGCGGGCTCCAGCTCCGGAGCCGGTACGGTCACCGCCGGAACGGCGCCCGCGATCCGCGGCCAGCCGTCGTCCGTCCAGGTCACCGGCTGGAGCGCGGTCTCGCGGCCCAGGACGCAGCGCCCGCGCTCGGTGAGGGGGCGGGCGACGATATGGGCGGCGTACCACTGACCCGTGGAGGTCTCGACGAGCGAGCAGTGGCCGGCCTTCTGGAGTTCCAGCGACCGGTCATGACGGGACGTCAGAAGTGGTCCCGCCGGATCGGGTTCGTACGGGCCGAAGAGGTCACGGGAGCGGGCGACGGCCGCTCCGTGCTCGTAGCCCGTGCCGCCCTCCGCGTGCACCAGGTAGTACCAGCCGTCCCTGCGGTACAGGTGCGGGCCCTCGGCGACCCCGGCGGCCGTGCCCACGGAGATCGTCCGGGGTTCGCCGAGCAGCCGACGTGAGGCGCGGTCGTACTCCTGCAGCTCGATCCCGGCGAACGACTCCCGCTCCGGGCGCCAGTCGAAGCGCATGTTGAGGAGCCAGCTCCGGCCGTCCGCGCCCTCGCCGTCGTCGTGGAAGAGGGACACGTCGAAGCCGCGGCCGTGCAGCGGTACGGGTTCCGACCACGGCCCCTCGATCGACGCGGCCGTGGTGACGTAGTTCGGCAGGTCCTTCCAGCCCTCGGCATAGGTGTCGACGACGGTGAAGACCAGGTGGAACAGCCCGTCCGTGTACGACAGTCCGGGCGCCCAGACGCCTCCGGAGTCCGGCACTCCGGTGAGGTCGAGGAGCCGGCGCTCGTCCAGTACTCCGCCCAGCGTGCGCCAGTTCACCAGGTCCCGGGAATGGTGGATCCGCACGCCCGGGTACCACTCGAAGGTGGACGTGGCGAGGTAGAAGTCGTCGCCGACCCGCAGCGCGACCGGGTCGGGCTCGAAGCCGCGCAGGACGGGGTTCTGGATCACGGGGTGCACCGGGCGAAGGCTCCGATCAGTGGGTGGACGTCAGAGGGTGAACAACAGGGTGCCGAAGCCCGGGTGGTCGCACTGGAAACCCGCGCCCTCGGGGCGTATCCGCTGGATGGCCGCGTAGGTCCAGGGAGCGGCGACTCCCCGGCGCTTGACGTAGTGGTTGTGGACCATCTCGTAGACCGGGCGCAGATTGCCGCGCTCGACCGTGGACAGTGCGGGGAAGGTGGCCTGGCAGCTGCCCCATGTCGCGTACGGCACGTCGTTGCCGGTGTTGTACTTCGCGGTGTACTCGAAGCCGGCCAGCAGCCGGTTGGCGGCGGCGGAATACAGGTCCTGGGTCTGGATCCAGGCGGTCTCGCACGCCTCGGCCATACTGCCCAGGATGAGCTGGGTGTGGGCCTGGTCGCGCCCGCTGTCCACGCACTGGCCGGTGTCGCCGATCACCCGGTCGATCCTGCAGCAACTGTGGGTGTGGAAGGCGTCGACGGCCGCGTTGTACAGGGAGGTGTCGTTGCAGAACACGCCGAACGCCATCATCGCCTTGATGCAGTTGGTGCCCCAGCCCGCGTCGCCGAACGTCCTGACCAGTGGCACGAACACGTTCTTGATCATGGTCTCGGTCCGGGTGATGTCGGCCGCCGACCAGGAGCCGGAGGGGGCCGTGTACCGCATCAGCTCGGCCGCCGCCGCGAACTTGAACCCGTAGATGGAGGCCGCGAGCTGGGCGTCCTTGCCGGTGATCGAGGTCAGCGTGGATGACCAGGCTTTGATGATCTGCAGCGCCTTGGTCGCGTGCGCGGTGGTGCCGGTCAGGTTCCACATCAGGGCGTTCTGGTAGGCCGCGTTGCAGTCGTTCCAGAACTCCCAGTTGTGCAGCTCGGTACTTCCCCGGTCGACCGAGGCGAACGGCCCCTGCATGGCGTACGCCGACTGGGAGTACGTGTTCGCGCTGAAGACGTTCCAGCCGCTGAGCCAGGGCTCGGTGCCGGCCGCGACACGGGTCCGCATCCGCTGGATGTCGGAGACCTTGTGGAGCACGCCGGGGTGGATGAAGGACGTGATGGCGTCGGCCCGGGGTGTCAGGGTGACGGAGGCGGCGACCGCCGTCGTACCGACGGCGGTGATCTGGAGGAAGCGCCGGCGGCTTGGCGCGCCGGACGTGGACCGGGATGTCGAGAGGGACTGCGGTTCGGACATGGATCTCCTCGTTCACTCGGCGTCGAGCGGGGAAAAGCGATGCACGGGGAACTGCCGTGTGCGCGGTGGAGAGGGGGCGGTGGAGGAGCCGCCCCTCTCCACCGGTGGATCAGCGGGTCCTGTGGGGACCGCGGTGGAGCACGAGTGTGCTGCGCGGGCTGAGCCTGGGCCGGTGGCCGGCGCCGATCGTCCGCCCGGTGGCGAGGTCGCGGGCCGGGCCGAAGTCCGGCCGGGCGGGCAGGGTGAAGGTCTTGTCGGTGCTGGTGTTCATGGCGATCAGATAGTCGCCGTACACGCACAGATAGAAGGGGGCGCGGCCGACGAGCATGGTCTCCACACCGTCGAAGTCGACGCCGAGTGCGGGGTCCGGGATGTCGGCCGGAATGGGCGCGAGCCGGTAGACGTCGCCCTCCTGCGACTGGTGGAGGGTCTCGTCGCCGGGCGGGGGGAATCCGCCGGGCGGGATGTGCCCGGCCCCCGGGTCGTTGATGGCGTAGTCCCACAGGATCCAGTCCCGGGCGGTGAAGGTCTCGTCCGTGGTGCCGGCGGAGCGTTGGCGGACGGTCGCCGAGCGCTGGTCGACGGGGGTGAGGTGGTGGACACGGGCATAGTCGTTGACGCCCTGACGGGCCCGCCAGTACAGGGAGGCGAAGAGGAGTTCCCGGCCGTTCTTGACGGCTATGCAGCCGGTCTCCTCGTCGGTGAAGACGAAGTCCGGCTTGTCCCAGTCGGTGGGAACGCGCCCGGGGCGGTTCGGCAGCGCTTCGAAGGCGTCGAAGTCGCGGGAGACCAGGCGCAGTGCGGCGAGACCGACGCGGGTCCAGGTGTGGTTGATGAGCAGGTCCAGCTGCTTGTGGAACTGTCCGTCGGCGACCATCTCCTGCGTCCAGCCGACGATGTCGGGGTCCTTGAACACCGCGGCGGCCATCAGCGGGTGGGAGTCCCAGGCGGTACGGGAGGCATAGGCGATCTCGCCGGGGTATACCTCGTTGCGCCAGCCGATGACGGTCTCGATCCGGGCGACCCGGGCGCCGGTCTCGTCGACGTCGATCACGCGGAACCGGCCGCGGGCCTTGGTCATGCTGATCATCTGCTTGCGCAGTTCGGGCGCTTCCCGTCCGTCGTGGCCGCGGGTGACGGACTCGTACATCATGACCAGCCAGTCGATGACCTCGCCGTAGCTGCCCACGTAGCCGAGTTCGCGGGTCAGGCCCGCCCTGGTGACCTGGTAGTAGTTCTCGCCGAGGGGCTTGGTCGGGTTGCCGTCCTTGTCCTCCTTGCCGAGGTAGGGCTTCATACCGAGCGACTGGTACATGTAGTCGCGGGCCTTCGCCTCGGACAGGGCGAGGCCGGGGTCGAGCAGTCTGAGGCCCCGGTTGGCCTGGTAGATGCCGATGGCGCAGATCTGGGACTGGTTGGTGTAGTGCGGGAAGTGCTGTCGCCAGTAGTCACGGCTGGACTTGAGCATGTCGGTGTAGGCCACGCGGCGCGTCGGCTGCTCGGCGGTACCGGCACTCTGCGGCGGTACGAGGTCGTCGAACCATGCCGTGCCGGGCCCGGACAGCCGCAGGTGCATCTCCACCTGGGTGGCGTCGGCAGGGGTCTCCAGGTCGATGGAGACGTACTGCCAGTCGTGGGTGCCGGTGGCGGCGTACTGCCGGTGGTCGCTGCCGACCAGGTTGCCGGAGGCGTCGAAGAAGAGTGGGTCGATGTGTGCGCCGGCGCCGGTCGCACCGTCCGTCCTGATCCACGCGCCGTAGGTGTAAGTGCCCTTGCCTATCCGGGCCTTGGGCGAGGAGAAGACGGTGATGAAACCGTTGGCAGCGGTGGCGGCGACCTTGAGGGAGGCGGCCCCGGAGCGCGAGACGGTGGTGTCCCGGGACCAGGTGGCATCCGCCGTTCTGCCCCAGCCGGGCACCTCCCATCCCATGGGGGTGTCGCCGCCCTCCTCGAAGCCCGGGTTGGTGATCTCGTACGGGTCGCCGGTCACCTTCTGGTCCAGGCGCTCGCCGAGGTGCGGCCAGAGGAGGGCGAGGACCAGTCCGACCCGGCCGAAGCCCTGCCACTGCTGGTCGGAACCGGTGAGGACGGAGGCGTCGTTCTTCCAGGCCATGTACCGGCCGTCGACCGCCCGCAGGACCCGGTCCAGGGCGGCGTCCTGTTGATGGGCCGGACTGCCGGACCACAGGTAGCCCTCGGCCAGGGACTGGAAGGCAAAGGCGTCCATGCCGGCCGGGTTCGCGGTGGTGAGGTAGTTCTGCTGGTCCCTCGCGACGCGCTTGCGTACGGCCTCCAGCGCCTCGGGGCCGGGGCTGGTACGCACGGTGGGTACCGGGGCGGGGCCCTGGGCCTCGCCCTTGGGCGGCACGAAGTACGGCTCGGTGTGGGTGTAGAGGCGGTAGATGCCGCGCGAGGGCGTGGTCATCTTGTAGTAGAGCTGCTCGGCGTTCTGCCCGTACGACCAGATACGGCCCATGGAACGGATCTCCAGGGTCACCTTCTTCTTGCCCGCCGTCATCCTCTCCGGCAGGGGCAGCGTGTGGAAGAAGAACCGGCCCGGACTGCGCGGGGAGGTGTCGAGGATGTCGAGGTTGTCGACGGCACCCTCGTCCTGGTAGCCGATCTGGAGGCCGTCGCAGAACAGTTGGAGCCGCCACATGTTCGTGCCGGAGGCGGACTGCTGACTGGTGGAGTCGTAGTCGTCGCCCCACAGCCGGACGGTGACGTAGGTGGTGCCGGTCGGGCTGACCTCGACGTCGAACTTCAGGGTGCCACCCCAGTACGTCGCCGGTTCCGTGGGTTTCAGAACGCGGGCACGCTGGCCGAGGCCTCCGGAGATGGTGTCGGAGTTCGCGGCGGCGAGGTTGTGGGCGGCCTCGGAGGCCGGGTTACCGAAGACAACGATGTCCAGGGGCTTGTGGACCGTCTTCGGGAGCGTGTCGGACGTGGCGGGCACGTTGGCCGCGGAGGCGGGCGCGGCCGTGGCGGACGGAGCGGTCAGCCAGCCGAGGCCGGCAGTGGCGGCGCCGGTGGTACCGGCGTACTTGAGCACTTCACGGCGTCGGGGAGTGTTGGCCATTGCTGATCCTTATTTCAGGCTGCCCATGAGGATCCCGCTGCGCCAGTACTTCTGGAGCGCGAACATGAAGACCGCCAGCGGGATGATCGACAGCAGGGAACCGGTCAGGACGAGCGTGTTCATGTCGCGAGCGGTCTGCGCCTGCTGGAGCCAGGAGAAGAGGCCCAGAGTCACGGGGAAGGTGCGCTCGCCGTTGAGCATGAACAGGGGGAGGAAGAAGTTGTTCCAGATGTTGATGAAATCGAGCATGAAGATGGTGATGCCGCCGGTCTGCATCAGGCGCAGGGCGACGGAGCAGAAGATCCGCAGCTCACTGGCGCCGTCCAGCCGGGCCGCCTCCATCAGCTCCGTCGGAACCGAGCTGTCGGCGTAGACCTTGCCCAGGTAGACCCCGAACGGGTTGATGAAGTACGGGATCAGCACCGACCAGATCGTGTTGGTGAGGCCCATGTCGGCGAACACCAGATAGAGCGGGAAGGCCAACAGGGTGCTGGGCAGCAGCGAGGCACCGACGACGAGGGCGAACAGGGCGCCCCGACCGCGGTAGTTGTACTTCGCCAGGCCGTAGCCCGCGGCGAGGGAGATGAGAGTGGACCCTGCCGCCCCAAGGGTGGAGTACAGGACGGAGTTGCCGATCCAGCGCAGGAACACACCGTCGTGATAGCTCGCGACCTCCTGGAGGTTGTCCCCGAGGTGGTTGGAGGTGAACCACAGGCCGAACGTGGAGTACAGGTCGGTCTGGTTCTTGGTTGCCGAGACCAGCAGGAACCAGGTGGGGGCGAGGGAGTAGATCAGGAAGACGACCAGCAGGCCCGTGGTGAGCACCATCGCACGGCGGGTGGGGCGCACCCCGCCCCCGGATCTCTGGGCGGTACGAGGGGTCTTTCGGGTATGGATGGTCTCGGGGGCGTGGCCGGCCCTGGTGGCGCTGCTCATGACATCTTCCTGTTCGTGACGTGGTAGAAGACGAAGGCGAGGATGCCGGTGGCCACGGCCAGGACCAGCGATTCGGCGGCGGCGTACTGGTAGTTGCCGGTTTTGAACGCCGTGTCGTAGATCCCCATCATCGGAGTGAAGTCGGTGTTGATCGACTCCGGCGCGATCTGCCGCAGCAGCAGCGGCTCGGTGAACAGCTGGAGTCGGCCGATGAGCGAGAACATGCCGGTCAACACCAGGATCCCGGTGATGTTCGGGACCTTGACCGACCAGGCGATGCGCCACTCGCGGGCTCCGTCGAGCCGGGCCGCCTCGTACAGCTCCCGCGGCAGCGCCTGCAACGAGGCGGAGATCAGGATCATGTTGAAGCCGATGCCCTGCCAGGTGAGCAGATTGCCCAACGAGAGATAGGTGTTGAGGCCGCCGAAGAAGTGGATGTCCAGGCCGGCGCGGTCCGCGAGATCGAGGAGCGGGCTGCCGGTGGGGCTGTAGAGGAACAGCCACATCAAGGAGGAGACCACCGTCGGAACGACATAGGGGATGAGCAGTCCGGCTCGGAAGAAGCGGACGGCGCGTGCCGCGACGCCGTCCAGCAGCAGGGCCAGCAGCAGTGAGATGCCGAGCATCACCGTGATCTGCGCCGTCCCGAAGAGCAGGGTGCGCAGCATGCCGTTCCAGAAGGCGCTGTCGGAGAGGACGGACGCGAAGTTGGCGAAGCCGGTGAAGACGGTCCGTGTCGGGCCGAAGCCCAGGCCTGTGCCCTTCTTCTCGTGCAGGCTCTCACTGAAGGCGTAGGCGATCGGCAGGACGTAGGTGACGAGGAAGCCGATCAGGAAGGGCAGCGCGAACAGCAGCCCCTTGTAGGCTCCCCGGCTCCCGGTCCGGCGGGGGGAGGTCCGCCGGACCGGTGAGTCGGTCGCGACGGGCGGTCGCGTCAGGGTGGGCACGGATGTCTCCAGGTGAGGTGCGGCTGTCTCCGGGGGAGGGGGACGGGGCCTGTCAGCTGCCCGCGACGGCCTTGATGTCCTTGCTGTTCAGATCGTCGACGGTCCACTTCTGCAAGGCGGTCAGCATGTCCTTGACCGTGAGCTCCTTGCTGATGACCTTGCCCCACTGCTTCTGCATCTCGGAGTACATCGCCGCGTAGTTCGGCCCGTACTGCCACTGGTCCCCGACCCGGGAAGCAGCTGTGGTGATCACCTGGGCGCTGTCGGACTCCTTGTTGAACATCTCCGTGGGGATGATCTTGTCGACGTACGGGCCGACGTCCTTGACCGCGGGGAACAGGCCGGACTTGGAGGCGGGGTCCGTGAGCGTGGTCAGGGACTCCTTGCTGCTGCTCAGCCAGGCGGCGAACTGCGCGGCGCGGTCGGGGTACTTGCAACCCTTGAGGACGGCCGTGGTGTCGAAGTTGCTGGAGGTCCGCGGCGTGGCGGAGTCGAAGACAGGGGCGTCGGTGAGCTGCCACCGGCCCTTGGACTTGGGAAAGTTGGTGTCGTAGATCGGCAGCTGCCATGTCGACGTGGTCATCGCGATGGTCTTGCCGAGATCCCAGGTCTTGAAGACGCCCGGGTCGGCGTAGGAGGCATTGGAGGCGAGGCCGTCGTCGACGAACTGCTGGACGATGTCACCGGCCTTGAGAGCCTCGGGCGAGGTGAAACTGATCGTCCAGTGGTCGCCGTCCGCCTTGTACCACTGGGCACCGGCCTGCCACGACAGGTCGACCAGTGTGCTCGGGTCCTCACCGGCCATGTTGAAGATCTTGACGTTCTTGTTCTGTCGCTGCGCCTTCTTGCCGGCCGCGATCAGGTCGTCCCAGGTCTTGGGCGCCTCGATGCCGTACTTCTTGAACAGGTCCGCGCGGTAGGCGGTGAACAGCGGCGAAGAGCCCATCGGGATGCCGAAGGTGGTGCCCCCCGGGCTCACAGCGTTCCAGGCCGGGGCGGTGTAGCCGCCCTTGTACTGCGCGGCGTCCTTGGTGATGTCGGTGAGCAGGCCGTCGGCGGCGAAGCCGGCCAGGTTCATGCCGTCCATCTTCGACAGGCACGGGGCGGTGCCGGCGTTCACGGCGGCGCGCAGCTTCTGGTAGACGGTCTCGCCCGCCGCATTGACGAACTTGACCTGGGTCTCAGGGTGTTCCTTGTTCCAGACCTTGGTCTGGGCCTCGATGCCGTCGGTCCAGCTCCAGAACTCCAGGGTGACCTTGCCCTCGGTGCTGGGCCGGGCCTCGGCGTCCGTGTCGTCGCCGCCGGAACAGGCGGCGAGGAGGAGACAGAGAGAGGCGGCCGCGGCCGACATGGTGAGGGCTCTGGCGCGATACGTGGTCATCGGTCCTCCACAGGAACAGGACGGCGCGTGCGGTGTGGCGGCCGGCGCGTGGTCAGCGAGGCGGGGGCGGGAAGGTCACACCCGAGAGCTAGGAAGTAATCGTTTGCTGCGTGGACCGTAAGGCGCGGCTGGCCGGAACCACAAGAGGGAGAGACCGGATTGTTTCGCCAAACTTGCGAGCGCGTTACTCCAAGATGGCGTTGACCTGCACCATCCATGTCCTTGCCCGTTGAGAACGGGTGACCGACCTGTGGCTGCGGCCCCTGGCGAAGATATTGACCTGAGGCCGGAGTCGTCCCTAGCGTGGAATACGTTTACTACTCCAGTCCGCTCCCCGTGACGAAGCAGGAGCCACATGTCCCGCCCAGACCTGCCCTCAGCCGTGTTCGCGATGAACCCGGTGCACCTTCCCGAACTTTTTCCGCCACACCTGATGGCACGGCTGGGGAAACTGGTGCGGATCGACTCCACGCTCGTCGTCCAGGACTTCACCGATCCGGCCGCGCAGGCTGCGCTGGCCGAGGCCGAGGTACTGATCACCGGATGGGGATGCCCGCACATCGGCGCCGAGGCGCTGGCCGCCGCGCCCCGGCTGCGCACCGTGCTGCACGCGGCGGGCAGCGTGCGCAGCCTCGTGGGCGAGGAGGCCTGGCAACGCGGACTCACCGTCTCCAGCGCGGTGCAGGCCAACGCCGTTCCGGTGGCGGAATACACCCTCGCCGCGATCCTGTTCGCCGGCAAGAACGCGTTCGGCCTGCGCGAACACTTCCGGGTTCAGGGCGTGCATCCGGCCTCCTCCGACTACGCGGACGTCGGAAACCTCGGAAGGCGCGTCGGACTGATCGGCGCCTCGCGGGTCGGCCGTAGGGTGCTCGAACTCCTGCGCCCCTTCGACCTGTCGATCGCCCTGTACGACCCGTATGTGGACGATGCCGAGGCCGCCGCCCTCGGCGCGGTGCCGCTGTCCCTGGAGGAGCTGCTGCGCACCAGCGACATCGTCAGCCTGCACGCTCCCGACATTCCGCAGACCTACCGGATGCTGAACCGCGACCGGCTGGCGCTGATCAGGGACGGCGGTGTGCTGATCAACACCTCGCGGGGCGCGCTCGTGGACCCCGACGCGCTCACCGATGAGCTGGTCGGCGGGCGGATCAGCGCCGTACTCGACGTCACGGAACCGGAGCCGCTGCCCGCCGGGTCCGTCCTTCACCGGCTGCCCAACGTCTTCCTCACCCCGCACATCGCCGGATCTCTCGGTAACGAACTTCAGCGACTCGGCCGTACGGTCGTCGACGAGCTGGCCCGCCTCGCCTCCGGGCTTCCGCTGGCGCACGGTGTCCACCGGGCAGACCTCACGATCAGCGCCTGAACACCCACCTGGCCCGGTCGGCGTACCCGTGCTGCTCTCACCCTCCTGATCGCACGCGCCGCGGCCTCTCCGGCGAACTCGCGCTCACCGAGGGACCGCCGGCCAGTCCGGGGGCAAGGGGCCTCAGGCCGGGGCGCACGGGTCGGCGCCGAAGGAAAGCAGTACCGCCGACCCCTCGATCGGGAGGGTCACCCGCACGGTGCGTTCCCGGCCGTCCCAGTCGTACGTCGGCTGCGGGCCCGCCCCGAACACCAGGCGCGGCCGGTCGGCCTCGGCGTACCACGGGAGCGGCACGGTCACCGTCTCGGGCGCGCCCGTACGGCGCCACAGGGCCAACAGCGTCGTGGCGGCCCGTTCGGAGGTGACGTCCGTGGTCAGTGCGAGGGCGATCCAGCCGTCGCGCCAGCCGGGCAGGCCGAGGGGCCAGCGCGGCAGGGCGCCCGCCAGCAGGGGGCGGTAGGTCTTGTACGTGTCCACGGCCCGGCGCACCAGGGCCAGTTGCTGCGGTGCCAGTAGGTCGGGACGGCCGCTGAGGTGGATGCGGCCGAGCATGGCCGAGACCATCACCATGCCGAGCTCGGCTTCGCTGTGCTGCGGCAGCGGGTATGCCCAGATCGCTCCCTGCTCGGGGGTGACGGCGGTGGGTGCCGCGGCGGCGATGGCGGGCAGGAGACGGAAATCCTGCTGGTCGGTGACGGAGTGGACCGGCAGCCGGGACAGGACGGCGTGGTCGGTGCGGCTGCCGCCGGCAGCGCAGTTCTCCAGCACCAGGGTGGGGTACCGGTCGAGGACGCCGTCGAGCCAGGCGAGGTACGCGCGGTTGTGGCCCAGCAGACCGTCACCGGCGCTCGTGGCGCCGTCCGGGCCGTCGGTGCCGGGGCCGATGTCGATGTTGTAGTCGAGCTTGAGATAGCCGACGCCGTAGTCGCGCACCAACCGGTCCACGACCCCGTCGAGGTGCGCTCGTGCCGCCGGATGGCGCAGATCGAGCTGGTGGCGGCCCCACTCCGTCAGGCGGACGCCGTCCCGGCGGAAGAAGGCGTCGTCGGGCAGCGCGGAGGCGACAGGGCTGCGTACGCCCACGACCTCCGGCTCCAGCCACAGCCCGGGGACCATGCCAGCGTCACGGATGCGGTCCAGCACCTCTTTCAGGCCGCCGGGGAAGCGGGCTGCCGACTCCTCCCACTCGCCGACGGCGTCCCACCAGCCGGGCACCCCACCCGGGCCCACGGCGCCGGGCGGCTCGGCGTCGTACCAGCCGGCGTCGACGCAGAAGTACTCGGCGCCCGCCGCCGCGGCCGCTTCCACCAGGGGCAACAGTGCCTTGGTGCTCGGTTCGCCCATCAGGCTGTTCATGAAGTCGTTGAACACCACGGGCAGTTCCTGGTGGTCGGGATGCGGGCGCCGGGTGGCGCGCCGGTGCCGGGTCAGCGCGGCGAGCGCGGCCTCGAAGCCGCCCGACGGGACGACGGCGACCGAGGCGGGCACGGTACGGAACGTTTCGCCAGGGGTGAGCCGGCGGCGCCACTGGTGCTCGCGGTCCGTCGGCCCGGACAGGGCCAGGTACACGTCGTCGAAGCGGTCGGCGATCTCGGCGTGCCAGGAGCCGTTGTGCTCGATCTGCCACGACAGGGCACGGCCCGAACCGGTCTCCTCCAGACAGCCCATGGGCAGGTGCTCGGAGGAGGACCAGGAGCCGGTGCTGGTCACGGCGATCCGGTTCTTGGAACCGGTCTGGCCGAACGGCACCATGCCCACGTCGTAGAGGCCGCGTTCGGCCAGGGTGGCCCTGGACCAGCGGCACTCGCCGCTCCAGGGATTGGCCGCCAGCCACAGAGTCAGGCCGTCCTCCCAGCGTTCGCCGTCGCCGAGGCGGTGAGCGAGGTTGGAGCACACGAAGGAGGAGACGTACTCCAGAGTGACCGGACCGTCGCCGACGTTCTCCAGGTATGCCTCGGTGCCGAGCACCGGTATGCCCTCGCGCACTGTGCAGACGGCGGTGACACGCAGCCCGGTGGCTTCGTCGGCCATCCGGATTCGCAGACTCCGGACGCCCCCGCCGATGTGCTGCTCGTGAGCCTCCTCGTGATGGACGTAACGCAGGGAGCCCGAAGCGGTGCCGTCCACGTGGCGCTTGCCCGAGGTGCCCAGCCGCCCGCTGCCCGCGGTCTGGATCTCGACCAGCGGCAGGGCTCGGTGCGCGAGCAGCGCGCACAGCGCGGGTTCACGCGTCGGATCGGGCAGCGTTTCGGCCTCGCCCAACGCCAGCAGCCGCACCGGACCGGCCGTGTCGAAGGACAGGAGCAGGGACAACTCGTCGGTGCCCCAGCGCAGGTGGGTGGCGGTCATGGCGTGCGGCTCCCACATGTGAGTAAACGATTACTGTCAGGAGACCGTAGTTCCGCGCACCGGCGGCCCGCAAGAGGTGTCACGTGCAGTAACGTCGAGCTGTGACCAGCCCTGAACCCAGGCAGCCAGGCAAGCGCCGACGCGACAACCATGCGAGCGACAGACCCAGCACGATTCGTGACGTCGCCGGGAAGGCCGGCGTGTCGGTAGCAACCGTTTCCCGAGCCCTCGCCGGGAACTATCCGGTCTCGGAGGCCACCCGCGCCCGGGTCATGGCGGCGGTCGAGTCCCTGCACTACGTGGTGAACGTCCACGCCAAGGCCCTGTCCGGCCGGGTCGCGGGCCCCATAGCCCTGGTCCTGCAGGACATCACCGGCCCCTCCCTGGCCCACGTCGCGGCGGGGGTGGAGCAGGAGGCGGCGGCACGCGGCAGGCTCAGTCTGGTCTGCGCCACCCACGACGACCCGGACAGGGAGGACGACCTCGTGCAGCTCATGCGCGAGCAGCACGCGGCCGCGGTGGTCCTCGTCGGCGGAGCGGTCATGGACGACGCCTACAACGGCCGCATGGCCGCATACGCCAGGGCATTGGACGCCGTCGGCTCCCGGCTGGTGCTGTGCGGCCGGCCGCCGCTGCCGTCCAGGCTGCCGGTGACGGTGATCGACTACGACAGCCGGGGCGGCGCCTTCCAGGCTGTCGACCACCTGCTGGACGCGGGGCATCGGCGCGTCCTGTTCCTGGGCGGTGATCCGTTGGTCAGCAGCGCCGAGCAGCGCCGGGCCGGCTATCGCCAGGCCTTGCGGGCGCACGGCGTCGCCTACGCCGAGGAACTGGACGTATCCGGCTCGTACACCCGGGTCTCCGGCTATCAGCGGACCCGGGCCGCGCTGGAGAGGAGGCTGGACTTCACGGCCATCTTCGCCGGCACCGACATGGTCGCCGTCGGTGCTCTGGCGGCTCTGCGTGAGGCCGGTCTGGACGTGCCCGGTGACGTGTCCCTGGTCGGTTTCGACGACGTGCCCTTCGCCGCCGACCTGACGCCCGCGCTCACCACGGTTCGCGTGCCCTATGAGGAGCTCGGACGGACAGCGGTCCGCCTGGCCCTGGAGCGGGAGAACCGCCTGGCCGATGACGACCACGTGGTGCTGAGTACGCAACTGGTGATCCGGCAGTCGGTACGGCCGCCGAAGTGACGCCCGTACCCGGCAGTGAAGGCGTCGGTTCCTGGTCTCGCCCGGGAGGCTCGTCATGCGAGGGCTGACCGTCCGACGCGGGCCGGTCAGCCCAGCAGGCGGCGGTCGCGTACGGACAGGCCCTCGCGGCTCCAGACCTGGGCGAAGCGCGGATTCCGGGCCACGGAATCGGGATCCTTGCGACTCCGGCGATGCCGGACTCCCTTACGAACCGCGCCCTGTGTCCCCGGAGCGGGCGAGTGAGTCGTGATCGACGGTCTCCACGCGACCGGGGCAGGTGTTCCGGATGGTATCGACGTGGCCTTGGTCCTGGCCGGATTGGTCGCGGACGGCGACGTGGCGGAGGCCGCGCAACTCCCCATTTAGTACGTTCCCCAGCCGCCCTCAACTCGGGGACCAGGGAGGTCGCCCCTGCAGAGGTCGTCGAAAAACTGTTCAGTTGTTCGGATCCCATCTGTGACACGCATCACGATTGAACGCCGGAACTCGACGCCACCTCTACTCGACTACTGGAGAGGTATGGCGGCAACTGCCGTCTTCCGCAAGAGGGTTCCGATGCGACCAGGAAAGGCCGGGCATGGCCGATATTCCGTTGTCACCCCGCCCCGTCGGTGTGACCGCCCGCAGTTTGCTGCCTTCCCCCGCGCTGTGCGGCTTCCTGCTCCTGCTGGTGCTGGTGTTCTCGGTCTCGTACGCCGCCGGGACGGCGGCGGGGCCGGTGGCGCCTGGCATGCATGGCACGGGAAGCAGCGGCGGAGGGGGCGGTGACGGCACGGACGAGGCGCCGGGGACGAGCGGGAACATGGACGACATGCCGGGGATGGGCCACGGGAGCGGTGAGTGATGGCGGGCGAATCCATGGCGAGCCTCGTGGTCACCGACATCACCGTGGGCGGCATGACCTGTGCGGCTTGCGTCCGTCGGGTGGAGAAGAAGCTGGCCAAGCTGGAGGGCGTCACGGCCGCGGTCAACCTGGCTACGGGACTCGCCCGGGTCAGCCATCCGGCCACGGTGGCACCCGAGGACCTCGTCATCGCGGTCGAGCAGGCCGGGTATCAGGCCGCGTTGCCCGTGCGTGACGGCCCCACGGACCACGCGGAAGCGCACGAGGGCGATGCGGAGGCCCGCCGCGAGCGGGAACGGCTGCTGATCACCGCGCTGTTGGCGGTGCCGGTGCTTGTGCTGTCCATGGTGCCGGCCCTGCAGTTCCGCAACTGGCAGTGGCTGTGCTTCATGCTGGCCGCCCCGGTCGCGGTGTGGAGCGCATGGCCATTCCACATCAGGGCACTGCGAGGGCTGCGGCACTCCACGGCCACCATGGACACCTTGGTCTCGCTCGGGGTGGCGGCGTCGTTCGCCTGGTCGGTGTACGCGCTGTTCCTGGGCGGCGCGGGCGAAGCCGGGATGCGAATGTCGTTCAGCCTGGTGCCCTCCGCCTCCGAGGGCATGGCACACCTGTACCTCGAAGCCGCCGTGAGCGTGCCGCTGTTCGTGCTGGCCGGCAGGTTCCTGGAGGCGCGGGCCCGGCGGGGGACCGGGGCGGCGCTGCGGTCGCTGGCCGAGCTGGCGGCCAAAAAGGTGTCCGTGAAGGACGAGAACGGCGAGCGGTCGATTCCCATCGAGCAGCTGGGGCTTGGGCAGGTCTTCGTGGTGCGCCCCGGCGAGCGGGTCGCCACCGACGGGCGGGTGACGGAGGGCAGTTCCGCCGTGGACCTGGCTCTGGTCACCGGCGAGAGCCGGCCTGTGGAGGTGAGCCCCGGCTCGGCCTTGGTAGGCGGCGCGGTCAACGCCGGCGGACTGCTGCTCGTACGGGCCACGGCGGTCGGGGCTGACACCCAGCTGGCCCGGATCACCCGTCTGGTCACGGAGGCGCAGGCTGGCAAGGCGCGGGCGCAGCGGTTGGCCGACTCGGTCGCCGGGGTGTTCGTCCCCGTAGTCCTGGCCATCGCGGCCACCGTCCTCGGGTTCTGGCTGGGCGCCGGAGCCGATCCACAGGCAGCACTCACGGCCTGTGTGGCCGTCCTCGTGGTGGCCTGCCCGTGTGCGCTGGGACTGGCGACCCCGACAGCCCTGATGGCCGCCACCGGGCGCGGTGCTCAGCTGGGCGTGCTGGTGAGCGGGCCGCGGACGCTGGAGGCACTGCGGCACGTGGACACGGTCGTGCTGGACAAGACCGGCACCCTGACCACCGGTCACATGACGGTGGCCAAGGTCACCGCGATTCCGGGCGCGCTCGGACAGGGCGAGGTGGTGCGGCTCGCCGGGGCCGTGGAGCAGGGTTCCGAACATCCGATCGGGCGCGCGGTCACGACGTACGCGCGCCGCACGGAGACCGCTGCGCCGCTGCCGGACGTGACGGACTTCGCCGCGGTCCCGGGGCAGGGAGTCACTGGTCGTGTTGAGGGTCTGACGGTCGAGGTGGGCGCCCCCGATGAGAAGTTGCCGTGCGCGCTCGCCAAGGCGTTGAGCGCGGCGGAGGAAGCCGGGCACACCCCGGTCGTGGTGCGGGTCGACGGCCGGGCCACGGCGCTGATCGCCGTCGGCGACCTGGTACGCCCCGGAAGCTACCGGGCGGTGGAGCGGCTGCGCCGGCTCGGGATCCGCCCGGTGCTGGCCACCGGCGACCGCGGGGCGCCCGCCGAGGCCGTCGCCGCCGCGCTCGGCATCGACGAGGTGCACGCCCGCTGTACCCCCGAGGACAAGGCAGCCCTCGTACGGCAGTTGCGGGAGGAAGGGGCCCGGGTCGCGGTGGTCGGTGACGGAGTCAACGACGCCGCCGCGCTCGCCGGCGCCGACCTGGGTATCGCCATGGGCAGCGGCACCGACGTGGCCATCGGAGCGGCCGACCTGACCCTGGCCCGCGGGGACATCGAGGCGCTCGTCGACGCTGTCCTCCTCGCCCGGCGCACCCTGGGCACGATCCGGGCCAACCTGGTGTGGGCCTTTGGCTACAACGTCGTCACCGTGCCGCTGGCCATGGTCGGCCTGCTCGACCCCATGGTCGCCGCCGCGGCGATGTCGTTGAGTTCCGTGCTGGTGGTGGCCAACAGCCTGCGGCTGCGCGGCTGGCAGCCGTCGGGCGCCCCCGGCCGAGGGCGCGGAACGCGGAGCGCTAAGGCCGGTGCCCGATGAGCTGGATATCGGACCGGATGTCCTCGCTTCAGGGCCTCGATCGCAGGCGGGTGCGGGACGGGGCGCTGGCCGCCCTGGTGCCCGTCGCGGCGTGCAGTGTGGCACTCGCGGGCCTGACCACCTGGGTCGGCACAGGGCGGGCGGGAAGCCCGGCGCGTATCAGTGTCACCGGCGGGCGAGTCCTGCTGCCGTCCGCCGGAGTCCCGCAGACGGCCGCGTTCTTCGACATCTCCAACGCCGGCGGTTCGGCCGACACCCTGGTGCGGGTCACCGCACGGGGCGTGTCCGGCGACGTGACGCTCTCTCAGCACCGCATGCGGCAGGGGAACACGGCGTACGGGGCGACGATCGACTCCGTCTCCGTAGCGGCGGGTGACGGCCTCGCGATGTCGCCGAGCGGCGTCGACCTGACGGTGCCCGTGCGTTCGGGCGGGTGGCGTTCGGGTGATCTGGTGTCGTTCACCCTGGAGTTCCGGCGCAGCGGCCCTGTGAAGGCGTTGGCCGTTGTGGTGAAGCCCGGTTCGGTGTGGGTGCGGTAGGCGTTCTCCGCGATCTCCGAGTTCTCGTACGCACGCTGTGGGGTGTTCACTCGTTGTGAATGAGTCGGAGGGCAGGGCTCGTGCGTACCCCTGGTGACGTTGGAACGCCTGGTGCGAGGATGAGCGGGCTATGACTGTCCGAGGGTGGTGCCGTGCGGTGCGGGCAGGCGTGTTCGCCGCCGCCTGTGTGCTGCTCGCCGCCCTCGCGCACGCGCTCATGTCGGGGAGTTCGGTGCCCTGGGGGGCCATGGCCGCGGGAGCGGCCGGGGTCGGCGCGGTCGGCTGGCTGCTGGCCGGGCGGGAACGCGGCCACACCCTGATCGTCGCGGTCGTGACCGGGACCCAGGCGGTGCTCCACGAGACCTTCTCGCTGGCGCAGACGTCTGTCTCCGGCCCCACGAGCATGTCCCACCACACCGGTCCGTCGGCCGACATGGGCTCGATGCACATGGGCTCGATGGACATGGGATCCATGCATACGGGATCCATGGACATGGGATCCATGGGCGGAATGGACATGGCGTCCACCGCCCACGCGGCCCACGGCATGGCCGGGCTCGAACAGGCACAGGGCATGGTCGGCATGAGCGGTACGGCCTCGGTCGGGATGTTCGCCGGACACCTCCTGGCCGCCGTCCTGTGCGGACTGTGGCTGGCCCATGGTGAGCGGGCCGTCTTCCGTGTGCTGCGGGCGGCGGCGGCCTGGCTGGCGGCGCCCGTGCGGCTGCTGCTGGCCCTGCCCACACCTTTCCGCCGTCCGTCCGTACACAGGTGCCGTCCTGCCGCCGCTCCGGCCCCGGTGCGTCTGCTGCTGTGCTGTTCCCTCACCTTCCGCGGTCCGCCCGCGGGTGCAGCTGTCTGCTGAGACAGCCGGATCCACCGGAGCCCACCTCACCTCTCGCCCCGCCGTGCCCACGCACGCAGATGCGTCGGGGCGCTTCTCGCTCGGCGTGCCATGGGCCGCCGCAGGCGGAGCATTCCTGACGGGTTCCGGGTACCGCCGTATCTCTCCGTACGGACGCACCCCACGCGCCGGTGAGCCATGCCCCTGTGCGGGCCAGGCCCCCGGAAGACCCGAGAAGGACCTCATCTGATGACTCCTGCCCTGCCAGCTTCCCGGGCGGATCGCACCTCGGCGGACGTGTCGGCGACCGCCTGGGCGCTCGCCGCCCGCGGTGGCGACCCCGAAGCGGCCGACCACTTCGTGCGTGCCCTGCACGGTGACGTGCTGCGCTACGTCGCCCACCTCAGCGGTGATCCCCAGTCGGCGCACGACCTGACCCAGGACACCTTCGCGCGGGCGCTCGGCAGCCTGCACCGCTTCGAAGGCCGGTCCTCGGCCCGTACCTGGTTGCTGTCGATCGCCCGCCGCGCGGTGGCCGACAGCCTGCGACGTGCCGCGGTCCGCCCCCGGATCGCGGACGCCGTCGACTGGCGGACGGCGGGGGAACGCACCCAGCCGTGCGGCCTGCCGGGCTTCGACGACGGTGTAGCACTGCTCGACCTCCTGGAGCGCTTGTCCGACGAACGCCGGGAGGCGTTCCTGCTCACCCAGGTGGTCGGATTGCCGTACGAGGAGGCGGCTGGCTTCCTCGGCTGTCCCGTCGGCACTGTCCGGTCCCGGGTGTCCCGCGCACGCGTGGCCCTCGAAGCCCTGCTTCAGGGCGCCGAGGCGGCGGCTGCCCTGCCGGCCTGACACCTTTCCCGTTCCCCGCCGGAGCCGACGGTGTCGGTATCCCGGCGGCACGGTTCCTCGGACGGAATCGTGCCGCCGGGAACGCGAAAGCGGTCGCGGACGGCTCCTGCGGCGCGGGAATCGGCATCAAGGTGTTCCAGTGTCCGGTACCTCGGTTGTCGCCGCCCGAACGCTGCCGGGCCATCCGCCGCACAACCGGAGGCGGCGGCCGGTCCCGTGGCGACACCGCTGCCGGCCGGCGGCAACGCACTCGCGCTGCTGCTCGCACCACCGCGTACGACGGGCCGGTCCGTCCCTGTCTCCCCTGCACCCGTTCACCTGCGATGACAGGAGGAGACACCAACTCTCCCGCGGTCCAACAGAATTGACGGAATCTCGTGGGAACTCCCCGGCTCCTTCCCCCGACTACTACTGCGACACCGATCCGCCGGCCGGTCGGTGCCGTGGCGGCCAGAAGGGGCCCGTATGACACCCGAGATAGAGAACGCCTTCACGGCGATCAGAGGCGAGCACGGCGCGGACTCCGTCGAACGTGTGGAACGAATGCTGGAACCGAGCGGGGCAGGGGAGCGTCACCCGCTCCAGCACGGGGCCAAGTGGATCCTGCCGGGGCTGTCCCCGACCCCCTGGCACGATCCCCGCGGCCATCCCGAACTGACCCCCGTCGTCGAGGCGTTGGAAGCCGCTCATCCGGCGATCAAGGAGGAGCTGGCCGCGGCCTGGGCGGAACACCGGGAGGCTTTCTCGGACTACGAGCACTATCTGACCCGCCAGGAGGACTGGCAGGCCCTCTACCTGTACCGGGACGGCGGACTGGTCGGGGAGTCGGCCGGTACCGTGCCCACGGCGTACAAGGTGCTCGACGAGTTCGCCGTCGGCACGGGAAAGATATGCCCCCTGCTGGAAAGCCATTTCTCCACCCTGCTGCCGGGCGCGGCCATCGCCCCGCATTGTGATCTGTGGAACTTCAGCATCAATCTGCATCTCGCCGTGGACATTCCGGACGGTTGCGGCATCACCGTGGCCGGCGAAACCCGTTCCTGGGTGGAGGGGAAGTGCCTGCTCTTCGACTACTCATTCGAGCACGAGGCGCGCAATGACGGCGAACTCCCCCGCACCTGCCTTCTCGTAGACCTCTGGCATCCAGAGACAACTATTCCAGAACGTCAGGCCCTCACCGTGCTCATCAGCGAGATCAGACGCCTCATGGCGGATGGCTGACCGCCTGAATTACACCCGGAAAAGCATCCGTCAGTAGGGCACTGTCGGAAATCAGTGCTGCCTTGAAATGGTGGTTATGCTTTTCATGTCTGTTCTTCTGTGGAGCATTCTCGATCCCTCTTTCGAGTGTTAGGGTGAGCGGAATCGATCGACCGATTCTCTATTCCCTCCATTGATTTCCGTTGATAGGTGAGGAGGATTTCGACCGGTGCGGGCACGACTGTCTCTTCTTGTTCTGGCGCTGGCCCAGCTGGTCATCGCTCTCGACTACAACATCGTCTACGTCGCTCTCCCCGAGATAGGAACCGGCCTCGGTTTCTCTCCGCACGACCTCCAGTGGGTGGTCAGCGCCTACGTCGTGGCGACGGGAGGCTTCCTCCTTCTGGGCGGCCGTACGGCCGATCTGCTGGGCCGGCGCCGGACCTTCGTGGTCGCCGCCCTCGTCTACGCGGGCTCGTCGCTGGTGGGCGGACTGTCGGAGTCGGCGGGCGTCCTGATCGCGGTCCGCGCGGTGCAGGGCATCGGTGGCTCGCTGCTCTTCCCGGCCACCCTCGCCCTGATCAGCACGATCTACGAGGAGGGTCCCGCCCGGAACCGGGCCCTGGCGGTGTGGGGCGCTGCGGGAGCCGGAGGGCTGTGCTTCGGGTCGCTGCTCGGCGGGGTGCTCGTCGAGGCGTTCGGCTGGCCCTCGGTGTTCTTCGTCAACGTGCCCGTGGCGGCGGCGCTGGCGTGGGCGGGATGGCGGCTCTTCCCCGCGGACAGGCCGCGCACCGGCACCCGGCGGTTCGATGTCACCGGCGCACTGACTGCCACGGGCGGCATCACACTCTTCGTGTTCCTGTTGGTGCACGCCCCCGAAGCCGGCTGGGGCAGCCCGGCCGCTCTGTTCAGCGCGGCACTCTCGATCACCCTGCTGACCGTCTTCGCGTTCGTCGAGACCCGCTCGCGGGATCCACTGGTGCCAGCACGGATGTTCGCCCACCGGGGCCTGGTCGCCGCGATGGCGATCACCGCGATCTACAGCGCTGCCTTCAGCTCGCTGCCCTACTTCCTGACCCTCTACTTCCAGAACGTACGCGGCTACAGCGCGTTCGCTACCGGTCTGGCCTTCCTCGTCCCGGCCGTGGTGACCGCGCTGGGCACTCAGGCCGGCGAACGGGCCGTCGCCCGGGTCGGGGTGCGCCGCATGCTGGTCGGCGGTATGGCGCTCGGCTCGGCGGGAGCCGCGGCACTCGGGCTCGCGCTCACCGCCGATGGCTCGTACCCGCTGCTGCTGCCGGGGATCGTGCTTCTCGGGCTCGGTCAGGGCGCCGCCTGGACCGGCATGTGGATCGTCGCCGCCTCCGGAATCGCCGCCGAGGACCAGGGCGTTGCCTCCGGCATGGCCTCCACCACCCTCCAGGTGGGCGGGGCGGTCGGCCTCGCCCTGCTGGTCGCCCTGTCCGGCGGGGTGGGCCAAGGGCCGCCGGACGAGGCCCTGTTGACCGGGATACGCGCCGCCGTGTTCGCCGCGGCAGCTGTCCTGTGCTGCGGCATCCCGCTCGCCCTCGGCCTGCACAGAGCCGCCCCCGCCACCGCATAGCCGCCTCACCCCGCTCTTCTTCTCACCCCACGAGGAGTACAGCTGTGCCCAGCGACACCCTCAGCCCGCCCACCCCCGCGGCTGTCCTGTGCGGACTGGCCGGATGGGTACCGCCCCGTGTGGTCACCAATGACGAACTCGCCGCGCGCCTTGACACCGACGACACCTGGATCCGTACCCGCACCGGGATCCGCAGCCGCCACGTCGCCGAGCCCGGCCAGGCCACCTCCGACCTCGCCGTCGAGGCCGGCCGGCTCGCCCTGGGCTCAGCGGGCGGGGAGCCCGCCGACGCCGTCATCGTCACCACGACCACCCCCGACCGCCCCTGCCCGGCCACCGCGCCCGCGGTGGCCACCCGCCTCGGTCTGTCAGGAGCCGCGGCCTTCGACGTCGGGGCCGTGTGCACCGGATTCGTGTACGGCCTGGCCACCGCCGCGGGCCTGATCGCCTCCGGTGTCGCCCAACGGGTCCTGCTGATCGGCGCGGACACCTACTCCACCATCGTCGACCCGCTGGACCGGGCCAACGCGATCATCTTCGGGGACGGAGCCGGAGCGGTCGTCCTGCGCGCCGGACACCCGGGTGAACCCGGCGCCGTCACCTACTTCGACCTCGGCAGCGACGGCGCCCACGAGGACCTGATCATGGTCGCCGCCGGAGGCTCCCGCCGAGGTGCCACCGCCGTCGAAACCACCCACGCCGAACGGCACTTCGCGATGCGCGGCAAAGAGGTCTACCGGCACGCGGTGACCCGCATGGCCGCCTCGGCCAGGGCCACCCTGGACAAGGCCGGCTGGAAGACCGACGACGTCGACCACTTCGTGCCCCACCAGGCCAACCTGCGCATCCTGCACTCCGTCGCCGACGACCTGGACCTGCCCCGGGAGCGCTGCGTGAGCAACGTCGACACCGTCGGAAACACCGGAGCCGCCTCGATCCCGCTCGCCCTCGCCGACGCCACCACCCAACAGCGGATCCGCGCCGGCGACCGTCTCCTGCTCACCGCTTTCGGCGGCGGCCTCACCTGGGGCTCCTGCCTCCTGACCTGGCCCGAGCTCGCCGAACACCCGCAACCGGAACGGACCACACCATGACCACCTACGAACAGCTCGTCGACCTCATCGTCAAGCTGCACCACGTTCCCGCCGACCTGATCCGTCCCGAGGCCACCCTCGGCGCACTGGACGTCGACTCCCTGACCACGGTCGAGATCAGCATCCGCGTCGAACGCGACCTCGGTGTCTCCGTCGGCGACGACGAACTCCGGCCCGACCTCACCCTCGGCGAGATCGCCGACCTCGTCGACTCCCGTCGTACCAGCACCGTCTGACCACCGAAAGGACTCCCAGCCATGCAGATCAAGGACCAGCCCGGCGCGGCCCTCGGCGCGATCGTCGAGGACTTCGACCACACCACGGCCTCCGACGACGACATCCGGGCCCTGAAGCAGACCGTCTACACCAAGAAGATCGCCGTGCTGAAGGGACAGGATCTCTCCCCACAGCAGTTCCTCGCCCTCGGCCGGCGTCTCGGGCGCCCCGAGACCTACTACGAGCCGATGTACAAGCATCCCGAGGTCCCGGAGATATTCGTCTCCTCCAACGTCCCGGAGAACGGCAAGCAGATAGGCGTGCCGAAGACCGGCAAGTTCTGGCACGCCGACTACCAGTTCATGCCCGACCCCTTCGGCATCACTCTGATCCACCCGCAGGTCGTCCCGGAGAAGAACCGTGGCACGTACTTCATCGACATGGGCCGGGCGTACGAGCGGCTGCCCGAGGAGTTGAAGAAGGAGATCACCGGGACGCGCTGCCGGCACTCGGTGCGCAAGTACTTCAAGATCCGCCCGCATGACGTCTACCGCCCGATCTCCGAGATCCTCGAGGAGGTCGAGACGAAGACGCCGCCAGCTGTCCAGCCCACCACCTTCACCCACCCGATGACCGGGGAGACGGTCCTCTACCTCAGCGAGGGCTTCACCGTCGGCATCGAGAACCAGGACGGCGAACCGCTCGACGAGGAACTCCTCAAGCGCCTTTTCGAGGCCACCGGTCAGCTCGACGACACCTTCGAACACGAGGGCATCCACCTGCAGAGCTTCGAGAAGGGCGACTTGCTGGTCTGGGACAACCGCAGTCTCATCCACCGCGCCCGCCACACCACCACTCCTGAGCCGACCGTCTCCCACCGTGTCACCGTCCACGACGAGCGCAGGCTGCACGACGGGATACGCACCGCGTGACCGCGCACGTCGGCGACCGTGCCGAAGCCCCGCCGCAGCGGTCGTATGCCACCGACGAGGAACTGCTGGCCCGGGTGCTGGCGCCCTACAAGGCGCACTGCAAGTACCTGAGATCCGCCGAGGTCACGGCCGCCGCAGGACTCGCCTCGGCGCGCTGCGCCTTCGCGATCCCCGAGTCCTGCTACATCGACGACACCGGCCATCTGAACTCGGTCGAGGTCAACATCGCCTACAACCAGATGATGTACTACCTGGTCGCCAAGTCGGTGAAAGAGAAGTTGCTGACCGGGTTCGAGGACTGGACCCTCGACGACTTCTGGCGCCACCAGCTCCCGGACATCCTCATCGCCCGCTTCGCGTCCAACTTCCGGCGGCCCGTCAACCCCCGTGACTTCACCGGGGAGATGGAGTTCCGCTCCGTGACCCGGCGCACTCCCGGCGGCGGCAGTCCCTTCCTCCACGCCCAGACCGTGTTCCGCTACCAGGACGCCAACGGCGGCCGGAGCGACGGCGAGGCGACCCTCGCGTTCGTCAACGTCACCTGACCCAACGGAGGCAGAGCTTTCATGGAGACATCCACGGCGCCGCAGCACCAGGGCGGCAAGCTCCACCATCCCGAACTGAGCACCCTCGTCCAGACCGCGCGCTTCCACGCCGGCCGTCAGCCCGCGGCCACCGCGGTGATCTGCGAGGACCGCACCCTGACGTACGCGGACCTGCACCGCAACAGCAACCGCCTCGCGCACGCCCTCAAAGCCGCGGGACTCGCCGAGGGCGACCGGGTGGCCTACCTGGGCAGGGAGTCCGAGCACTACTACGAGATCCTCTTCGCCTGCGCCAAGACCGCCACCGTGCTGGTCCCGGTCAACTGGCGGCTCACCGCGCCCGAGGTCAGCCACATCCTCCAGGACTCGGGTACCCGACTGCTGTTCCTGGAGGAGGAGTTCGCCCCGATCGTCGAGGGCATGCCCACCGAGCCTCCCGGGACCGTCGTGCACCTGAGCGCGATCGAGACCTGGAGCGCCGAACAGCCAGACCGGGAAACGGAGTTCGACGCCAACCCCGACACCCCCCTCGCCCAGCTCTACACCAGCGGAACCACCGGCCTCCCCAAGGGAGTCGTGCTCGCCCACCGCAGCTTCTTCGCGATCCGGGACGGGCTCGCGAGCGAGCGACTGGACTGGATCGACTGGCGTACCGGTGACATCGCCCTGATAGGCATTCCCGGCTTCCACGTCGGCGGCCTGTGGTGGGCCACCCAGAACTTCAACGCCGGCACGACAGTGGTGGCGATGCGCGCCTTCGCCGCCGGGCAGGCCGTGGACCTCATCCGCGACCTCGGCATCACCACCGCCTGCGTCGTTCCGGCCATGCTGCGCATGATGCTCATCGAACCGGGGGTGAGCGCGAAGGACTTCACCACCCTGCGCAAGACCGTGTACGGCGGCTCCCCGATCTCGGAGGCACTGCTGGAGGAGAGCCTCGCGGTCCTGGACTGCGAGTTCGCCCAGATCTACGGCCTGACCGAGACCGGCAACACCGCCGTCTGCCTGCCCCCGGCCGCCCATGTCCCCGGCGGCCCGCTCATGCAGTCCGCCGGACATCCCTACCCGGGGGTGCGGGCCAAGGTGATCGACGACCAGGGCCGTGAACTGCCCCCGGGCGCGGTCGGCGAGGTCTGTCTGCACACCCCGGCCCGGATGGTCGAGTACTGGGGACTGCCCGACAGGACGGCGGAGACGCTCGTCGACGGCTGGATCCACACCGGGGACGCCGGCTACCTCGATGAGGACGGTTACGTCTTCATCCGCGACCGCATCAAGGACGCCATCCTCGTCGCCGGCGAGAACGTCTATCCCGCCGAGATCGAGAACGTCCTGGAGCACCACCCCGGCGTGGGGGAGGCGGTCGTGGTCGGCATTCCGGACGAGCGGTGGGGCGAGAAGGTGCACGCCTTCGTCGTGCCCGCCGCGGGCGACCGGCCCAGCCCCCGTGACCTGCACACCTTCCTCGTCGGGCGGCTGGCCGCGTTCAAACTGCCCGCGAGCTACGAGTTCACCGACCACATCCCGCGCAACCCGAGCGGCAAGGTCCTGCGGCGTGAGCTGCGCGACCGTTTCTGGAGCGACTCCGCGCGCAAGGTCAACTGACCGGCCCGCCCGCGCCGTTTCCGCCCCGGCGCGGGCGAACCGCCACACCACCGCACAGCACCGGCGTACCACCGGCACATCACCGGACGAGCACCGAGAGAGAGCCCCCATGCCCGAACCCCTCACCTTGGACGGCTTCCGCGCGGACCTGGCGGAGTGCCTGTTCCTGGAACCCGCCGAAGTCGATCTCAAGGACAGCCCGTTGGACTCCGGGCTGGACTCGCTGCGCATAGTCACCCTGCTGGAGCGCTGGCAGGCCGCGGGCGCCGAGGTGACCTTCGTCGAACTCGCCGAGCGCACCACCTTCGCCCAGTGGTGGCAGCTACTGTCCGAACGCCGGCAGGGAGCGGACCGTGCCGAAGCCTGAGCGCCGCCCGCTGCTGGCCGCCCAGGAGGGCATCTGGACCGGCCAGCAACTCGACGAGGACAGCCCCGCCTACAACACCGCCGAGTACCTGCGCATCGCAGGTCCGCTCGACCCGGATGTCTTCGACCGGGCCCTGCACCATGTCGTCGCCGAGACCGAGGCCCTGAACGTCACCTTCGACACCGACGGCACAGGCCGCCCCTGGCAGATCGACACCCCGGCCGGCGACTGGCAGACCCACATCGCCGACCTGACCGCCGAAACCGACCCGCACGCCGCCGCCCTGGCCTGGATGGACCAGGACATGGCCCGCCCCGTCGACCTCACCCGCGACCGGGTCTTCGGCCACGCCCTGCTGCGTACCGCACCGCGGGAGTTCCTCTGGTACCACCGCATCCACCACATCGCCCTCGACGGCTTCGGCCTGTCGCTGGTGGCCCGGCGGGTGGCCGAGGTCTACACCGCCCTCATGGCGGGTGAAGCCATCACCGGGAACGGCTTCGGCACCCTGGAGTCCGTCCGCGTCGAGGAACGGGGCTACCGCGAGTCCGCCCGCCGCACCACGGACCGGGCGTACTGGACCGACCGCTACGCCGACCGTCCGCCGGTGGCCACCCCGGCGGGCCGGTCAGCCCTGCCCGCCCGCACCTTCCACCGCCATGTCACCGACCTCGCCCCGGACCGGGTCGACACCTTGCGCGAGGTCGCCCGCCAACTGTCGGTCACCTGGTCGGAGGTGCTGCTCGCGGCCACTGCCGCCCAGTTGCACAGGGCGACCCGGGCACCGGAAATCGTCCTGAGCCTGCCGGCGATGGGCCGCCTGGGCTCGGTCTCCCTGCGGGTGCCCGCCATGGTGCGCAACATCCTGCCCCTGCGGGTGCCCGTCGCCCCCGGCGACAGCCTCCGCGACCTCGCCCCCAGGGTTTCGCGCGAACTGCGCGCCGGCCTCCCGCACCAGCGCTACCGCTACGAGCAGTTGCGCCGCGACCTGAAACTGGTGGGCGGGCAGCGCCGGTTGTCCGGGCCGGGCGTGAACATCATGCCGTTCGCGTACGGCCTGACGTTCGCCGGTCATCCCAGCACCGTGCACAACGTGTCCGCCGGACCGGTCGACGACTTGGCCGTCAACGTCTACGACCGCGGCGACGGCACCGGGCTGCGGGTCGCCGTCGACGCCAACCCCGACCTGTATACGCGGGCCGACACGGTCGGTTTCCAGGAGGGTCTGCTCGCTCTGCTGGAGGAGGCTCTCGCCGAACCGGACCGGCCGCTCGGCGCTCCGCACGCGCACGGGACCGCCCTCGTCCTGGACGGCGGCCCGCTGCCCGCACCGGCCCGCCCCGTGCTGAGCCTGATCGCCGACCACGCGGCCCACCGGGGCGGGGCCGTCGCCGTCGAGCACGCCGGAGACACCCTCACGTACGCCCAACTCCTCGGTGCGGCACGGCACATCGCCGACCGACTGAGCGCCCGGGGCGTCACCCGCGGCGATGTGGTGGCGGTCGCCCTGCCCCGTTCCACCGGCGCCGTCACCGCCGTCCTCGGCGTGCTGCTGGCCGGCGCCGCCTACTGCCCCCTCGACCCGAAGGCACCGGCAGACCGCACGGCCCGCCTGCTGGCGGACACCGCCCCGGCGCTCGTCCTGACCACCGGTGAGCGCGCGGGCGACTTCGCGGACTGTGCCGTACTCCCGCTGGACGCACCGGAGACCGCACACGTCGGCGTCACCGCGTCACAGAAGCCCGGTGCCGCGTCCGTCGGACCAACGGACCTCGCGTACGTCCTGCACACCTCGGGCTCCACCGGCCGCCCCAAGGGCGTGGCGGTCGGCCACGGTGCGCTGGCCCACTTCGTCGCCGCCGCCACCCACCGCTACGGCCTGCGCCGCGAGGACCGCGTCCTCCAGTTCGCCCCGCTGCATTTCGACGCCAGCGTGGAGGAGATCTTCCTGCCCCTGTGCGCCGGAGCCACCCTGGTGATCCGGACCGACGACATGACCGAGTCGGTGCCGCGTTTCCTCGACGCCTGCGACCGGCTCCGGGTGAGCGTCCTCGACCTGCCCACGGCCTATTGGCACGAGCTCGCCTACGCGGTCTCGACCGGCGCCGCCGCCCTGCCCGAGGGGGTGCGGACCGTCGTCATCGGTGGCGAGGCCGCCCTGCCCGAACGCGTCGAGCGCTGGCGCAAGGCGGTCGGCACCTCCGTGGCGTTGCTGAACACCTACGGTCCTACCGAGGCGACCGTGGTCGCCACCGTCGCCGACCTGCACGCGCCCGGCCTCGCCGCCGGCGACGTTCCCATCGGCCTGCCCCTGCCCGGCACCAGGGCGGCGGTGGCCGACGGCGAGCTGTACCTGCTGGGCCCCACCCTCGCCGACGGCTACCGTCCGGACGTGCCGGACGGCGCGCGCTTCGCCCCGCTCACCGCCCTCCCCGGCGCCCCCCGCGCCTATCGCACCGGGGACCTCGTCCGCGTCGGTGAGGACGGCCAACTGCGCTACCTCGGGAGGGCCGACACGGAGTTCAAGATCAGTGGGCATCGGGTGCAGCCCGCTGAGGTCGAGAGTGCTCTGCTCACCCATCCCGGGGTCCGGGAGGCGGTCGCGGCCGGACAGATCCTGCCCGACGGCACCCGGCGCCTGGTGGCTCACCTCGTGGCCGAGGGCGCGGTACCGTCCGCCACCCAGGTGCGGGAACACCTGCGGGCCCGGCTGCCGGCCGCGCTGATCCCCAGCGCCGTCGAGTTCGTCGAACGGCTGCCACGCACCAGCTCCGGCAAGATCGACCGGGCCGCGCTCCCCGAACCGGCCGCACACCAGGTCCCGGTCACCGGAAGCCCGTTGGAGCAGGCCATCACCGGCGTCTGGCGGCAGATCCTTGGCGCCGACGCCGTAGCCGTGGACGACGATGTCTTCGACGTGGGCGCCCAGTCCCTCCAGGCCATCCAGGCAGCCAACCGGCTCGGGGTGGAACTCGGCCGGGACGTCAAGGTCGCCTGGCTGTTTCAGCACCCCACCGCCGCCACCCTGGCCCGCTTCCTCGCAGACACGGAGCCTGACGCAGGGCAGCCGAGCTCCGCCCCGGCCGCGCTCCCGCCGAGCCTCCTGGCCGACGCCGAACTGGACCCGGGTATCCGCCCCGGCATCGGACGCGCTCCCGGTGACACTCCCCGGCGCGTCCTGCTCACCGGTGCCACCGGCTTCGTCGGCGCGCATCTGCTGGCCCGGCTGCTGGCCGACACGGAGGCCGAGATCGTCTGCCTGGTACGGGCGGACGGCGCGCCCGAGGCCACCGCCCGCGTCCATGCGGCCCTGACCCGGCACGGCATCACCCTCGACGCACGGGCGTCGACCCGACTGACAGCCCTGCCCGCCGACCTCGCCCGTCCCAGCCTCGCCCTGTCACGGGAAACCCTGTCCGATCTCGCCGCGAGCTGCGACGCCATCCTCCACAACGCCGCGACCGTCAGCATCATGCGCGACTACGCCACCCTGCGCGCCGCCAACACCGAGTCCACCCGGCAGCTCCTGCGCCTGGCGGCCGTACGCACGACCCCCCTGCACTACGTCTCCACGCTGTCCGTGGCACCGCCGGAGAGCCACAGCCCCGAGGTGCCGGAGGCGTTCCTGCCGCCCCACGAAGGTCTGCGCTCCGGCTACCAGCAGACCAAGTGGGCCTCCGAAAGGCTCCTGGAACAGGCGGTGGAACGCGGTCTGCCGGTCACCGTCCACCGGCTGGGCCGGGTTGTCGGGCCCTCCGGCACGGGATACGTCAACGAGCGGGACTTCCTGTGGAGCGTGCTGCGGGCGGGCATCCCGGCGGGGATCGTCCCGGAGCTGTTCGAGGACGAGGTGTGGACCCCGGTCGACTTCGTGGCCAGGTCCCTCGTCCACCTGTGCCTGCACCCGGCCGCGACGGCGCCCGGCCCGGTCTTCAACCACGCCACACTGCCCCGCGTACGGCTCGCGGACGTCTACGACCGGGTGCGGGAGTACGGCTATCCGGTACGGACCCTGCCGCTCGCACGCTGGCGGGAGTCGCTGCCCCGCTCGGCCGACGTCGCCGCCACGACACTCGCCTACTTCGATACCGCTGAACAGAGCGCCGCCACCGGTCTGCGCCTCGGCCGCGTCCACTCCGGCAACGTCCGCACCGGCCTCCAGGACAGCGGCATCAGCTGCCCGCCCATCGACCGTGACCTGGTCTTTCGCTACCTGGACCGCTGTGTGGCCGGGGCTGTGCTGCCCGCCCCCGAAAGGCTGCGCCGGCCCCGAGCCGGAATGCCCGCGAAATAGTGCGCAACTGCCGGGAACTCACAGCCACTTCGCCCCGACTACTACGACAGAAACCCTTCAGCCCATGAGCAAGTCCTCACGCAAGGAGCCCGCATGTCGATGAACCGGCCGGCCGCCGCAGCCCTGGCCGCGGCCCTCTGCCTGCTCACGGCGGCATGCGGCTCCTCGTCCGACGACCAGTCAAGCGCGAAGCCGACCGAAGCCGCGGCCGCGAACACGAAGAACGGCTACCCCGTGACGCTGGACAACTGCGGTCACAAGGAGACCTTCGAGAAGGCGCCCAGCCGGGTCGTCGTGATGAACGGCGCCTCCGTCGGCGAGGTCTCCACCCTCCTCGCCCTCGGCCTCGGAGACAAGATCATCGCCAACCAGCAGAGCTACGGCATGTCCGAGGTGCCGGGCCGGGCCGCCGCCATCGGGAAGCTCCCCACCGGGAACGTCAAGCCCAACGACGCCTACGACGTCCCCCGCGAGGCCATGCTCGGACTGCGCCCCGATCTCGTCCTGTCCACCACCTCGTACGGCTTCGACGGGAAGAACGGCTTCGCCGACCGGGACCAGCTGAAGGACGTCGGCGCCAACAGCTACGTCTCCCCGCAGGGCTGCGGCCAGGACAACTCGAAGATGACCATCGCCGACAGCTACACGCTGCTGCGCGACATGGGCAGGATCTTCGGCGTCAGTGACAGGGCCGAGAAGCTGATCGCCGCCTCCGAGAAGAACATCGCGGCGGTCTCGTCGAAGGTCAAGGACGAGAAGAAGCCGAAGGTCATGATCCTCTTCACCAACATGTCCATGGGCAGCAACGACTTCAGCTCGGTCGTGGCCAAGGGCATCTACAACGACATCCTCGCCAAGGCAGGCGGCAGCAACCCGTTCGAGAACGCCTCCAAGACCTCCTTCGCCGACCTGAGCAAGGAGAAGGTGGCCGCCACCGACGTCGACGCCCTCGTCGTCGTCGCCTACAACGACCCCGACCCGGCGGCCTACGCCGAGAAGCTGCTCAAGGAGTTCCCCCAGTGGCCGGCCGCCAAGAACCACACGTACGTGACGCTGTCCGACTCGATCTACATCGGCCCGAGCAACGACCTGGCCGTGGAGAAGATCGCCAAGACGCTGCACCCGGACGCCTTCTGACCCGGTTGAGGCTCCCGCTGGCGTTCACGCTCCTGCCCGTCGCGCTCGTCGCCACCATGATCGTGGCGGTCAGCATCGGCGCGGTGAACATACCCGTCGGTGACGTGTGGAGCATCGTCCTCCACCACGTCACCGGCGCGGGAACGGCGCCCTCCGACCCGGCGCTGGACCAGATCGTCTGGAACTTCCGCACCCCGCGGGTGGTCCTCGCGGCCCTGGTCGGCGCCGGCCTGGCCGTGACCGGAGCAGTCCTGCAGACCGTGGTGTCCAACCCGCTGGCCGACCCCATCGTGCTGGGCTTCTCCTACGGCGCCACACTCGGCGCGGTCCTCGTCATCACCCTGGGCGGCGGCGCCGCGCTCGCCGGGCTCGGGGTGTCGGCGTCGGCCTTTCTCGGCGCGGTCGCCGCGGGCGCCCTGGTGTTCGCGCTCGGCCAGCGGCGGGGACGGCTGTCACCGGTCCGGCTGGTGCTGGCGGGCGTGGCCATCGGCTACGTCTTCCTCTCCGCGACCAGCTTCGTCCAACTCCAGGCCACACCGACCGAGTTGCGGACGGTGATGTTCTGGATGCTGGGCAGCGTGGCCGGAGCCGAGTGGGACCAGATTCCCACGGTCACCGTGGTCGTGCTCGTCACCACCACGCTCCTGACCCTGTTCGGCCGCCGCCTCAACGTCCTGCTGGCCGGCGACGAGTCGGCCACCGCGCTCGGCGTCGACGTCAACCGGCTGCGGGCCATTCTGCTGGTCCTGAGCGCGCTGCTCACCGGCACGGTCATCGCCGTCGCGGGCAGCATCGGCTTCGTCGGCCTGATGATCCCGCACCTGGTACGCCTCACCACCGGCGCCGACCACCGCAGGCTCCTGCCCCTGACCGCCCTGCTCGGTGCCGTCTACCTGGTCCTGGTCGACCTGCTCTCGCGCACCCTGAACCGCCCCAACGAACTGCCGCTGGGCATCCTCACCGCACTGCTCGGCGCCCCCTTCTTCCTGTGGCTGCTGCGCCGCAACAAGGGTTTGGACTGACCGTATGAAACTGACCGTCGACCGGCTCCACGTCACGCTGGACCGCAACCCGATCCTGCGGGATGTGAGCCTGGAGGCCCGCAAGGGCGACATCGTCGGCCTCGTCGGCCCCAACGGCAGTGGAAAATCAACCCTGTTGCGTACGGTCTACCGCTCGCTGCGTCCGGCGGACGGGGCTGTCAAGGTGGGCGAGGACGACGTGTGGGCGCTGTCCCCCCGTGCCGCGGCCCGCCGTACCGCAGCCGTCCTCCAGGAGGCGGGCGGCAACACCACCGGTCTGACCGTCACCGAGATCGTGGCCCTGGGCCGTGCCCCTCATCACGGTCTGCTGGGCCGTGACGGGGCCGAGGACCACGCGGCCGTGTCCGACGCCATCGACCGCTGCGGTGTACGGCCGTTCGCGGACCGCGACTACGCCTCCCTGTCCGGAGGCGAACGCCAACGCGTTCTGCTGGCACGCGCGTTGACCCAGAACCCGCAGCTGCTGGTCCTGGACGAACTCACCAACCACCTCGACATCCGGGCCCGGTTCGAGCTCCTCGACCTCATCCGCGCCACCGGGATCACCACCCTCGCCGTCCTGCACGACCTCGACCTCGCCGCGCGCCTCTGCGACCATCTGGTCATCCTCCACGAGGGAACGGTGGCCGCGGCCGGGCCAGTCCTTGAGGTGCTCACCCCGGAACTCCTCGCCGATGTCTTCGGCGTCCGTGCGCGCACCGAGCGGCACGCCGACGGCATCGTGCGGATCACGTACGCGGCCCGCCCCCTCGCGAACGGTGAGCGTCAGGAGACGAACGGTGGGAGCGTGGACGACGACCAACGCCTCGCCGAGCCCGCCGACCGCCAACGACGTTGTAGAGCAGGTTCGTGGGTGTCACGGCCGGGCTCGGCACGCCCAGCACGCTGACCTGAACGGGCAGCAGGAAGACCGCTCCGGAGACGCCTACGGGCGCGGTGGTGACCGATATCAGCAGCCCGGTGGCGAAACCGAGCAGTCCCGTCGAGCACTCCACGACGTATCCCTCAGCACTCGTCGACCTGCACCCGGAACAGGCTCCCGATCAGGCATTTCCCGTTCTCGTTCTCGTGAACGATCCCGCACTGATCCAACCGCCTCGTGAGGCGGGGAACAACTGCCGTCCTCCCCCGTGACTCGTGAGCAGAGCCGGCCTGGCGTTCGCCTGGCTTGCGGTCAGGTACGGGTGTTGAGGTAGTGCACTTCCGGGTCCCACCGTTCCCGTGCCGGGTTCCTGCACCACTGGCACAGCGGGTAGCCGCCGGATCCGTACCGGTGGGTCTTGCGCCGGCAGCCGGCGCAGAGACCGACCAGGTCGCCGGGGCAGGCCAGTGCGCAGGGGTCGGGTTCGCTGAGGGGCGGCGGGGGAGTGGTGGTCATCGGCGGGGCCTCTGCTCTGGATGATCAGCGCAAGTTGCCCAGTTGGGATGCCCTGCAGACGGGCAGGGCCACCTGGCCGCGGCGCTGACGCCGTCACCTGGACGACGGACGGGCGGTTCCGGAACGTGTCGACTGCCATGACGGCCCGGAGTCTCTCGTTCCGGCTCACCCGGCGGGCAAACGGGCGGCCCCCGACCGCACGTCGGCGCGGGTCCGGGGCCAGTGACACCTGTCGCGCCGAGGCACCGGTTCGATGCCTCTTCGGTGCGCAGGACCGCAGAGCCGGTCGGCTACGAGGCGGTCTTTGTCCCGATGCCGTGGGCGAGGAGGCTCTCGGCAGTGTCCTCGATGGTGTCTTCGATAGGGCGCGCTCGCCATCCGAGCAGCTTCTCCGCCTTGGTGCTTGTGGCGTCGAGATCCCGGCCGAGCTGGTGCTTGAGCAGTCGCAGTTCCGGGTTCACGATGCTCAGCGTGCGTGCGGCCCAGAGGGGCAGTTCGCGGGTCGGGGCCTTCGCGGCGCGCTCACCGAGGCGGTCGTGCAGGATGCGTGCGATGTCGATGACACGCAGGCTGTGCCCGGCGATGGCCAGGAAGCGTTCGCCGGCGGCTGCCGGATCGGTCATCGCGCGCAGGTGCAGATCCGCGACGTCGCGTACGTCGACGAAGCCCATCCCGAAGGGAGGGCACGCAGGAACCTGTCCTTCGAGCATTCGGCGGACCAGACGCAGGGATGGCGGGTCGTCCAGGCCGAGCAGGGGTCCAAGGACCCCCACGGGGTGAACCGCCGCCAGTTCCAGGCCGCCGCCTTCGTCCTGGACGAACTGCCAGGCGGCGCGTTCGGCGAGGGTCTTGGACCGCTGGTAGGGCGGGATGTCGGTGTCGACGTCTGTCCAGTCCTCCTCGGTGAACGGGGTGGAGCGCGGGGGGTGCCCGATCCCGATGGCGCCGAAGGCGCTGGTCAGGACGGTCCGGCGCACACCGGCGTCGCGGGCTGCGCGCAGCACCCGCAGGACGCCCTCGCGTGCCGGAACCACCAGGTCGTCATCGTTGGCCGGTGTGTGGCGCAGGGTCGGCGAGGCGACGTGGAGGACGTAGTCGCAGCCGGTGACGGCAGCGTCCCAGCCGTCGGAGTGTTCGAGGTCGGCGCGTACGACCGTGAGTCGGTCGTCGTCGAACGGTGTGGCCGCGTGCAGCCAGGACCGCAGCGCCGGCTCGCGCCGCAGGTCGCGGACCGTGGTGCGGACGGTGTGCCCAGCATCCAGCAGGGCCTGGATGCACCAGCTCCCGATGAAGCCGGTTCCTCCGGTGACCAGTACTCGTGTCATCTGTCTCTCCTCATCTCTCGACTCGTGCGGTAACTCGTGCGGTAAGCGGTGGCAGCGGGTGCGTCGCTCGGTGGCGCTGGGCGGCGGCCACGCTGCTTCCGAGGAGCGCGTGGCCGATCATGATCGGGTAGATCACGGCGCGCTCGAACAGGCCGATGTTCCACATCCAGCCCGTGAACACGTCGGTCATGAAGAGGGGGAACGCGATCAGTCCGGCGGTGCCGAGAGTGATGCTCGCGATCGACCGGCCCCTGGTGAGACCGATGCGGGTTCCGCCGGCTCCGACGACGATCGCCATGATGTTTCCGGCGAGCATGACGCCCTGCGCGCCGAAGGTGTGGAAGGCGATCAGGCCGTTGTCGACGTTGGCGTTGGAGCCCTGGAAGATGCCGACGAGCGAGACCCCGACGCCGGCGAGGACGGCGAGGATCATGATGATGATCGGGCGGGCGCCCTTGCGCGGGTCGAACACGAGGAACGCGCCGACGATCAGGAGGCTGCCGTAGATCACCCAGCCGGTGTCCATGACGGCGCCGAGGAGGAGTGGGCGACCTGCCCGAATGCGCTCTGCGGCGGGCCGGTCAGGCCGAGGTGGCTGACCCAGGTGTCCAGGGGCGAGTACGGCGGGTCCTGCCATGCGGCGGCGGTGGGGAGCTCGGCGGCCCAGGACACGAGCGGGCCGACAAGGATGAGGAGGGCTCCGGCGCGGCCAGCGGCGCCGGAGCGGACGATGGGATTCACGCGAGAGCCATGCCGGGCACGCGTCGGCGGATGGCCTCCATCTCGGCCTCGTCCGAGACGCCCTGCCAGTCGTAGCGGGGGGTGTACGGGGCTTCCAGGGCGCGCACGTCGTCGTCGGTGAGGTCGATGTCGAGGGAGGCCACGGCCTCGTCGATCTGCCGGACCGAGCCGGCGCCGACCAGCGGCGCGGTGACGACCGGCTGGCGTCGCAGCCAGGCGAGCGCGACCTGCGCGCGGCTGACGCCGTGCGTGGCGGCGACCTTCCCGACGGCGTCGATGATCGCGTGGTTGGATGCCTCCTCGGCCGGCGAGTAGAGCAGGTCCGCGTAGGCGCCGTCCGTCTCGGAGCGCACCGTCGAGCGGGCGTCGTTCCATGCGCGGGTGAGGCGGCCGCGGGCCAGCGGCGACCAGATGATGGTGCCGACGCCCTCGTCCAGGCACAGCGGGATCATCTCGCGCTCCTCCTCACGGGCGAGGAGGTTGTAGTGGTCCTGCATCGACACGAACCGCGCCCAGCTGCTTTCCTTCTGCAGGCGCAGCGCCTTTGCGAACTCCCACGCGTGCATGGACGAGGCGCCGAGGTAGCGGACCTTGCCGGCCTTCACGAGGTCGTTGAGTGCTTCGAGGGTCTCCTCCCAGGGGGTGGAGTGGTCGTTGCGGTGGATCTGGTAGAGGTCGATGTAGTCGGTGCCCAGGCGGCGCAGCGAATGGTCGACCTCGGTCATGATCGCCTTGCGTGACAGCCCCCGTCCGTTGGGTCCCAGCCGCATGGGGTGGCGCAGCTTCGTGGCGATCACCACTTCGTCGCGGTCGGCGAAGTCCTTGAGCGCCCGGCCGAGGATCTCCTCGCTGGAACCGTTGGAGTACATGTTCGCGGTGTCGAAGAAGTTGATCCCCGCCTCCAGCGCGTGCTTGATGAGCGGGCGCGCGTCCTGTTCGCCCTTCGACCAGACGGGGTGCCCGCGGTCGGGTTCGCCGTAGGTCATCGCGCCGATCGCGATCGGGGATACGTCGAGGCCGGTCGTGCCGAGCTTGATGTAATGCATGACGCTCCTTAGAGTATGTGGAGAGCTCTCCAAATAACGTAGTGGAGAACTCTCCACTTAGCAAGGTGAGGTTCTGTGGTCCGCTCGGACGCCCGCGAGAACAGGGCGCGCATCCTCGCCGCCGCACGCGAAGCACTCGCGGCGGACGGCAGCACGTCGATGAACCAGATCTCCCAGCGCGCGGGAGTCGGCGCGGGCACCCTGTACCGCAACTTCCCCACCCGCGAATCGCTGGTCCTGGCCGTCTACCAGGACGAGGTGGCACGCATCACCGGCACCGCTCCCGACCTGTTGGCCCAGATGCCTCCACTGGAAGCACTCCGCCACTGGACGGTGGACCTCGTCGAGGTCATGCGCAGAAAACACGGCCTCGGCGACGCCCTCGGCCCGGGCGCGCACCAGGCGATCAGCGAGCAGAGCTACGGGCCGGTCATCGCCGCGATCACCCAGCTCCTCGACGCAGGCAAAAGGGACGGAAGCATCCGCCCGGACGCCGACCCGGGCGACTTCCTCCAACTCACCGGCGCGCTGTGGCGCGCAGCGTCCACCCCCGAGGACCGGGCGCCCCACATGCTCGCGCTCATCCTCGACGGACTCCGCACGCACCGGTAGGCACCGTGCACGCGACAGTGCCCGTCAGATGAACGACTCTTCTGCGGAATCAGATTCGTCAAGCTCGCGTTGCTTTGCCCTGTCGGACGCCGATGACCGGTAGGAGCTGAGCTGTGCCGGGTGCCGTGATCTGCCGGGGTGTCGGCCCGGCCGGGGGCGGGGTATCGGCGAGTCCGCCGAGGAACCGGTCGATCGCGGTCTGGCCATGAGTGAGGGCGGCTTGCTCGTCCTCGGTGAGCGGGATCGAGACGGCCATCCTCTGCCCGTCTTCCGAGAGGCATCGCACCGCCCCGGGGCTCAGCTTGTCACTGGCTGGCATCCATTGGGTCAGAACGAAGCCCACCCAGCCGCGCATGCCGGCAGGCCGAGCGGCAGGTGACGACCGAACCCGGAGGCTCAGATAGGAGTTTTCCCCGGTAACTACGTGACAACCGCGACACACAACCGCGAACAACCGTGGATGTCAGCGGACCATCAGCGCAGGTGACGGGCGCAGCAGGCCCAGGAAGATGACCGTCCCCAATTGCTTCGGGACGAAGAGGTCGTGGGGTCAAATCCCGCCACCTCGACAGCTGAAACTCCAGGTCAGGCCCGGTACTGAGAGATCAGTACCGGGCCTGATTTGCGTTGGGGGCCAGACCAGCCGGTAGCCGACCTCCGGGAACAGACACATCGCGAGCAGGAAGTAGACGCCGACCCGCGATGGCAGATCCCGTAACCGGCGCTGCACGCACCGATTCCCATCCAGCACGGCCTCGACGAGGTCGAACGGAGACCTCCGTCAACTCGCCCAGATGGCCGGGCGCGAACCGGCCTTGAGTAACGGTGAACTCACGGGCGACACTTGCCAGGCCGGGTGGTAGAGCACAATGGCGCGTGGGCAGCGGTACTTCTCAATGGCCGGAAAGTCTTGGCGGACTGGCCGATCATCCCGCCCAGCACTCCGACCCTCGGCGCTGGCGCCGAAGACGACGGGCGCGGAGTGCGTGGGGCGGTGTGGATCAGCCTGAGGTGTCCTATTCGCAGGACGACTGTCGTCATTACCAATCGGCGAGCCTCATCCACGAGTCGCGATAGGGCTGTTGCGGGCCATCGCCTTGGCCGGTCAATTGAGAGAGGCAACTGCGGCAGTCCAGCACGAGGACGTGGTCGGGGCCCAACGCCTCGGAGACATCGGCAAGCAGTGCGTCGAACCGAGTGATCGCCGCTTCCTCGTCCCCACACGAACCGGTCCACAGGGCGGCCTCGAAGCGGGCGTTGAGTATCACCGGATGTACGGCGGGAGTACCGTCGTGCCTGTCTGCGATCACGGCTTCGGCGATCCGCAGGGCCTGTTCAGGTTGTCCGGCCTGGCCGGTGACGTGTGCCAGGCCGGTGCGCGCCGCGAGGGTGAGCAGATGCTGGGCACCGAGGATACGGGCGTGGTCGGCCGCGACGCTCTCGAAGAGGGGCAGGCCGTGGTGCTCGGTGTCACCCGCGATCATCGTCCAGTAGGCGAGATTGCGCCGCACGTCCAGGATCAGCTCCACTGAGCCCAGACCTTTTCCTATGAGGTGGTCGTCCAGGGCCTCCCAGAGGCGTACCGCGCCGTCGGCATCGCCGTCGTAGCCTGTCCAGACGGCGACCTCGAATCGGCAGGACAACGTCGTCGGGTGGTTCTCTCCCAGGAGGCGGATACCGTCGGCCTCCGCCTCACGTGCCAGCTGAAGTGCCAGGGCCGTATCACCGGACTGCCCTGTCGACCGCGCGACGACGATGCGCGGGGTAAGTGCCTCGCCGGGGCTGAGGACAGCGCTGTCGGCGACCGCCTGCCGGGCGATCTCAAGCGCCTCGGAGTGCCGGCCGGCCAGACCGGTCATGAACGCCAACTGGTCTGTCAGCCCGACGAGTTGCGTCGACCCGACGTTCGCCGCGTCGGCGCGGGCGACGGCGATGGCCGATCGGAGCGTGTCCATCGCGGTATCCAAGTCGCCCCTGACCAGGCCCTGGCACGTCGCGACACCTATCGCCGCCATCACATGTCCCCCGTGGAGGGCCATGACGAAAGCGGCTTCTGCGTGATCCCACTGCTGATACCAGTCGTAGGCGGCCCATCCGAGGTAGGCGGCCTCCGCCGGCTCCGCCTGGCCGATCAGCTCCCGCCAGGTCTCCCCAGGGATGGGCGCCGGGGGCAGGTCGGCATCGACGACGTCGGGAAGGTAGTCGAAAGCCACGTAATGATCGGGGCCCTCGGGCATGAGCAGGCCCGTGGTGGCGTACACGGCCCGCGTGGCCCAGTCGAGGGCTTGCTCCCAGGACTCCGGCCGCAGCCTGGCACCGCCGCGTTGTCGCAGGTAGGGCTCGTGCAGAATCCGAAGAGCCGCAGGTGTCAGGCCACGGTAGAACCCTGCCCGCCGGGCGTCGACAGCCGCGGCGACGATGGCGGCCCCGCGCGGATGAGTGCTGGGCGCCCACCCGTCCTGCCAAGCCGCGAGCAGTTTAGGGCCGGCCGCCAGGTACTCGGCCAGTCCGAACTGGTCGCAGTGCTCCAGCGCAGCGGCAACGCGCGGATCATCGGCGAACGCCCGCGCCCGCTCCACCTCAGCAGCGGTCCAGGTCCGGTCGATCCGAATCTCGGTCGCACGGTCCAGAACCTCGCGCTGCTCCCGGGCCATCTCGGCGCTTGTGGCATCGCCGGACATGCCGTCTGTGAGGAAATGGGCACGCTCCTGCGCCCGCATGGTGGCGAGGACCACGACATGTCGGGTGCCATCACCGAGAAGCCTCTCCAGCAGATGCGCCGTCAGCCCGTCGCTGCCCAGATACTTTTGAAGGTCATCCAGCCAGACGACACAGCGCCGTTCCCGCTGAACGACTTCCACCGCCGCACGGAGTCCCGGCCGGTTCCGGGGGCGGATGAACGCGTGATCGGGCAGGCACGCGCGCATCGCTTCGAAGGCCGCACGGGACTTCCCCGCTGTGGACTCACCGACGACCACGACGAAACCCCCACGCTGTACGGCTCTTTCCAGTTCCGGGCTTCGGTCCCTGCGGACGAAGGGAGGTGTACGGGCCGGGGACGGGACGCCGGATTCATCGGATTCCATGGGCGCGGCAGCGTAGACGCCAACGCGGACAGGATCGGCAATCTCCCGGACACGGCGCCCGCCCTGGTCGTGGAAGAACAGTTCATCGGCGAGCCGACGGGACTGCTGGGCATCAGTGTCGAGCCTGCTGGTGGCCCGGGTCGACAACACTCCGACAACCACACCAACACCCGCGACCAACACAGAACCTGCCGTACCTGGCCAGACATCCGCCACGGCCGACAGCACGGCGGCGATCACCGCCGCCACGACCACGAGCCCCCAGCCCCCGATACGCAGCCAACGTGAACGGACTCTCCCCATCGCGCCCCTCGTGACCTACCCAGCGCCGAAACCATCCGATCGTCGAGTGGTCTCCCTCCAGCGAGTATGAAGACTGCCGACGAGATGAACACCGGAGTTACCAGGATGACGCTTCACGGAATCACGGCCAGAACCAATTACGTGACGCTCCACACCGGGAATTCGTCCTGATCTCCGAGTGCCAGGGGCTCAGTCGGGCGTGGAGGGAGGACCGGGATGCCGAGGGCGATGGGGTTGCGGTGGGCGAGTCGCGCGGCGTCTGGCTTCGTTGTAGCGCTCCGAGACGGCTTCCCCCACCAACTGGGTGGGAACGCCGCACCGCAGCGCGGGCAGAAGATCTTCTCCAGGTGGGCGCCGCGGAAGACCACCTCGACGCTGTCATGCCACTTGGCTTCGAGGCCATGGTGGGCGTCGTCGTCGGGAAGCATCCCGGACAGCACGGCCGCAGCACGATCCGCCGCATCCTTGCTCGGCTGCCAGTACGGGTCAGTCGGAATGACCGTCAGGTAGTTGTCACTCATCGCCAGCCTCACCGTGCCCGCTCTTCATTCACCGACCCGGCGAACCTATCCGGTCGCAGCACTAGGCAGACCGGTAGCGCCAGGCGTTCTCGCGGCCGTCATCACGGTGCAGATGTTGAGGCTCATCGGTTTTGGGCGTGGCTGTCCGGGGCGATCGCCTGCTTACCGGCGCGGCCCTGATGCCTATCCGAAGATCGGCAGCGCCCGGCACCGACGAGCATCGATACCGACCGCCTTGATCCCTCGTTGGTGTTGGTGGGACGAGCCCACTACACGGTGACCTCTCGTTGCCGTCGGGAGGACTTGAGGCAGCCGCGGCATAGCCGAGAAGGCCAGAGCTCTCACTCCGGAATGGTCAGACCGAACTCACGCAGCTGGGGCAGACAGGTGTCGAGACAAGCCTCCACGGAGATGGCGTCCGTGCGCACCAGTAGGTCTTCGTGGAACGGGGCCCCGCTTGCGACGAATGTCCACGACTTCGTCCCGTCGCGCATGCGCTCGGCATCAGCCTTGAACAGAACCGTGACCCCCTGCTCGGCCAACGACTCCATGACCCGCACCACGTCCACCGAGGCCCCCTTGCGCCTGTAATCGAACAGCCAGCAGAGCTACAGGAAGCCAACCCAATGTTCCGGCCGCGATACCCCGCTGACTTTGGCTGAGGCTGGGTGGTGGTTCTCCTCTGGCGCTGTCGAGGTGGAGGTCGTGGCTGGCGATGATCAGAGCAACGTCGTGTCCAGGCTTGGCCAGAAGTTTCGCGCACGATCGGCCGCAGGGGGAGTTGGCCCCCGGCTCCCTCCTGCGACCAGACGATCTATCAGTTCGGTACGCCGAGGACGGTGGTCCACCAGATGCCGGGTGAGGTGTAAGAGGTGGCGGTTTGCAGGACCACTCCGAGCACGGCACAGGCTGTCGAGATTGCCGCTGTCCAACCAAGCCCGACGTCGCCGTGGTCATCGAGCTTGGGGAGGATGACTGGAGTGATGAGCACGAGCCCGGCGCAAAGGCCCCAGCCGATAGGCACGAAGAAGATGCCGATCATCCAGCACAGAAGCCCTTGCCAGAATGGAGGCACCGAGGTGATGAACACGGTGAATCCTGCCGCAGTGAGGTACGCGAAGGCAGGGCCGGGCAGGTACAAGAGAATGCAGGCGCTGCCGCGGGCCACCGCGGAGACGTGCTTCGGCGGCAACGGCTTCCTGAGTCTCAGGTGGGACTGGTTGCGGGGGTTCAGCGTTGCCCGACCGGATGGGCACAAGGAGAGAGGGATTCTGGTCTGGCGCCGTTGATCCGATGACCTCCTGGGCGGCCTTGAAACCGGTGCCTACGAGCTCTATCTGCCTTGCATTTTCGGCGGCGGGCGCATCTTCCATCAGGACTTCTATCTGCCTGGCCCGGATGGCGAGCTCGAGTTTCAGCAGCCGGGCTTCCTCCCGGGCCTGGTCGAGTTCCGCCGTGAGTTCTCGGATCATGACACTGGCTGCTTCGAGGTGCCTGTCACGGTCTTTCAACTTCTCCCGGACTTTGCGTAGTTCTCTTCTGGTCTCCTCGACCTCTCCATGAAGAAGGTCGATCTGGTCTTGCAGCGAGCCTCCCCGGTGGGCAGCCGAAGAGTGCAGCGCGCGAAGCTTTTGAACGAACTGCTCATCCAGGGGGTGGCCTTGGGCGGAGGCAAGGGCCACCAACCGATTCCGGAAGTCCACGGGAGCGACGCGCTGGCCGTTGAAATAGCGGCTGACCGAGGCCGCGGACGCGTGTGTCGCTTTGGCCAACGTTCGCGTAGCGAGAGTGGCGATGCCGACGTGCATGAGCTGCCGAAGAAGAAGGCCGCGGCCAGGAAGACGGCCACGAAGTCGGCGAAGAAGGCGGCCGTCAAGAAGACCGTCGCGAAGAAGACGCCGCGGGCGGCGAAACGCGGCGCGTGAACTGGCCGGTAGCTGTTCTCACCCTTACGGATGTTGTGTCCTGGGGTTCTGGCCGGGCTGATGCGGGAGGGCTTGATTGCTGTGTCCGGAACGTCAAGGAGGCTGAGTGCCTCACCACCCGCTTCGCCGGTCGGCTGCGGTGCGGGGTAGGGCGAAGTGTTCGAGCAGTAGCCCCTCCCGGACGGACCAGGGGCAGATCTCGACCTTCTTGGCTCCGCACGCCTCCATGACCGCCCGTGCGATCAGCGCTCCGGCCAGGGACTGCTCAGCACGGTGTCGGGAGATGCCCGGGAGTTTGGCGCGGCGGGACGGATCCGCACCGGCCAGCAGAGAGACTGACGCGTTTAGCTGAGGAAGTGCCAGTTGCCGTCTGGCCCGTGGTGCTCTTCCTTGGCCGGCGGCGAGTCGGGAGAGTTGTTCGAAGGTCTTGGAGCAGGCCAGCACCCGCCCTCCGGGTTCGAGCTGCGGCAGACCAGGTACGGCTTCCAAGGACCGGCTCAAGTGCTGCCGGATCTCGGCCAGGCGGCGCGGGGAGGGAGCGATGCCGCCGGGAAGCCAGTCCCGGGTGATCCTGCGGGCGCCCAGCGGCAGCGAGTGGACGGCGCGAGGCTGTTCCCCGATGCCGGAGGCGATCTCCACCGTCCCGCCACCGATGTCCAGGACGAGCAACTGCCTGGCTGTCGGGCCTGCCCACTGGCGGGCGGCCACGTAGGCGAGGCGAGCCTCTTCTGCGCCGCTCAGCACCCGTAGACGGGTACCGGTGGTGCGTGCCACACGGGCGATGATCTCGTCGCGGTTGGGCGCGTCCCGGATGACCGAGGTCGCGAACGCGAACACCTGCGATCCGTGCAGACGCGGGTGGTCGGCGACAGCCTCGGCCACTGCCCGCTCGACGCTCTTCATGCCGACCTTCTCCAGCCGTCCCTTGTGGTCGAGGGTCTCGTGCAGTCTCAGCCGTATCTTGCGGGAGAACACCGGCTCCAGCACCGTACCGGCGTGTCGCTGCACCACCGTAAGCAGAGCACTGTGGCACCCGACATCGAGCACACCCGCCTGCCGCATTCCCTCATCCTCCTCCTGGCCCCGCGCTCGACCGGATCTGGTCCTTCTCCGATCCTCCGACGGTCCTGGCGACGCCGCGACGAGGAATCCAGTCCACTGAGGGAGCCTATCGTCACCACTCGTGCGACCTCCGCCAGTGGTGCTGCAGGCGGTGGACGGGGGCGTCGCCTTCACGGCTGATCTTGGTGGTTGAGGTTCGGTTGCTCGCCGGGGGTGAGTCGGCTCTCGAAGGCGATCTGGACGGCGCTGTCGATGCGCTTCAGGGCGGGGCCTCGATGGGCAGGCGTCCGCAGGCCTGACGGCCTTGCGTATCCGCGCATTGACGGCGGCCCGTTCGGCGGAGGCGTCGGAGAGAGTGCCCTTGTCCTCCGGACGCGATGGCGTTCGCCGAGCAGATGATGGTGCGGATCTCGACGTCGCAGGAGAGGAAGGGCACAGACTCGGCCCAGGCGCTCTCCCTGCACGTTATGTGGAATCTGGTGCCGCAGGATGCGTCTCGTATCCTGCGGCGTTCCTACGTACTGAGGAGATCCGTTGGGCAGCGGTGGTACCGGAAGGAGAAGTGGCCGGCCCCCAAGAGTTGGGTCGACGCTTCAGAACGCCGTCGTGGAGCACGGAGCCAGCCTCGGAATGGACGTCGAAGTGGTTGACCGAGACCCGGAAGAGCGGGGATCTCACGTCGCGAGAAGACGCTGGGTGGTCGAGCAAAGCACCGGTTGGATCATGATGTACCGTCGCCTCGCCCGCGACTAGGAGACCCTCAGCACCAGCTCCGAAGTCATGATCCACATCACCTCGATCGGCAACCTGGCCAAGCGCATAACGGACGATGCCACGCCAACCTGGCGAGGAACCCATTAGGGATACAGGTCAATACACCTAGATCAAATATTCTTTCAGAAAGGCCCCGTGTAATAGCGCTTCCTGGATTCGACCTCGGCTTTCAACAGAGGGCCGGCGAACTTCTTGAAGCGGAGCCACGGTTGGATGTAACCGAGCAGATGGTCCGTGATGCGGACACTCACCATTTCTGTCACGGCGGGCCTTCCGCTTCCGAGGAGGCGTTCGATCACGGTGGCGCACCGGCGGGCCAGATCCACGTCGAGTTCGTCGTTCGCGAAGAGCTGCCCGAAGGCGCGGCCGACGAGGACATCGCTGGCCAGCTGGTACATGCCTACACCATACGGACTGCCGGCGGTGTCCAGATCCGCGCTGAGGCGCCTCTCCTCCTCCTCCAGTGCGGTGATGAGGGAACGGCCTTCCGGAAGTTCCTGCCAAAGCACTTCGCGCACAAAGCGGTGGCCGCTCAGCTCCGGGGGCGAGCCAGTCAAGGACATTCTCCTGCCGAAAGGGTGGTCCGGTGGAGCTGGAAGACTCCACCGGACCGGACGGTCATTCGAGCATCAACGCTACGCGATGTCTCTTGGGTCGGGACAGTCGCCCATCGAGCAAGACGTATCGCCTTGCACCGCCGATTTGACCCCCTCGTAGATGAAGAGCAGATCGCCGACGATTCCCAACGCGCCCATGACCCTGGGCAGTTTCGGCTCGTTCGTCAGGCGCGGTTTGCCCACCACCCTGCCGTTGTACATCTTCGCCTCCCAGGTCGCACCAGTGATGGAGGCCATCGAGGGTGACGCGATCGTCTCGTTCACCGCGACTCGAACCGAGCTTGCGATGTCCGAGTTGCTCTTGAGGACTTGGGTGATCTTTCCGCCTGTGTCCTTGTGGTCCAGCGCGCCGAAGATCTCCTTGGCCTCGCCCAGCGCAATTTTGCGGTCCTCCGGTGTCAGGGCCGTCTCTCCCTTGCGGTCTGCCTCAAGGAGCTTCTGCAGTCGCCTCAGCTGGTCGGCGGCATCCGCGATGTGCCATTTCCCAACTGTCTGCTCCCCCGTGTCCAGCTCGCTGATGAGTGCCGTGGCAACCTTGCCGTTCCCGACCTCGGGAACTGAACCCGGCTTGATGTAGATCTCCGCGAGGATCCTGCGAAGTTCCTCGTGCTGGACTGCGGGCGCCTTGGCCGCCTTGGTCAGGTTGACGCCCTTGCCGCTGGCAGTCGTGGGCGGTGTGCCGCTGCAGCGGCACACGTTGGGTCCGGCGCCGCACTCCTCCCAGCCGCCCTGGCAGTCCGCCAGCCGCAGACCCGTCGGATCCGCGAAGTTGACCGGGTCGTTGTTGCTGTAGCTGTACGCCGACATGCTCTGCGGGTCATCCGGCACGCTCAGCGGGTCGGGACTGAGGAACCGCCCCAGCGACGCGTCGTACATGCGGGCACCCAGCAGCGACAAGCCCGTGCTGTCGTCCTCCGCCTTGCCGAGGAAGCCGCGGTCCGTGCCGGCGGCCAAAGCCGTGCTGCCACGCTGCTCACCAAAAGGCTTGTAGCGGCGGCGCTGCACCGTGCCGTCCGTCGCCTGGACAGTCAGCTGGCTGGAGGCCTGGGTGTCGGACAACAGCCAGGTGAGCTTGCCGTTGGTGGTGGTGTTCGACGTGCGCATCGCCAGCGAGGCGCCGCCCGCGTTGTAGTAGCGGGTGGCGGTGAGCCCCGTGCTGGTCTTGTGCACCTCCTGGCCGTCCAGGTAGAGCACGTTCTCGGCCGGGCTGGTGCGCAGCAGGACACTGCCCTCGGCGTCGTGGACATACGTGCTCGTCTCGTCCCCGGTCTGCTTCTCCTGTGTGACGCTGCTGACCCGGTGCAGCGCGTCCCACACCAGTGTGGTGTCCACGCCGCTGACGGTGCGGGAGGTCAGTTGGCCGACGCTGTCGTAGCCGTAGCCGTCCGTGCCGCCCGAGGACTTGACCACGCTGGTGACAGCATGCGGGCGGGCCGTGTCGGCGGTGTACGTGGACTCGTCCGCGCTGTAGCCCGGGTAGTGGTAGTCGCGGGACACCGTGCTGCCTGCCGCCGAGACCTTGGTTGTGACGGACTGCAAGTTGCCGAGCGAGTCGTAGCCGTAGGAGTTCTGGTAGGGGTCCGCCCCGGAGAAGTCGGACTGCGGGGTGGTCGTGCAGGTGGTCGCCGCGGTCGTCCATGCACCGGTGAGCCGGCGCAGGTCGTCGTAGGTGTAGCACTGCTGCTGACCCGCGTTGTTCTCCCGGACAGCGGTGATCAATCCGCCGCTGTTCCTGGTGTACTCGTCGTCCTGGACCGTGCTGGTAGTGCTGCCGGTGGTGGTACGGCTGGTCAGGGTCTTGAGCCAGTCGGTGCCGCGTGTGTCGTCGTACGTGACGGCGCGGGTCACGGTCGCGCCGGTGGCCGACGTGCCCAGCTGACGTGAGGTCAGCCGGCCGTAGTCGTCGTAACTGGCGTTGTTCAGGTAGGTGGCCAGCGGGCTGGCGACCTTGCGCAGCAGTCCGTAGGCGTCGTAGGTGGAGGTGACCGTCTCCTTGGGCAACACCCCGAGGTCGGGTTGGTCGACGGCGGTCAGGTGGTCGGCGAGGTCGTAGTGGTAACTGGTCGTGTAGCTCTTGTCCAGGCCCGAACCGTCTGCGGGGACGGTCAGGGTCTTGGCTGTCACACGGCCCCGGGCGTCATAGCCGCCGATGGCCGACGTGTACGCCTTGCCACCGCTGTGGCTGACGGTGCTCGCGACCTGTCCCTTGCCTCCGGGGGCGGTGTCGTAGGCGACCTGGGTGAGCAGCGTGGAACCCTGCGAAACCGTCGTCAACCGGTCAAGGGAGTCGTACTGTTTGACGACCGTCTGACCGTTGCCGTCGAGCTCGGTCTCGATATTGCCGTTGAGATCGTAGGACGTGGTGATCTTCCCGGTATCGGGGTCCTCACTGACCAGGCCCTGCCCGGGAAAGTTGTAGGTGTAGTGAGTGGTGTTGCCCTTCGAGTCGTGAACGTACTTGAGCTCGCCCTTGCGGGTGTACTCGTACGTCGTGGTGTAGCCGGCCGAGCCGTTGCGCTCGACCGTCTTGATCTTCTGGCCGTACACGTCGGTGTAGGTGTCGGTGGACTGCCCGACCGCCGGCTTGACCGTGGTGACGTCCGCGCCGGTGTACGTCGTGACGATCTTGCCGGCGGCCTGCTCGAGTCCGTTGACCTGGATCTGGCTCAGAGTGGTGCGCCCGGCCCAGTCCACGACGACGTCGTTGTAGGAACGCAGGCTGGAGACCGCCGGGTTGACCGGGCCGTCGGTCACCGCTCCGGTGCTGTAGAAGGGTGCGGACGAGCCGGCCACGTTGCCGGAGGAGTCGTACCGGGTGGCGGTGACCGTCCGGCCGGTGCCGTTGGGGGCCGGTACCTGCACCTCCCGGGTCCGGCCCAGTCCGTCCAGGTAGGTGACGGTGGTCAGATCGACCGTAGCGCTCTGCGCCGCCTTGGATGTCACGCGGAGTATGTCGCCCTGGGCGACGTCGGGCACACCGGTGCTGCTGTCCGCCGTGCGGATGTAGTAGCTGTACGACAGGGACGCATGTCCGTCCGGGGCGGCTGCGGCCTCGGTCGGCTTGAACACCTTGGTCAAGCGGCCCACCGCGTCGAAGACCTGCTGGGTCTCGTTGCCGTTGGGGTCGACGACCTTCCAGGGCTGGCCCCAGAACCGGGAGTAGTAGGTGGTCGTGGACATCGGCGTGCCGGCGCCGGAGTCGTCCGGGTCGGGAGTGGTGACCTTCACTCCGTCGACTGGCCACGAGGTCACCGGGGCGTAGCTGGTGGTGGTGAGCTTGTTCTTGCCGTCCCAGGTCTTGACGCGCCGGCCTGCGGCGTCGAACTCCGCCTTGTTGGTGCGGTACGTGGTGGCGTCCGTGTACGTGCGCGCTTCGGTGGCGTTGCCGTCGGTCAGGGCGGTGTCGTTGCCGGCCAGCGAGGTCGCGCCGTCGTAGAGCGTGGTGATCCGGCGGTCGAGGTGGAGCGTGTCCTGACCGTTCGCCTGGTCGGTCGCCTGCGCGCTGCATGACACGTTGTAGTGCCGCTCGTCGTCCTGGTAGACCATCCACCGCTTGGTGCCGGTGGAGTCGTCGGTCAGGTCGGACGTGTTGTAGCCACGGCCGTACTCGGTGCACTGGTTGTCGGAGACACCCGCCTCTCCCTGGTCGTCGACGCGCAGCGGCAGACCGAACGTGGTGGAGGCCGCCTCGTTGTCGTCGTACTCGTTCTCGACGCGGTGCCGACGCCAGGTGGACTTGTCCTCGGTCGACGTGGAGATCTTGGTGTACGTGTCGGTCGCGGATTCGCGGACGAAGCGGGCGTCGGGAAGGCCGGTGTACTGGGCGGTGTTGTGGACCCAGTATTCGTGCCAGGCGCGCTCCTGCGAGGTTCCGGCGTCATCCTGCTTGGAAGTCTCCAGGACCTGGCCCGCGAGCCAGGGCGAGTCGGGGTACGCCTTGTTGTCGGAGTCCTTCACGGCCACGCTGCGGGTGGCCGCCGGATCGGTCTTCGAGGTGCGGTCGCCGTCCAGGCCACGGTAGAGCCAGTGGTAGGTGGCGTGCGCGTTCTCTTGCGCCCCGGTGCTGACCTTGACCTTGCCGTAGCCGCGCCAGTCGGACCAGCTCTCGTTCTGATCCTTTACCAGCGGGTCGGCGGTGAAGCGCCAGCCGGGGGCGCCGTCGTACTCGTACGTGGTGGTCATCATCGGGTCGCCGTCACCGGCGTCGCCGGGGTCGATGTCGACCTGTCTGACCACGAATTTCTTGAACCAGCCGGTACGTTCCTCGGTCTCGCCCTCGGGCGTCCACTTCTGCCAGAAGCACTCGTAGGCGTTCTCGGGCTGCGAGGGCAGGTTGTTCTCGTCGCACTGCCGGTCGACAGTGCCATTCTCATCGGTGGCGTGCCCGTAGGTGACGGCGACCGTGGATCCGGTGTCGGTGAACACCTTGTTGACCCGGCGGAAGTTGAGCTCGCCGTCGCCGACCTTGTTGTCCTGCCATTCGCCGTTGAAGTTGATGGTGGGCAGGGTGATGTCGTCACCGGAGTAGCCGCGGCGCTGGATGTAGTCCAGCCACAACTGGTCCCCGACCGCGCCGGACGGGTCCATCAGCGCGTACTTCATCTGGTACTGCTGGACCAGGTCCCAGCCGGAGGTATTGGTATCCCGGACGTTCACCTTGATGTCCCAGAGCAGGTCGCGCTGGAAGAACGTCGGGTAGTACGTCTTGCCCGCACAGGCGGAGTCGTCGGAGCTGCCGTCGCAGATCAGGTCGACCGGTACATCCGGGTACGACTCCGGTTTGGAGTCGATCGACGGGCAGGCGGTGGTGACCGGGTTGCCGAGCGGGTCCTTTTCCTCCATGCGCTCGACGCAGCGATTGACGTGCTGGAAGTCGACCATGGCGGGCAGCTGTGCGCCCGATATCTGAGAGGCCCAGCCGTAGTCGATACGCTCCAGATAGGAACCGGCGTCGTACTTGCGGGCCTTGTCGGATCCCGCGACCGAACGGTAGTAGTTCGTTTCCTTGGCGTAGAAGTAGGAGTTCTCCACCTCGTTCGGGGTGACCACACGGTCGAGGTTCCAACGCCAGGCCTGGTTGCAGTAAGTCGGCTGACCGCCGTTGTAGCAGGGCTCACCCGGGTCGTCGCCGATGACCGGCACCGTCAGCACGGAACGCGTGGGCTCGCGGACGTTGTCGTTGTTGAGTCGCTCGGTGCGGCCCCAGCCGAAGTAGTAGCGGGTGCCGTCCTGCGTGGTGATCACCCAGAACTCGTCCGAGTTGTCGGGGTTGGCCGGGCTGCCCTTGAGGTGCTGGATTTTCCAGCCCGCGTCACTCTGCAGATGCCAGGACCCGTCGCCTGTACCGTCTTTCACCAATTGGCTGGTTACACCGTTGAGGCTGATGTTGTACACGGCGCCCGACGGATCGTCGGTTGGGTTCGGGGAGGCCCAGCACAGGTCGCCCCACTGCTGGTTCTGGTCGGGACCGTGTCCGTCCTCGATGCAGTTCTTGTACCGGCGCTCGACATATCCGACGTTCAGGTCCCACCCCGTCCCCACCCAGGAAGCCTGGTTGTTCGAGGCGGACGTACGCCCGTCGATACCTTGGGAGTTGTAGCTCAGGGCCAGGTCAGGCGCGACACCCATCGGCGGTTTCGGCACACTGATAGGCACCTGGTATGTGAAGGCACCCGAGCCAAGGCCCACTTCCCACTTGCCGGTCGGGTCCATCGGAGTGGCCCGGTAGTCACCCGCGTCCGACGACGAGCCCGACGTCAACGCGTACACCGTCGGCTCGCCGAGCGCGGCCATCCCGGAGTACGTGGCCACCTCGGGCGCCGCCGAGACCGTCGCCGTCACCGTCTGGCCCGCGGCGTCGTTGCGTTGACCGGCCACAACCTCGCCGTCCGAGCAGCCCGCCCTGCTGGGCGTGGTGACAGCACACCGGGGCAGCTTCACCAGGCGCAGTCGAGAGCCGAACCCACCGCCGTAGGCGTGGGCAAAGCCGGAGTAGTCGATCGATACTTCGAGCGGGCCGGCTGTCGCCGTCCCGTCCGCCCGAACCACAGTGAGGCCCACACCCACGCCGCCAACCGGGGCGATTTGCTTGCGGTCCAGAACCTCGATGCGCACTTTGGCCGGGCGCATGATGCTCTCCTGGCCGCTTCTGGCCGCAGCCTTGCTTGCCGCCGCCCTGACCGACACCACTGCGGGAGCCGTGTCGGTCGGCTTGATACCCCGGGCTGCGGCAGTGCGCGCTGGCACGTCGACCGTCGCTCCGCCGCCCTTCGGCCACACGACCTTCGGGGCCTTCGTCCGCGTCGGCTCCGCCGGCGCGTCCACCCCCTTGTCCAACTTCTGTGACGGCACGGGCGGTTTGTTCCCGTCCGGCAATGCCACGGCCGCCGTAGGCGTCATCACGACAGCGGTCAGCAGCCCTGCCAGCAGCCCCTTGGCTGCCAACAGAGCTGTGCCACGAGACTTGTTGAGTCTCACATCCCCCACCCATGTCCGGTCCCACCCATCACGGGTCAGCGATCACCAACCCGCGACCATCGCACGTGCGTTCCCATGAGCAACTGTACGAAGGCTGTGGAGAGATCGGACTTTAAGTGGAGTTCCTTCCCTGGTCCAGACCCAAGTGACACGTCAGCAACAGCAGCCCCAATAAACATCAAAGGCCTGCCAACTTTCTCACTGGAAAAATGTGAAGCGTCTCTGCCAAGATCACCTCCAGTCCGTACACAGGTCCGTCACGCCCAGCACGAAGAACCGCAAGGTGTAGTGACCGGCCATTGGGGAGGGTTGGACATGAGACGTGCCCGAAGCACCGCAATCAAACGCGTCGGCACCGTATTTGCGGCCACAGTCGTCACCTGCGGCCTCGGCATGGCTACCAGCAGCACACCGGCGTTCGCGGCCGAGACCGGGCCGGTCTTCAACCAGCCCAACGGCACGATCGCAGAACAACAAGCCATCCGCACCACGTTCCTCGACGTGATACGAAACGCGGAGCCCGGCGGCACCCTCAAACTGGCGATGTACCACTTCTGGGACAGCACGATCGCCCAGGCATTCGTCGACGCCCATGCCCGCGGCGTCGAAGTCCAGATCGTGCTGGACAGCAGCGAGACATCCTCGTCCCACGACGACGGGGTCACTTACCCCATGCTCCGTGACGCGCTCGGCACGAGCACCTCGTCGCCGTCCTTCGTCACCACTTGCCCGGCTGGCGTCTCCTGCAACTCGACCGTGAACCCGTCGATCAACCACAACAAGTTCCTGATATACGACTACGACAACGGCGCCTACTCCACGGTCGTCCAGTCCTCCTCGAACCTCTCACCGTCCAGTTACTCGAAGTTCTGGAACGACGCGATGGTCATCGACAACGATCACGGGGCCTATCTCGCGTACACCGCCTACTTCGACAAGCTGAAGGCCAAGAACCCGGCGAACTGGGCCTACCTGACCCCCACTCCATACAGCCCATACGCCTACTACTTCTTCCCCCGCCCCGCCGACGACCCACGCCCCGGCGACACCGTGACCGGCATCCTCGACAACGTCACCTGCACGTACACCGAAGACGGCGCGACCAAGCACTCCACGGTGCGTGTGGGCATGTACAAGTTCACCCGGCAGGCGGTGGCCGACAAACTGAAGGCAATGAAGACGGCCGGCTGTGTTGTCGACATCGTCTACACCGAGATGGACAGTACCGAGTCCACGGGCAGCGCCGGGACCTGGGAGAAACTGCACTACACCGGGGGCCCCGTGCTGCGCTGTTTCAGCTGGGACGACGACGGGGACGAGGCAACCGACGCCAGCCCCACGCCCCGCCAGATCATCCACTCCAAGTTCCTGCTGATAGAGGGCAAGTACTCGGACAAGACCGACCGCAAGGTCATGTGGACCGGCAGTCACAACTACACCGGCCCGGCGCTCACGAAGAACGACGAGTCCCTGCTGAAGATCGACGACACCTCGGTCTACAGCGCCTATCTCGCCCGATACACGGCTGCCCGCACCGCGGCCAAGCCCGGCACCAGCGACAACACGCCCGCCTGCAAGGGCGTCACGACCACCCCCGAAACCTGATCACAGGGCCTTCCAGACTGGCGCCCCAAAACTCCGTCGGCCGAAACTGTGCGGCTCTGGCCCGGATTCTCCGAATCCCAGGAACGGAGCTGATGGACATACGGTGCCTTGCGTGCGGCATGTCCGCTTCCGCCGCAGGGCCAGACGGCTTGGGTGAGCGGCTCGCGGAGCTCTGCCCGGTCGTCCAGGCGCTGCCGCCGTCGGCGGCCCTGGTGGAGGTCAAGGGTGCCCTGCGCTACCGCCAAGTGGACCCGCGGAGGCTGGCGGAGATCGTGCGGCTGCGGAGGGTCACCCGCCTCGGTGTCGACGTGCGGATCGGGATCGGGCCGACCATCACCGTCGCGGCCACCGCATCCCGGCAGATCACATCGCCCGGTGGCATCCTCGCCGTCGAACACGACCAGGTCGCCGCCTGGATGGCGCCGCTGCCCGTGGAAGCCGTCCATGGCATCGGCCCCCGCCAGGCAGCCATCCTGCGGAACCACCGGTCTCACGCTCAGGGGCGAGGATCTGGTCGACGTCGATCAGGTTGCGCAGCAGATCAGCCTGGCTACGGTGTCGACAGCGTCGGGGTACTCGCCGCGCTGCCGTCGGCCACTGTGCAGCGCAGAACGGCCTCACGAACATTCGCTACTCTCCGCGCAGGCCAGTGCCCCCGCCTGCGCCTCAGCAGTAGCGCTTTCGCGGTCAACGCCCGCGGATCGCAGGAATCGGGACGCGGCTCATTCTCCCCAGATTCTCCCCAGCGACCTTGAAGGCCTCGTCGGAGCCTGTGACGAGGGCCGCCCTGTCGCGCGGAAGCGCTTCCTCGGGCAATTACTCAGAGCCAGTCTTTCCGCTTGAAGATAACGTACAAACTGGTACATACAATGGCCATCAGGAGGAGCGCGAACGGATATCCGAACACCCAGTGCAACTCCGGCATGTGGTCGAAGTTCATCCCGTAGATCGTCCCGACCAGCGTCGGGGCGAAAAGGATCGCCGCCCAGGACGAGATCTTCTTGATCTCCTCGTTCTGTTCGAAGCCCGCTTCCGCCAACGCGCGCATCTCGGCGTTCTGTTGCTGGGTGACCAGGGTGGCGTTGACGGTGAGGATCTCGGTGAGGGCCTGGCGGAAGCCGTCGACGCGTTCGCTGGTGTGGGTGACGTGGTCGGCGACGTCGCGGAGATAGCGCTGGAGTTCCTCGTCGGTGCGGTACTTGGCGAAGCCGGCCATCAGGGCGTGCAGCATCCCGACCAGTGGGCGGGTGGCGCGCTGGAACTCGACCATCTCCCGGGAGAGTTCGTAGATACGGCGGGACACCGCGGGGTCGCCGCGGAAGACCTCGGTCTCGATCTCGTCGATGTCGTTCTGGACGCCGGACACGACCGGCACGTAGCCGTCGACCACGGAGTCGAGGATCGCGTAGAGCACCGCCTCGGGGCCGAGTTTCAGGAGCTCCGGGGTGTCCTCCATGCGGCGGCGCACCGCCGAGAGGTCCGGCGCCGCGCCGTGCCGGACGGTGATCAGGAAGTCAGGGCCCACGAACACGTGCAGCTCGCCGAAGTCGACCTCCTCCACCGCGTCCAGATAGCGGGCCGCGCTGAGGACGACGAACAGCGTCTCGCCGTACCGCTCCAGCTTCGGGCGCTGGTGTGCCTCCATCGCGTCCTCGACCGCGAGCGGGTGCAGGTCGAACTCGGCTGCCAGGGAGAGGAGTTCGTTCTCCGTCGGACGGGCCAGGCCGATCCACGCCATGCCGTCCGGCTGCTCGCGCAGCTCGCGGAAGGTGTCGGCGAGGGTCTCCGGGGTCGCGACGCGTACCCCGTCACGGTAGAGCGCCGCCTGTACGACGCTGCCGGCGTCGTCGGGTTCCGGCGGCGCCGGGTCGGAGCGAGGCGTCGACGTGGGGGCGGGCGGACCGGCCGGTGGGGTCAGGGCCCGCCTCCAGACCGACTTCCTGGCACCCTTCGAGGCCGGTCGGACACGTCGCTCGGGCATCGCGGCTGCCTCCCCTGTCGTCTGTCCTCGTGTGAAGCGTGCCGCACGAGGCGTGCGCGTGGTCGAACGTACGTCTTGGTGATCACCGAGCAGGATATACGGGTCAAATGTCCTCGGCGCGAGGGTAGGACGGCATCAAGGGTACGGATTCCCCGCGAAACGCGGACAGAACCTGTCCGCAAGCCCCGCTAACGTGCGGAGCATGACGACGAAGACCTCCGCGGCCCCCGTGCTCGGCCCCCGCGCCCTGAACCGTGCGACCCTCGCCCGGCAGCTCCTGCTGAGCCGGTCCGAGCTCGGGGTGAAGGACGCCGTCGAGCACCTCCTCGGTCTCCAGGCGCAGAACGTCAGGCCGCCGTACTACGCGCTCGCCGCCCGCCTGGACGGCTTCGCCCCCGAGGCGCTGTCGCGGCTCATGGCGGACCGCGAGGTCGTCCGACTCGTCACCATGCGCTCCACCATCCACACCCACACCGCCGACGACGCCCTGATCCTGCGCCCGCTGGTGCAGGCGGCGCGCGAGCGGGAGCTCAACCAGTTCCGCAAGGGGCTCGAAGGCGTCGACCTGGACCGGCTCGCCTCGATCAGCCGGGAGCTGGTGGAGACCGAGCCGCGCACCATGAAGCAGCTGCGCGAGGCACTGCTCGCCGAGTGGCCCGACGCCGACCCGTTCGCGCTCTCCGTCGCCGCCCGCTGCCGGCTGCCGCTCGTCCAGGTCACCCCGCGCGGCCTGTGGGGCAGGAGCGGGCAGGTCGCGCTCACCACCGCCGAGCACTGGCTCGACCGCCCGTCCGAGCCGGCGCCCGCCCCCGACGCGACCGTGCTGCGCTACCTCGCCGCCTTCGGGCCCGCCTCCGTCAAGGACATGCAGACCTGGGCGGGCCTGACCCGGCTGCGTGAGGTGTTCGAACGCCTCCGGCCAGGGCTCCTCACCTTCCGCGACGAGAACGGCGTCGAACTCTTCGACCTCCCCGACGCGCCCCGCCCCGACGCCGGCACCCCGGCCCCGCCGCGTTTCCTCCCCGAGTTCGACAACCTGCTCCTCTCGCACGCAGACCGCTCCCGGCTGGTCTCCGCCGACCTCAAGGGCCGTACCTGGAAGGGCAACCAGGCGTACCGCGTGCTGCTCGTGGACGGTTTCGTGGCGGGACTGTGGCGGCAGGACGAGGAGGTGCTGACCATCGAGCCCTTCGGCACGCTCACCAAGTCCCGGCGGAAGGAGGTCGTGGAGGAGGCCGAGCGGATGGCCGGGGTGATGGCAGGGGCGGCGGGCGGCCCGTCGGCGTCGTCCGCCGACATCCGGTTCGGGACGGTCGTCAGGTAGGGCTCGCAAGCCCGTGCCCCGCGGACTCAGTCCCGCCCCGTCACCGCCACCGTCACGCCCAGGCCGATCATCGTGCAGCCGCCCGCGCCGCCGATCAGCGAGAGGCGGCGGTCGGACCGGGCGAACCAGCTGCGCGCGGCCGAGGCGGTCAGGCCCCACAGGGTGTCCGTGACGAGGCCGATGGAGATCGGGATCAGGCCCAACAGGAGCATCTGCAGGGGGAGTCGGCCCGCCGAGTGGTCCACGAACTGGGGGAGTACGGCGACGAAGAAGACGATGCCCTTGGGGTTGGTGACGCCGACCAGGACGCCGTCGAGGACCGTACGGAGATCGCCGCGGGCCGGGGCTTCCCCGGCCTTCGGCGTGATCGCCGAGGCGCTCAGCTCCTTGCGGTGCCGGAACGCCTGTACGCCGAGCAGGACGAGGTAGGCGGCCCCGGCCAGCTTCACGGCGAGGTAGAACGTCACCGAGCGCTCGACCAGCGAACCGATGCCGACGGCGACCGCGACGACGAGCAGGTACGAGCCGACGACGTTGCCGAGGGCGGTCGCGACCGCGGTGCGCCGGCCGTGCGCGAGGGCCCGCCCGATGACGAACAACACGCTCGGGCCGGGGATCACGATCACCAGCAGCGACATCGCGGCGAAGGCCAGGAAACGGTCGGTGGACACCATGGGGGCCATTCAAGCAGCCTGCTCGCGGCGACGGGCTCGCGAAAGGACGGATCTGCCGCGCGGGGCCCGACAGGCGTGTGCCCGTCGGCGGTTCGGGCTGTGGGGGAAGCCGACCGCCGACGGGCAGGTAGTGGAGAGGGGGCGCTGCGGGCCGCTCGTGGAGGCCCGCAACGCCCCCCGGCTAGCACCTGAGGGGTACTCAGGAGTTCATCGGTGCAAGCGGGTTGCCCCGCGGATCAGGAGTTGACCTGCGTGGTCACCAGGCTGGAGAAGGTCGTCAGGCGGGTGTAGACACCCGGGTAGCCGGCCTCGGCGCAGCCTTCGCCCCAGGAGGTGATGCCCGCCAGGACGCCGCCGATGAGCAGCGGGCCGCCGCTGTCGCCCTGGCAGGTGTCGACGCCGCCGGAGGAGTATCCGGCGCAGACCATGTCGCTGGCGATGAAGTCGGAGCCGTACGAGCTCGCGCAGCTGGTGTTGGAGACGATCGGGACGGTCGCGGTCCGCAGCTGGTTGGAGGAGCTGCCGTTCGCGGAGGTGGTGCCCCAGCCGAGGACCCGGGCGGTGGCGCCGGTCGCGTAGACGCCGGTCTGCGAGGAGGTGACGTAGGACGCCGGGGTGTACGACATCGCCGTCGACAGGGTCAGTACGGCCACGTCGTCGCCGTTGGTGGCGTCCGTGTAGCCGGGGTTGATCCAGATCTTGCTGACTCTGCTGACCGTGCCGTTCGTGCCGTTCAGGTATGTGCGGCCGCCGACCACGCGGACGCTGCTGGTGGTCTCGCCGACCATGCAGTGGGCGGCGGTGACGACCTTCGTGGGCGAGACGAGCGTGCCGCCGCAGAACTGGTTCTGCGAGGCGTCCGTGATCTGCATGACGAACGGGTACGCGGTCGTGGTGGTCGTCGTGCCGCCCACGATGGGCTGGGGAGCGGCGACGGCACCGGGTGCGCCGAGCAGTGCCGTCGTGGCGGCGGCTGTCGCCACGCAGAGCGCGGCGGTCTTCTTGGCGCGGTTGAGCCCGAACATGGTTCTCCTCGGAGTTTGCCGGTGGGGGGACGCGCGGGTGTGGGGGGTGCTGCACGGCGCCGGTGGGGCCGGTGCCGTGTGCCCGGGCGAGCGGCACTGGGATCAGGCTAGAAGCGGTGACCCTCCATCTCCAATGAGGGAACCCCCTAGTGGAGTTGGGGGAGGGATAACCCTTGCTGTGGGACAGCTGGGTTTAGCTTGTGATGCCGTCCGGTTGGTCCGGTATCCGGGCCGACGTCCAGTCCCGGCCTCCCCGGACAGAACCGGACGTCAGCCTGGCAGAACCGGACGTCAGCCCAGTCAGAACCGCACATCAGCCCGGACGGTGCCCGACCGCCAGCCGGACTATGTCCACCCGTGAGCGGATCCCCAACTTCCGGTACACCCGGGTCAGCGTGGCCTCCACCGTCTTCACGCTGATGAACAGGCGCGCGGCGATCTCGCGGTTGGTGGCGCCCTCCATGACGAGCGAGGCCACCTGCCGTTCGGTCGCGGCGAGGCTGTCGAGCGCGGCGGACGCGAGGCCGTCGAGGTCGCCGGAGGCGAGCAGGGCAGGCGCGGGAAGCGCCGCGGCGGCCACCTCGACCTGCCGCAGCCACGGCAGGGCGCGGCAGCGGCGGAAGAGCCGGGTCGCCTCCTCGTACGAGGTGGGGCCAGGCGTGAGAGTGCGCAGGCCGGCGAGCGCGTACGCGGCCCTGGCCTCCTCAAGTCCGTAGCCCAGTTTGCCGAGCCGGTCCTGAGCCGCCGTCAACTGCCGGATCGCGGCGACTTGTTCGCCGCGTGCGGCGCGTACGAGGGCCTCGACGCGGTCGAGTACCGCGAGCACGCTCTCGCGGCCCAGCCGCAGCGCCCGGTGCCGGGTCTCGTCGATGACGTCCTGCGCCTCGGCCTGTTCGCCGATCCGCACCAGCGCCTCGGCGAGATCCCCGTGCCAGCGTCCCCGGGCCGGGTCGACGACCCCGAGGCCCTCCTCCAACTCCCGTACGCGGCGCAGTGACTGGACCGTCGCGGGCGCGTCGCCCGCCACGAGCTGAGCGTGTCCGAGGGCGCCGAGCGCGCGCGACAGGTACATCAGGTCGCCGTCCTCCTCGGCCCGGTCCACGGCCTCCCGGGCCAGCGTGAGGGCCCTGTCCACATCGCCGCCCGCGGCCTCGGCGAGCGAGGTCAGCATCGCGGTGGCCGCCTCGCCGATCCCCGTGTCGCGGGCCAGCCGCAGGCTCTCGCGGGCGAGGTCGAGCGCCCGGCCGCAGTGTCCGGAACGCAACTCGGTCTCCGCCAGGGCGCGCAGGAAGTGCACCTCGCTCTCGACCATCCCGCGCCGGCGCACCTCGCGCAGCAGCGCGGTGAGGGTCGTCCGGGCCTCGGCGAGCTGGTCGCCCATGATCAGCCAGCGGACGCGGGCGGCACCGGCGCCGTTGTGGTCGCAGGCCACCCGGGGGTCCTGCGGTTCGCGCATCGCCCGCTGAATGGTCGCCGGGGCGCCCGGGTGTCCCATCAGGGTCTCCATCTGCGCCTGGAACGCCAGCGCGAGGAGTTCGGTGGGCCGGTCCCCGGCACGGGCCGCGAGCCCCGCGGCGCAGGCGGCCTCCTCGCGGGCCTTGCTCATCTCGCCCTCCACGAGCAGGGCACGCCAGGCCAGTTGGTAGCGGACGACGGCGAGCAGCCGGGGGTCCTCGCCCGCGTCCGCGAGCGCCTGCGGGAAGACGGCGTCGACCTCCGCCATGGCCTGCCCGGCGGCGTCGATGACGATCATCCAGGCGCGTACCCGGTCGGCGGGCGCGGTGGCACGCGTCAGCACCTGACGGGCGATGTCCCGTGCGAGGTCCGTCTCGCCGGCCGTGAGCGCGTCCTCGGCCGCCTGGAGCCTGCGCTCGTCGGGGCCCGGCACGGTGTCCGGCGGGGTGTGCCGGGCGGCGAGGAGTCCGAGTCCCGCCGCGATCGAGGGCGCGCCCCGGTCCCGGGCCACCGCCGCCGCCTCGCCGAGCCGGGCGGCGACCCCCGGGTCCGTACCCGTGGCGGCCAGGGCGAGGTGCCGGGCCCGCTCGATGGGGTCGGAGGCCGCGGTGGACAGCGCGGCGTGCGCGGCGCGCCGCTCCTGCGGGCTCGCCTCCGCGTACAGGGCGGCGGACACGAGAGGGTGCGCGAACCGGATGACGGGGGCCTCGCGCTCCGTCGCGAGCAGACCGAGCGCCGCCGCCGAGGCCGTCTCCGCCTCGGCGTTCTCGCGCCCGGCGGCGTGCAGCAGGGCCAGCGTGGGCCGCGCCCCGGCGCTCGCCACCAGCAGGGTGCGGCGGGCTTCCAGTGACAGCATCTCCAGCCGGTTCAGGACGAGCGCGCTCAACGAGGTCGGCACCGGCAGGGGTTCACCGGGGCTCGGCGGGGTCGGACTCTCGGCGAGGGCGCGGCCCAGTTCCAGCGCGAAGAGCGGATTGCCGCCGCTGGTGCGGTGGATGTCCCGCACGATCGAGCGGGACAGACCGGTGTAGCCGCGCCTGCCGAGGAGTTCGGCGACGTGCGCGCGGGAGAGCGGGCTGAGCCGCACGGCCAGGGTGTCCGGAGGGGACGCGCGTAGATAACGGTCATGCTGCTGCCCTTGCGGTTCCGTTTCGGTGCGTACGGCGCACAGCATCCGTACGGGCATGCCGCCGAGCCTGCGGGCGGCGAAGCCGAGCAGTTCGGCGCTGGCCGGGTCCAGCCACTGGAGGTCGTCGGCCACGATCAGTACGGGTCCCCGCGCGGCCAGCGCCCGGAACGCCGACAGGACCGCGAGCCGCAGCGCGAGACCGTCGCGTTGCAGGGTGGATTCGCCGCGGCCGGTGAGCGCCGACTCCAGGGCGGTGCGCTGCGGTCCCGGCAGCCGCTCGGAGACCTCGTCGGCGACCAGGCCGAGGAGGTCGGCGAGTGCGAGGAAGGGGAGATGGGATTCGGACTCGGTGGCGGAGCAGCGCAACACAGTCCGTGCGGATTCGGTGTATTCCGCGACCAACGCCCGCAGGACGGTCGACTTTCCTATTCCCGCGGGGCCGTGCACCAGCACACTGCCGCCGCCGGAGAGCTGTTCACGTGCTCCCGCGAAGAGCTCCTCCTGGCCGATGACCAGGTCGGGGCGGGGTCTCGCAGGTTCCTTGAAGTCCCCTCGCACGGTCACCGCTCCCCTCGTGTCGTGTCCTGACCAATATTAGGCAATGTCCCATTGAATTTCGGACGGTCGGGACGGTGAGGGAAATAACAACCTGGCGGTATAAGGCATTTCAGTGTGTCGACGCTTGAATGAGAAAGCGCCAGGAATCCGTCGGCGGTTACGGCAGGAGCCCGGCCCGGCGTGCCGCGACCACCGCTTCCCACCTGGTGTGGGCACCGAGCCTGCGCATCGCCGACCGCAGATATCCCTTCACGGTCTCCGGGCGCAGCCCCAGCCGCTCAGCCGCCGACGCGTTCGTCGCGCCGGCCGCCACACACGCCAGAACGTCCAGCTCACGCGGTGCGAGGTCGACCGGCCGGGAGTCCGCGTCCGGTGACACCGCGCCGGCCAGCCGCCCGCAGACGGAGAGGAGTTCGCCCCGCAACGCCGGGTCGAGGATCCGCGGTGCCAGCGCCCGCAGCGCCCCGTGGGCCTCCCGCACCTCCTCCCAGGCGGCGACGTCCGCCGCGGGGCCCGGATTCCGCGCGAGGGCCAGCAGCGCCTGCGCCTCGTCCCGTACGACGAGTGCCTGTTCCACGTCCCGGGCCGCCTCGACCGCCGCGCCGAGCGTGCGGTCGCCCAGCGGCTGGGCCGTGCGCAGGGCGCCGTACAGCACACCGCGCACCCGGCGCCGTACCACCACCGGGACCGCGAGCACCGAGCGCAGCCCCTCCATGGCGACCGCCGTGTCGTACTCGTGGCTGATCTGCCGGGAGGAGGAGTAGTCCGTCACGGCGCACGGCCGGGCGAGCGCCACCGACTTGCCGCCCAGGCCGTTGCCCGTCGACACCGCCAGCGCGCGGAGCGCGGCCGTCGCCGTCCCGCTGAGCTGGCTGATACGCACCTGTTGGCGCCCCGGCTCGACCAGGCCGCCGAAAGCGACCGGCAGTCCCGTGGCGCGCCGCAGACGCGCCAGTGCGCCCCGCACCTCCACTGCCTCGGCTGTGTCAGCTGCCACTGTTCGCCCCTTCGTCGCGGCGCACCCCCGTTCGGGGGTGGTGAGACCTGCATCACGGCATACACGATGGTAGGCGGCTGTCCGGTGACGAGGAGGACACATGACGGTGACGACGAGCGCGACGGAGCGGTTCCGCGCCGCACGGGACTTCCTGCTGGCACACCGCGAGGACTACGCCACGGCCTACGAGGGCTTCGAGTGGCCGCGCCCGGAGCGCTTCAACTGGGCGCTCGACTGGTTCGACGTCATCGCCCGGGACAACCTCCGCACCGCCCTGCACATCGTGGAGGAGGACGGCGCCCGGACCCGCATCTCCTTCGCCGACATGTCGGAGCGGTCGGACAGGGTCGCCAACTGGCTCGCCGCGCAGGGCGTCCGCGCCGAGGACCGCGTCCTCGTCATGCTCGGCAACCAGGCCGAACTGTGGGAGACGGCCCTCGCCGCGATGAAGCTGCGCGCCGTCGTCATTCCGGCCACCACCCTGCTCGGCCCCGCCGACCTGCGCGACCGGGTCGGACGCGGCCGGGTCCGGCACGTGATCGCCCGCGCCGAGGACGCGGAGAAGTTCGACGGGGTGCCGGGCGACTACACCCGGATCGCGGTCGGCGCCGCGCGCCCCGGATGGCGCCCGTACGAGGAGGCGTACGCCGCCGACGCCGCCTTCGAGCCCGACGGCCCCACCCATCCGGACGACCCGCTGATGCTCTACTTCACCTCCGGCACGACGGCCCGCCCCAAGCTCGTCGAACACACCCACCTCTCCTACCCGGTGGGCCATCTGGCGACGATGTACTGGATCGGGCTCGGGCCCGGCGACGTGCATCTGAACATCTCCTCGCCCGGCTGGGCCAAGCACGCCTGGTCCAACCTGTTCGCGCCGTGGAGTGCGGAGGCGACCGTCTTCATCCACAACTACACGCGCTTCGACGCGGGCCGTCTGATGGCGGAGATGGACGGCGCGGGTGTGACGACCTTCTGCGCGCCGCCCACCGTGTGGCGCATGCTCATCCAGGCCGACCTGTCCCAACTGGCCACGCCGCCGCGCGAGGTGGTGGCCGCGGGGGAGCCCTTGAACCCCGAGGTCATCGAGCGGGTACGGCGGGTCTGGGGCGTCACCGTCCGCGACGGCTTCGGGCAGACGGAGACCGCGGTCCAGGTCTCCAACAGCCCCGGGCAGCCGCTGAAGACGGGCTCGATGGGACGGCCGAGCCCCGGGTTCCGCGTCGTGCTGCTCGACCCGGTGTCGGGCGCGCCGGGTGTCGACGAGGGCGAGATCGCGCTCGACCTCTCCACCCGCCCCGTGGGCTTGATGACCGGCTACCACGGCGACCCGGACCGTACCGCCGAGGCGATGGCGGGCGGCTACTACCGCACCGGCGACATCGGTTCCCGCGACGCCGACGGATACATCACCTACGTGGGCCGCGCCGACGACGTGTTCAAGGCCTCCGACTACAAGATCTCCCCCTTCGAGCTGGAGAGCGCTCTGCTGGAGCACGAGGCGGTCGCCGAGGCCGCCGTCGTGCCCGCCCCGGACGAACTGCGCCTGGCGGTCCCCAAGGCCTACATCGTCCTCGCCGCCGGCTGGGAGCCGGGCCCGGACACCGCCAAGGTCCTCTTCGAGCACTCCCGCACGGTCCTCGCGCCCTACAAGCGCCTGCGCCGACTGGAGTTCGGCGACCTCCCCAAGACCGTGTCCGGCAAGATCCGCCGCATCGAGCTGCGCGAGGCCACGGCCGCGGGCTCCGACGCCGAGTACCGCGAGGAGGACTTCCGGTGAGCGGGCCGTCGTACGCGCACGGCACGGGCACGACCGCGCTGCTGGGCGACACGATCGGCGTCAACCTGGACCGGGCCGTCGAGGCCTGGCCCGACCGGGAGGCGCTCGTCGACGTGCCGTCCGGGCGGCGTTGGACCTACGCCCGGTTCGCCGCGGACGTGGAGCGGCTGGCGTGCGCGCTGCTCGCCGAGGGCGTCGCCAAGGGTGACCGTGTCGGCATCTGGGCGGTCAACTGCCCGGAGTGGGTGCTCGTCCAGTACGCCACCGCCCGCATCGGCGCGGTCATGGTCAACATCAACCCCGCCTACCGCACCCACGAGGTCGAGTACGTCCTGCGGCAGGCCGGGATCTCGGTGCTGTTCGCCTCCCTCAGCCACCGGACGAGCGATTACCGCGCGATGGTCGAGGAAGTGCGGGGCTCCTGCCCGGAGTTGAGGCGGACCGTCTACATCGGGGACCCGGGCTGGGACACGCTGCTGAGCAGTGGGACATCCGACCGGCGGGACGAACTCCGGGACGAACTCCGGGTCCGCGAGGGCGAGTTGTCCTGCGACGACCCGATCAACATCCAGTACACCTCGGGGACCACCGGCTTCCCCAAGGGAGCCACCCTCTCCCACCACAACATCCTCAACAACGGCTATTTCGTGGGCGAGTCGATCGCCTACACCGAGCAGGACCGGGTCTGTGTCCCGGTGCCCTTCTACCACTGCTTCGGCATGGTGATGGGAAATCTGGCGGCCACCTCGCACGGCGCCTGCCTGGTCGTTCCCGCGCCCTCCTTCGACCCGGCGGCGACCCTGCGCGCGGTCCAGGACGAACGGTGCACGTCGCTCTACGGCGTACCGACCATGTTCATCGCGGAGTTGAACCTCCCCGGCTTCGCCGAGTACGACCTCTCCTCGCTGCGCACCGGCATCATGGCGGGCTCGCCCTGCCCCGTCGAGGTGATGAAACGGGTGGTCGCCGAGATGCACATGGCGGAGGTGTCCATCTGCTACGGCATGACGGAGACCTCGCCGGTGTCCCTCCAGACGCGCCGGGACGACGACCTGGAGCACCGCACCGGCACGGTCGGCCGGGTCCTGCCGCACATCGAGGTGAAGGTGGTCGACCCGGTGGACGGCGTGACGCTGCCCCGCGGGTCGGCGGGCGAACTGTGCACCCGCGGCTACAGCGTCATGCTCGGCTACTGGAACGAGCCCGAGAAGACCGCGGAGACCGTCGACGCGGGGCGCTGGATGCACACGGGCGATCTCGCGGTGATGCGCGAGGACGGGTACGTCGAGATCGTCGGACGCATCAAGGACATGATCATCCGCGGTGGCGAGAACATCTACCCGCGCGAGATCGAGGAGTTCCTGTACGCCCATCCGAAGATCGCCGACGTCCAGGTGGTCGGCGTACCCCACGAGCGCTACGGCGAGGAGGTCCTCGCCTGTGTCATCCCGCGCGACCCGGCCGACCCGCCGGCCCTCGACGAACTGCGGGCCTACTGCCAGGGGCGGCTGGCGCACTACAAGATCCCGAGCCTGCTGCGGATCCTGGAGTCCTTCCCGATGACGGTGTCCGGAAAGGTGCGGAAGATCGAGCTGCGGGAGTCGTACGGGGAGTGAGGGCGGGGAATGGGCGTGAGGGCGGGAGGGAGAGCGGGGTTCAGGCGCCGGCCGCGATGAGTTCGTCGGCCGGGCTGTTCACCGGCTGGGGGGTGCCGGTCAGGTCGAGGACGAAGAGGGGGACGCCGAGGGTGTCCGCGCGGGAGCGGGCGTCGTCCGCGAAGCCCGAGAGGGAGAAGTACACACACTCCGCGGACTCCGTCATCGCCGTCAGCCACAGGCACTCCACGTCGCGCAGCGAGGCGGGGCGGACCGTGGGATCCACCTGGGCCAGGATTCCGCGGGCGGCCAGCCCGATGCCCGTCGGGGGCCGCTGGTCCGCACGTCTGATGTCCCGGTAACCGAGCCAGCGCAGATACAGCGCGGCGGCGGTGACGGCGTCCCGGGCGGTACGGATGGTGACCGGCTGGAACGCCGGGCGCGGCACGGGCGGGGTGTCGTCGTGCGGGTGCTCCGGGTGCTCCGGGTGCTCCGGGTGCTCCGGCTCCGGGGTGCGGGCCCGCTGTGTGCCGGTGTCCGGGACGGCCACGACGGCCGTGTCCTCGACGGCTGTGTCCTCGAAGGCCGTGTCCTCGTCGGTGTCGTGGGTCGCCTCGGCGACGCCGCCCGGTGTGAGCGGCGCGCGCAGCGGACGGCGTACCCCTCGAACCGGTATCCGCAGCTCCGTCCCGCAGGAGCAGCCCAGCTCGGGCGCGGGCCACTGGTCCTCGCGGCCGCAGGCCGAACAGCGGACGGTGACCCAGTCCTCGTCCCAGGTGCGGTGGGTGACGGCCGCGGGTTCCGCGAGGCGGTCGAGCGGCGGCGTGACGGGCGCGCCGCACACGCAGGGATAGGACAGCGCCGCGTACAGATGCTCTCGGCGGCAGGCCGGGCACCGCACCGGCACGCTCTCGGCCATGGCCCACTCCAGGACGTCAGGTCGCTCTCGGACAGCGCGTCCATCGTCCTCCAGTGAGGGTGCCCGCGGCAGGGAAACGACCGGACAGCCACCGCTGGATCCGGCCGCACCCGCTCTTGACGGCTCTCGGCACCCCGGCCTACATTGCTTCCAGATAGTAGAAGTTAGTTTCCGCAATACGGAATTCGGACAGGGAAGCCGCTGCGGAACCGCAAACGGAATCAACAGCTCTCCGCGGGCGCGACGGGAGCGCGAATCCGACAGCCGAAGCAGGAGTACTCCATGGCTCGTATGACCGCTGCCCGCGCGGCAGTCGAGATCCTCAAGCGCGAGGGCGTCAGTGACGCGTTCGGCGTCCCGGGTGCGGCGATCAACCCCTTCTACGCGGCCCTCAAGGCCTCCGGCGGGATCAGCCACACCCTCGCCCGCCATGTCGAGGGCGCCTCGCACATGGCGGAGGGCTACACCCGGACCCATCCGGGCAACATCGGCGTCTGCATCGGCACCTCGGGACCGGCCGGCACCGACATGATCACCGGGCTGTACTCCGCCACCGGTGACTCGATCCCGATCCTCTGCATCACCGGCCAGGCACCGACCGCCGTGATCCACAAAGAGGACTTCCAGGCGGTCGACATCGCCTCCATCGCCAAGCCGGTGACGAAGATGGCGATCACCGTCCTCGAACCGGCCCAGGTCCCCGGCGTCTTCCAGCAGGCCTTCCACCTCATGCGCTCGGGGCGTCCCGGCCCGGTCCTCATCGACCTGCCCATCGACGTCCAGCTCGCCGAGATCGAGTTCGACCCCGAGACCTACGAGCCGCTCCAGGCGTACAAGCCGGCCGCCACCCGTTCCCAGGTCGAGAAGGCGATCGCGCTGCTCAACGAGTCGGAGCGTCCGCTGATCGTCGCCGGCGGCGGTGTCATCAACGCCGACGCGGCCGAACTCCTCGTCGAGTTCGCCGAGTTGACGGGTACGCCGGTCGTGCCGACCCTGATGGGCTGGGGCATCCTCCCCGACGACCACGACCTGAACGCCGGCATGGTGGGCCTGCAGACCTCGCACCGCTACGGCAACGCCACCTTCCTGGAGTCCGACTTCGTCCTCGGCATCGGCAACCGCTGGGCCAACCGGCACACCGGCAAGCTGGACGTCTACACCGCGGGCCGCAAGTTCGTGCACGTCGACATCGAGCCCACCCAGATCGGCAAGATCTTCGCCCCGGACTTCGGCATCGCCTCCGACGCCAAGGCCGCGCTGAAGCTCTTCGTCGAGGTCGCGCGAGAACTGAAGGACGAGGGCAGGCTTCCCGACCGCGGCGAGTGGGCCGCGTCCGCGCAGGAGAAGCGGGCGACGCTCCAGCGCCGTACGCACTTCGACGACATCCCGATCAAGCCGCAGCGGGTCTACGAGGAGATGAACAAGGCCTTCGGCCCGGAGACCCGGTACGTCACCACCATCGGGCTCTCGCAGATCGCCGGCGCCCAGATGCTGCACGTCTACCGCCCGCGGCACTGGATCAACTGCGGTCAGGCGGGCCCGCTCGGCTGGACCGTCCCGGCCGCGCTCGGCGTCGCCAAGGCCGACCCCCAGGCGCAGGTCGTCGCGCTCTCCGGCGACTACGACTTCCAGTTCATGATCGAGGAACTGGCCGTCGGCGCCCAGCACCGGATCCCCTACGTCCATGTCCTGGTGAACAACGCCTACCTGGGCCTGATCCGGCAGGCGCAGATCGGCCTGGACATCAACTTCCAGGTCAACCTGGAGTTCGAGAACATCAACTCGCCGGAACTGGGCGTCTATGGCGTCGACCACGTCAAGGTCGTCGAAGGCCTCGGCTGCAAGGCGATCCGGGTCACCGACCCCAGCGAGCTGGGCGCCGCGTTCGAGCAGGCCAAGAAGATGGCCGCCGAGTTCCAGGTCCCCGTCGTTGTCGAAGCCATCCTGGAGCGTGTCACCAACATCGCGATGAGCAGGACGAACGACATCAGCAACGTCGTCGAGTTCGAGGAGATCGCGACCGAGCCGGGCCACGCGCCGACCTCGATCAGGACGCTCAAGGTCTGACGCGCGCCGCTCTCGATTCGCCCGTACGACCGTGAAGGGGCGGCTCGCCCGATGGGTGAGCCGCCCCTTCCGCATGCCATGGCTTCCCCCGCCCATGGCATCCCCCGTCCGGGGCCCCGCCGCCCCCGGGGGTCGTTCCGCCTCCGTCGGCTAGAAGGCCGCCCCCGCCGCCCCGTGCCCGCCGCCGCCCGGGTTCGGCGAGGACCGCTCGCCGTCGGCCGCCCCACCGCGCCCCAGCAGCCCCGCGTCCTGGGCGAAGCGCGGCGCCAGGACGGTGAGGGCCTCGTCGCCGTGGAGGGCAACCGCGTACAGGATGTCCTCCGTCGAGAGTCCCTCCCGCCCGCCGGGAAGGGGCAGTTGGGCTCGCAGGTCGTCAAGTGTGCGCCGGGCGGCCCGGGTCCGGCCGCGGGGGAAGCCGCGCAGCAGCCCCGCCGCGATCAGCTCGGCACGCAGTTCCGCCAACGACGTCCGGACACGCGGCTGCTCCAGCAGATCCCGTATCCCCGCCGGACGCCGGTGGAGGGAGACGTGTACCGCCTTCTCCAGCGGGCTCCCCGAGCGCGTGGCCACGCCGGAGGTCCGCAGCGTGCCGCGCCGTGCGGGATGGGCCGAGCCCTCGATCAGCAGGGCGAGTGCGGCGACCTTCAGGGCGGTGAGCGGGCCGCCGCGCAGCAGCGCGAGTGAGTGCGGGTTGAGCCGAACCGGTTCCGGACCGTCCATCGTGACCCCCAGAGTGAGGCCCGCCGCCCCCGTGCCGGCGGGCCTCATGTGCCGAGAATGTGCCCACAAGCGGGGGAAGTTGAAGCCCCCGGTGCAGTGTTCAGAGCTTGATTTGAGGGTTCCGTACGCCCGCTACGCCCGGAGCCGTAGGCATCCGGCGCGTCCCCGGCAGGTTTCCGGCGGGTCTCCGTGGCCGGGGCTCACTCCCCGGGGTGCTCCGACAGGCCGGGCCATTCGTCGGGTCCGCCGCCCTGCCAGTCGATGATGTCGCTCTCCTCGACCTCGATCGCGTCCAGGTCGTGACCGACGTCCGCGCGGCGCAGGATCTCGACGACGTCGTCCAGGTGGTAGGCGACACCGAGCGTCTCGTCCCCCATGGTGACCCGCCGCGATCCGTCCAGGCCCGGGGTGTGCACGACGATGCTGGGATAGTCCATCTCCCCAGGCTGCTGCGCCCCGGCCCGATCCGCACCCCGAGTGCACGACGAAGCGCCGGGTACGGGGCCGTCCGTACCCGGCGCTCCGTACCCGGCGCTCCGGCCGGACGAGCTCTGCGGTTGTTGCCGTCCGACGGCGCGAGGCTGGGCGCGACAGGACATTCGCGCCGCCGGACGGAGTCGGTGGGGACGGGTTCGGTGCCGGTGGACCGGCCCGAGCCGGTGGTCCGGGCGTGTCCTCTGATCCGGAGGGAGCCGGTGGTCCGGAGGGAGCCGGTGGTCCCGGCTCGGCCGGTGGTCGTGCTGTGCGGCTGGGACCGCGGCGGATGCGATGGAACCGGGGCGGCCTTCCCTCAGGTCGAGAAGGGAGCCCCGGAACCTTGACCACCGCACTGGCTCACACACCGCCGCGGTCCTCGGCCTGCCCGTCCGCCGGCCGTGTGGCCACCCCTCATCCGGGTCCACGCGGTCGGCGGCGGGCGCGCGTCCGGGATCAGACCTCCCGTCAGATCCCGTACGCAGCCTGTGAGTTGGAGGTCAGTCCTCGCGCAGGGCGTGGACCGCCTCCGCCACGCGCCTGCCGTACTCCGGGTCGGCGGCGTGGAAGTGGGCGAGGTTCTTCTCGATCACGTCGTCGCGGGAGACCTGGGAGAGGCCGCCGGCGATGTTCGCGACCAGCCGGGACTTCTCCTCCGCGGACATCAGGCGGTACAGCTCGCCCGCCTGGAAGAAGTGGTCGTCCTTGGTGTGCAGGGGAGCCTCGTGCGTGCCCGTGTGGCCGTTCACCGCGAGCGGGGACGACAGCGGGCGGCCGGTCTCGACCGGGCCCCCGTACGAGTTGGGCTCGTAGTTCCTGGCATGCCGGCCCTGGGAGTTGACGGCCATGAGCCCGTCACGGCCGTAGTTGTCCGCGGCCGTCGCCCTCGGGGCGTTCACCGCGAGCAGCGTGTGGTTGACGCCCAGGCGGTAGCGGTGCGCGTCGGCGTAGGCGAACAGGCGGCCCTGGAGCATCTTGTCCGGCGAAGGACCGATGCCCGGAACGAAGTTGTTCGGGGAGAACGCGGCCTGCTCGACCTCGGCGAACACGTTGTCGGGGTTGCGGTCGAGCACCAGTCGGCCCACCCGCCGCAGCGGGTAGTCCCGGTGCGGCCACACCTTGGTGAGGTCGAAGGGGTTGAAGCGGTAGTCGGCCGCCTCCGCCGCCGGCATGATCTGCACGTGCAGGGTCCAGGACGGGTTCATCCCCCGTTCGATGGCCTGGAGCAGGTCCGTCTGGTGGGAGTTGGGGTCCCTGCCCGCCAGCTCGGCGCCCTGCTCGCTGGAGAGACTGCGTACGCCCTGGTTCGTCTTGAAGTGGTACTTGACGAAGAAGGCCTCGCCCTCGGCGTTCGTCCACTGGTAGGTGTGCGAGCCGTAGCCGTTCATGTGGCGGTAGGAGGCCGGGATGCCGCGGTCGCCCATCAGGTAGGTGATCTGGTGCGTCGCCTCGGGGGAGTGCGCCCAGAAGTCCCAGACGTTGTCCGGCTCCTGCCTGCCGGTGAACGGGTCGCGCTTCTGCGAGTGAATGAAGTCGGGGAACTTGACCGGGTCCTTGACGAAGAAGACCGGGGTGTTGTTCCCGACGAGGTCGTAGTTCCCCTCCTCCGTGTAGAACTTCAGCGCGAAGCCGCGGGGGTCACGGACCGCGTCCGCCCCGCCGAGGTTGTCCGCGACCGTGGAGAAGCGCAGGAAGACCTCGGTGCGCCTGCCGACCGACTTCAGGAAGTCGGTGTGGGTGAAGTCCGTGACGTCGTCGGTCACTTCGAAGTAGCCGTACGCCCCGGAGCCGCGGGCGTGCACCACCCGCTCCGGGATGCGCTCACGGTTGAACCGGGCGAGCTTCTCCAGCAGGTGCTGGTCCTGGAGAAGCAGCGGGCCGCCGACGCCGGCGGTGGCGGAGTTCTGGTTGTCGGCGACCGGAGCGCCGGACTCGGTCGTAAGCACGCGCTTCGACATCGTGACCTTCCGTACGAGGATCAGCGGAAACCTTCTTCCGCTTGGTGGAGCTTCCGCTGGGTGGAGCCTAGGTTCGGGGCGAACCGGACGTCAACAGTTTGTTGAAGTGGTGGGCATGGATCCGGGCCACGGCGGCGCATGGGCGCGACAGGACAGGTGTCAGCGCCGCCGTGGCCCGGAAGTCTCGAAGGGGTCAGACCTGGGCGCCGGAAAGGCGCTCCACGGCCCGCAGCAGGGCCGAGTGGTCCAGGCCGCCGTCACCCTGCGCGCGCAGACTGGCGACCAGCTGGGCCACCACGGCGCCGACCGGCAGGGCCGCGCCGACGTTGCGGGCGGCGTCGGTGACGATGCCCATGTCCTTGTGGTGCAGGTCGATTCGGAAGCCCGGCTTGAAGTCGCGGTTGAGGAAGTTGTCCTTCTTCCGCGTCAGCACGGTCGAGCCGGCGAGTCCGCCGTTGAGGACGTCCAGGGCGGCCGTCAGGTCCACGCCCGACTTCTCCAGGAAGACCACGGCCTCGGCGCACGCCTGGATGTTCACGGCGACGATCAGCTGGTTGGCGGCCTTCACGGTCTGGCCCGAGCCGTGCGGACCGCACAGCACGATGGTTTTGCCGAGGGCGTCGAAGACCGGCGCCGCCTCGTCGAAGTCGGCCCGGTCGCCGCCCACCATGATGGACAGCACGGCCTCGACCGCGCCGGCCTCACCGCCGGACACAGGGGCGTCCAGCACCCGGATGCCCTTCTCCGCGGCGGCCTTCGCGAGGTCCACGGAGGTCTGCGGGGTGATGGAGGACATGTCGATCAGGAGGGTGCCGGGCCGCGCGTTCTCCAGGATGCCGTCGGGGCCGTACGCGATCGCCTCGACGTGCGGGGACGCGGGCACCATGGTGATCACCACGTCGGCGTCCCGCACGGCCTCGGCGATCGAGCCCGCCGCGGTGCCGCCGGCGCCGGCCAGCCGCTCCAGCTTGTCCTTCTCCAGGGTGAAGCCGGTGACGTCGTATCCGGCCTTGATCAGGTTCTCGGACATGGGGGAGCCCATGATGCCGAGACCGATCCACGCGACCGACGGGCGGGCCGGGTGGGGGGAAGCTGCGGGGTTGCTGCTCATGAGGGTGCCTCTCTGACTGCTGCGATACGTCGGTGAGTTGCCGCTCAGCGGGCGGCTCGGGCCGCCCGGGGCAGCCACTCGAAGGACTCGGCGCTCGGCCGGTCGCCCGGCTTGTACTCCAGGCCGACCCAGCCCTCGTAACCGGCCTTCGTCAGCTGGTCGAGGAGGTCCTCCAGCGGGAGCGAACCGGTGCCGGGCGCGCCGCGGCCCGGGTTGTCGGCGATCTGCACATGGCCGGTCCTGGCGGCGAACCGCTCGATGACCGACGGCAGGTCCTCGCCGTTCATGGACAGGTGGTAGAGGTCCATGAGGAACTTGGCGTTGCCCAGGCCGGTGGCTTCGTTGACCTTGTCGACGATCTCGACGGCGGCCGGGGCGGTGACCAGCGGGTAGAGCGGCGACTCGGGCTTGTTGAGGGCCTCGATCAGCAGGATCGCGCCGATGCGGTCGGCCGCGCGGGCCGCCAGTACCAGGTTCTCCAGGGCGAGTTCGTCCTGCTCGGCCGGGTCCACGCCCTCGACGCGGTTGCCGTACAGGGCGTTGAGCGCACGGCAGCCGAGCGACTCGGCGAAGTCCGCGGCCACGTCGATGTTGGCGTGGAACCGCACCGACTCCTCACCCGGGATCGACAACGCGCCGCGGTCCGGGCCCGGCAGCCGGCCGGCGTAGAAGTTCAGCCCCGTGAGCTGGACGCCCGCGTCCTCGATCGCCCGCTTGAGGGCGTCGAGCTCGGACTGCTCGGGGGTGGGGGAGTCGACCCAGGGCCACCAGAGCTCGACCGCCATGAAGCCCGCTGCGGCGGCGGCCGCGGGGCGCTCCAGGAGCGGGAGCTCCGTGAAGAGGATCGACAGGTTGACGTTGAAGCGCTGGTCCGCGAATCCCATAGGGGGTCGGCGCTCCCTTCCGTATCAGCGGGGCGGTGTGCTGGCGGTTCTGGCTGATTCCGTATTGCGGAAGTTCGTTTCTGCTTAATGGAAGATTGCCGCCGTGTGTCGGGGGTTGTCAAGAGGGGGCTGCCGGAAAATCGACGGCGCGCAGTAGGTTGAGCGCGTGCGATTGAGAGTGGAGTTCACGACCGAGCCCTTCGACCTCGACGAGGCGCCGCCGCACGCGCTGGTCGCCCGTGAGGTGGTCGAGTCCGCCGAGCTGGACGCCGTGGACGTCGGCCCCTTCGGCAACACCGCGGAGGGCGGCGCGGACGCGGTGCTCGGCGCGGTCGACGCGCTGCTGCGCAGGACCCTGGAGGCGGGTGCCACCCGGGTCTCGTTGCAGGTGAACGTCGTCGAGGAGGGGAAGCGGTGACCGCGTTCGGGGACGACCCCTTCGTCTCGGCCGTCAAGCCGCTCGTCGACGCCATGGGGGGCGAGATGCTGCCGCCGGACCAGGCCGGCCTCGACGACGTGGTGCTGTCCTGGGAGGGCGCGGACGTCGTCGCCGTCCGCCTGCCCCAGCTCGCCGACTCGCTCGATCACATCCTGGCCGCCCTGGAGCGCAAGCGGGGCAAGCCGCTGGCCGACCTGGACCGCAAGGCCAAGCAGGAGGTCGTACGGATACTGGAGGCGCGCGGCGCCTTCTCCGTGCGGCACGGCGTGGAGACGGTGGCGAGCGCCCTCGGGGTGAGCCGCTTCACCGTCTACAACTACCTGAACCGTGAGAAGGGCGTCTGACCAGGTACGACACACCTGGAAGCGGCCGAGTCCGGTCCCCCGTCGGCCCCCGCCGCCCGTAACGTCCGGGCGGCGGTTTTTGTTACCCGAAGTTTTCAACAAAGTGTTGACGTGATGTTTCCGAGGGCGTTAGCTATCCGCAGCCCGTCCAGCAACAAGGCCACGGAGGCTCCCGTGACTTCGAGTTCCTCGACACCGGGCCTGGCCCGGTTCAACGCCATGGAGGAGCACGCGGCAGCCGCCGCCCTCCACGAGGCGTGCGCCTCAACGGCATGGGGGAGCGCACTGCTCGCCCGCCGCCCCTTCGCCAGTCTCGCCGACCTGCTCGCCACGAGCGACGCCGTCATGGCCGGGCTGACCGACGCGGACCTCGCCCAGGCGATGGCCGGACATCCGCCGATCGGCCGGCCCAAGCCCGGGGACCCGACCTCCTCCCGGGAGCAGCGCGGTATGGCCGGCGCCTCCGAGGCGCTCAGGGAGGAGATGCTCGAACTCAACCTGGCGTACCAGGAGAGGTTCGGACACGTCTTCCTCATCTGCGCCACCGGCAGGACCGGCGAGCAGATGCGCGACGCGGCCAGGGAACGGCTCGGCAACCCGCCGGAGCGGGAACGCGAGATCGTCCGCATCGAGCTGGGCAGGATCAACCGCATCCGGCTCGGCAATCTCGTACAGGAAGACGACGCATGAGCACCGACCGCACAGCCTCCGTGTCCACGCACGTCCTGGACACCAGCGTCGGACGCCCCGCCGGGGGTGTCGCCGTCTCACTCGCGGCCCGCGCCGGAACCGCCGCGGACTGGCAGGCGCTCGGCGGCTCCGCGACCGACGCGGACGGCCGGTGCAAGGACCTTCCGGCGCTGCCGGAGGGGACGACCCACGTACGGCTCGACTTCGAGGTCGAGGCGTACTTCGAGAAGAAGCAAGCCGATGCGCAGCAGGACGCCCCCGCGAATCGGGACAGCGGTGCGACCGGAGCGTTCTTCCCCGAGGTGGCCATCACCTTCGCCGTCAGGCCGGGCGAGCACTACCACGTACCGCTGCTGCTCAACCCGTTCGGCTACTCCGTTTACCGAGGGAGCTAGCAGACATGACCGACAACCCCCGCCCTGGGCGCCCTGTGATCCTGGGACAGAACCAGTACGGCAAGGCCGAGAACCGCGTCGTCAAGATCACGCGGGACGGCGACACCCATCACATCAAGGACCTGAACGTGTCGGTCGCGCTGAGCGGCGACATGGAGGAGGTCCACTACTCGGGCTCCAACGCGAACGTCCTGCCCACGGACACCACCAAGAACACGGTGTACGCCTTCGCCAAGGAGCACGGCATCGAGTCCGCCGAGCAGTTCGGCATCCACCTCGCCCGGCACTTCGTGACGAGCCAGGAGCCCATCAAGCAGGCGCGGATCCGGATCGAGGAGTACTCCTGGGAGCGCATCGAGACCTCGGACGCCAACTCGAGGTTCATCGGCGCCGACGAGGTCAAGCACTCCTTCGTACGCAAGGGCCAGGAGACCCGGGTCAGCCAGATCACCTACGACGGCTCGTCCTGGGAGATCATCTCGGGCCTGAAGGACCTCGTCGTGATGAACTCGACCAACTCCGAGTTCTGGGGCTACGTCAAGGACAAGTACACGACGCTGCCCGAGGCCTACGACCGCATCCTCGCCACCCAGGTCTCCGCCCGCTGGCGCTTCAACTGGTCCAGCGACGACCAGCAGATGCCCAACTGGGAGAAGTCCTACGACCAGGTCAGGAAGCACATGCTCCAGGCCTTCGCGGAGACGTACTCGCTCTCCCTCCAGCAGACCCTGTACCAAATGGGCTCGCGGATCATCAACCACCGCGGCGAGATCGACGAGGTCCGCTTCTCGCTCCCGAACAAGCACCACTTCCTGGTCGACCTGAAGCCGTTCGGCCTCGAGAACGACAACGAGGTCTACTTCGCGGCGGACCGGCCGTACGGCCTCATCGAGGCGACCGTCCTGCGTGACGGCCTCGAACCGCGGATCCCTGTCGACCTCACCAATCTCTGACCCCTGCCCGGTGCCCCCGGCCGGCCGGGGGCACCCCCTCCTTCGGCACCCGTGGCCTCCCCGCCGCGGCACTCAAACCTCCAGGGTCCTGCCGTGCCCACCCCCGAGAACGAAGAAGGACGCACCATGGCAGCATCGGCGGAAGTCCAGCGGATCGTCATCGAGAACTGTGCGATCGCGACGGTGGACGCGGGCGACACCGAGTACGCGACGGGCCACGTCGTCGTCGCGGGCAACCTCATCGAGTCGCTCGGCGCGGGCAGCGCCCCGCAGGACCTGGAGAACGTCGTACGCCGCATCGACGGCACCGGCCACCTGGTGACCCCGGGCCTGGTCAACACCCACCACCACTTCTACCAGTGGATCACCCGGGGCCTCGCCACCGACCACAACCTCTTCAACTGGCTGGTCGCCCTCTACCCGACCTGGGCGCGCATCGACGAGCCGATGACGTACGCGGCGGCGCAGGGCTCCCTCGCCATGATGGCCCGCGGCGGAGTCACCACCGCCATGGACCACCACTACGTCTTCCCGAAGGGCTCCGGCGACCTGTCCGGCTCGATCATCCGGGCCGCGCGCGAGACGGGCGTCCGCTTCACCCTGGCCCGCGGCTCCATGGACCGCAGCGAGAAGGACGGCGGACTGCCGCCGGACTTCGCCGTCGAGACCCTCGAAGGGGCGCTCGCCGCCACCGAGGCGACGGTCGACGAACACCACGACCCCTCCTTCGGCGCGATGACGCAGGTGGCCGTCGCACCCTGCTCGCCCTTCTCCGTCTCCACCGAACTGATGCGGCAGGGCGCCGAGTTGGCCCGCCGCAAGGGCGTACGGCTGCACACGCACGGCTCGGAGACCGTGGAGGAGGAGCAGTTCTGCAAGGAACTGTTCGGCATGGGCCCCACCGAGTACTTCGAGTCGACCGGCTGGCTCGGCGAGGACGTGTGGATGGCGCACTGCGTCCACATGAACGACTCCGACATCGCCGCCTTCGCCCGTACGAAGACGGGTGTGGCCCACTGCCCGTCCTCCAACGCCCGTCTGGCGGCCGGGATCGCACGCGTCCCCGACATGCTCGCGGCCGGCGTCCCGGTCGGCCTCGGCGTCGACGGCACCGCGTCCAACGAGTCAGGCGAACTGCACACCGAACTGCGCAACGCGCTCCTCGTCAACCGCCTCGGCGCCCACCGCGAGGCTGCCCTGAACGCCCGTCAGGCACTGCGCCTCGGCACCTACGGCGGTGCTCAAGTCCTGGGCAGGGCGGCCGAGATCGGCTCCCTGGAACCCGGCAAGCTCGCCGACCTCGTGCTCTGGAAGCTGGACACCCTGGCGCACGCCTCGATCGCCGACCCGGTGACCGCGCTGGTCTTCGGCGCGGCGGCCCCGGTCACCCTCTCGCTCGTCAACGGCCGTCCGGTCGTCGAGGACAGCCGGCTCCTGCACGTCGACGAGGACGCCATCGCCCGCTCCACCCGGGAACAGGCACAGCGTCTCGCGCGTATCGCCGCGCGGGCCTGACGGTCCGGCCCGGCCCGCGTCGCCGCGCGGGCCGGACCAGGTCCCGCCTGACGCGCGTCGCCGCGCGGGCCCGACGGTCCGTGACGCGCCCGGCGTACAGGCCTGAACGCCGGGCCGGCGCCCATCGCCGTACAGGCCCGGACAACCCAAGATCTCCGGCCGAGGGGGACGGCCCCCGGCCGGTAGCCGTGGACCCGAGCGGGGTCCATGGCGGCCGTCGCCGGGGCGCGCATGGACGTGCGCGCCCCGGAACGGTCCCCGTTCCCCCGAACGGCCTCCGTCCCGGTCCCTCCCCCCGACCAGGCATCGCCCGCGCGGGGGGACCCATGACCGCGCATCACCTCCCTGAACCCCGCGTCAACGCCGACGTGTAACCGACCGGAGGAGCCGCCGTGGCCGCCCAGCAGCCCGAGCCCAGCACCGATGCACAACCAACTGGCCAATCCAAGCACCCAGTTGACGAGAAGCTCCCGCCCCTGAAGATGGCCACCACCGGCCTTCAGCACGTCGCCGCCATGTACGCGGGTGTCGTCGCGCCACCGCTGATCGTCGGCGCCGCCGTCGGTCTCTCCGCCACCGAACTGACCTTCCTCACCGGCGCCTGCCTGTTCACCGCAGGCCTAGCCACCTTCCTCCAGACCCTCGGCATCTGGAAGATCGGCGCCAGGCTGCCGTTCGTCAACGGCGTCACCTTCGCGGGCGTCGCCCCGATGACCGCGGTCGTCGCCTCCACCGACGACAAGAGCGACGCGCTGCCGGTCATCTTCGGCGCCGTCATCGTCGCGGGAATCCTCGGGTTCATAGCCGCCCCCTTCTTCAGCAAGGCGGTCCGCTTCTTCCCGCCCGTCGTCACCGGCACCGTGATCACCCTGATCGGCGTCTCGCTCCTCCCGGTCGCCTTCGGCTGGGCGCAGGGCCCCGACCCTGCCGCGCAGGACTACGGTTCGCGGACCTACCTGGGGCTCGCGGCCGGCACCCTCCTCATCGTGCTGGTCCTGCGCCGCTTCACCCGCGGCTTCGTCAAGCAGATCGCCGTACTGCTCGGCCTGGTCGTCGGCACGCTCCTCGCGATCCCGTTCGGCGTCACGGACTTCGGACCGGTCGCCGACGCGTCCGTCGTCGGCTTCCCGACCCCGTTCCACTTCGGCGCACCGCAGTTCCAGATCGCCGCGATCGTCTCGATGTGCGTGGTGATGGTGGTCTCGATGACCGAATCGACCGCGGACATGCTGGCGTTGGGTGAGATAGTCGAGCGCCCCGCCGACGAGCGGACCATCGCGGCGGGCCTGCGCGCGGACACCCTCGGCTCGGCGATCAGCCCGCTCTTCAACGGGTTCATGTGCAGCGCCTTCGCACAGAACATCGGCCTGGTCGCGATGACGAGGATCCGCAGCCGGTACGTCGTCGCCACGGGCGGCGGTTTCCTCGTGCTGATGGGCCTGTGCCCCATGGCCGCGTCCCTGATCGCCGTCGTACCGCGTCCGGTGCTCGGCGGCGCGGGCGTCGTCCTGTTCGGCTCGGTCGCGGCCAGTGGCATCCAGACCCTCGTACGGGCCGGCCTGGAGAAGGACAACAACGTCCTGATCGTCGCGGTGTCGCTGGCCGTCGGCATCATCCCGATCACCGCGCCGGAGTTCTACCACGCCTTCCCGGAGACGGCGAAGATCGTCCTGGACTCGGGGATCTCGACCGGATGCGTGGCCGCCGTGCTCCTCAACCTCGTCTTCAACCACCTCGGCAAGGGGCAGGACGCGGACGACGTGACCCATCCCATGGAGGCGGGCGAGGAGATCGCCGGGCAGCGCAGCGGGGCGATGGCGCGCTGACCCGGCCGGACCGTCCGGCGAACGCCGGACCCTCGCACGGACCGGCCGGGTCCGCCTGTCCCGCCTGTCCTTGTCCGCCCCGCCGACTGTGACGCGCGCCCGGGTTCAGGTCCGGGCGCGCGTCCCAACGACCGCGCGGCGAGGGCGAGTCGGCCTCGGCGCGACCGTGCGGCGGAGGCGAGCCGGCCTCAGCCGATGTGGAAACTGTCGCCGTACACCTGCCAGTCCAGCGGCGTGTTCAGGTTCAGGTTCCGGTTGCGCAGGAAGACCCGCTGCGCGGTGTCGACCCGGCTGGTGTCCTCGTGGGCCTCTTCCTGCTTCATGGCCCATACGCGCGCGTCGAGGAACGCGTTCAGATACGTCACCTCGTCGCCGCCCTGGGCCGGCGGCCTGGCCGTGGTCAGTGCCCGCCTGCGGATGCTGCTGAAGCCGGTGCTGTCGCCGCCGTCGCCGTGCATCACGATGGCGTCGTAGTACGTGAACTGGCCGAGGACACCGATGCCGTCGGCCTTGCCCTGCCGGACGGCCGGGTTGAAGTAGACGCGGTCCCGCTCGTCGTTCTGGGCCTGCTGGAACGCCGGGTCCTGGGCCGCCCTCGCCCAGTCGCCCGGGAAGGCGGGGTCCAGGCCCTGGTGCGAGTCGGTGCCGTCGACCTGGCGCAGCGCGGGCAGGTACCTGGCCAGGACGTTGCCGGGGTTGCGCTGCGCGTACAGCTCGACGAGGTCGAGCATGTCGCCGGTGCCGGAGCAGAAGCCGATGATTCCGGCCGTGTAGCCGCGCCCGTCGCCGATGTCCTCGATGTAGCGGTACTGCGCCTTCCAGTCCAGCGAGGAGTTCTCCGCGCTGGACACCAGCTTCATGGCGATCTCCTTCTTCGCCGGGTCGTCCAGACCGATCGCGGCGGCGCTCGCCGACTGGGTCGCGAGGACGGGGCCAGCCACCAGAGAAGCTCCGATCACCGCGAGCAGGGTGCGTCGTGACGTGCGTATGTGGGGGGTGTGCACGGTACCTCCGTTGGGGAGTGGGTCGCATCCGCGTACTGTTAGGAAAGTTTCCTACCAGAGATTACGATTGACGTATACCCGTCAGGAGGTAATGGGGGCCGGTGCCGACCGGGTCAGGCGTGAGTGCTGACTCGGGCCGTTGTCGTGCCGTCCTCGGCGACGGAGGAACAGGGTGCGGCGACGGAGGAACAGGGTGGCCGCCTGCTCGGACCTGCCACGCCGATCGGCATCGCGCTCGCAGAAGGGCCGCCGCTGCTGTCCCTCACGGGCGGGCCGAGCGGCACCGCGGGGCCATCGCCGAGTCGCGCGCGGGCCAGGACGCCGAGCGCCGGCCCGAGCCGGTGGACGCGTGGGCCGCCCGGTTCTCGCCGGAGTGATCGCCGGGCGGGGGAGGAGGGGTCGGCCGCGGGGCCGTCAGAAGTTGAACCACCGCGGGTGGTCGGCCAGCGCGCGGAAGCGTTCCCGGGGGTCCGCGAGGAGCTTGCGCTCCTTGAGGTCCAGCAGCCCGCCGACGCCGGTGAGTTCGGCGGCGACCGTGCCGTCCGTCTTGCGGACGGTCTGCTCGATGCGGAAGGTCTTCCCCTCTCCCCACAGGAAGCCGCAGGTCACCTCGACCTCGTCGCCCGCGCGCAGTTCGCGCAGATAACGGATGTTCGTCTCCAGCGCCACCGGGCCCACACCCTCGTCCAGCAGCTTCCGCTGGCTGATCCCGGACGCCTGCAACAGCGACCAGCGGGCGTGCTCGGCGTACTGGAGGTAGACGCTCTGATTGAGGTGCGCCTGCACATCGGTCTCGTACCCGCGCACGGTCACCGGGACGGAGGACTGCTCTGCCACGACTTCTCCCTGAATGACGGTCGGCTCTGATCGTCCGATCGAGTCCAACACCCCTTCTACAGGACGCCGTCCGGCCTCCTCACGCGCGCCGGGGCGACGCCAGCACATACCGGGACCCGGTGCGCGGCTCCGTGTGCTCGCCGGTCTGCCAGCCCGCCTTCTCCAGCGTGGCCGCGCAGGCGCGCAGCGCGCCGGGGTCCGGCTCGTGCACGGCGACGGCCTCCGGCTGCGGGGTGGCGCGCACCCGATAGCCGGGGCTCGCGGCAGCCGCGTCGGCGGGCCGGTGACCGGCCGCCTCCAGGGCGAGCGCCGCGGCCCGCACCAGATGGGTCCGCTCCCACCCGCACGGACGGTCCGTGGCGCCGTCCGGATTGGTCATCCGGCGCATCTCAAGGAGCCCCTGCCAGGCACTGTGCACCTCGCGCAGCCGGGCGGGACCGGTGCCGCCGCCCTCCTCGCCGCCGATCCGCGCGGCGAACACACCGGAGCCCTCGGAGCCCCCGGAGCCTTCCGAACCCGCCGGGGTCGCGGTCGCGGGTGCCTCTGCGCCCGGTTCGGACTCCGGGGTCTCCCGTACGCGATGTCCGGCGGGCGTCAGGAAGTGGGCGTGCGGAGGTCTGGGGTGCCGGAAGGCGAGCCCGCGGCCGACCAGGGCGGCGAGCTGGGCCTCCGTACCCCTCAGCCGACCCGTCACCGGGTCGGCGGCGTCGATGACACGCCGCTGCGCGGCGGTCGGTGGTCGGGTCACGGCGCTCTCCCTCCGCCGTCGGTCACTGCTCCTGCGGCCCCTGTCCCGGCGGGGAGAGCGGCCCATGAGAACAGTACGAGTCGGGTCTGACATTCCAGCCGGCCACCACATGGCGCCGGTGCTCCGTGCTCAGCCGGCTCATGGTCCCGGTGGCGAGCTGGAACAGGGCGCCGTCCCCGGCGGGCAGCCCGAGCCGCCGTGCGGTCAGCACCCGCAGGAAGTGGCCGTGCGACACGACCACCACACTGCCCTCCGACTCGGCGAGCGCCGCGTCGATCCTGGCCAGCATCCGTTCCGCGCGGGCTCCGACCTCGTCGGGGCTCTCCCCGGGGTGCTCGGGCGGACCGGCCGTGACCCCGTCAGTGAACAGGAACCAGTCCGGCCTGGTCCGGTGGATCTCGACGGTGGTGATCCCCTCGTACCCGCCGTAGTCCCACTCCGACAGGTCCGCGTCGACCCGCGCGCCGCCGATCCCGGCCAGCCGTGCCGTCTCCCGGGCCCGCTGCATGGGGCTGACGAACGCCGCCGCGATGTGGTGCCGGGCGATCAGCGGGGCGATCCTGCGGGCCTGCTCCCGCCCGTTCTCGGTCAGCGGGATGTCGGTCGAACCCGTGTGCCGTCCGGACAGCGACCACTCGGTCTCACCATGCCGTACGAGGAGAAGGTCACCCATCGCCGAACCCTTTCCGCCGCTTCGCGCTCCGCACGCTACTCGCGCTCTTCACGCTCCTCGCGCTCTTCACGCGTGACTGTCCCTCCGTACGGTGTCACCGGCGGGCGCCGGCCGCACACCCTGCTGAGCCGGTCGGCGCTACTGCCGGTACCCGCTCAGGAACCGTCCGATCCGGCTGATCGCCGCGTCCAGGTCGTCGGCGTACGGGAGGGTGAGGATGCGGAAGTGGTCGGGCCGGGGCCAGTTGAAGCCGGTGCCCTGGACGACCTGGATCTTCTCGCGGAGCAGGAGATCGAGGACGAACTTCTCGTCGTCGTGGATCTTGTGGACCGCGGGGTCGATGCGCGGGAAGGCGTACAGGGCGCCCTTGGGTTTCACGCACGAGACGCCGGGGATCTCGTTGAGCTTCTCCCAGGCGCGGTCGCGCTGTTCGTGCAGGCGGCCCCCGGGAGCGGTCAGTTCGTGGATGGACTGGCGGCCGCCGAGCGCGGCCTGAATGGCGTACTGGGCGGGCGCGTTGGCGCACAGCCGCATGGAGGCGAGCATCGTCAGGCCCTCCAGATAGCTGCGCGCGTGCTGCCTGGGCCCGGTGACGACCAGCCAGCCGGAGCGGAATCCGGCGACGCGGTAGGTCTTGGACAGGCCGCAGAAGGTGAGGACGACCAGGTCGGGGGCGAGTGCGGCGGCGGAGTGGTGCACGGCGTCGTCGTACAGGATCTGGTCGTAGATCTCGTCGGCGAACACCATCAGGCCGTGGCGGCGCGCGAGGTCCAGGATGCCCTCGATGATCTCCTTCGGATACACCGCGCCGGTCGGGTTGTTGGGGTTGATGATGACGACGGCGCGGGTCCGGTCGGTGATCTTCGCGGCCATGTCGGCGAGGTCCGGGTACCAGTCGGACTGCTCGTCGCACAGGTAGTGCACGGCCTTGCCGCCGGCGAGCGTGGTCACCGCCGTCCACAGGGGGAAGTCCGGCGCGGGGATGAGGACTTCGTCGCCGTCCTCGACCAGCGCCTGTACGGCCATCGACACCAGCTCGGAGACGCCGTTGCCGAGGAAGACGTCGTCGACGCCGACATCGAGGCCGCGGTCCTGGTAGCGCTGGGCCACCGCTCGGCGGGCGGAGAGGATGCCGCGCGAGTCGGTGTAGCCGTGTGCCTGGGGGAGCATCCGGATCATGTCCTGGAGGATCTCCTCCGGTGCCTCGAAACCGAAGAGCGCGGGGTTGCCGGTGTTCAGGCGCAGCACGCTGTGGCCCGCCGCCTCCAGCGCGTCGGCCTGCTCGATCACCGGGCCCCGGATCTCGTAACAGACCTCGCTGAGTTTGCTCGACTGCCGGAACTCCATGCGCTGTGTCCTCCGGTTCGTTGTATCGCTTGGTTTTACCAAGTGCGCGCTTGGAAAGTCCAATGACATGTCTAGACTGCGTCACATGTCACCTCGCCGAAGCTACGACCAGTACTGCTCCGCCGCCCGGGCGCTCGACGCCGTCGGGGACCGCTGGACCCTGCTGATCGTCCGCGAACTCCTCGGCGGGCCGCGCCGTTACACCGACCTGCACGCGGACCTGCCCGGCGTCAGTACGGACGTCCTCGCGTCCCGGCTCAAGGACATGGAGCGCGACGGGCTGGCGACGCGGCGGAGGCTTCCGCCGCCCGGTGCGGCGTTCGTGTACGAACTCACCTCCCGCGGGCGGGAGTTGCTTCCCGTGCTGCAGGCGCTCGGGGAGTGGGGTGCCGCAGAGCTGGGCGAGCGGCGGCCCACCGATGCCGTGCGGGCGCACTGGTTCGCGTTGCCGTTGCTGCGGGGGTTGGGGCCGGCGGGGGTGGGGCTGGTGGAAGTCCGCCTCGACGAGGGGGAGTTCCATGTGTGGCTGGGGGCGGAGGGAGGGGCGGCGTACGGGGACGGGCCCGCTCGGGAGGAGCCGGATGTCCGGCTGTCCCTCGACGCGTGGACGTGTGAGGCCGTGAGCCGGGGGGAGTTGACCCTGCTTGACGCGGTGCGGGAGGGGCGGGTCTCGGTGGTGGGGGAGGGGGCGTTGGCGAAGGGGTTGCGGGAGGGGTGACGGGGGTTGGGCCGGGGGGTTGTTCGCCCCCTCCGCCCCTTCCCGTCCCGTCCCTGGGGGCTGCGCCCCCAGACCCCCCTTTCGCGCTTCGCGCTCGTCCT
>NZ_JBIVKZ010000014.1:0-82121 GCF_044751025.1 Streptomyces sp. NPDC088747
CCCCAGACCCCCGCATCGCGCTGACGCGCTCGTCCTCAATCGCCGGACGGGCTAGAAATAGCCCCTCCGGCGTTTGAGGAGCGGGGGTTCGGGGGCGGAGCCCCCGAGAGACGGGACGGGAAGGGGCGGAGGGGGCGAAGAACCGCCTAGCACCTGCGCCGCTCCGACACATTTCCTCCGTACGGCAGTACCCCCTTTTGGGTCGGATCGTTGGGCTTCACGGGCGCGGCGGGTCGCGTCGCGTACAGGGTGGGAGTCCATCCAGCCGCGCGCCCACCGGAGGACACCCCATGAGTACGCCGCCCCTCGCCTCAGGCCCCGAAGGCCCGGACGCACTGCGGCCATTGCTCGACACCGTCCTCGACGCCCTGCACGAGGGCGCCGAGGCGAGAGGCGGCCCCCTGCCGGCCGGGGGACCGGAGGAGGTGGCCCGGCGGGTACGGGACGCGGTCGGGGACGTACTGCCGGAGCGCGGGAGCGAAGAGGCCCTGCACATTCTGGTGCGGGCACTGGCCGAGGGCGCCGCGGACCCCGCGCACCCCTTGTGCGCGGCCCACTTGCACTGCCCACCCCTCGCCGTGGCCGTCGCCGCGGACCTCGCCGCCTCCGCCCTCAACCCCTCCCTGGACTCCTGGGACCAGGCCCCGGCCGCCTCCGAACTGGAGTCGCTGGTCACCCGGGCGCTGGCACGGGAAACCGGCGCGGCGGACGCCCTCGTCACCACCGGCGGCACCGAGTCCAACCAACTCGCCCTGCTGCTGGCCCGGGAGGCCCACGGCGGGGTACGGCTCGTGCACGGGGCCAACGCCCACCACTCGCTGCCCCGCGCCGCCTGGCTGCTCGGCCTCCCCGACCCGGTCGTCGTCCCCGCGCCCGCCGGCACCATGGACCCCGCGGCGCTCTGCGAAGCCCTCACCGAAGTGCACGGACCGCTGCTCGTCGCCGCCACCGCCGGCACGACCGACGCCGGGCTCATCGACCCGCTGCCCGAGATCGCCGACCTGTGCGCCGGCCGCGGCGCCCGCCTCCACATCGACGCCGCCTACGGCGGAGGCCTCCTCTTCAGCGACCGGCACCGCGGAAAACTCGACGGACTCGACCGCGCCGACACCGTCACCCTCGACCTGCACAAACTGGGCTGGCAGCCCGTCGCCGCGGGCCTCCTCACCGTCCGCGACAGACATGACCTCGCCGCAGTGGCCCACCACGCCGACTACCTCAACGCCGACGACGACACCGAGGCGGGACTCCCCGACCTCCTCGGCCGCTCCCTGCGCACCACCCGGCGGCCCGACATCCTCAAGATCGCCGTCACCCTCAGGACCCTGGGACGGGCCGGGATCGGTGAACTCGTCGACCAGGTCTGCGCGCACGCCGCCGAGTTCGCCGAGCTCATTGCCGCCCACCCCCGCTTCGAGCTCTACGACCGGCCAGTCATCAGCACCGTACTGTTCCGGCCCGCCGAAGCCACCGACGACGACGTCGCCGCCGTACGCCGCACCCTCCTGCACGAAGGACGCGCCGTCCTCGGACGCGCCACCCTCGACGGCCGGCGCTGGCTCAAAGCCACCCTCCTCAACCCCCACACCCGGCAGGGCGACCTGGCCGAACTCCTGAAACTGGTGGAAGGACACACCCCCCGATGAGCGCGACCCCCCACCCCCCACGCCCAGCCGCCGAAGCACCCCGCGACCTGGTGGGCATCGGCATCGGCCCCTTCAACCTCTCCCTCGCCGCCCTCGCCCAGCCCCTCGCCGAACTCGACGCCGTCTTCTACGAACAGCGCCCCGGCTTCGACTGGCACCCCGGCCTCCTCATCGACGGCACCACCCTCCAAGTGCCCTTCCTCGCCGACCTGGTGACCCTCGCCGACCCCGCGAGCCCCTGGTCCTTCCTCAACTACCTCAAGGCCCGCGACCGGCTCTTCCCCTTCTACTTCGCCGAGCGCTTCCACATCCAGCGCGCCGAATACGACGCCTACTGCCGCTGGGTCGCCGAGAGCCTGCCCGGACTCCACTTCGGCCACCAGGTCGACGCCGTCCGCTGGAACCCCGAACGCGCCCTGTTCGAGGTCGACTTCAGCCGGCTCGACACCGACGGAGAAGCCGAGTCCCTCGGCCGCACCTACACCCGAAACATCGTCCTCGGCGTCGGCACCGCCCCGCACATCCCCGAACCGCTCAAACCCCTCGTCGCGGCCCCCGGCGTGCCCGTCATCCACGCCGCGGACTACCTCGAACACCGCGAGCGGTTCCTCACCGCCGAACACATCACCGTCGTCGGCGCCGGACAGTCCGGCGCCGAGGTCTTCCTCGACCTGCTGCGCAACCGGCCCGTCGGACAAGAGAAGATCCACTGGCTGGCCCGCTCCGAGGCCTTCGCGCCCATGGAGTACTCCAAACTCGGCCTGGAACACTTCACGCCCGACCACACCCGCTACTTCCACGCCCTCACCGAACCCGTACGCGACCGGCTCGTCGCCGCCCAATGGCAGCTCCACAGAGGCATCGACGCAGGCACCATCGCCGCCATCCACGACGAGCTCTACCGCCGCAGCCTGCAAGGCGGCTGGCCCGACGCCGTACTCACCCCCGCCGTCACCGTCCGCACCGCCGGACGCGTCGCCACCACCAAGGTCGAACTCCACCTCGAACACGTCCAGCAGGGCGTCCGCTCCCGCCTCACCACCGACGCCGTCGTCCTCGCCACCGGCTACCGCGAACGCCCCCTCGACCGCGTCCTCGCCGGCCTCGACCCCTACCTCCGCCGCGACAGCGCCGAACGCCCGCGAGTCGACGACCAATTCCGCCTGGTCCTGGACCCCTCCGTCACCGGCCACGCGCACGTCCAGAACGCCGAACTCCACAGCCACGGCGTCGGCGCCCCCGACCTCGGCCTCGCCGCCTGGCGCAGCGCCACCATCCTCAACTCCCTGACGGGCAAAGCCCCCTACCCGCTCCCCGAGCGCACGGCCTTCACCACCTTCGGACTCGAACAACGGGCCAAGATCCCGTCCGCCCGCCAGGAACGCGTCCTGACCCCCCTGACGGACGGGATCCGCAACAGCCCAGCCTGACCCGTCAGAAGACCGGCGTGCCCTCGCGCGTCAGCTTCCAGTCCACCGACGCGAACTCCGCCGGGTCCAGCGCGCCCTTCGCCGTCACCCACTCCGCGATCCGCGTCCGGATCTCCGTCGACTCCGCCCACAGCTCCGTCGCGGACGCCACGTGCGGGAACGCGCCACCGCCATTGGCCCGGTAGTTGTTCACCGCCATCACGAACTGCTGCGCGTCGTCCAGCGCCGCACCGTTGTAGGTCAGGTTCTTGATCCGCGAACCCTCCGCCTGCGCGATGTCGATGTCGTACGCCAGCCCCGACACATAGTCGTAGTTGTAGTCCGGCCGGTTGTTCGCGTTCGTCAGCTTCTCCGTGTCGATCGCCGCGCCCGCCGCCGTCCGCACGAAGTAGTTCGCCGAGTACTCCAGGTACGCCCGCACCTGAGCACCCGTCAGCAGCTTCGCCACCAGTGTGTTGTCGTACACGTACAGGCTCGACAGGTCCCGGATCGTCACGTTCCCGGCCGGGATCTCCGACGTACGCGAGAACGGCGAAGCCTGCGCGATCACCGGCAGCGACGCGTACTCCGTCCCCACCAGTGCCGCCTTGACCACGTCCTCCTGCACCTTGGTGATCAGGTCGATGATCGGAGCGTCCTTGTACCGCGCCTCGACCGTCGTCAGGGTCTCCGTCGCCGTACCGACCACCTGGTTGACGTACGCCACGACCACGTCGTGCTCGGCCTTCAACAGCCGGGTGATCTTCGGGTCGTCGGCGACCGAGTTCGAGTTGCGGACCGACGCCGCTACCGACTCGACCGTCCACTTCCCCTTCTCGAAGACCAACTCGAAGTCGAACAGCGACAGCCGCTCCGCGTAGGCCAGCGGCTCCGAAAGGACCACCGTCCTGCCCGTCGCCGTGTTCGTGACCTTCAACTCCGGTATCTCCACGTGCGCGTGCCCGACCAGAATCGCGTCGATACCGGGCACCTGCTGCGCCACCAGCGCCGCCGAGTTCTCCACGTACGGCAACTGGTCACCGTACGACGACGTACCCGACGAACCGGAGTGCGCCGACACCACGACGACATCCGCGCCCATCGACCGCAGCTTCGGCACCCACTTCGCGGCCTGCTCCTCCAGACCCGGGAACACCAACTTGCCCTGCACGTACGCCTTGTCCCAGATCGCGATACCCGGGTTCGTCAGACCGAGCACCGCCACCTTCACCGGCGGCGCACCCCGCACCTGGAACTTCTTGATGAAGTACGGCGGGAAAGCCGGCTTCAGCGTCTTCGCGTCCAGCGCGTTCGCGCCCAGCAGCGGGAAACGGCACTGCTCCTCGAACTTCCGCAGCGTCTCGATGCCGTAGTTGAACTCGTGGTTGCCGAGCGCCACCGCGTCATAGCCGATGGCGTTCATCGCCTGCGCCATCGGGTGGACCGGACCGTGCTTCGCGGTGATCGGGTCGACCTTCGCGTAGTAGTACGTCAGCGGAGTGCCCTGAATCGTGTCACCCGCGTCCAGGAGCAGCGTGTTCGAGCGGCCCTTCTCCTTGCGCACCGCGTTCACCAGCGTCGAAATCCGGGCCAGGCCCTGCGCGTTGCCCGCCGTGTCCTGGTACTCCGCGTCCTTGAAGTAGTCCCAGTTGAAGACGTGGCCGTGCAGGTCCGTCGTGCCCATCACCGTCAGCGAGTACCGCTTCACGTGCTTGCCGCCCTTCTTCGACTCGGCGGCCTGCGCGGCCGGAGCCGCCACCGCCCCGGCGAGCGCGACCCCCGCCCCCGTCACGGCGGACTTCTTCAGGAACTTGCGGCGGTTCAGCGACATCTCAGCGACTCCTCAGGAAACGGTCCACAACGCGCGTAGATTCTGGCCCACGCGCCACCACCGCAACAGGTCCAGGACGTTTCGATCTGGTGACCTGTGGACACCACAACAGGGTCCCCGGTGACAGAGTGGGACGTATGGCACCCACCGCAGAGGAACCCGCCCCCGCCCTCCCCTACGGCACCCCCGACTCGCCCCGCATCGCCGTCCGCGGTGAGGCGCACCTGGAGGTCGACCCCGAGATCGCCCGCATCGGCATCACCGTCAGCGCCCGCGGCACCGACCGCCGCGACGCCCTCGCCGACCTCACCCGCCGCAACAACACCGCACTCGACCTCGTCAAGACCTACGGCGACGCCGTCGAACGCCTGGAGACCGGCGCCTTCTCCATCAGCCCCGAACTCACCAAGCACGGCCGGGGCGAACGCGTCCGCGCCTACCACGGCAGCGTCCACATCACCGCCGAACTCACCGACTTCACCGCACTCGGCGAACTCACCACCCGGCTCGCCGACCTCGACCTCACCCGCGTCGACGGCCCCTGGTGGGCCCTGCGCCCCACCTCCCCCTCCCACCGCCAGGCCCGCCAACAGGCCGTCCGCGAAGCCGTCCAGCGCGCCCGCGAATACGCCGAAGCCCTCGGCACCACCCTCGCCGCCCTCGTCGAACTCGCCGACATCGGCGCCGAGAACGCCCAGCCGTACCCCCAGGCCCCCGGCCGCGCCATGCGCTCCATGGCCTACGCGGAAGCCGCCGCCGACGAAACCGCCGCCCTCGACCTCGAACCCCAACGCCAGCACGTCTACGCCCAGGTGAACGCCCGGTTCACCATGGCGCCGCCCCGGCTCTAGCCACCGCGAGGACCTATTCGGAATTGTGCCCGAGGGGGCACGGAAAGCGACCTTCCGCGCTCATCGGAGCACCCCCGCGCACAATTCAACGTTTGGCAATAACCCTTCACGCAAAGGTTGTTGAGTAGTCATGCGGCGCCAATTACCTACCCGTCGGTAAGGCCTACGCTCGAAACATGCGCCGAGCAAAAATCGTCTGTACATTGGGCCCCGCCACCGACTCGTACGACCAGATCAAGGCACTGGTCGACGCCGGAATGGACGTAGCCCGCTTCAACCTCAGCCACGGCACCTACGCCGACCACGAGGAGCGCTACCACCACGTACGCAAGGCCTCCGACGAGTCGGGCCGCAGCGTCGGCATCCTCGCCGACCTTCAAGGCCCGAAGATCCGACTCGGCCGCTTCGCCGAAGGCCCCGTACTCCTTGAACGCGGAGACGCCTTCACCATCACCGTCGAAGAGGGCGTGCAGGGCGACCGCCAGACCTGCGGAACCACCTACGAGGGACTCGCCGGCGATGTCACCACCGGCGAACGCATCCTCGTCGACGACGGCAAGGTCTGCCTCGAAGTCACCTCCGTCGACGGCCCTCGCGTCCACACCACCGTCATCGAAGGCGGCATGGTCTCCGACAACAAGGGCCTCAACCTCCCCGGCGTCGCCGTCTCCGTCCCCGCCCTCTCCGAGAAGGACGAAGCAGACCTCCGCTGGGCCCTGCGCATCGGCTGCGACGTGATCGCGCTGTCCTTCGTGCGCAGCGGAAGCGACATCGAGGACGTCCACCGCATCATGGACGAGGAGGGCCGCCGCCTCCCCGTCATCGCCAAGGTCGAGAAGCCGCAGGCCGTCGACAACATCGACGGCATCGTCGCCGCCTTCGACGGCATCATGGTCGCCCGCGGCGACCTCGGCGTCGAGATGCCCCTGGAGCAGGTGCCGATCGTCCAGAAGCGCGCCGTCAAGCTCGCCAAGCGCAACGCCAAGCCGGTCATCGTCGCCACCCAGATGCTCGACTCGATGATCGAGAACTCCCGCCCCACCCGCGCGGAGGCCTCCGACGTCGCCAACGCGGTCATCGACGGCACGGACGCGGTGATGCTCTCCGGCGAGACCAGCGTCGGCAAGTACCCGATCGAGACGGTCCGCACGATGAGCCGCATCGTGGAGGCGGCCGAGGAGGACATCCTCGACAAGGGTCTCCCGCCGCTCACCGACCGCAACAAGCCCCGCACCCAGGGCGGCGCCGTGGCCCGTGCCGCCGCCGAGATGGGCGACTTCCTCGGCGCCAAGTTCCTCGTCGCCTTCACCCAGTCCGGCGACACCGTCCGCCGCCTCTCCCGCTACCGGTCGCCGATCCCTCTCCTGGCCTTCACCCCGGCGCCGGAGACCCGCTCCCAGCTGAACCTCACCTGGGGTGTGGAGACCTTCCTCGGCCCGCACGTCGACTCCACCGACGCCATGGTCGAGCAGGTCGACGAGCTCCTCCTCAAGTACGGCCGCTGCGAGAAGGGCGACATCGTCGTCATCACGGCCGGCTCCCCGCCCGGAGTCTCCGGCTCGACCAACCTCGTACGCGTCCACCACATCGGCGAGGACGACAGCCCGAAGTAGCCGCCGGGGCCCCTCTCGATCGGGAGTCAGAGGGGCCCTGTTCAGTACTTGGGGCCTACGTGGGTGTCCATGAGGGCCACGGACACGCGGCGGGCGACTGAGATGTTTTTCGAGTTCGCCTGTTTCCAGTCGACGCCGACTGCGTCGAGGGTGGCCGTGCAGAGCCGGATGATGTCGGGCGACTTGTTGGTGAAGAAGTACCGGGGGTACTCGTAGCGCTTGCGCTCACCGCCGACGAGACGGGTCGTCCAGTTGGTGACGCGGCAGCCGTCGGAGTGGATGAGCCCGCGGATGAACTCCCAGGGCTGTGCGTCGACGATCTCTTGCTGCCAGGGTTCGAGGACGATCCGCCGCTCGTGCTTCTTGCCGGGACCGTGCTGGGGGAAGAGGCAGGGCCAGTGTCGGCTGTAGCCGACGACCGAGACGTAGCCCACTGCCTGAACTCGGTTCGACCTCTCGCTGGGGTTGATGGCCTCGATGGCGGCAGCGCAGGCTTCGATGAGGCCCGGCCAGTCGTTGGCGCACGCGATACGCAGGACGTACGTCGTGCGCAGGCCACGGCTGATGCAGCCGTCGCCGAGGTAAAGCCCCAGGAGGTAGCTGTACGCCGCCTGATCGGCAGGCGGCTCGGCCACTGGACCGCATCTCGCGCACGGCTCGTGCTGCATGCGCGGTGACGGGTCGATCTGCGACTGCCAGGAACGGATCGCTGCTCGGGAGACCCCGGTCTCCTTGCTCACCGAGTTCATGCTGCGCCCTTGGACGATCAGGGCCAGCGCCCGCTTACGTGTACCCATGTCGTACATATGGCCACCCTGCGCGACTGATCGTCACGGGGTGCAGCAAAAAGCGGATGTTCACGAGAACGGGAACATCCGCTTTTCGATGGTGACCTTGGAATGTAAGGAAAAGTGCCCCGAGTCGGATTCGAACCGACGCTGTATGGGTTTTGAATCCATCGTCTCTACCGCTGGACTACCGGGGCATCCTCTGAAACAAAGGCTGGCGGTCACCCGCCGTGTCCTTACTTTACCGCAGCTAGGTAGGCTCTTGTCAGCAGTACCCCGCCCCGAACGAGGAGCCCCCGTGACCGCCCCCGAGTCGCCCCAGCCCGTAGACGCGCCCGACGACGACAAGTCGCACGTGCCTCCGCTGACGACCCGTGTCGTCATCGCCGAGGACGAGGCGCTGATTCGTCTTGACCTCAAGGAGATGCTGGAGGAAGAGGGTTACAGCGTCGTGGGCGAGGCGGGCGACGGTGAGCACGCCGTCGAGCTGGCCCGGGAGCACAAGCCGGACCTCGTCATCCTCGACGTGAAGATGCCCAAGCTCGACGGGATCTCCGCCGCCGAGAAGATCGCCCAGGAGGGCATCGCCCCCGTGCTGATGCTGACCGCGTTCTCCCAGCGCGACCTGGTCGAGCGGGCCCGCGACGCCGGCGCGATGGCGTACCTGGTGAAGCCGTTCAGCAAGAGCGACGTGGTGCCGGCCATCGAGATGGCGGTGTCGCGGTTCACCGAGCTGAAGCAGCTGGAGCAGGAGGTCGCGGACCTCAGCCAGCGCCTGGAGACCCGGAAGCTGGTCGACCGGGCGAAGTCGGTTCTCCAGACGCAGTACGGACTGACCGAGCCCGCCGCGTTCCGGTGGATCCAGAAGACGTCGATGGACCGCCGCATGTCGATGCAGCAGGTCGCCGAGGCGGTCATCCAGGACGCCGAGGAGAAGAAGTCCGCGAAGGGCTAGAGACCGGCCCCCACGTACGAGAAGGCCCGCGGCCCCTGACGGACAGGGGGCGCGGGCCTTCTCGTACACGCGGCGAGGGCTAGTCCTCGCCCAGGTACGCCTTCCGGACGGACTCGTCGTGCAGGAGGTCCTGCCCGGCGCCGGACAGGACGATGCTGCCGACCTCCATGACGTGGCCGTGGTCGGCGAGGGAGAGCGCCGCCTGGGCGTTCTGCTCGACGAGGAGGATCGTCGTGCCCTGGGACTTGAGCTCGGCGATGGTCGACATGATCTTCTGCATCATGATCGGCGAGAGGCCCATGGAGGGCTCGTCGAGCATGAGCAGTTTCGGCTGGGACATCAGCGCGCGGCCCATGGCGAGCATCTGCTGCTCACCGCCGGAGAGGGTTCCCGCGGCCTGCTTCCTGCGTTCCCCGAGGATGGGGAAGAGGTCGTAGGCGCGCTGGATGTCCTTCTCGATGCCCGGCCTGTCGTCGCGGAGGAAGGCACCGAGCCGCAGGTTGTCCTCGATGGTCATGCGGGGAAAGATGTGCCGGCCCTCGGGGGAGTGGGCCAGTCCCAGCGAGACGATCTGGTGCGCGGGGATCTTCTTCAGCGACTTGCCCTGGAACTTGATCTGGCCGCCGACGGGTTTGAGGAGGCCGGAAAGGGTGCGCAGGGTGGTGGTCTTGCCGGCGCCGTTGGTGCCGATGAGGGTGACGACCTCGCCGGCCTCGACCTTGAAGGAGATGCCCTTGACGGCCTCGATCTTGCCGTAGGCGACCCGGAGGTCCTCGACTTCGAGCAGTGCGGTCATCGGTCGGTCTCCTTGCCGGGCGCGTCCTTCGTGGTGTCGGCGTTGGCCTCGGCCGCTTCCACTTCGGCGACCTCTTCGTCGCCCGGGGCGTCCTCGAAGGGCTCGCCGAGGTAGGCGGCGATGACGCGTTCGTCGCCCTGGACGGTCGCGCTGTCGCCCTCGACGAGCTTCTCGCCCTGGACGAGTACGGCGACGCGGTCGCAGAGGTTGAAGATGAACCGCATGTCGTGCTCGATGACGAGTACGGCGATGCCCATGTCGCGGATGGCGAAGACGAGTTCCTCGGTGGCCCTGGTCTCCTGCGGGTTCATGCCGGCGGTGGGCTCGTCGAGGAGCAGCAGGCCGGGCTCGCTGGCCAGGGCTCGCGCGATCTCGAGCTTGCGCTGCTCGCCGTAGGGGAGGTTCCTGGCGAGGTGGTCGCGCTTGGCGGCGAGGCCGATGAACTCCAGGAGTTCCATGGCGCGTTCCTCGGAGGCCTTCTCGGCCTTCTTGAAGCCGGGGCCGCGCAGGAGTGCGGACCAGAGGCCTTCCTTGGTGCGGGTGTGCCGGCCGACGAGGACGTTCTCCAGGACCGTCATGTTGGCGAAGAGACGGATGTTCTGGAAGGTGCGGGCGACGCCTGCCGCGGTGACCTTGAAGGACTTGGGCGGCAGGACGGTGCCCTTGTAGCGGACCTCTCCCTCGGTGGGGATGTAGAGGCCGGTGAGGCAGTTGAAGAAGGTCGTCTTGCCGGCGCCGTTGGGGCCGATGAGTCCGACGATCTCGCCGCTGTTGACGGTGAGGTCGACGTTGCGTACGGCGGTGAGGCCGCCGAAGCGCATGGTGACGCCGCGGGCGTCGAGGACGACCTCGCCGGGGGCGTTGGCGCCCGAGGAGGCTGCGGGTGTGGTGGTCTCGGTGGTCATGGTGGTCAGACCCCTGCCTTGCTGAGGACTGTGGGTGCTTCGGCGTCTTCGTGGAATTCGAGCTGGCGGCGCCGGTTCGGGATGAGGCCTTCCGGGCGGAAGCGCATCAGCAGGACGAGTGCGAGGCCGAAGGCGAGGAGCTGGTAGTCGTCCAGGAACTGGAGCTTGGCGGGGATGAGGTAGAGCAGTGCGGCGCCGATGAGCGGTCCGCTGATGGTGCCCATGCCACCGAGGACGACCGCCGCGAGCAGGAACGCCGAGTTGGGCGGGACGACGTTGGCGAAGGTGTACTGCTCGGGGGTCACGGTGTAGGTGACGTGTGCCTGGACCGTACCGGCGAGGCCGGCGAGGGTGGCGCCGAGGGCGAAGGCGATGAGCTTGACCTTGAAGCCGTTGATGCCCATGGCGAGAGCGGCGGTCTCGTCCTCGCGGATGGCGACCCAGGCGCGGCCGATGCGGGAGTCGCTGCTGCGCCGGAAGACGACCACGACGATCAGCGTGATGATGAGCATCAGCAGGAAGTAGTTGGCGAAGCGGGCGATGGTGAATCCGCCGAAGCTGTGTTCCGCGCCGAAGTCGAAGCCGAAGATGTTGAGGTTCGGGATCGACGCGATGCCGTTGGAGCCGTTGGTGATGTCCGGGCCCGAGGTGCCGTCCATGTTCAGGACGCCGATGCGGAAGATCTCACCGAAGCCGAGGGTCACGATGGCGAGGTAGTCGCCCCGGAGCCGCAGGGTGGGGGCGCCGATCAGGACGCCGAAGACCATGGCGACGGCCGCGCCGAGCAGGGCGGAGGCCCAGAACGGGAACTGGACGTCGAACGGGGAGGACGGGGAGCCGGAGACCATGGCCGCGGTGTAGGCGCCGACGCCGAGGAAGGCGACGTATCCGAGGTCGAGGAGGCCGGCGAGGCCGACGACGATGTTCAGGCCGAGGGCGACGGTGGCGAAGATCAGGATGTAGACGCCGATGGTCGCGTACTGGTCGTCGGACTGGGTGAAGGGGAAGGCGGCGGCGGCGACGAACGCGCCGAGCATCGTCACGTTGCGGTGCTTCGCGGTGATGGCGGAGATCCTGCTGACGAGGCCGGCCTTGGCGGCGGCGGCGAAGCCGAAGCCCGTGATGATGAGGAAGCCGACGAAGAGCTCGTCGTACTCGGTGCCGATGCCGTAGGTGAAGACGATCAGGCCCAGGGCGAGCGCCGCGACGATGATCAGGATCTCGGCGTAGGCGGGCAGCTTGCGGGTCGGGGCGGCGGTGCCGGAGGCGAAGGCTCCCTTGACCACGCTGACGCGGTTGCGTATGTCGAGGAGGAGCCGTTCGCGGGGGGTGTCCTCGGGGTCGCCGATGTCGGGCTCCGGCCGCTGGAACGGCAGGGCGAGGGCGCCGAGGAGGGCGCCGAGGGTGGCGACGGCGGCGATGTAGCCACCGGGTTCGAGGTTGACGACGCCGCCGAGCTGGACGGTGATCGCGATGACCGTGAACCAGGCGGTGGCGAAGGCGCCGAGCGCGGAGAGCTTGAGGGCACTGTCGGCGCCCGCGGGTACCAGCCAGCCCAGACCCTTGACGCCGTAGGAGGCGAGGCCGAACAGGGTGGTGAGGGCGCCGCCGATGAGGACAAGGACCTGGAGGCCGCCCGGGTAGCCGTAGACGGTGAGGTCACCGGGGAACTCGGAGGTCCAGGTCCAGGCGAGGAAGGCGGAGACGACGGTGAGGGCGCCGCCGCCGGTCGCGAGGGCGCGGCCGATGGCCGGAGGGATGGCGACGAGGCCCGTCGGCTTTCCCTGGGTGGGGGTGCCGGGCGTCTCGGGAGCGGTGGTCTGTGTGGTCATCGGTGTCACGCCCTGTCCGCCACGCGCTCACCGAGCAGGCCCTGTGGCCTGAACAGGAGCACGAGGATGAGGAGTACGAAAGCCCAGACGTTGGCCCAGGACTGGCCGCCGAGCTGCGACATGCCGGGGACGTCGGCGATGTAGGCGGTGGCCATGGTTTCGGCGAGGCCGAGGACGAGGCCGCCGATCATGGCTCCGTAGATGTTGCCGATGCCGCCGAGGACGGCGGCGGTGAAGGCCTTGAGGCCGAGGAGGAAGCCCATCCGGAAGTCGATCTGGCCGTACTTGAATCCGTAGGCCACGCCCCCGATGGCGGCGAAGGCGGCGCCGAGGGCGAAGGCGACCACGATGATGCGGTCGGTGTTGATGCCCATGAGCTTTGCCGTGTCGGGGTCCTGGGCGGTGGCCTGCATGCCGCGGCCGGTGCGGGTCTTCATCACGAAGTAGGCGAGGATCGCCATGCTGATCGGGGCGGCGACGAAGAGGAACACGTCGCCCGTCTGGATGGTGACGCTGCCGATCTCGAAGGGTCCGCCGGGGATGGCCGGGAACGTGATGGCGGACTTCGCGTTCGGGTACCAGGCCCAGACCGCCTGCTGGAGGGCGAGCGAGAGACCGATCGCCGTGATGAGGGGGGCCAGCCGTGGTGCGCCGCGCAGAGGGCGGTAGGCGAACCGCTCGGCTCCCACGGCGACCGTGGTGGAGACGAGGATCGCGCCGATGAGCATGAGGGGCAGCGCCAGCCACATCGTGGTGCCGTCGGGCAGGATGTAGAGGTAGACCGTGAGAGCGCCGAAGGCCCCGGTCATGAAGATCTCGCCGTGGGCGAAGTTGATGAGCTGGACGATGCCGTAGACCATTGTGTAGCCGATGGCGACGAGCCCGTACATGGATCCCAGTAGCAGGCCGTTGACCAGCTGCTGCGGCAGTTCGTTCACCGCATGTCCTCCGAGACGTTCGGATGTCGGATGTTCCACGGATGTGGCCGGATGCGAGTCCGCGCGGGGCGCCTGTGGTGCGGCGCCCCGCGCGGCTCGTTCGGTGTGCGGGTGGGGATCAGCCTGTGTAGGTACCGGACTTCACGGGCTTCCAGGCACCGTTCTCGACCGCGTACACGGTGAGCTGCTTGTTGGTCGCGTCACCGAACTCGTCGAAGGAGACCTTGCCGGTCACGCCGTCGAAGGAGACGTTCTGCATGGCCTCGGTGACCTTGGCGCGGGCGTCGTCCGGGAGCTTGCCGTCGTTGTCCTCGACGACCTTCTTCACGGCTTCGATGATCGCCCAGGCCGAGTCGTAGGAGTAGCCGCCGTACGCCTCGTAGGCGTCCTTGTAACCGGCTTCCTTGTAGTTGGCGACGAACTCCTTGGCCGAGGGCAGTTCCTCGACCGGGGCGCCGACGGAGGTGGCGAGGTCGCCGGTGGCGGTGGCGCCGGCGAGCTTGATGAAGTCGGCGCTGTAGATGCCGTCACCACCGACGACGGGGATCTTGGCACCCGCGGCCTTGATCTGCTTGCTGAGCGGGCCGGCCTGCGGGTACTCGCCGCCGTAGTAGACGACGTCCGCGCCGGAGCTCTTCACCTGGGTGGCGACCGCGGAGAAGTCCTTGGTGTCGGGGTCGATGTGCTGGGTGCCGACCACCTTGCCGCCGAGCTTCTCGAACTCCTCGGTGAAGGTGGCGGCCAGACCGGCGCCGTAGGTCTTCTTGTCGTCGATGACGAAGACCTTCTTCTTCTTGGAGTCGTTGTAGACGTACTGCGCGGCGAACGGGCCCTGGATGGCGTCCGTGGTCGCGGTGCGGAAGTACGACTTGTACGGGCGGACCTTGGTGCCGCCGTTCCACTCCGTGCCCTGGGTGAGCGCCGGGTTGGTGTTGGCGGGGGAGACCTCGACGAGCTTGGCGTCGTCGAAGACCTTCTGCATGGACTCGGCCACGGAGGAGTTCAGCGGACCGACCACGCCGAGGACCGCCTTGTCGGCGACGAGCTTGGTGGCGTTCTGCTGGCCCGAGGCGGGCTGCGCCTGGTCGTCGAGGGCCTCGATCTTGAAGGTGACACCGTCGACGAACTTCTGCTCGTTGGCCTGCTTGGTGGCGAGGTCGACCGAGTTCTTGATGCCCTGACCCAGAGCGGTCAGGTCGCCGGTCAGCGGGGCGTCGACGCCGATGGTGACGGTGATGCCACCGTCACCGGAGCTCGAGTCGCCGTCGTCGTCGCGCGAGCCGCAGGCGGTAAGGGTCAGTGCCCCCGCCGCCAGCGCGGCGGTGATGGCGATGAACGAACGTTGACGCACGGTCAGTCCTTTCCCTGGCGCGGCCCTCCCCCATGGAAGCGGCCGAGTCGAGCGCTGAGCCGAAATAGTTTCGAATCCTTGGCGCGGTGACTGGGCGTGACTCTAAGCGGGTGATGGGAACAACGAGGAGGGTCTGGGGAAGGCTGTGACGCTCTTGTTATGACACGAGGTAATGCAGAGCGGTACTGAGTGGGTGGAACAGTTGAATTCAGGCTGATTCGCCCTGTCCGCATGCTGAGAACGCGCAGGACTCGGCGGGGTGTGTTCAGGAGTGTTTCAGGACTTTGGTGATGACCCGGAATTGTTGCCGCAGGCTACCTGGAGGGCTTCCGAGAGGTCTTGGGCGTATAGCTCACCCAGGATGAAGCTGTGCACTTGTATTGCGCTCGTATTACGCAGAGTTACGTCCAGGAAAGGGAGTCCGGCGTTCCGGGGCACTTTCGCGCATTCGCCCACGTGCACCGTGAGCGTGATCCGGCGGGGAAATCCTGTCCTCGTCCGGAACGGCGGGCGCGGAACCGAGGTGAGGGAGAGGCCGGCCGAGGGCTGTCCGATCCGCGTCACGGTGACCGCGGGGCCGGAACTCACGGTGAGCTCCACCGCGAAGGTGAACGCTCCGAGCGGCCCGTTCCGCGGCGGCTCCGCCCTGCCCGCGTAGGCGACATCGGTCACCTGGGAGGGGAACGGCGGTGCGGGTGGCGGTGGTTGGCGGGGCCGGGTGACATACAGGTACCCGCCGCCGGCGAGGACGGCGCCGGACACCGCTACGGCGAGTACGGCACGGCGGTGCCGGACGTACCACTGGGTGAGCGGGCCGTGCGGGGCCTTGGCCGGCGGCGGGACGCCCGGTGCGGGGACGTCCCGCGCGCGGGTGCCCTCACCCGGCTCGACGGGGCCGATGCCGGTCACGGCCAACCGCCTTGGGTCGGGGGGCCGTTCACCGCGGTGGGCGCTTGGTCCGGCCGGCTGTCCGCTGCCGTGGGTCTCTGTTCCGGGTGGCCGTTCACTGCCATGGACCTCCGCCGGGGGTGCCGTCGCGATAGCGCTCCGCGCACAGGTCGTGTGCCCGGCGGTCGATCAACTGCTCGGCCGCTTCGGCACCTTGGTGCTTCTCCTCGGTCCGGGCGGCGTCCACGACCTTCATCAGGATCTCGTACTGCCCGTTGGACAGGCCCATCGACTGGTAGTCGCCGTAGGTGTCCTGGTCCAGCGCCTCCCGCGACCAGTGCGCGACGAGCCGGGCGCACAGTTCCTCGGAGGGCGTGGACGCCGACGGCGTGGCGGTGGCGGTGGCGGGGCGGGCGGCACTGCCCGCGCCCTCGGCTCCGGGCTCCCCGCAGCCGGTGAGCGGGCCGACGGCCAGGAGCGTCAGCCCGATGCCGAACCCGAACCCGAGCCGGAACCCGCGCGCCGTCCGCGCCCAAGGTGCTCCCGCCGTTCGCATAGGTTGACGCTAGGCCGCCGGGTGCCCGGGATCAACGGATGCGGCCGTCAAAGGGCGAGGACGGGACGGGACGAGGGCGGGGCGCGGACGGTGAACTGGGGCGAGCACCTCGACGAGTACTGCGAGCGGAGTTCGGCCGCCTTCTGGGCCGAGCCCGTCAACGCGGTGAGCAACCTCGCCTTCCTCGTGGCGGCGCTGGCAATCTGGCGCGCCCTGCGCCCCTTCCCCCGGGTGCCGACGAGCATCGCGCTGCTGGCCCCGGGTATCGCGCTCATCGGCATCGGCAGCTTCGCCTTCCACACGCTGGCGACGCGCTGGTCCCAGGTACTGGACGTCCTGCCCATCACCGTGTTCGTGCTCTTCTGCCTCGCGGGCTTCCTGCGCTGGTTCCACGGTCTCGGGTGGCGGCGGTGCGCGCTGGGCGTGGCCGCCTTCGTGGCTTTCACCGCCGTGTTCGGCGCGCTGGTCGGCGACTTTGTCCCGAACCGCTCCGGCATGTACGTGCCGGTGCTGCTGCTGTTGACCGGGCTGGCGGTGACCCTGCGGGCGTCGAGGGAGCCGGGTCGGGCCCGGCAGTGGCGGGAGTTCGCCGCGGCGGCCGTGGTGTTCGCGGTCGCCCTGTGCGCCCGCACGGTGGACGAGGCGATCTGCACCCCGTTCCCCCTGGGCACCCACTTCCTGTGGCACACCCTCGACGCCGTACTGGTCTTCCTGGTGTCCCACGCCCTGATCCACCGCTGGCGCCACCTGACGGACCCCGACGGCGCGACGGCCGTGGGGGAGCGCCGGGCGGGGGCGGGGGCTGAGGAACCTCGGGCTCCGAGGGGGAGCGGTTGAGGGCTTCGGGGTGCCGGGGGGTGGGTGGTTGAGGGCTTCGGGGTGCCGTGGGGCGGGTGGCTGAGGTCTGAGGGCTCCGCGGGGTGGTCGGATCCTCGGCAGGGGCGACCCGCCGGAGCGATCCGTCTCCTCGGCTCACCGGCCCCTGGCCTCCGGTCTCCGGCCCCCGGTCCTTGGTCCGCGAGTTGCGGCCTCGCCCCCCGGCACTCAGCCGGTAGGCGCGTCCATGGGTCCGTGGGACGGGCGGCTGAGGTCTTGGGGCGCTCCGCGGGGCGGCCGGATCCTCGGAGAACCGGCCCCTGGCCTCCGGTCTCCGGCCCCCGGGCTCCGGCGTCCCCCCTCAGGTCCCGGGCCCCGGCCTCTCGCGTCCGGTCCCCGCCCCCCACCCTCACCCAGCCGGCGCGTCCTTAAGCATGCACGTCAGCCGTGCGGTGCAGACGCGCTTGTCCGTCTCGTCGGTGATGACGATCTCGTACGTCGCCGAGGACCGGCCCCGGTGCACAGGCGTGGCCACGCCGGTCACGAGACCGGAGCGGACCCCGCGGTGGTGTGTGCAGTTCAGGTCGACGCCCACGGCGATCTTGGAGATGCCGCCGTGCAGCATCGCCCCCACGGACGCCAGGGTCTCGGCGAGGACCGCGGAGGCGCCGCCGTGCAGGAGGCCGTAGGGCTGGGTGTTGCCCTCGACCGGCATGGTGCCGACCACGCGGTCCGCGGAGGCCTCGACGATCTGCACGCCCATCCGGGAGCCGAGGTGGCCCGCGGAGAAGAGGGCGGCCAGATCGATGCCCAGCGCGGCGTACTCGGCGATGACCTCTTGCGGGAACTTCACGGTGTGCTGCTCGCCCATGGGGCCCGACTCCGTCCGTCGTGGATCACTGTGGGGTGGCCGGTCCCTGTGCGGACCGGGCTCACCGACTCGCTGAGCGAACGCTCAGTCGGTCGCCGATTGTTCCAGACGCACGACGACGGATTTGCTGGCGGGGGTGTTGCTGGTGTCGGCGGTCGCGTCCAGCGGGACCAGGACGTTGGTCTCCGGGTAGTAGGCCGCCGCGCAGCCCCGGGCGGTGGGGTAGCGCACGACACGGAATCCGGGGGCGCGGCGCTCGACGCCGTCCTTCCACTCGCCGACCAGGTCGACGTAGGAGCCGTCCGCGAGGCCGAGCCGCTGGGCGTCCTCGGGGTTGACGAGCACGACCCGGCGGCCGTTCCTGATGCCCCGGTAGCGGTCGTCGAGGCCGTAGATCGTGGTGTTGTACTGGTCGTGCGAGCGCAGGGTCTGCAGGAGCAGCCGTCCCTCGGGGAGCTTCGGGTACTCGACGGGCGCGGCCGTGAAGTTGGCCTTGCCGGTGGCCGTCGGGAAGCGGCGCTCGTCGCGCGGGGCGTGCGGGAGCGCGAAACCGGCGGGGTTCGCCACGCGGGCGTTGAAGTCCTCGAAGCCGGGGATCACGCGCGCGATCCGGTCGCGGACGGTCGCGTAGTCCTTCTCGAACTCCTCCCAGGGCGTACGGGATTCGTGGCCGAGGACACGGCGCGCGAGACGGGCGACGATGGCGGGCTCGGACAGCAGGTGCTCGCTCGCCGGCTCCAGTCGGCCGCGTGAGGCGTGCACCATGCCCATGGAGTCCTCGACGGTCACGAACTGTTCGCCGCTGCCCTGGAGGTCACGCTCGGTGCGGCCGAGGGTGGGCAGGATCAGGGCACGCGCGCCGGTGACCGCGTGCGAGCGGTTCAGCTTCGTCGACACGTGCACGGTGAGGCGGGCGCGGCGCATGGCCGACTCGGTCACCTCGGTGTCGGGCGACGCCGCCACGAAGTTGCCGCCCATCGCGAAGAAGACCTTCGCGTCGCCGTCGCGCAGCGCGCGGATGGCCCGTACGACGTCGTAGCCGTGCTCGCGCGGCGGAGTGAACCCGAACTCCCGCTCCAGGGCGTCCAGGAAGGCCGGTGCGGGCCGCTCGAAGATGCCCATCGTGCGGTCGCCCTGCACGTTCGAGTGACCGCGGACCGGGCACACGCCGGCGCCGGGACGGCCGATGTTGCCGCGCAGCAGCAGGAAGTTGACGACCTCGCGGATCGTCGGCACGGAGTGCTTGTGCTGGGTGAGGCCCATCGCCCAGCACACGATGGTGCGTTCGGAGGCGAGTACCAGACGGAGGGCCTCCTCGATCTCCTCCCGGGTGAGGCCGGTCGCGGTGAGCGTCTCCTCCCAGTCGGCCGCGCGGGCGGCGTCGGCGAACTCCTCGTAACCGTGGGTGTGTTCGCGGACGAAGTCCTCGTCGACCGCGCCCTCTGTGTCGAGGATCAGTTTGTTCAGGAGGCGGAAGAGAGCCTGGTCGCCGCCGAGCCGGATCTGCAGGAACAGGTCGGTGAGGGCGGCGCCCTTGAGCATGCCCTGGGCGGTCTGCGGGTTCTTGAAACGCTCGAGTCCCGCCTCCGGCAGCGGGTTGACCGTGATGATCTTCGCGCCGTTGGCCTTGGCCTTCTCCAGCGCGGACAGCATGCGGGGGTGGTTCGTGCCGGGGTTCTGCCCGGCGACGATGATCAGGTCCGCCTGGTACAGATCGTCGAGCAGGACGCTGCCCTTGCCGATGCCGATGGTCTCGTTGAGCGCGGAACCCGACGACTCGTGGCACATGTTGGAGCAGTCCGGCAGGTTGTTCGTGCCCAGCTCGCGGGCGAACAGCTGGTAGAGGAAGGCCGCCTCGTTGCTGGTGCGCCCCGAGGTGTAGAAGAGCGCCTCGTCGGGGGAGCCGAGCGCGGCGAGCTCCTCGGCGACGATGTCGAAGGCGCGCTCCCAGGTGACCGGTTCGTAGTGGTCGGCACCCTCCGCCAGGTACATGGGGTGGGTGAGGCGGCCCTGCTGGCCCAGCCAGTAGCCGCTGCGGGTGGCGAGGTCGGCAACGGTGTGCGCGGCGAAGAAGTCCGGCGTGACCCGGCGCAGGGTGGCCTCCTCGGCGACCGCCTTCGCGCCGTTCTCGCAGAACTCCGCCGCGTGCCGGTGCTCGGGCTCGGGCCAGGCGCACCCCGGGCAGTCGAAGCCGTCCTTCTGGTTGACCCGGAGCAGGGTGAGCGCGGTGCGGCGCACGCCCATCTGCTGCTGGGCGGCGCGCAGGGTGTGCCCGATGGCGGGCAGTCCGGCCGCGGCGTGCTTGGGCTCCGTGACCTGCGGCGCGTCCTGAACCGGATCGCTCGTGGGAGGCTTGCTGGCCATCGCGGGGCCCCTTCGGACGCATGTGTGATGTGCGTCTCCGATCTTCGCACGCGGGACCGACAGCGCCTCCGCCGACCCGTGCGGGCTCTCACCGCCGGGCCGTGCGGGCTCTCACTGTCAGTGCCACGTGGCAGGATCGGGGTCGTGGCAGAGAAAGCAGCGAAGAAGACCGACAAGACCTCCGGCGAGACGCGTCCGCGGCTGATGCTCATGGACGGGCACTCGCTGGCGTACCGCGCGTTCTTCGCGCTGCCCGCGGAGAACTTCACGACGGCGACGGGCCAGCCGACGAACGCGATCTACGGCTTCGCGTCGATGCTGGCGAACACGCTGCGCGACGAGGCGCCCACCCACTTCGCGGTGGCGTTCGACGTCTCGCGCAAGACGTGGCGCTCCGAGGAGTTCACCGAGTACAAGGCGAACAGGTCGAAGACCCCGGACGAGTTCAAGGGGCAGGTCGAGCTGATCGGCGAGCTGCTCGACGCGATGCACGCGGACCGGTTCGCGGTCGACGGCTTCGAGGCGGACGACGTCATCGCGACGCTCGCCACCCAGGCCGAGGCCGCCGGCTTCGACGTGCTCATCGTCACCGGTGACCGGGACTCCTTCCAGCTGGTCTCCGAGCACACGACGGTGCTCTATCCGACGAAGGGCGTCTCGGAGCTGACCCGGTTCACTCCGGAGAAGGTCTTCGAGAAGTACGGGCTGACGCCGGCGCAGTATCCCGACTTCGCGGCGCTGCGCGGCGATCCGTCCGACAACCTGCCGGGCATTCCCGGGGTCGGCGAGAAGACCGCGGCGAAGTGGATCAACCAGTTCGGTTCGTTCGCGGAGCTGGTCGAGCGGGTCGACGAGGTCAAGGGCAAGGCCGGGCAGAACCTCCGCGACCACCTGGAGGCGGTGAAGCTCAACCGCCGCCTCACCGAGATGGTGAAGGACGTGGAGCTGCCGAAGGAGGTCACCGACCTGGAGCGCGTCCCGTACGACCGCAAGGCGCTGGCGATGGTCCTGGACACCCTGGAGATCCGCAATCCTTCGCTGCGCGAGCGGCTCCTCGCCGTCGACCCGGGGGCCGAGGTGCCCGAGGAGGCCCAGCCGGTCACGGCGGGTGTCGAGCTCGACGGCACGGTGCTGGGCGCCGGTGAGCTGAAGCCGTGGCTCGCCGGACACGGCACGGAGATCCTGGGGCTGGCCACGGTCGACACCTGGGCGCTCGGCGTGGGCTCGGTGACCGAGGTCGCGCTCGCCGCCGCCGACGGCACCGCCGCCTGGTTCGACCCGACGACTCTCGACGAGGCCGACGAGAACGCGTTCCGGAAGTGGCTCGCCGACCCCGGCAGCCCCAAGGTCCTGCACAACGCCAAGGGCGCGATGCGGGTCTTCGCCGAGCACGGCTGGACCATCGAGGGCGTGTCCATGGACACCGCGCTCGCCGCCTACCTCGTCAAGCCGGGGCGCCGTTCCTTCGCCCTGGACGCGCTGTCCCTGGAGTACCTGGGCCGGGAGCTCGGGCCCGCCGCCGCGGCGGCCGACGGACAGCTCGCCTTCGGTACCGACGACCGCGCCGAGGCCGACGCGCTGATGGTGCAGGCCCGCACGATCCTCGACCTGGGCGAGGCGTTCGGCGAGAAGCTCGCGGAGGCCGGCGCCGCGGATCTGCTGCGTGACATCGAGCTGCCGACGTCCGCGTTGCTGGCCCGCATGGAGCGGCACGGCATCGCGGCCGACCGGGCGCACCTGGAGGCCATGGAGCAGATGTTCGCGGGCGCCGTGCAGCAGGCGGTGAAGGAGGCGCACGCCTCCGTCGGGCACGAGTTCAATCTCGGCTCGCCCAAGCAGCTCCAGGAGGTCTTCTTCGGGGAGCTCGACCTGCCCAAGACGAAGAAGACGAAGACGGGCTACACGACGGACGCGGACGCGCTGGCCTGGCTGGCCAAGCAGACCGACCACGACCTGCCGGTGATCATGCTCCGCCACCGTGAGCAGGCGAGGCTCCGGTCGACGGTCGAGGGCCTGATCAAGACGGTCGCGGTGGACGGCCGTATCCACACCACCTTCAACCAGACGGTGGCCGCGACGGGCCGTCTGTCGTCCACGGACCCGAACCTCCAGAACATCCCGGTCCGCACGGACGAGGGCCGGGCGATCCGCCGGGGGTTCGTGGTCGGCGAGGGCTTCGAGTCGCTGATGACGGCGGACTACAGCCAGATCGAACTGCGTGTGATGGCCCACCTCTCCGAGGACGAGGGCCTGTTGGAGGCTTTCACGTCGGGTGAGGACCTGCACACCACGGTCGCCTCGCAGGTGTTCTCCGTCGAGGGGTCCGCGGTCGACGCGGAGATGCGCCGCAAGATCAAGGCGATGTCGTACGGCCTGGCGTACGGACTGTCGGCGTTCGGCCTCTCCCAGCAGCTGAACATCGACGCGGGCGAGGCACGCGGGCTGATGGACACGTACTTCGAGCGTTTCGGCGGCGTACGCGACTATCTGCGCCGTGTCGTCGACGAGGCCCGTGCCACGGGTTACACGGAGACGATGTTCGGCCGCCGCAGGCACCTCCCCGACCTCAACAGCGACAACCGGCAGCGGCGTGAGACGGCCGAGCGGATGGCGCTCAACGCCCCCATCCAGGGCACCGCCGCCGACATCGTCAAGATCGCCATGCTCGACGTGGACCGCGCGCTGACCGAGGCCGGCCTCAGGTCGCGGATGCTTCTCCAGGTCCACGACGAAATCGTGCTGGAGATCGCCCCGGGGGAGCGCGACCGCGCCGAGGAACTGGTCCGCCGCCAGATGGCGTCCGCCGTCCGGCTCCGGGCTCCGCTGGACGTCTCCATCGGTTCCGGGGACGACTGGGAGTCGGCGGCGCACTAGGTCCTGTCGTTTGGATCACGCCGCGGACGCGGGGCCTGGCACGCACGTCTGCGGCGTTGTCGTCAGTCGCCGACGCTCCGCGTCGACTCCCTCCTCCGCCTTGCAGCCGCACGCACCAGGCCCCGCTCAGGGCGCAGACAAGGCACCGTCGATGCCCTGCGACCTGATCCAAACGACAGGCCCTAGTCGTCCGCAGCTCCGCCGGGCCGGGGGCCCCGGGTCCGTGCGAAGGGGAGGCCGGGAGCGAGGGGAGGCCGGGAGCGGTTCACCCCGGGCGCGGGCGCGACGAAGGTCCCCGGAACGGCCGTCACCCGCGTGGCCCACGCAAAGACGCCCGTGCCCGGGGGTGCCCGCAAGGATTCGGGCATGGGTATACGCATGCTCGACCGACGCACGGTCATCGCCACGGCCGTCGTCTCGGCGCTGCTGGCGCCGATACCCCCGGTCGCCGCGCAGGCGAGCACCGCTCAGGTCCCCGCGGCCTGCCGTTCCGTCCGTGACCCCGACCTCGCCGCCCGGATGTCCCGCGACATCCGGGCGGCGCTGTCGTCACGCGAGGGCACCGTCTCCGTCGCGGTGCGCGACGACGACACCGGCCTGACCTGCGCACTCGCCAGCACACGCAAGTACGACTCGGCGAGTGTCGCCAAGCTCGTGATCATGGAGGGTGCGCTGCGCCGGGCGGAGGAGCTGGGGCGCGGACTCACCAAGTGGGAGCGGACCAACGTACGGCCGATGATCATCAGGTCCGACAACAGGTCCGCGGTGCGGCTGTGGAGCGACCTCGGCCACGCCCGGCTGAGCCGCTTCCTGAGCCGCGCCGGAACGACGAGCACCGCCCTGGGCCCCAAGGGCTACTGGGGTCTGACCCGCACCACGGCCGCCGACCAGATGCGGCTGCTGGGGGTCCTCACCGACACCCGCTCCTTCCTGAAGAGCCGCGCCTACGGCCTGAAGCTGCTCAGCCAGGTCCGCCGCGACCAGCGCTGGGGGGTGCCCGCGGGCATGCCGAGAGGCATGAAGGCGCACGTCAAGAACGGGTGGCTGCCGCGCGCCACGCACGGCTGGCGGGTGCACAGCGTCGGCGCGTTCACCGGCCGCGGCCGGACGTACCGCATCGTCGTCCTGTCGCACGACAACCCCACCATGGCGTACGGAGTCCGCACCATCGAGCGCATCGCGCAGGCCGTGCACCGGGGCCTGGGCCGTGGGCACGGTCCGGTGCGGAGTCTCACGCCGGAGAGCGCGGTCAGCGAGGTGCCGGACGGCTCGGCTCCGAGTGAACCGCTGCCGGGCCGGGACGAGCCGGAGCCGGACGCCATGTCCTGACCCCGGCCGCGTACAGCGCGAGGCCGAGCACGAGCCCGGCGCCCGCACCGAAGCACAGCGTCGGAATCCACTCCCAGGGCCGCGCGTCGGCTCCCTGGTGGGACAGCCGGTACGAGGCCCGCTGCACCGCGCCCGCGAGCGCGCACCCCCCGATGACGGCACCGGCCGTCCACCGGTCGGAACGGGACAGCGCGGGCACCCCCACGGGCTCGCCCGGAGGAGTCCGCCGCAGCGCGACGGCCACGAAGAGGACAAGGACGACGGCCGCCACCGCCGAACTGCCGTACTGCGCGTACCGGTACACCGGCGAACCGGCCATCTCCCGTCCCAGCACGGGCAGCAGCTCCACACCCCAGCGGTCGTGGTGCGTGAACGCGTCCCACACGACATGGGTCAGCGCGCCGAGCGCCGCCGAGAGGTACCACCACGCCGCGGTCGACGGGCGCGGACGCGCACGTGCCGCCCCGCACCGCAGCTGACCCGCGACCCGTCCCTGCCGGGCCCGCGGCAGCAGCGCCACCAGCGGCTCGCGCGCCACCAGCCACGCGCCCACGAGCGCCCAGGCGGCGAGCACGTCGAAGGTGAGGACCCCGGTGAAGGAGTGGGTGAAGGCGCCGAACTCCATGGCGCCCGGCACCACATTCGCCGCGTAGTAGGTCAGATCGGGAGCGAACGAACCGGCCACGAGAACCGCCGGCACCAGCCGGCCGCGCCCGCTTCCGTCGCCGCGCACGGCGGGAAGCACGGCGGCCGCGTGGCTGAGAGTGAAGGGCAAGTCGACCTCTTGTGGCTAACGTTGGCCGGGTACGGCCGACTACCTGCCGCACAAGCGGACATGGCCAACTGGTGAAAATGGGGCACGAACGGGTGCCCGCGTCACAGGAGTTGTCGTAGGGTCGCCTGGGTCGTCGTGACGGGGAAACGGTCGGACGCCAGAAGGAAACCACAGCACCAAGTCGCGTAAGCGGTCGTCCACGGGAGGGACTCACTCAATGGTGGCGCATTTCGGCACGAGGCTGCGCAAGGGGGCGATGACCACGGCTGTCGCCGCGGTCGCGGTCGCGGCTCTGTCCGCCTCCCAGGCCCCTGGAGCGACCACCGACGACGCGGGCAGACAGACCACCGGCGCCGACGCCGAGTCCACGCCCGACGCGAACAGCGACGGCAGCGCGACCGGCAACTCGCCGTACTACACGGACCTTCCGCCGCTGAACACCCCCAGCCCGGCGCCGACCATAGGCACCCCGGTCTCCGTCGGGGAGGCCGAGGCGGGCATACCCGCGACCGTCCTCGCCGCCTACAAGCAGGCCGCGGCCTCGCTGCGCGCGTCCAAGGCCGGCTGCAACCTCCCCTGGGAACTCCTCGCCGCCATCGGCAAGGTCGAGTCGGGCCAGGCGCGCGGCGGCAACGTCGACGCCCAGGGCAACACGATCACCGCGATCCTCGGCCCGGTCCTGAACGGCGAGGGCTTCGCGAACATCGGTGACACCGACGGCGGCGCGTACGACGGCGACAGCACCTACGACCGCGCGGTCGGCCCGATGCAGTTCATCCCCTCCACCTGGGAGTGGGCGGGCCGCGACGGCAACGGCGACGGCAAAAAGGACCCGAACAACATCTACGACGCGGCGCTCGCCGCGGGCGGCTACCTCTGCCGGTTCAACTGGGACCTGGCCGACGAGGCCGACCTGCACACCGCGATCCTCAGCTACAACAACTCCACCGAGTACCTCAACACGGTCCTGTCGTGGCTGGAGTTCTACCGCGAGGGCACCCACGAGGTACCGGACGGCACCGGCACGCTGCCCTCCAACCGCAGCGACAGCTCCGACGGGGTCACCACCACGCCGAGCGCGACTCCCACCACACCGAACACCCCGTCGCCGAACACCCCGTCGCCGAGCACACCGCCGAAGGGCGACAGCTCCCCGGGGACCAAGCCGACACTGCCCGCCACGCCCATCCCGAGCCCCACGCCCACCGAGACGGTGGACCATCTGGAGGACGCGGGCACCGGGACGCTCACCGCGACGGCGGGCGACGCCTTCGGCGAGCGGGTCGCCGTGCGCACCGAGACCTCGGCGGGCAAGGCCGTCGCGAAGGTCCGAGTGCGCTTCACGATCGTCGGCGACGCCACGGACGCCACCTTCACCGGCGGCGAGAGGGTCGCCACGGTCGTCACCGACAGCAAGGGCACGGCCACCGCGCCCGCGCTCGTCGCGGGCGAGAAGACCGGCTCCTTCGTCGTGCGCACCAGCGTCGTGGGCCGCACGCTGACCGGCCTCGACTTCACCGCGAACGTCACCGCCCGTCAGGCCGACGCCCTCGCGCGCACCACCACGACCGCGCTGACCTGCGTGCCGGGCGGCGCGTTCGCGGAAGCGGTCGAGGTGAAGGCCACCCTGAACGGCGCCGTCGCCGACAAGGTCGCCGCCACCGCCACCCTGATCACCTCGGCGGACGACGCGACCGTGAACGACAAGGGCCCGTACTTCAAGGACGCGGCCGGCAACCCTGTGCGCACCCTCACGGACCTCACCACGGACGCCGACGGCCTGCTGAAGCTCCCGGCGCTCTTCGCGGACGACACCACCGGCACGTTCCTGCTCCGCGTCACCACCACGGGCGGCGCGACGCTCACCGTCGAACTGACGGTGGCCGCGGCGACCACCCCGGAGCCGACCCCCTCGACCACCTCCGAGCCGACGGCCTCGGCCACCCCGTAGCGGACACCCGCACTGCCTTGGCGCCCCTCCGCTTCCCGCGGAGGGGCGCTTTCGTTGTGTGTGCGACGTGTTCTCATCTCGCCCCGCCGTTGCTACGGTGCCGGACCTGACGATGTATCAGCTCCTGGCCCCCGGGGAGGCCCGCATGCGCGCCCTCATCGCCGCCGCGACCGGTCTCGCCGCGGCGCTCGCCCTGGTGCTCACCGTCACGGCCATGGGCTCCCCGGCCGGCGAGACCTCGCCGAAGCCGCTGCTCACCACCGTGCCCTCGCACCCGTAACGCACCGGTTCCACGCCACCGGAAACGCACCCGCCCCACGCACCCGGCCAGGCACAGGGAGGACGCCACCATGCGCCGCAAGGTCAGCCTGATCCTGCTCGCCTTCGCCGTGTTCTTCGCGGCGATGTCCCCCCTGCTGCGCTGGTACGCCTTCCCGCGCGTCGCCAAGGTCCCCGCCGACCAGTACCAGGACATGGTCCTGGAGGCGAAGGACGCCACCCTCCTCGACTACGGCACCATGACCGCGAAGAAGGTCCCCCAGGTCACCGTCGTACAGACCCTGAAGGGCAACGTCGAGGCCTCCGAGAAGATCGAGAGGACCGCCGGCCGGGACGTCGTCGTCTGGGACTCCCTCTCTTACATCCAGGGCCCTGACGGCGAGATGGTCTCCAAGCTCCCCGAGCGGTACATCTTCGACGCGCACACCCAGGAGCCCGTCCACGCCACCGGTGAGTCGGTCGACGGCGAACCCGTCACCCGTGAGGGCATCGAGTTCAAGTGGCCCTTCATGACGGAGAAGAGGGACTACGAGTACTTCGACGCCCAGACCCGCACGTCGGCCCCCATCCACTACGAGGGCACCCAGGACTTCCGGGGCGTGGACGTCTACTACTTCGAGCAGACCATCCCCTGGACCGAGGTCGAGTTCCCGAAGATCCTGCCCGTGGAGGGCGTCACCCTGGACTCGATCGCCGAGTCGGGCACCACCCGCTGGTACACCACGGTCCGCAGGTTCTGGGTGGAGCCGGTCACCGGCGCACCCGTGTACGGCGAGGAGATCCACCGGGAGGAACTGCGCGGCGGCACCCTCCTCGGGGACCGCGACAAGGTGACCGCCTTCTCCGGGCACGTGAAGATGCGCGAGGACTACATCGATCACACCGTCGACCTGGTCAGGTCGAACCGCACCCTGGTCCTGCTGATGACGACGTACCTCCCCTGGGGCTTCCTGGTCCTGGGCGCCGGCCTCCTGACGCTCTCCCTCTACCTGGAGGCCCGCGGTCGTCGCCCGCGTGACCCCGCGCGCGCGGACGCGGTGGAGCCGGATCCGGTCAGCGCCTGAGCCGCGCGTTCGTGAACCGCGTCGGCTCGGCGGTCGCCGGGTCCTCGGGCCACGGATGCTTCGGATAGCGCCCGCGCAGTTCGGCTCGCACGGCCTTGTAGCCGTCCCGCCAGAAGGACGCCAGGTCGGCGGTGACGGCGGCGGGCCGCCCCGCGGGCGACAGCAGATGCACGAGCACGGGCACCCCGGCGACGGCCGGGGAGGCGTGCAGGCCGAACATCTCCTGCAACTTGACGGCGAGGACCGGCTGTTCGGGGTCGCTGTAGTCGATCCGGATCCGCGATCCGCTGGGTACCCCGATCCGCTCGGGCGCGAGTTCGTCGAGACGGGCCGCGTCCCCCGTCGCCCAGGGCAGCAGCCGGTTGAGCGCCTGTCCGGCGTCGACGCGCGCCAGATCGGCCCGCCGCCGGGCGCGGCTCAGCTCCGGTTCCAGCCACTCGTCCACGCGCGCGTGCAGCGCGTCGTCACCGACATCGGGCCACGGGGCGCCGAGGTGCAGCCGCAGGAACGCGAGCCGCCGCCGCAGGACCTCCGCGTCCTGCGACCACCGCAGCAGACCGAGCCCGTCCTCCCGCAGCCCTTCCAGCAGCGCTTCCCGTACGAGACCGGGGTCGGCCTTCTTGAGCGGCCGCACCGCCAGCTCGACCGCCCCGAGCCGCTCGACGCGCCGTGCGACGACGTCGCCGTCGGCCCAGTGGACCTCCTCGCCCGCCGAGCGCAGGGGCGCCGCGGCCCGTGTCGCCGTCTCCTCGTCGATGACGGCGGCGAGCCGCACGCGCGCGTGCCCGGCGCCCACCGGACGGTCCGCCACGGCCACCGCGAGCCAGGGCGCGCCGCGCAGGGCCGAGCCGTCCGCCGGCTCGGCCCGGGTCCCCGACACCATGAGGTAGGAGCCGCCCTGGGCCCGCGCGACCCGCTCGGGGAACGCCAGGGCCGCGACGAGCCCGGCCGCCTGGTCGTCCCCCGCGACCGGGCGTGGGCCGGCGGCGGGCGGACCCGAGACGGAGGCGGACGACGTGCGCAGCCGGCGGGACTCCGTGCGCCAGCGGGCCGCGTAGGAGTCGCCGCCGCGCCGGGCGGTCCGCCAGGCCGCCGCCAGATCGTCGCCGTACTCCCGCGGCGGTTCCTCGCTCAGGAGGGCGACCACCTCGGCCGCCCGGCCGGCGCCTACCTCGGGCGCCGCGTCCAGCAGGGCCCTGGCGAGCCGCGGGTGCAGGCCGAGCCCGGACATCCGCACACCCCGCTCGGTCGCCCGGCCCGCGGGGTCGACGGCGCCCACCGCCGACAGGACCGAGCGCGCCGCGGCCATCGCCCCGGCGGGCGGCGGGTCCAGGAGCGCGAGTCCACTCGCGTCCGGATCGCCCCAGCAGGCCGCCTGGAGGGCGAACGCCGTCAGGTCGGCCACCTTGATCTCCGGCGCGGGAAAGCGGGTGAGGCGGGCGTCCTCCGCCTCGGACCAGCAGCGGTACACCCGGCCCGGCGCCTCACGCCCGGCCCGCCCCGCCCGCTGCCGCCCGGCCGCCTGCGAGGCCCGTACGGTCGCCAGCGCGCTCAGCCCGCGCGCGTGGTCCACCCGCGGCTCCCGGGCGAGCCCGGAGTCGACGACCACCCGCACCCCGGGAACCGTCAGCGACGACTCGGCCACCGAGGTCGCCAGGACCACCCGGCGTCCAGCACCGCCCGACAGCACCGCGTCCTGCACGGCGGCGGGCGCCCGGCCGTGCACCTGGAGCACCTCGGCACCGCCGAGATCCCCCAACTGCCCGGCGACCCGCGCGATCTCGCCGACCCCGGGCAGGAAACACAGGACGTCCCCCTCTTGCTCGGCCAGCGCCCGGCGCACCACCGACGCCACATGGGCGAGCAGCACGGGGTCCACCCGCATCCCGTGCGGCGGCCGCACCGGGCGCGCGGGCGGCGCCCACACCACCTCCACCGGATACGAGACCCCCTGGGCCTCGACCACCGGCGCCCCGCCCATCAGCCGCGCCCACCCCTCGGCGTCGGTGGTCGCGGACGCGGCCACGAGCCGCAGCTCGGGGCGGAGCGCGGCCCGTACGTCCAGCAGGAAGGCGGCCACCGTGTCGGCGTCCAGGTGCCGTTCGTGGCACTCGTCGAGCACGACCACGTCGACGCCCGCCAACTCCTGGTCCCGCTGGAGCCGTTGCAGCAGCACGCCGGTCGTGACGACCTCCACGCGCGCGCGTGGACCCACCACCCGCTCACCGCGCACGGTGAAGCCGACGCTCTCGCCGACCTTCTCCCCGAGCAGCCACGCCATCCGCCGCGCGGCGGCGCGCGCTGCGATGCGGCGCGGCTCGGCGACGACGACACGGCGCCGCGGACCCTCGTCCAGCAGCCCGGCGAGCGCCAGCGGCACGAGGGTCGTCTTGCCGGTGCCGGGAGGCGCGACGAGGACCGCCGTGCCGTGCGCCTCCAGGGAGTCGCTCAGGGCCGGCAGCGCGCCGCGTACGGGCAGGGGGTCCAGGGCGTCGTATCGGATCACCCGCTCAGTCTCTCCCCCGGCCTCCGGCCGGGGGTGCCCCCGTCTCGCTCCGCTCGCACACGAAGATCGCCGTGCCCGGGATCAGGTTCCCGCGCAACGGCGACCAGCCGCCCCATTCCTGGGTGTTCCAGGCGGGCCACTCCGGTTCGACGACGTCGAGGAGACGGAAACCGCCCGCCACGACGTCGCGGACCCGGTCGCCGACCGTCCGGTGGTGTTCGACGTAGACCGCGCGGCCCTCGTCGTCCTGCTCCACGTACGGGGTGCGGTCGAAGTAGGACGAGCCGACGGTCAGACCGTCGGGGCCCGGTTCGTCGGGGAAGGCCCAGCGGACCGGGTGCGTCACGGAGAAGACGAAACGGCCGCCGGGGCGCAGCACCCGGCGCACCTCGCGCAGCACCCGGACCGGCTCGGCGACGAACGGCAGCGCGCCGTACGCCGAGCACGCGAGGTCGAAGGAGCCGTCCGCGAACGGCAGGGCGCTCGCGTCGGCCTCCACCAGGGGCACGGTCCCGCCGATCCGCAGCGCGTGCTGGAGCTGGCGGTGGGAGAGGTCGAGGGCCACCGGGCGCGCACCCTGGCCGGCCAGCCAGCGCGAGCACTGGGCCGCGCCCGCGCCGATCTCCAGGATGTCCTTGCCCTTGAGGTCCTCGGGCGGGCCCAGGAGCTCGGCCTCCACCTCGTCGAGGCCCTCGGGGCACCACACGAAGCGGTCGTCCCCCAGGAAGGTGCCGTGCTCGGTCTGGTAGTCGTCCGCGTTCCGGTCCCACCAGCCGCGATTGGCGCGGGAACTCTCCGTGCCGTCCGCGTCGCGTCGGGTGGCTTCGGGTTCGAACGGTTCGGGCTCTTGGATGATCGGCTCCCTCGTATTAGTCTGCGGGCTCTTCCGCCCAACCGGTCTCGGGAACGTCACGGCAGGGGCCGATTACGGCCCGCGTGGCCTCGTGAGACAGGTCTTGTGCCGGGTATGCGGCGATCCGCCCCGGGTGTGCGCCTTCGCGCATTGACCCTGTCCGGCTGCCCCCGTATGCTACAAGTTGCGCTGCGGGCCTGCGCACCTCAGACGTAGCAGGTCGCGCTCGCATCTGTATGAATGACCCCTCGGTTGTCGAGGCGCCACCGGCGGTGTTTGTCACAAACACTCTCCGGATTCGGCGCTTCCTTGGCTGTCCGGCCGTCTGCAGAGCGAAACGGGCTCCCGGCGCAAGCAGTACCTACGACTCACTGTCCGTACCGGAGCCCTTTCCCACATGACGAGCAGCACCGAGACCACCTCTACCACGCCGCAGGTAGCGGTCAACGACATCGGTAACGAGGAAGCCTTCCTCGCCGCGATCGACGAGACGATCAAGTACTTCAACGACGGCGACATCGTCGACGGCGTCATCGTGAAGGTCGACCGGGACGAGGTCCTGCTCGACATCGGTTACAAGACCGAAGGCGTGATCCCGAGCCGCGAGCTCTCGATCAAGCACGACGTCGACCCGAACGAGGTCGTCGCCGTCGGCGACGAGATCGAGGCCCTGGTTCTCCAGAAGGAGGACAAGGAAGGCCGCCTCATCCTGTCCAAGAAGCGCGCTCAGTACGAGCGGGCCTGGGGCACGATCGAGAAGATCAAGGAAGAAGACGGCATCGTCACCGGTACCGTCATCGAGGTCGTCAAGGGTGGTCTCATCCTCGACATCGGCCTCCGTGGCTTCCTGCCGGCCTCCCTCGTCGAGATGCGCCGCGTCCGCGACCTCCAGCCGTACGTGGGCAAGGAGCTCGAGGCCAAGATCATCGAGCTGGACAAGAACCGCAACAACGTGGTCCTGTCCCGCCGTGCCTGGCTCGAGCAGACCCAGTCCGAGGTCCGCCAGACGTTCCTCACGACCCTGCAGAAGGGTCAGGTCCGCTCCGGCGTCGTCTCCTCGATCGTCAACTTCGGTGCGTTCGTGGACCTGGGTGGCGTCGACGGTCTGGTCCACGTCTCCGAGCTTTCCTGGAAGCACATCGACCACCCCTCCGAGGTTGTCGAGGTCGGCCAGGAAGTCACCGTCGAGGTTCTCGACGTCGACATGGACCGCGAGCGTGTCTCCCTGTCGCTCAAGGCGACGCAGGAAGACCCGTGGCAGCAGTTCGCCCGTACGCACCAGATCGGTCAGGTCGTCCCGGGTAAGGTCACGAAGCTCGTTCCGTTCGGTGCGTTCGTCCGCGTGGACGAGGGCATCGAGGGTCTGGTCCACATCTCCGAGCTGGCCGAGCGCCACGTGGAGATCCCGGAGCAGGTCGTCCAGGTCAACGACGAGATCTTCGTCAAGGTCATCGACATCGACCTCGAGCGCCGCCGCATCAGCCTCTCGCTGAAGCAGGCCAACGAGGCCTTCGGTGCCGACCCGGCTTCGGTCGACTTCGACCCGACGCTGTACGGCATGGCCGCGTCGTACGACGACCAGGGCAACTACATCTACCCCGAGGGCTTCGACCCCGAGACCAACGACTGGCTCGAGGGCTTCGAATCCCAGCGCGAGGTGTGGGAGACCCAGTACGCCGAGGCGCAGCAGCGCTTCGAGCAGCACCAGGCGCAGGTCATCAAGTCCCGTGAGGCGGACGCGCAGGCCGAGGCCGAGGGCGCTGCCGCCCCCGCCGCCGGTCCTGCCGCGGGTGGCGTCTCGGGTGGTTCGTACTCCTCGGAGTCGGACGACACCTCCGGCGCCCTGGCGTCGGACGAGGCGCTGGCCGCCCTCCGCGAGAAGCTGGCCGGAGGCCAGAGCTGATCGCTTGATTCGGCTTCAGCCGAATACCGCGGGCCCGCACCCTTCTGGGTGCGGGCCCGCGGTGCGTTCGCCGTGCCCCGGATTCCGCGGCGCTCAGCGGCGCGATACCTGCCGCGCCGCTGAGCTCACGGAAACGTGGTGGATACACCAGCAACGGACCCGCCGTAACGGGGCGTTGGGAGGCTTCCTCGGTCGTTCAAGATCGAAAGAGGAGGCGGAGTCATGGCAGAACCTCTCGGGGGGCCGGGCGCGAGCCGGCGTTCGTTCCTGCGCAACGTGGGTCTCACCGGTGGCGCGGGCGCGATGTTCGCGACCATGGGAGCCCTCGGCCTCGCGCCCACCGCGCAGGCCGCCCAGCGTGAACAGCCCTTCCGTGCCCCGAAACCGAGCGACTTCACCCTCACCGGACGCGGCGCCGCCAAGGTCGTCATCGTCGGTGGCGGCATCGCCGGACTCGCGGCAGCCTACGAACTCGGCAAAGCCGGCTACGACTGTACGGTCCTGGAGGCCAGGGACCGCACCGGCGGCCGCAACTTCACGGTCCGCGGCGGCGACTCGACCACCGACCTCTACGGCAACACCCAGAAGGCCCGGTTCAGCGAGGGCCAGTACATGAACGCCGGGCCCGCCCGGCTCCCGCAGTGGATGGTCACCCTCGACTACTGCCGCGAACTCGGCGTCCCCGTCGAGGTGTTCACCAACACGAACGCCGACGCGTACATCTACAACGAGTCGGCCGGCATGACCGGGCCGACGCGGTACCGCACCGCGAAGGCGGACGTCTACGGCTATGTCTCCGAACTCCTCGCCAAGGCCACCGACAAGGGCGCCCTCGACAAGGAGCTGACCGCCACCGACCAGGAGCGGCTCGTCGAGTTCCTCAAGGACTTCGGGGAGTTGGGCGACACGCTCGCCTACGAGGGCGGTGAACGCCGTGGCTACACCACCGTCCCGGGCGCCGCCGGCACCCCCGGCGTGATCCTCGGCGACGTCCCCACCGCCTCCGAGGTCTTCGCCAGCGGGGTGGGCCGCTACTTCTCCTTCGAGTTCGGCTTCGACCAGGCGATGCTGATGTTCCAGCCGGTGGGCGGCATGGACCGGATACCGCGCGCGCTCACGAAGGCGATCGGCGCCCACCGCATACGCACCGGGGCGGCCGTTTCCAGAATCACCGACAAGGGGAGCGGCGTCACGGTCACCTACACCCAGGGCGGCCGCACCAGATCCCTCGACGCCGACTACTGCATCGGCGCCCTGCCGCCCAACATCCTCGCCAAGATCCCGCACAACCTCGGCACGGGAGTGCAGACGGCCCTGGAGGCGATCACTCCCTCGTCGGCGGGCAAGATCGGACTTGAGTACCGTTCCCGCTGGTGGGAGCTCGACCACCGGATCTACGGCGGCATCACTGAGACCGACCAGGACGTCTCGCACATCTGGCATCCGTCGTACGGCTTCCACGGCGAGCGCGGCGTGATGATCGGCTACTACAACTACGGCGGCGACGCGGACTCGTACGCGAAGCTCACCCCCAAGGGGCGCGAGGAGCGCGCGGTGGCGGTGGGCGTGAAGATCTACGGCGAGAAGTACCGCACCGAGCTCGCCTGCTCCTTCTCGCACCACTGGCGCCAGACACCCCACCTGGAGGCCGCCTGGCACAGCACCCCGGGCGGCCCCGACCACGTCCGCTACAAGCCCCTCACCGAGCCGACCGGACGCGTCCTGTTCGCGGGCGACTGGCTCAGCTACACCGATGCCTGGCAGCACGGCGCGTTCACATCCGCCAGGAACGCGGTCACCGCGCTGCACGCGCGCGTGCTGTCGGCCTAGGGGATGTCGAAGGGGCTGAGAAGTCGGTAAGAGGTCCCCGTGTGGAGCGCGAGCGGGGAATGCCCGCGCTCCACACCATGTTGTGAAGTACGAACACGAGGAGGAGCGGTCACAGTGCTTGATCCGCAGGGTTTGTACGCATGGGAGCCGAAGGGCTTGGCTGTTGTCGACATGGCGCTCGCCCAGGAGTCGGCAGGACTGGTCATGCTCTACCACTTCGACGGATACATCGACGCGGGCGAAACCGGCGACCAGATCGTCGACCGGCTGCTCGACTCGCTGCCCAACCAGGTCGTGGCCCGCTTCGACCACGACCGGCTCGTCGACTACCGGGCCCGGCGTCCGCTGTTGACGTTCAAGCGCGACCGCTGGAGCGACTACGAGGAGCCGACGCTCGACGTACGGCTCGTACAGGACGCCACCGGCGCGCCCTTCCTGCTGCTGTCCGGCCCCGAGCCCGACGTCGAGTGGGAGCGCTTCGCCGCCGCCGTCCAGCAGATCGTGGAGCGGCTGGGCGTGCGCCTCGCCGTGAACTTCCACGGCATCCCGATGGGCGTTCCGCACACGCGCCCCGTGGGCCTGACCCCGCACGGCAACCGCACCGACCTGGTGCCGGGCCACCGCAGCCCCTTCGACGAGGCGCAGGTGCCCGGAAGCGCCGAGGCGCTGGTGGAGTACCGCCTCATGGAGGCCGGACACGACGTCCTCGGCGTCGCCGCCCACGTGCCGCACTACATCGCACGCTCCGCGTACCCCGACGCCGCGCTGACCGTCCTGGAGTCGATCACCGCCGCGACGGGTCTGGTGCTCCCCGCGATCGCGCACTCGCTGCGCACCGAGGCGCACCGCACGCAGACCGAGATCGACCGGCAGATCCAGGAGGGCGACGAGGAGCTCGTCGCCCTCGTCCAGGGCCTTGAGCACCAGTTCGACGCCGCTGCGGGCGCCGAATCGCGCGGCAACATGCTCGCCGAGCCGGTGGACATCCCGTCCGCGGACGAGATCGGGCAGGAGTTCGAACGGTTCCTGGCGGAGCGGGAGGGTGAGGGCTGATCTCGCGCTCGGGGGCCTCGCAGCCCCTCTGCCCTGCTGTCAGAGGCAGGCCCTAAGCTGCTCGGCATGCTGAAGGTGGGCCTGACCGGTGGAATCGGCGCCGGCAAGAGCGAGGTGTCGCGGCTGCTCGTCGAGCACGGCGCGGTGCTGATCGACGCGGACAGGATCGCGCGTGAGGTCGTCGCGCCCGGAACTCCCGGGCTCGCGGCGGTCGTCGACGCCTTCGGCGCGGACGTGCTCGCGCCGGACGGGAGCCTGGACCGCCCCAAGCTGGGCTCCATCGTCTTCGCCGACCCGGAGAAGCTCGCCCTCCTCAACTCGATCGTGCACCCGCTGGTGGGCGCCCGCTCCAGAGAGCTGGAGTCCGCCGCCTCCGAGGACGCCGTCGTCGTGCACGACGTGCCACTGCTCGCCGAGAACGGCCTCGCGACCCTCTACGACCTCGTGATCGTCGTCGACGCCGCCCCGGAGACCCAGCTCGACCGGCTCGTACGACTGCGCGGCATGACCGAGCAGGACGCCCGCGCCCGCATGGCCGCCCAGGCCACCCGCGGCAAGCGCCTGGAGATCGCGGACGTCGTCATCGACAACGACGTACCTTTGGAGGAGCTGGAGCGGCGCGTACGGGAAGTATGGGCCGACCTCGTGCGACGAGCTGAGGGGTGCACGGGAGTGACGTCACCACCGCGGGCCGACGACCAAGGAATGACGACCATGGAATAGGGTCCGCCGATCCGCGCGTTGAAACCGTGTAGTGAGGGAAGGACTCAGCCGTGCCCGAGACCAGCGGTTCCGCCGGACGTACTCCGGAGACGCATGTCATCGACTTCCGTGCCGCCGAGCAACTGCTCGCCGCCCGTGACCCGCGGGGCGCGGTGAAGCTGCTCGACTCCGTCATCGACGCGCATCCGGAGAACACCGCCGCGCGGCTGCTGCGCGCGCGAGCCTTCTTCGCCGCCGCGCAACTGCGCCCCGCCGAGCTGGAGTTCACGATCGTCCTGGAGCGCGAGCCGGACAACGCGTTCGCGCACTTCGCGCTCGCCCGTACCTACGAGCGTCAGCTCCGCCCCGAGCAGGCGAAGCGGCACTTCAGGCTGGCGGCGGCGCTCGACCCGAACCCGCAGTACCTGGAAGCGGCGCGTTTCGACTCGTAGGCAGCCTCGTAGGCAGCCTCGTAGGCAGCTCGGACTCCTCGGCCCGCTCGGACTCGTGGACAGGGCATGGGGCACGGATCACGGATCTCGGATCACTGATCGCTGTGGTCCGGCGGGCGGTACGGGGGTACGTCGCGGCCCGGCTGGTAGTGCGGTCCCTGGCGGATGTGCCGCAGGACCACGACCATGTCCACGGTGACGATCAGCCACAGCACGCCGCACGCGGCCGCCCAGCCGGGGCGCCCGGCGAGAGCGAACCCGGCGGTCCCGGCGGTCGCCCAGATCAGCCCCCAGGCACTCAGCCAGAACCGCATCCGCAGCGCACTGCGCGCGGTCGTCGGTTCACTGCCTGTACGCATTCCGATCACCACTCCTATCGGAAAAACGTACTCTTCGTCGTGCATGTTCACCATGGGACAGCGGTCGGAGGGCGGGAGAGGCGGAGATGCTGCTGGACGCGCTGCGGGCGGACGCGAGGCTGTCCGAGTGGCTGAGGGACCTGGATAACGAGAACGCGCCACAGGTGGAGGTGCTGCTCCCGGACGCGGACGAACTGCCGGACGTCCTGCTCGACCTCACCGTGGCGCACGAGCACATCAACGAACTCGTGGCCCTGCGTGCCCGGTTGGTGACGGACGCGGACGCGATGGCGCTTCTCACGCGGTGCGTCAGCCGCCTCGTACGGAACCTGGGGGAGGTCGGCAGCGCGTGGGCGCCGCCCCAGTTCCCGGCGTCGGCGGGTGCGCTGGGGCGTTGTTTCCAACTCTTCGTCTTCGTCGCGGCGTTGCCGTTCGTGCGCGCCCACCACCGTTCCCGCGGTGTCCCGGACGACGTGTCCCGGCGTACGCTCGCCGACCTCGGACGGCAGGTGGCCGTGCATCACCGGAGACTCGGTACGCCTGGACTGCTCTTCCCGGAGTGGATGGCCCTGCACTTCCACGGTGAGCTGTTCCAGCTGGGGCGGCTCCAGTTCGAGCGGGCTCGGCTCGGCCGGCGGATGGGACGGGCCCTCGCGGCGGCCGGTTCGGGATCCGGGCCGGGCGATCCCTGTCTGAGCCTGCACATCAGCGACTTCCGCGGCCCCTTGTCGCCCGCCGCCTGTGACCGTTCGCTCGCCCTGGCGCGGGAGTTCTTCGCGCTGCACTACCCCGACGAGCGGTACGAGGTCGCCGTCTGCCACTCGTGGCTGCTCGACCAGCAGCTCAAGCGGTATCTGCCGCCGTACTCCAACATCGTCCGTTTCCAGGACCGGTTCGACGTCGCCTACCAGGAGACCACCCCGGACGACGGGATGCCCGTCGGCTTCGTCTTCGGCGATCCGGAGCTGCCGGTCGCGGAACTGCCGCGGCGCAACGGCGTCGAGCGGGCGGTGGGGGACCATCTGCGAGCGGGCGGGCACTGGTACGGAGGGCATGGCTGGTTCGCGCTGTGACCGGGGTGGGTCAAACCCCGTCCGGCGCCGATGAGTTCCGAACCGCGGCTCGGTCTACCTCTGTGAAAGCAACAGCGACCGCTTCACACAGGAGACCCCGATGTCCGAGACCGCCATCCCCGCCGCCTCCGCCACCTCCGTCCCCCGCACCACGTCCGCCGCAGCCGGCACGCCCCGCAGCCGTGACGCCCGGATCTCCCTCGGCGCCCTGCAGATCACGCTCGCTCTCTTCTACGCCTTCGCGAGCGCGCTGCCCAAGCTGATCGCGCACCCGTCGGCGGCCGAGAGCTTTGACAAGCTCGGGTGGGGCAGCACGGGGATGTACACCATCGGCGCCCTCGAACTCGCCGGAGCCATAGCGCTGTTGATCCCGCTGCTGTCCTCGGTGGGGGCGGTGGCGCTCAGCGCGTTGATGGTCGGCGCCTTCATCGTGAACGTCACCGTCGTACAAGGGTCGTACGTGGCGACACCCCTCATCCTGATCCTGCCCCTCGCGCTGATCGCCTGCGCCCGCAGGAGTCACACCACGGAGCTGCTCCGCCTGGTGCGACGACGGGCGTGACCGGCTGGTCGCTCGGCCGTCCGCGGTCCGTTCGACCGACCGACCGCCGCCGTACGACGCCGAGGGCGCCCCAGCACGACCGGGGCGTCCTCTTCCCGGTGCTCGGTCCGGACCTCGGTGCCCGTCCGGAGCTCAGTGCCCGTCCGGGCCGGGCGGTGGGCCGGGGAAGCCGCGGAGGCGTTCCAGCTCGCGGCGGTCGCGCTTGGTGGGGCGGCCGGCGCCGCGGTCCCGGATGCCCGCGGGGGCGACGGCCTCGCGCGGCGGTGGCGGCGGGCTGTTGTCGACGAAGCACTCGGCGGCGACGGGCGGCCCGACCCGTTTGCGGATCACGCGCTTCACGATGACGACCCGTTCCCGGCCGGCGTGCCGCAGGCGCACCTCGTCACCGACGTGCACGGCGTAGGCGGGCTTGACGCGCTCGCCGTTCACCCGCACGTGCCCACCGCGGCAGGCCGCGGCGCCCATGGAGCGGGTCTTCACGAGACGTACCGACCAGATCCAGACGTCGACCCGCACGCTCTCGCCAACGCGAGGACCGGCGGCCCTGGCCTCGGCGACGACGGCGTCGCCCGAGTCGCCCGAGGCGCTCGCACTGCCCGTCCCACCCGCGCTTCCCGTACCGCCCGCGCCGTCCGTGTCGACATCCGCACCCTCAACAGCCATACGTCGACTTTAGTCCCCCGAGCCCGGTGGCCCCGGGGGAATATCCGTCGCACGGCTCACCCCGGATGCGACCGCCCCACCGAGCCGAGAGGCTGATCCCTGTGGTCGTCCGGGGAGCAGCAGGCAGACAGAACTACAGGTGAGGGGCCCGTCGTGGAGACAGCAGCCAAGGTCGACGCCCTGATGGACGGCCTCCGCGCCGACCTGGTGAGGCTGGCCGAGATCCCCTCCGTGGCGTTCCCCGGATTCCCGGGGGAGCCGGTCCAGGAGGCCCACGATCTCCTCGTACGACTGCTGCGGGAGGCCGGTGTCGAGCGGATCGACCGTATCGACCTTCCCGGCACCGCCCCCGTGATCCTCGGTGAGATCGCGCCGCCCACTCCGGACGCGCCGACCGTGCTCCTCTACTCGCACTACGACGTCCAGCCGCCCGGCGACGAGAAGCTGTGGCTGTCGCCGCCCTTCGAGCCGACGCCGGTCGAGGGCGGCCTCAGGGCGCGCGGGATCGCCGACGACAAGGCGAACGTGATCGCGCATCTGGGGATGCTGCGGGCGTACGAGGGGCGGCCGCCGGTCGGGGTGAAGATCGTGTTCGAGGGCCAGGAGGAGTACGGCAGCCCTTTCGACGATTATCCGCCGAGCGATCCCGAGCGGTTCGCCTGCGACGCGATGGTCATCGCCGACCTGGGGAACCTGCGGCCCGGCACGCCGACGCTGACCACCGGGCTGCGCGGCGCCTGCGAGGTGATCGTCGAGGTCCGCACCCTCGAAGAGCCGCGCCACAGCGGGGAGTTCGGCGGCGCGGCACCGGACGCGCTGCTCGTCCTGCTGAAGGCCCTGGCCACGCTGCACGACGTGCACGGCGACGTGGCCGTGGCGGGACTCAGGCGGGAGGAGTGGACGGGGACGACTTACACGGAGGAGGAGTTCCGCGGCCTCGCCGGTGTGCGGGAAGGGCTGCCGCTGATCGGGAGCGGGAGTCTCGGCGAGCGGTTGTGGAGCGGGCCCGCGATCACCGTGATCGGACTGGACGCGCCGAGCGTGGAGCACGCGGCGTCGGCCGTCGTCCCCTACGCGCGTGCCAAGCTCAACCTCCGTTTCCACCCCCGGCAGGACGCCGAGGAGGCGCGGGCGAAGCTCGTCGACCACCTGTGCTCGCTGCGGCCCTTCGGTGTCCCGCTCACCGTCACCCCGGGCGACACCGGCCCCGGCTACGAGGCCTCGACCGGTGGTCCCGCCTACCGCGCCGCCCGCACCGCGCTGCGCGAGGCCTGGGGCGAGGAAGCGTCGTACGTGGCCACGGGCGGCTCGATCCCGCTGGTCAACGGGCTCGCGCGGGCCGCCCCGAACGCCGAGGTGCTGCTCTTCGGCGCGCAGGACAGCATGTGCAACCTGCACGCGCCCAACGAGCGCGTGCTCCTGTCGGAACTGCGCAACACGGTCGTGGCGATGTGCGCGTTCGTACGGGAGTACGCGGCCGACTTCCGGGCCGAGGGGGCGTCTTGACCGCCGGCACGACCGAGGAAGCGCGGCACGAAGAGCCGCCGCCCAAAAGGAAGTTCACCTTTCCCAGCGCGCTGACCGTGCTCGCCGTCGTGACGATCGCGGTCTGGGCGCTGGCGTTCCTGATCCCGGCCGGGCAGTACGACCGCGACGAGGCCGGCGCGCCCGTCCAGGGGACCTACCACCGGGTCGACTCCGGCCAGAGCTTCGTCGACCGGCTCAACGACCTCTTCCTCTCCCCGGTCAACGGCCTCTACGGCATCCAGGACGACAGGAGCGGCCAGGTCGGACCCGACCTGAGCGGTGAACTGTACGGCAGCGCCGGGGTGTTCCTCTTCGTGCTGGCGATCGGGGCCTTCATCACCGTCGTCTTCGCCACCGGCGCGCTCGACCGGGGGATCGGACGGCTGGCGCACCGGCTCCGGGACCGCGGGGCGTTGCTCATCGCGGGCGTGATGGTGGTGTTCTCCGTGCTCGGCACGGTGGAGGGCTTCGCCGAGGAGACGCTGGGCTTCTACGGGCTGATCGTGCCCCTGATGCTGGCACTGGGGTACGACCGGATGGTGGCCGTCGGCACGATCATCCTCGGCGCCGGTGTCGGGGTGCTCTGTTCGACGGTGAACCCGTTCGCGACGGGCGTGGCCTCCTCCGCCGCCGACATCTCGCTCGGTGACGGCATCGTGCTGCGGTTCGTGATGTGGGTGGTGCTGACGGCGGTGACGGTCGCGTACGTGGTCCGCTACGCGCGGCGGGTGCGGCGGAATCCCGAACGGTCGCTCACCGGGTTCCTGCCCGGGGACCGTGAGCACGCGAGTGAGGCCGCGGGCGAGGTGCCCGAACTGACCGGCCTGCACAAGGCGGTGATCATCGCGACGGCGCTGGTCTTCGCCTTCATGATCTTCTCGGTGGTGCCCTGGGCGAGCGCGCTCACCGGCGACGCGGACGCGACGCCGTACGGCTTCGAACTCGGCTGGTCCTTCCCGCAGTTGGCGGCGCTTTTCCTGTGCGCGGCGGTGCTCGTCGGGCTGGTGGCGCGGATGGGCGAGCAGAAGCTGAGCGCGACGATCATCCAGGGCGCGGCTGACTTCATCTCCCCGGCGCTGGTGATCGTGCTGGCGCGCGGAGTGACTGTGATCATGAACAACTCGAAGATCACCGACACCGTGCTGCATTCCATCGAGGGCGTCGTGAAGGGCACGTCCTCCAGCGTCTTCGCGATCATCGTCTTCCTCGTGAACCTGCCGCTGGCCTTCCTCATCCCCTCCACTTCCGGCCACGCGACCCTCGCGATGCCGATCCTGGCGCCGCTCGCCGACTTCGCCGGGGTCTCCCGCGCGGTCGTCGTCACGGCCTGGCAGTCCGCCAGCGGCTGGATGAACCTCTGGGTGCCCACCACCGCCGTCACCATCGGAGGCGTCGCCCTCGCGAAGGTCGGCTACGACAAGTACCTCCGCTTCGTCTGGCCGCTCCTCGCCATCCTGCTCCTGCTGATCTGCGGGTTCGTGGCGGCGGGCGCGGCGATGACGTAGCCGTTTCCGGGGGTGCGGCAGCCTTCCCGGCCGTGCGGAAGCCGTCATGGCTGTCCGGGAGCCGCCCGGGAGCCGCCCGGGAGCCGCCCGGGGGCCGTCCCGGTCGTACGGTGGGGGCATGGACAGCGGCGGCCTGGCGGAACTGGACGGGCGGATCACCGAGTGCCGGGCCTGTCCGCGGCTCGTCGAGTGGCGCGAGGAGGTGGCCCGCACCAAGCGCGCGGCCTTCGCCGATCAGACGTACTGGGGCCGGCCCGTCCCGGGGTTCGGACCCGCCGACGCGTCCCTGCTGATCGTCGGACTGGCCCCCGCCGCGCACGGCGCCAACCGCACCGGGCGGATGTTCACCGGCGACAGGTCGGGCGACGTGCTGTACGAGGCGATGTACGACGTGGGGCTCGCGTCGCGGGGTACGGCCGTGAGCGCGGACGACGGACTGACCCTGTACGGCGTACGGATCACCTCGCCGGTGCGCTGTGCCCCGCCCGCCAACAAGCCGACCCCGACCGAGCGGGACACCTGCCGACCCTGGCTCGTACAGGAGTTGGAGCTGCTGCGGCCCTCGCTGCGAGCGGTGGTGGTGCTCGGCGCGTTCGGATGGCAGGCCCTGCTGCCGGCGTTGGCGGGTGCGGGGTGGGCGGTTCCGCGGCCCCGGCCGGTGTTCGGGCACGGAGTGCGGGTGGTGATCGGTTCGGAGTCGGGCCGCGCGAAGTCGGGCCGAGTGGAGTCGACCCGCGTGGTGGGGGCCGACTCGACCCCCGCCACCCCCATCGACCTCTTCGGCTGCTTCCACGTCAGTCAGCGCAACACCTTCACCGGGCGCCTCACCCCCGCGATGCTGCGGGACGTGCTGAGTACGGCGGCGCGGGCGGCGGGGCTGCCGACGAGGGCGTACGGGGGATAGCGCGGCGCCCGCTCAGAGGGTTCCCCGTTCGTCGCCGAAGAGGTGGCGCACCGTCGAGCGGTAGTTGGCCTGGACGTGGGCGAGGGCGTGCGCGCGGGCGCGGTCCGGGTCGCCGGATGCGATGGACTCGTACAACTCGCGGTGTTCGGTGAGGAGTTGTGGCCACTCCTCGTTCTGCCGGGTGAGCCAGCGCAGCCGGCCGTCGACCGGTTCCATGACCGAGATCAGCAGGCTGTTGCCGGCCATGGCGAGGATGCGGTCGTGGAAGCGGGTGTTGATGTCCGTGATCGCTTCGGCGTCGTCCGCCAGGGTCGCGGCCTCCGCCAGGTCCAGCAGACCCGCCAGTTCGGCCAGGGACTCCGGCGTGGCGCGGGTCGCGGCGAGCCCGGAGGCGTACACCTCCAGTGCCTCGCGCAGCTCGAAGAGTTCCGCGACGTCCGTCGGGGTGAGCCGGCGCACCACCGTGCGGCGCGGTGTCTCGAAGTGCACGAACCCCTCGCCGACCAGGGAGCGGATCGCCTCACGCACCGGGACCCGGGAGACCCCGAAACGCTCGGCGAGTTCACGCTCGACCAGCCGGTCGCCGGGGCGCAGCCGGCCGGCGATGATCTCCTGCCGCAGCGTGGCGAGAACCCGCTCCCGTACCGCGCCCAGGGGTTCGATCTTCGTCATGGGTCCATGTTCGCCGATTCCGGGGGCGGTTTACGGAGTTGTAACTGCGAGGACATGGCGGTGCGTCATCGGCGGCGGGACCATGACGTCAGTTTGGTATACCAAAGATGCCGAACGAGTCCGCAAGGCCGCCCTCCGTCCCCTCGCCCATGGAGGCCCCGTGTCACTCGCCGACCGTGCCGAAGCCACCGGCGCCACCGAGTTCGTCCCCGATCCCCGGCTCACCAACGAAGACCTCGCGCCCGCCGAGAAGCGCAACTGGAAGGTGTTCGACCTCTTCGCCATGTGGATGTCCGACGTCCACAACCTCGGCAACTACACCTTCGCCGCGGGCCTGTTGGTCCTCGGCATGAACGTCTGGCAGATCTTCACGTCGCTGCTCGTCGGCTTCGTGATCATCTACGTCGGCATGAACCTGATGGGCCGGATCGGGCAGCGCACCGGCGTGCCCTTCCCCGTCGTCAGCCGCATCAGCTTCGGGGTCTGGGGCGCCAACATCCCCGCGCTGATCAGGGCGGTCATCGCCATCATGTGGTACGGCATCCAGACCTACCTGGCGTCGGTCGCGGTCAACGTGATGCTGCTCGCGGCCTGGCCCGGCCTGGAGTCCTGGACCCACCACTCCTTCCTCGGCCTGGACGCGCTCGGCTGGCTGTCGTTCGTCGCGCTGTGGCTGGTCCAGGCGATGATCATCAGCCAGGGCATGGAGTCGGTCCGCAAGTTCCAGGACTTCTGCGGTCCCGCCATCTGGCTCGTGATGATCGCGCTCGCCGTCTGGGTGCTGTCCAAGGCGGGCTGGACGATCTCCCTCACCTCGACCCCGCACCCGGTCTCGGTCGGCGAACAGTGGCGGCAGTGGTTCGGCGCGATCGGGCTGATCCTCGCCACGTACGGCACCCTGATGCTCAACTTCTGCGACTTCTCCCGCTTCGCACCCAGCTACAAGACCGTCAGGCGCGGCAACTTCTGGGGCCTGCCCATCAATTCGACGGCCTTCGTGATCGTCTCGGTCATCGTGACGGCCGGTTCCATCGAGGTGTTCGGCGAGGCCATCACCGACCCGGCGCTGCTGGTGGCCAAGGTCGGCAACACCTGGGTCCTGGTCCTCGGCGCCCTGACCTTCGCCATCGCCACCATGGGCGTCAACATCGTCGCCAACTTCGTCTCACCGGCGTACGACCTCGCCAACGTCTGGCCGCAGAAGATCACCTTCAAGATCGGCGGCATGATCAGCACGGTCGCGGCGCTGCTGGTGACCCCGTGGAACCTCTTCTCCAACCCCACGGTCGTCAACTACTTCCTCGGCGGCCTCGGCGCCTTCCTGGGACCGCTGTTCGGCGTGATCATGCTCGACTACTACTGGGTCAAGCGCGGCCGGGTCGACATCGACCAGCTCTTCAACGCCCGGCCGGGATCGCCCTATTACTACCGCAAGGGTGTCAACCCCAAGGCGCTGTGGGCGTTCCTGCCCTCCGCGGCCGTCGCGGCGGTCCTCGCGCTGGTGAAGGACTTCCACGACGTGGCCCCGTACTCGTGGTTCATCGGGACGGCGCTGGCGGCCGGTCTCTACGCCGCTCTGTGCCGCTCGGAGCGCGCGGCCGTCCCCGCGTCCGCGGCGGTCTGAGCGTGCGGATCGTCGTCACCAACTGCAACACCACGCGGGAGATGACCGAGGAGATCGTAGGAGGTGCCCGGGCCGCCGCTGGCCCGGGCACCACCGTGACCGGACTGACCCCGGCCTGGGGGCCCGAGTCCGCGGAGGGCTGGCTCGACAGCTACCTCTCGGCCGCGGCCGTCCTCGACACGCTGCGGACGTACGAGGGCCCGTACGACGCCGTCGTCATGGCCGGGTTCGGCGAACACGGCCGCGAGGGTGCCCGCGAACTGGTCGACGTACCCGTCGTCGACATCACCGAGGCCGCCGCCCATCTCGCCTGCCTGCTCGGCCGGCGGTACGGCGTCGTCACCACCCTGGAGCGCTCGCGCGGCCAGATCGAGGACAGCCTCCACACGGCCGGGGTCGCGGCGCACTGTGCCGCCGTCGTCGGCACCGGCCTCGGCGTCCTCGACCTCGGCGACGCCCGCCGCACCGAGGAAGCCTTCGTGACCGCCGCCGAACGTGCCCGGGAGGCCGGGGCCGAGGTCCTCGTCCTGGGCTGCGCCGGCATGACCGGCTTGCAGCGCGCGGTGGGGGAGAGGCTGGGGATGCCCGTCGTGGACGGGGTCGCCGCCGCGGTCAAGCTCGCGGAGTCGCTGGTCTCGCTGGGGCTCGGGACGAGCCGGGTGGGGGGTTACGCACGGCCGTTGGGGAAACGGCGGGTGTGGGGGTCCCCGGGGTCCCCGGGTCCTGTGGGGTCCCCGGGTTCTGTGGGGTCCGTGGGTTCCGTGGGTTCTGGTTCTGTGGGTTCCCTGGGATCCTCCGCCGAGACCGCCCCGGGGACCTCGCCCCCGGCCCGCCCTCGGTGATCACGGCAGGGCTCATCCGGGTCCTGCCTCCGTGATCAGGCCCGGGGCCTCTCCCGGTCCGCCGTCCGTGCTCAGGGCGGGCCCCTCCGGGCACTCCCATGATCACGACGGGGACCCCTCGGACCGCTCGGGCACCACCGCGGTCGCCGTGATCTCCACGAGCTGGCCGGTGTACCCCAGGCAGGCCACCCCGAGCAGCGTCGAGGAGTGCGGGCCGAGGCTCAGCCCGGAGGCCTCGACCACCGCCCAGACCGCGGACAGCACCGCGGGTTCACTGCCCACGACGTACACGTCGGTCGACACGACGTGCCCCATGTCGCTGCCGACGGCGCGCAGTTGCTCGTCGAGGTTGGCGAGCACCTGCGCGGTCTGCCGTACGGGGTCACCCTCGCCGACGATGTTCCCCGCGGCGTCGAGCGGCACGGACCCGGCGAGGAACGCCAGCTTCGCCCCCGCTTCCACCACGGACGCGTGGGAGTAGCGCGGCGGGGTGAAGAGGCCGGGCACGGTGGAACGCTGGATCATGGGAACTCCTGTTGCACGGTTGTCGAATAACCCTTCGAGATCGCCCAGTTGACACTGCTAGCGTTCGTGACGTGGCGAAACTCAATCAGATCATCGCAGTGGAGAAGGGCATCAAGTCCAAGTCCCACCAGGACCTGACGTCCGCGCATCACGGGCTGCAGAAGCCCGCGTTGCTGGCCGGAATCTCGCGGACGTACCAGCCGAAGGACGAGGAGGGCGAGCAGTTGCCGCCCGAGTCGACCCGGGTGCAGGTGCAGGCCGAGGACGTGCTGCGGGACACGGCCGCGACCCTTACGCGGCTGTTCGATGTGACCGCCACCAAGGACTGGGCGAACTGCACGGCGCGGGCGGACGTGACGGTCGACGGGCGGGTGCTGGTTCCCGAAGTGCCCGTGGCCTACCTGCTGTTCCTGGAGAAGCAGCTCACCGACCTCAACACCTTCGTCCGCAAGCTGCCGCTCCTCGACGCTTCCGAGTCGTGGGTGCAGGACCCCTCCACCGACGCGTGGAAGACCGAGCCGGTACGCACCCTCCGTACGAAGAAGGTGCCGCGGAACCACGTGAAGGCCGAGGCCACCGAGAAGCACCCCGCCCAGGTCGAGGTGTACTACGAGGACATCCCGGTCGGTTACTGGACGACCGTGAAGTTCTCCGGAGCCCTCCCCGCCCGCCGCGTGAACGAACTCCTCGACCGGGTCGAGAAGTTGCAGCAGGCCGTCAAGTTCGCCCGCGAGGAGGCGAACGGCGCGGAGGTCGTCGACCAGCGCGTCGGCGACGCCGTGTTCGGCTACCTGTTCGGGTAGCCTCAAGAACTCCCCGGCCACCACGAGACACGGCCGGGGTGCGCGAGGAGCGCAAACTGAAACTGAAGCTTGTCGTGACGGATCGGTCAGGACCCTCAATCCTGCCGTGATCAATCTCAGACTCTCGCTCCAGACTCAGTATTCGCCGCCGATCGCCGGATCGACCGGACTCAGGCCCCGGGACGTCGAAATGCCGGTTCAAGTCCGGCCCGCACAGCTCGATGTGTGGTGGTCCAAAGGCAGGACGCGGCGACATGACGACTGACCTGGGTCCTCAAGCGTGCCGGCGTGTGATTTCGGTGGCTTCACAGGGTCCGGGGGCAGGCTACGCCCTCGGACCCGCTCCCTTTCCCGCTCCCTTTCCCGGCCTCTCCGATGTCGGGCGGCATCCACCCGGGTGAGCCCGCTACGGATGGCGGCCCCCGCTCCGCACACCCGTTGCGTTCATGAAGAACCCCGCGCCCCGGAGAAGCGTCACACCGCTGAAACCCTCGCGTTCCCTTCCCCACAGCAATCCGATCTACGCTGGAGAACACCACAGCCCGGCCGATGTCGCCCGAAGGCAGCCCCGCCCTCGCCCGACAGGAGCCCCGTGCCGCAGCTTCCCAGCTTCGCCGTACCGCCCTGGCTCGCCCACGCCCTCCGTACCCAGCGCGGCCCCGTTCCCTGGAACGCCGTGCTCCGGGGCGCGCTGGCCGCCGGACCCCTGCTGCTCGTGGCGGTGCTCGCCGGACAGCCCTCCGTCGGAGTGGTCGCCGCGCTCGGGGCCATGTTCGCCGGGATCAACGACCGGCCGGGGAGCCGCCGGGCCGCGGTCAGGAGGCTCGGGGCACCAGCCCTCGCGGGGGCCGGCGGGCTGCTCGTCGGGTCGTACGCCGGACAGCACGTCGGGGCGGTGACGCTCACGCTGCTCCTCACCGGGCTCGGGCTCGTCGCGGGCGGCGTGAGCGCGGTGGGACCCGTCGCCTCGGGAGCCGGGACCCAGCTGCTGGTGGCCACGGCCATCGGCGCCGGGATGCCGCTCCCCGAGCCCGGCTGGCAGCGCGCGCTCTTCTACCTCGTCGGAGCCGGTTGGCTGCTCGCCCTGCGGCTGGCGCTCCCCACCACCGCGCCCACCGCCGGTGACTACCGCTTCGACGGGGAACGGGACGCCGTCGGCGCCGTGTACGACGCGATCGCCGGGCTGCTGGCCGCCGCCGGGGGACCGGACGCGACTGCCCGCCGGGTCGCCCTGACCGCCGCCCTCGACCACGCGCAGGACGCGCTGGCCGGCCCGCGGCTGCGGAGGTACGCCAGTTCCGGGGCCGAACGCCGGCTGCACGCGCGGTACGCCGCCGCGCTGCCGCTCGCCGAGGCCGCGACCGCCCTGGCCTGGGCCGGAGAGGCGGTGCCCGCGCGGGCCGCGGAAGGACCCCGGCTGCTCGCCGTCGCCGTACGGACCGGTGCGCACACCGGCCCCCTGCCCGCGCCCGCCCGCTCCGCCCCCGCCCTGCGCGCCCTCGACGACGCCCTGCTGCACGCCGCCGCCGCGTTCGACGGCGGCGGCACCGGGAAGGCCCTGCACACCCGGCGCCGTACCGCCCTGTCCGTCGCGCGCACCGCCTTCGGCGCCGGAGGCCGGGAGTACGGCCTCCGGGTCGCGCTCTGCTTCGGCGCCAGCGCGGCCGTGGCGCAGGGACTGCTGCACGCCCAGTGGTACGGGAACCACTCCCACTGGTACTGGCTCCCCGCGACCGCCGTCTTCCTCGTCAAGCCCGATCTCGGGCCGCTCGCCTCACGCGTGCTGTGCCGGGCGGCGGGAACCGTGCTGGGCGCCGTCGTCTTCGCCGGGCTCGCGCTGCTGCTGCCCCAACCGGCCGGGCTCGTCGCCGTCGTGGCCGTCTGCGGCGCCCTGATCCCCGTCGCCACCCGGCACTTCGCCGCCCAGACCGCCGTCGTCACCGTGCTCGTACTCGCCCTCGTCATGGTGGCGGGGGAGCCGCCGGCCGCCTGGAGCCGGATCGGCGAGACCCTGCTGGCCTGCGCGATCGTGCTGCTCGTCGGTCATCTGCCGGCGATCGGGCAGCGCGGCGGAACGGTACGGGCCCGGCTCACCCGCGCCGTGGAAGCGGCGGACGTCTACCTCACCCACGTACTGAACGACGCCACCACGGACGACCGGCCGGGCCGGTGGGCCCTGCGGCGCGAGGCCTACCGCGCGCTCGCCGAGGCCCGCGCCGCGATCGATCTCGCCGCCGCCGAACTCCCCGCTCTCGCCCGGCACACGGAGGGCACCGGCGAGGTCGCGGCCACCCTCGGCCGACTCGTCGACACGACCACCGCCTGCGCCGTCCAACTCGACGACTCCGGACGGCTCACACCCCGCCACACCGAACGGATCGCCGAACTCCTCGACGAACTGGCCGAGCGGCAGGGACGCACCCGGCCACGCGGGGGACAGCGGCGGGGAGTCGCCGTCCCCGTATGACGGCCGGGCGACACCTCGGCGGCCACGGTTCCCCGTTACCTACGACCCGGCGCCGCGACCCCGTCGTACGGTGACGCCATGACGCCGCCTCCCGCGATCCCGTCCCCGCCGCCCGCCCCGTCCGAGCGGGGCCCCGCGGACCTCGTCATCACCGGGTGCACGGCACTCGTGCACGACGAACACGAGGTGGCCGCCTTCGTCGAGGACGCCTCGATCGTCGTACGGGCAGGGGTCATCGAGGCCGTCACCGGCGGCGGGACGGAGGTGGACGCCGTCGAGCGGATCGACGGCCGCGGGCAGGTGGCGATGCCCGGCCTGATCAACTGCCACACCCACTCGCCGATGGTCGCGCTGCGCGGAATCGCGGAGGACCTGCCCGCCGAGGAGTGGTTCAACGACGTCGTCTGGCCGATCGAGTCCAACCTCACCGAGAAGGACGTGGAGTTGGGCGCGCGGCTCGCCTGCGCCGAGATGATCAGCGGCGGGGTCACCTGCTTCGCCGACCACTACTTCTCGATGGACACCGTCGCCGCCGTGGTGGCGGAGTGCGGGCTGCGCGCGCATCTGGGAGAGGCGTACTTCTCCTCGCAGGGTCCCGAAGGCCGGGAGAGATCAGTGGAGTTCGCCCTGCGGCAGCGGGGTTCGGCGGACGGGCGCATCACCACCGCGCTGGCTCCGCACGCCCCGTACACCGTGAACGACACCGACCTCGCCGCGACCGCCGAACTCGCCCGAACCCACGGCCTTCCCGTGCACCTGCACGCCTCCGAGAGCCGCGACCAGACCGACAACAGCCTTGCCCGGTACGGCCGTACACCCATCGAGACCCTGGAGCGCACGGGCATCCTCGGCACCGGCACCGATGTGCTCATCGCGCACGGCACCGGCATCGTCGAGCGGGACCTGCCGGTGCTGGAGCGCGCCGCGGGAACCGTCGCCGTCGCGACTGCGCCCCGCGGCTACCTGAAGTTCGGGTGGGGTCCGACACCCGTACGTGCCCTGCGGGGGATCGGCGTGCCGGTCGGTCTCGCCACGGACGGAGCCGCCTCGAACAACTCCCTGGACGTGTGGGAGGCCATGGCGCTCACCTCGCTCGTCCAGAAGTCGGCCGAGGGCGACCCACGGTGGCTGACGGCCCGTCAGGCCCTGCACCATGCCACGCTCCAGAGCGCGCGGGCCGTCGGACTCGGCGAGCGGATCGGCAGCCTCGCTCCCGGCCGACGGGCCGACATCGTCCTCGTCGACCTCACCGGGCCGCACACCCAGCCCGTGCACGACCTCGCGGCCACACTCGTGCACAGCGCCCGTTCCGCGGACGTACGGACGACGATCGTCGACGGGCGGGTGCTGATGCGGGACCGGGAGCTGCTCACGCTCGATCTGCCCTCCACCGTAAGGGAGTTGGGTGAACGGCTGGCCGCCCTGACCGACCGGAGCCATGGGAGGCGGATCCAGGAGTACGACACCTGATCGGCTGTGCCTAGGCTGAGTCCATGCCGACGCCACTGGACCCCGCCGCAGGCCTTGTCGACCACCCGTACACCGTCTACGAACGGCTCCGCGACAGCGCCCCCGTGCACCGCGTCACCGGCACCGACGGCAACCCCGCCTGGCTCGTCACACGGTACGAGGACGTGCGTGAGGCGCTCGCGAACCCGCTGCTCGTGCTGGACAAGAGGCATGCGCTGCCCGGGAGTTACCAAGGGCTCTCGCTGCCCCCGGCCCTCGACGCCAACCTCCTCAACATGGACCCGCCCGACCACACGCGCATCCGGCGCATGGTCGTACGGGTCTTCACGTCACGCCGGGTCGAGCAACTGCGCACGCCCATCAGGGAGACGGCCGACCGGCTGCTGGACGCGCTCGGAACGCACGGCAGGGCAGACCTGATCGCCGCGTACGCCGCGCCGCTGCCCATCACCGTCATCTGCGACCTGCTCGGCGTGCCGGGCGAGCACCGCCGGGACTTCCGGGTCTGGACGGACGTCCTCGCGGCACCCGACCCGGCACGTCCCGGCGCCGCGCGGGAGGCGGTCGGCGCGCTGCACGCGTTCTTCACCCGGCTCCTCGCGGACAAGCGCAAGGAGCCCGCGGACGACCTGATGTCGGACCTGATCGCGGTACGCGACGAGGGCGACCGGCTCAGCGAGGACGAGCTGATGTCGCTCGTCTTCCTCATCCTGTTCGCCGGGTACGAGAACACGGTGCAGCTCATCGGCAACGCCGTCCTGGGGCTGCTCACCCACCCCGGTCAGCTCGCGCTGCTGCGGGCGGACCCGGGCCGACTCCCCGCGGCCGTCGAGGAGTTCGTCCGCCACGATGGTCCCGCGCTGCTCGCCATGCGGCGCTTCCCCGTACAGGACCTGACGATCGGCGGCGTCACCGTGGCCGCGGGCGAGACCGTCCTGCTCTCCCTGTCCGCCGCCAACCGCGACCCCCGCCGCTTCCCCGACCCCGACCGGCTCGACCTCGACCGCGACGCCGCCGGCCATCTCGCGCTCGGCCACGGCATCCACTACTGCGTGGGCGCGCCGCTGGCCCGGCTGGAGACGGAGATCGCCCTCGGAGCGCTCCTTGAACGCCTCCCGGACCTCGCGCTCGACATCGACCCGGCCGAGCTGCGGTGGCGGCCCTCCATGCGGGCCCGCGGCCTGCTCGCCCTGCCGGTGACGTACTGAATCCGGTGGCCCGGCCTGAAACCGGTGGGGCCGGCCCGAATCCGGTGGGCCCGGCCTGAATCCGGTGGCCCCCGGACGGATTTCAGAAATTCCGCGTCCCGCCGATGAGTTCCGCCGCCCCCTCCGGTCCACCCCCGAAGGCACCGTTTCGTAGGAGGGGCACATGACGCTTCCGCAGATCGTCTCGCGCACCGAGTGGCGCGCCGCGCGCGAAGAGCTGCTGGCCGAGGAGAAGGCCGCCACGCGTGCACGGGACGCGCTCAACGCGGAGCGCCGTGGGCTGCCGATGGTCGAGGTCGACACGGAGTACGTGTTCGAGGGCGGTGACGGGAAGGCGACGCTGCTCGACCTCTTCGCCGGGCGGGACCAGCTGATCGTCTATCACTTCATGTTCGCGCCGGAGTGGGCCGCCGGCTGCCGCAGCTGCTCGGCCTTCCTCGACCAGATCGGGCACCTCGCGCACCTGCGCGCCCGGAACACCGAGTTCGCCGCGGTGTCGCGCGCGCCGCATACGAAAATTCTGCCGTTCAAGGCACGCATGGGATGGACGATCCCGTGGTATTCGGCGTATGAGAACGAATTCAACTACGACTTCCAGGCATCCTTCGGCGGTGCACAACCCTACGAGCGACCGGGCATCAGCTGCTTCCTGCGGGACCGGGACCGCGTGTTCCACACGTACTCGACGTACGAGCGTGGACTCGACGGGATCGGTTCCACGACCAGTCTGCTGGACCTGACCGCGCTGGGAAGGCAGGAGGAGTGGGAGGAGCCCAAGGGGCGCTCAGCCGCGCTGGGAGCGCCCGCCGGAAGTGAGCGGATCCGGTATCACGACGAGTACGAGGACTGACGCGCACGCCCGCGAGAGGTGCGGACTGTACGGCAGCCCTCCTCCCGTCGAACCTGCGACGAAGTGTCGACTACGTCTCAGTACCGTTACGTCCCGAGCCGTTCACCCCATGATGGGCGTTTAACTCTACGAGAGCAGCGCTACATGGAGGTGCTAGGTGAACGGGCGAACGGTGCTTAAGCGCTTTCCCGCAGGTGGGCCGCGTGGTTCCTGGCCCGCGGAGGAGTTCGCGCAGGCGCGGCGGCTGGAAGGCCAGGCCGCCGAGGTGGTCATGGATCTCACGTCCGACGCCTTCCTGGTGGTCGTGTGGGCCGGAGAACTCGTCGAGTGACGCCGGCTGTCCTCCACCCCGGCGCTTCAGCGGGCCTCCCTGCTGGGGACCGCCGACGTGAACTGACCGGCCTGCAGCGAATACAGCTCCGCGTAGACACCCCCGGTGGCCAGGAGCTCCTCCGGGCTGCCGGACTCCACCAGGCGGCCCTGGTCGAGGACGTGCACGAGATCGGCGTGCCGTACGGACGCCAGCCGGTGCGTGATGAGGATGACGGTCTGGCCGGTGCCCGCCAGCGCCCTGATCTTCTCGAAGACCTCCAGCTCGGCCCGGGCGTCGAGCGCGGCGGTCGGTTCGTCCACGATCAGGATGGCGCCGCGCCGGTAGGCGGCCCGGGCGATGCCCAGCCGCTGCCACTGGCCGCCGGACAGCTCGTGCCCGCCGCTGAAGCCGCGGGCCAGGAGCGTGTCGAGGCCGCGGGGCAGGTCCGCCACGACGTCCTGAGCCCCGGCCTCGGCCACCGATGAGGCGAGCCGCTCGTCCGTGAGCGGCGCCGAGGTGCGGCCGACCGCGACGTTGACGCGGGCCGTGAACGGCCACCGCTTGAAGTCCTGCGCCACCATCGCGATCCGCTCGGCGAGCTGATGCCGGTCCGCGGTCGCCGCGTCGACGTCGTCCCACAGGATCCGGCCGCGCTCGGGCGCGTACAGACCCGCGAGCAGTTTCACCAGGGTCGTCTTGCCGGAGCCGTTCTCGCCGACGAGTGCCACGATCTTGCCGAGCGGTACGCGGAGGGTGACGTCCGCGAGCGCGGGCCGCGTCGAGGTTCCCGGATAGGTGAACGTGACGTTCTCGAAGCGTATTTCGCGCGGGTCGTCGGGCAGCGGAGCGCCGCCCCGCGGGATCGCGCGCTCGGCGGCCTCGACGTACAGGCGCTGCAGATCGCCCACGAACAGGCCCTCCTCGTGGAGGGAGTTGACCTCCAGGACGAGTGTGCCGAGGCTCGCGGAGCCGGTGCGGATCGCGATGACCGCCGTACCGGCGACGGAGAGTGCCATCGCGCCGGCCAGCAGCAGTCCTGCGAGGGTCGCGTACGTCGCCACGGTGGCGATCCCCGTCCAGGCCGCCGCGATCAGACCGGTGCGGGCGGAGAGCCGGGCCAGCCGTGCCTGTTCCGCCTCGGCGGACTCCGCCATCGAGCGGAAGTGGCGCAGCAGGAAGGGGCCGACGCCGTGCACGCGGATCTCCGGAGCCGCCGCGGGCTCGGTGAGCAGGCTGCTGATCAGGTGCCCGGCGCGGGCGTGCTGCACCCAGGTGTGGAACGAGGCGTAGCGGCGCCGGGCGATCGTCAGCGCGCTCCAGGCGCTCGGCAGCGTCATCGTCACGAGCAGCGGCAGCAGGGCGGGGTGCAGCACGGTCAGCACGCCCGCCGCCGCGCACAGCGAGATCAGCGCGTTCACGACCCGGGTGGCGATCGTGATCATGCGGCGGGCGGACGCCGCGCCGTACTGCGCGGTGTCCAGCAGCTTGTGGAAGGCGTCGTCCTCGATCGCGGCCAGTTCGACCGCCGCCGCCCGCTCCAGGTACAGCTCGGTCGCGACCCGCTCGACCTTCGGTTCCAGCCGTCCGGTCGCGTAGGTCGACGCGGCCCGCAGCAGGGCCGCCAGCAGCATCATGACGGCGACGGTGACCAGTGCGGGGAGCGCGCCGCGCAGCCGGTCCTCGACCGGGCCGCTCGTCATCAGCCGGCCCAGCACGCTGTTGACGGCCAGCAGGCTCACCGCCTGCGCGGCGCCCCGGGTCAGCTCGGCGGTCAGCACGATGTGGGCGGCGCGCCGGTCCGCCGTCCAGGCGAGCCGGAAACTCGACGCGAGCAGGGACGGCAGTCGCCTCACCATGGCGCGGAAGTTCAGTTCCAGGAACGCGTCGGCGTGCTGGGACCAGCCCATGTCGTAGCGCAGCGGGCCGCCGAAGAGCAGGTACTCAGACTCGGACGGCGCCGGTTCGTCGTCGTGCTTCCTTCTGATCCGTTTCCGCACTGTTCGCCTCCCCCAGGAGTGGACGAACGGTGCCTTCCCGGGGAACGAGGCGCTCCACCCGGGGCGGACGCGGGGATTCACGCCACCTGATGCACTTCGGGCACCTCCGGCGTACGCGGGGGTGCTTCCGGCGGGGTCCCACGCGCCGACTCGGACACCTCCGGCGCACCGGGGTGATGCCAGTGGCGGAGTGGTCCTACGCGCTGATCGGACGCGACCAGACGGGTGTCGTTCCCACCACTTGGCAGACGGCCAGGAAGAGGGGGATCGGCGGGGTGTACGGCACGGTGCCGACGGGCTTGTGGATGAGTCCCGGGGTGCCGGCGGGAGCGTCGGCCACGACCGCGCCCGTCGTGTACTGCGCGGGCGTCGGCCAGGCCAGGGCGACGTCGGAGTCGGCGGGCACGATCCACCACCAGTTCGCCTGGTCGGCGTAGACACAGCCGACGCGGGGCAGCAGCGGCAGCACCAACGGCCCGAACCGGGCGGGCACGGACACCGCGTCGCAGCCCAGCGGCACGGTCATGCCCTCGGGCACGGGGAGACGTCTGACCGCTCCGGGCGCCCGCAGACCGCGCTTGAGGCGGACCACCGTGTCCAGGCTCAGCACCCGCGCTCCGGCGGCCGACGTACCCCGCACGCTCATTCGATCCCCGTTCCCCAGGAAGCTTCCGTCCCGGTGCCGCGGCCCTCGGGCGGCGGCTTCTTCGCGCTCCACCCCAGGTCGGACCGGGCCCCGATGTCCGCGCCGGCCCCTTCGGCCCGGTGCTGGTCCGTCTCTTCGGCCCGGCGCTGGTCCGCCGAGTGCTCCAGCTCCGCCCAGACGAGCAGCCCCGGACCCGTCTCCTGGGCTCCCCAGGCCCTGCACATGGCCTCGACGAGGAGCAATCCCCTCCCGTGCTCCTCCTCGGGCCGCTGGGGCCACGGACGCGGCTGACCGGGAGCGCATCCCTCGTCACGCACCGCTATCCGCACCAGGTCGTCGTCGTGGTGCAGCTCGCAGACGACACGCTCACCGGCGGTGTGGACTATGGCGTTGGTGACCAGCTCGGAGATGACGAGGGTCGCCGTGTCGCAGGTGTCCTCGCACACCGCCCAGCCCGACAGCCACGCGCCGGTCAGACGTCTGGCCTGGGCCACGGAGCCAGGGTGCGCGGCCAGCTCGAAGCGGAACCGGCGGTCTGCGGCCACGCCGGGGCGGGGCCCCGCGACGGCGCGCAGGCCGGTTCGGTCTTCGGCGGCACCGGGACCGAGCAGGTCCTGGGCGGCGGCGGCGCCGGGACCGAAGCGGTCCCCGGCGGCGTCTGTTCCTAACGGCACGGACGGAATCACGCTTGCCACTATCGCCCCGCCGTGAACACTTGGCAAGAGTCACTATGAAAAATGCAGAGTGCTGTGTGACTCCGTGAAGGCGCGTGGCACACTGCTCGCAACAGCACGACGCGCGGCGCCAGTTGGGATTGTCGAAAAGGACCCCGAACGGCGCCGTCCGGGCTGTCAGGACTCTGTCAACCGACTGTCAGTCATTCTGTGGAGGTGGGACGTGAGTGAACCGCGGTCCGCACCGACGGTCGGCCAGGTAGTTCTGGGGCGCCGCCTGCTTGACCTGCGGGAACGCGCGGGTCTCAAGCGGGAGGAGGCCGCCCGCGTCCTGCGCGTCGCACCTGCCACGGTCCGCCGGATGGAGATGGCGGAGGTCTCCCTCAAGATTCCCTACCTCCAGCTCCTCCTGAAGTCCTACGGCGTCTCCGACGAGGAGGCCGAGTCCTTCGTCCTGCTCGCGGAGGAGGCGAACAAACCCGGCTGGTGGCAGCGGTTCCACGACATCCTGCCGGGCTGGTTCTCGATGTACGTCAGCCTGGAGGGCGCCGCGGCCCTCATCCGGCAGTACGAGCCCCATTTCGTGCCCGGAATCATGCAGACCGAGGACTACGCGCGCGGCGTCCTGAAATCGGGTGCGATCGGCCAGACCAGACCCGAGGACATCGAGCGCCATGTGGCACTGCGCATGCAGCGCCAGGACCTGCTCACCCGTCCGGACGCCCCGCGGATCTGGGCCGTGATGGACGAGACGGCCCTGCGCCGCCCGATCGGCGGTTCCGAGGGGATGCGCGCCCAGATCGACAAACTGCTCGAAACCATGAAGCTGCCCAATGTGACGCTCCAGGTGATCCCGTTCTCCTCGGGACCGCACCCGGGCACGTACGGGCCCTTCGTGCTGTTCCGATTCGCCGTGCCGGAGCTTCCGGACATGGTCTACAGCGAGTACCTGACCGGTGCCGTCTACCTGGACGCGCGCTCTGAGGTGGCGACCCACCTCGAGGTCATGGACCGTATGGCGGCTCAGGCCGCTACTGCACATCGCACGAAGGAGATCCTTGAGGATCTCCGCAAGGAGCTGTGAATGGAACGTATGAAGCCGCGGGTACGCCACGCGCGCATCTACAACGGTATGCCCGCCCGTGAACTGGGCAGCGAGGGCTGGCACAAGCCGTGGAGCGGCGGCAACGGCGGCAACTGCCTGGAGGCGATGAAGCTCGCGGACGGGCGCATCGCGGTCCGCCAGTCGGCGGATCCGGACGGTCCCGCCCTGATCTATACGCCCGGTGAGATGACCGCGTTCATCCAGGGCGCCAAGGCCGGGGAGGCGGACTTCCTCCTGTCCTGATCCGCCTGCGCTTCCTTTGTGCTCCTCTGGCTCGACTTCCTAAATCTGACGCTCACTTGATCACTTGCCCGTCTGTCACCGTGCCGGCCCCGGCACCTGCCCCGAGACCTTCGACCAGCACCCTCGACCGCACACCTTCGACCGAGCACCCCCGACCAGCGCTCTCGACCGGCGCTTTCGACCAGCCCCTTTCGACCAGCCTCTTCGACAGGACGGACCTCCGGAGACCGGCATGGCCGGAGAGGGCCCGTGCCGTGGGCTGCCGTCGTCGGCGGCGGCGGGGTGGGGCGGGGCGGGGCGGGGCGGGTCCGGCGCGGTGACACGGTGACGGCCGTGCCGGGATCGGCGTCAGACCGGCGGCAGCACCCCGCACAGCGCGTCGACCGCCGCCGCGTAGGCGTGCTCGGCAGGGGTCGCGTACCCCACGACGAGTCCGTCCGGGGCGGCCGTCACCGCTTCCGGATGCCGGAAGTCGCCCAGCCCGTCGAGCGCCACGCCCTGCCAGACGGCGGCCTTGACGGCCGACTGCTCGGTGCCCGGCGGCAGCCGCAGCACCGCGTGCAGGCCGGCCGCGATGCCGGTGACCTCGATGTGCGGGGCCCGCTCGGCGAGCGCGGCGACGAGACGGTCACGGCGCCGGCGGTACCGCTGCCGCATACGCCGCACATGTCGGTCGTAGGACCCGGAGACGATGAAGTCGGCGAGCGCGAGCTGGTCTGGCACGCCCGCCCACGCCTCCCGCTCGCCCTTGACCGCGAGCACGGCGTCGACGTATCGCTCCGGAAGGGCCATCCAGCCCAGCCGCAGCGCGGGCGACAGACTCTTGCTGACCGAGCCGATGTGGATGACCCGCTCCGGGTCCAGGCCCTGTACGGCGCCGACCGGCTTGCGGTCGTAGCGGAACTCCCCGTCGTAGTCGTCCTCCAGGATCACCCCGCCACGCGCGCGTGCCCAGTCGATCACCGCGGCACGCCGCTCGGGATGCAGCGGACCGCCGGTGGGGAACTGGTGCGCGGGCGTGAGCAGTACGCCCCGCTCCCGGCCCAACTCGCCCACCCGGGCGCCGTCTTCGTCCAGGGACAGCGGCACGGTCCGTACGGACGCGGCGGCCAGGAGCTCGCGGTGGAAGCCGAGGCCGTACGACTCGACGGCCAGCGGGCCCCGTAGAACCGCGGGGAAGAGCAGCCGCAGCGCGTGCGCGAAACCGGAGCAGACCACGATCCGCCCCGGCTCCGTACGCACCCCACGCGCGCGTGCCAGGTATTCGGCGAGCGCCTGGCGCAGTTCGATCCGGCCGGCCGGATCGCCGGGCCCGAAGGCCTCGTTGGGTGCCTGCTGGAGAGCCCGCCGGTAGGAGGCGAGCCAGGCGGCGCGCGGGAAGGAGGACGCGTCCGGCGTGCCCTGCCGCAGGTCGTGCCGGGGTCCACGCGCGCGTGCAGGCGCCTTCACGGGTACGCGCGCGGGGGCGCCCAGGGGTTCGGCGCGCGCGGCGACCCGGGTGCCCGAGCCCTGCCGGGCGGTCAGCCAGCCCTCCGCGACGAGCTCGGCGTACGCGTCGGCCACCGTGTTGCGCGCGACGCCCAGATCCGCGGCGAGCGAGCGGTACGGGGGCAGTCCGGTGCCCGGCGCGAGCCTGCCGCCGCGTACCGCCTCGCGCAGGGCGTCGATCAGCGCCGCCCGGCGGCCACCGGATCCGGCCAGCTCCAGATGGAGGTCCGCACCGATCCGCTCCGCGGAATTGACCCATGATTCTGCCACGGAAATGCACCCTACAGCGGGTCTTTCCGGCTCGTAGATTCATGGTCATGACGACGAACACGAACATGAACCCGAACGCGAATACGGGCACGGGCGCGGGCGCGGGCGCGGGCCTGGACATGGTCCCGAACCCGCACGCCGTTGAGGCCGTCGGCCAGGCTCGCGTCGACTTCGCGAAGTCCGCCCCGAAGGTCTTCCGGGCGCTCATCGGCTTCGACGCGGCGGCCCGTGACGGACTCGACCCCGCCCTCGTCGAGCTCATCCAGATCCGCGCCTCGCACCTCAACCGCTGCGCGTACTGCCTCCACATGCACACCAACGACGCCCGCAAGGCCGGCGAGAGCGAGGACAGGCTGCACATGGTCGCGGTGTGGCACGAGGCCCTGCACTTCTTCACTGAGCGGGAGCGCGCCGCGCTCGCCCTCACGGAGGCGGTCACCCTGATCGCCGACTCAGGCGTCCCGGACGATGTCTACGCGCGGGCCGCCGCCGTCTTCGACGACCAGGAACTCGCCCACGTCCTGGCCCTGATCTTCGCCATCAACACCTGGAACCGGGTGGCCCTCTCGACGGCGAAGGCGGCGGGCACGGACGAGCGGGGCTGACACGCGCAGGGGTGTGGGGCCGGTGGATCCGGGGGGTGTGACGGCTTCGGGGTGGGGTGGCCCCGGGGTGGGGTGGCTCTGGGTTGCGGTGGCCGGTCGGCCGGCTGTTCGGCCGGCTGTTCTGGTTCCGTCGGGGTCACACCGTCATGGGGCGGTCGTACGGTCCGATCGGCGCCGGCAGCGGCGAGTCGCCGTCCGTCAGCCAGTTGTCCACCGCCGCCGCCACCGAGCGGCCCTCGGCGATGGCCCACACGATGAGGGACTGGCCGCGGGCCGCGTCCCCGGCGGCGTACACGCCGGGAACGTTCGTCGCGAACCGCGCGTCGCGGGTGATCGTGCCTCGCGGGTCGAGGTCCAGGCCGAGCTGGTCGATCAGGCCGTCGTGGCGGTCCGGCCCGGAGAAACCGAGCGCGATCAGCACCAGGTCGGCGGGGAGCGTCTGCTCGGAGCCGGGCACCGGGCGGCGCGCCGCGTCCACCTCGACGAGATGCAGCGAGCGGACGTGCCCGGCCGCGTCCCCGGTGAAGCGGAGTGTGGACGCCGCGAAGAGCCGCGCGTCCGCGTCGGCCGCGGGCGCCGTCTCCAGCGTGCCGGCCTCCTCGTGGGCGGCCGACAGCCGGTAGATCCTCGGGTACGTCGGCCAGGGCTCGGCGTCCTCGTCGCGGTCCGCCTCCGGCAGCGGATAGATGTCGAGCTGGGTCACGGACGCCGCGCCCTCTCGCACCGCGGTCCCCAGACAGTCGGCGCCGGTGTCACCGCCGCCCACGATCAGGACGTGCTTGCCCGCGGCGGACAGCGGAGACGTCTCCAGGTCGCCCTCGCAGACCCGGTCGGCCAGCGGAAGGTACTCCATCGCCTGGTGGACGCCGCTCAACTCGCGCCCCGGCACGGGGAGTTCACGCCAGGCCGTCGCGCCCACGGCCAGTACGACCGCGTCGTGGCGTGCCCGCAGCTCCGCCGCTCCGATGTCCCGCCCGACCGCGGTCGACGTACGGAACTTCGTTCCCTCCGCCCGCATCTGCCCGAGCCGTCGGTCCAGCTGCCGCCGCTCCATCTTGAACGCCGGGATCCCGTACCGCATGAGCCCGCCGATCCGGTCGGCCCGCTCGTACACGACGACGGTGTGCCCGGCCCGCGTCAACTGCTGCGCCGCGGCGAGCCCGGTGGGCCCCGAACCGATGACCGCGACCGTCCGCCCGGAGAGCCGGTCCGGCGGACGCGGCGGCGTGAGGCCGTCCTCCCAGGCACGGTCGGCGATGGCGACCTCGACGTTCTTGATGGTGACCGCGGGCTGGTTGATCGCGAGCACACAACCCGCTTCGCACGGCGCGGGGCACAACCGCCCGGTGAACTCGGGGAAGTTGTTCGTCGCGTGCAGCCGCTCGCTCGCCGCCGCCCAGTCCTCGCGGGAGACGAGGTCGTTCCACTCGGGGATCAGATTGCCCAGCGGACAGGCGGCGTGGCAGAACGGGATCCCGCAGTCCATGCACCGGTCGGCCTGCCTGCTGATGATCGGCAGCAACGCCCCGGGGACGTACACCTCGTCCCAGTCCCGCACCCGTTCCTCGACGGGCCGCCGCGGGTGCTCCTCACGCGGCGTGGTCATGAATCCCTTGGGATCCGCCATGACCGTCTCCCTTGCGTACGCGACGGCGACGGGAACGGGGCCGCGGCCGCGGGGCGTCATCGACCCACGGCCTGAAAGCGGCGCTCCTTTTCGGCCACGATACGTCGCCGCCGCGAGCCTCGCCGCTCAGCGCGGGTCGGCTCGACGGGGTCGGCTTGGAGGGACCGGGTTGGCGGGGCTGGCTTGGTTGGGCCGGGTGGGGGTCGGCTTGGCGGGGCCGGTTTGGCCGGTTTGGCTGGGTCGGCTCGGCAGGGCCGACTTGGCGGGTCGGTTCGGCGCGGGCTACCCCGGTGCGGGCCATGCAGTGCGGGTCACTCGGGGAGGGCCACGCAGTGCGGGTCACTCGGGGAAGGCCACGGCGCGGTCAGATCGGCGCGGTCGACTCCGCGTAGTCGGCACCGCGCGGTGAGATCCGCGCGGCGGCCCGGCTACGGTCGTCGCTCAGGCCAGGCCGATCACGTACAGGATCGACGCGACGGCCGCGGCGGCGGTGCGGACGTGGTTCCACACCATCCACTCCCGCACGTACGTGGGCCAGTAGGCGGCGGCCTCGGGGCTGCCGGGGTCAAGCTTGGCGAGCGCCTCGTTGCGGGGGACGTTCGCGGCGACGGTCACCCCGAAGCACCCGAACAGATACAGCGCGCTGCCCAGCAGCAGCTCCACCGTCCCCTCGTCGGGCAGCAGCACGAACGTGACGACCGCGAGGACCGCGCACAGCAGCGCCGACCCGATGAACACGATCATGAACGGAGGGCGCAGCACGACCACGTTGATCGACTTCATCGCGGCGACGCCCTGCGCGGCCGGCAACTCCGCGAGTGCCTTCAGCACGAACGTCGAGAACCCGTAGAAGACGCCGGCCACCAGCCCACAACCGAGCACGCCCAGCACCGTCAGCACGAAGTACGGCCCATCGATCATGTCCACTCCCACATCGATCCCAAAGCCCAAGATCCTGCACGTCACGAACCCTCACCACAAGTGAAATCCCGCCCGGCCCCGGCGACCATGGCCGAGCCCCGCACGGCCATGCGCGAGAGTCCACGCGACGGGAGTTCGCGCCTCCGGACACCTCCTTGGCGGGCGCCTCGGTCCTCCCCGCGACGGGGAACCCCACACCCGGCCCCCGCCCCGGCCCCCGGACCCCGCCCCGCGGTCCACCTCGCCCGCGAGAAGGCCTCCCGGCCGCGGCATCATGGGCCGTGTGCGACTCCAAGCGATCACCTGGGAACGGCTCGGCGACCTCCTCGCCGAGCGACTGCTCGACCTGGAACCGTCCGACGGCAGCCCCTGGCCACGTGTCGCTTTCGACGGAGCCCCGGCCGCCCGCCCCGGCGAACTCGCCCTGCACGTCTCCGAAGCGCTCCGCACACGAGGCCGGTCCTCGCTCGTGGTCGGTACGGAGGGCTTTCTGCGTCCCTCGTCGGTGCGGCTGGAATACGGCCGTGAGGACGTGGACTCCTATTACGACGGCTGGTTCGACACCGGCGCCTTGTGGCGTGAGGTCTTCGGCCACCTCGAACCCGGCGGCGACGGCCTTGTCCTGCCCGACCTCTGGGACCCGGCAACCGACCGCGCCACCCGTACCCCGTACACCCAACTCCCGCCGGGCAGCCCCCTGTTGATGCACGGACCCTTCCTTCTTCGCCACTGGTTCCCCTTCGACCTCAGCGTCCATGTGCTCCTCTCCCCGGGCGCCCTGCGCCGCCGTACCCCCGAGGCCGAGCACTGGACGCTCCCCGCCTTCGCGCGCTACGAGACCGAGACGGATCCGGCCGCCACCGCCGACGTCCTGGTGCGCGCCGACGATCCACGCCATCCCGCGTGGAACGGCTGATGGCGAGCGTTCACTCGAAGGACCTCGCCGATCCCTACACCTCGGCGGCGTTTCGCGGCACCGCCGAGATCCTCCCCGACGAGGTCCGCGTGATCATCCGCGTCGTCCCCGAGAAGGTCGTCGGCTTCTCGGCCTGACGCGAGGTCGCGCGGTGCGGGGAAGCTCCGGGTGCGGTTCCCGGTGGACCCGGCAAGAATGTAGGGCGCCGGGACTAGCGGTGTGTTTCGCGCCGCGCCGGCCGTCCGGCACCGGGAGGTACCTCATGACCACCGCCGGAGACATCATGCACCGTGGGGCCCAGTGGATTCCCGCCCACGAGACCCTGGACCGCGCCGCCCAGCTGATGCGCGAACTCAACGTGGGAGCCCTGCCCATCAGCGACGAGAACGAACGGCTCTGCGGCATCCTCACGGATCGCGACATCGTCGTCGGCTGTGTCGCCATGGGGCACGACCCGGCACGGGTGACCGCGGGCGAGATGGCCCAGGGCACGCCGCGCTGGATCGACTCGAACGCCGACGTCGGCGACGTGCTCCAGGAGATGCAGGGCCACCAGATCCGCCGGCTCCCCGTGATCGAGGACAAACGCCTGGTCGGCATGATCAGCGAGGCCGACCTCGCCCAGCACCTGACGGACGAACAACTCGCCGCCTGGGCCGAGAAGGTCTACGCGACGAGCGCGACGAGCAGTTCGATGGGCTGATCCCCGCGATCCCCGCGATCCCCGCGATCCCCGCGTCAGCGGTCGAGGTGCGTCAGGCCTGCGGTCGTGTGGTGCCCTCCGTGCCCTCCTTGCTCAGGTCCTGTCAGACATCCCGTCAGGCGCTCCTCGGCCCCTCACAGCCAGCCGTTGCGTCGGAACCCCCGATACAGGACGAGACAGGCCGTGGCGATCACGCCGAGGACCAGGGGGTAGCCGAACGTCCAGCCCAGTTCCGGCATGTGCTCGAAGTTCATGCCGTACACGCCGCAGACCATCGTCGGTACGGCGATGAGGGCCGCCCACGCCGTGATCTTCCGCATGTCCTCGTTCTGCGCCACCGTCACCTGTGCGAGGTGTGCCTGGAGGATGGAGTTGAGCAGTTCGTCGAAGGCGGCGATCTGCTCGGTGACGCGCAGCAGATGGTCGGCGACATCGCGGAAATAGGCCTGTATCTCCGGGTCGACCACCCGTATCGGCCGGGTGGCGAGCTCCTGCACGGGGCGGGCGAGCGGCACCACCGCCCGCTTCAGTTCCAGCAGTTCACGCTTGAGCTGGTAGATGCGGCCCGCGTCGGCCCGAGCGCCGTTCTCGGCGAAGACGTCCGCCTCCACCTGGTCGATGTCCGCCTGGGCCGAGTCCGTCACGCTCACGTAGTCGTCGACGACATGGTCCGCGATCGCGTGCAGTACCGCGGCCGGGCCCTTGGAGAGCTGTTCGGGGCTCGCCTCGAGTTCCTCGCGCAGCGGACCCAGGGACCCATGCCGGCCGTGCCGCACGGTGATGACGAAGTCGGGACCGACGAAGACCATGATCTCGCCGGTGTTCACCACCTCGCTGGTCGCGGTGAGTTCGGAGTGCTCGACGTAGCAGACCGTCTTGAACACGGCGAACAGCGTCTCGCCGTACCGTTCGAGCTTCGGGCGCTGGTGGGCTTCCACCGCGTCCTCGACGGCCAGCGGGTGCAGGTCGAAGAGGTCGGCGACGCTGGCGAACTCCTGGTCCGTCGGCTCGTGCAGGCCGAGCCAGACGAAGCCCGCGTCCTTCTTGCGGACCCGCTCCACCGTGTCGACCAGATCGCGGCCGCCAGGGATTCTGGCGCCGTCCTGGTAGGCCACGCAGCTCACCACCGCCGAGCCCAGCGGGGACCGGGCGGGGTGGCTCAGGTCGACCCGGGGGCGTCGCCGTGCCAGCCGCGCGACCTTGCGGAGACCGCCGACCTTGTCGAGGCCGGTGACCTTCCGCAGATTCCCTGCCATGGACATCTGGATCTCCTTGCGTGGATCCCCTCGCGCCGCACTTTGCGCCTTGGCGTGCCAGTTTGCCAGGCCGGTTCGATCGCCGGAAAAGCCTGTGGGAACGGAGCGTTCCGCTCCGGTTGATGGAGCCGTGTGGGCTCGATGCCGGGTCGATGTCGGGAGCGTCGAGGATTCAGGACAAGGCGATCAAATGGGAAGATCCCCCCATGACGCGAACCGACGGGTACCTCCTCGACAACCGGCAGACCGAGGCGAAACAGCGTTTCGACACCTTCGCCGATCTCTTCGACCCCACGACGTTCCGGCACATGGAACGCCTCGGTATCGGCTACGGCTGGCGCTGCTGGGAGGTAGGCGCGGGCGGCACGTCCGTGGTGTCCTGGCTCGCGAAGAAGGTCGGCCCCACCGGACGGGTCGTCGCGACCGACATCGACACGTCGTGGGTGTCCGCCGCCGGCCGGCCACCGGTCGAGGTGCGTGTCCACGACGTGGGCGCCGACGAGCCGCCGGGGGAGGGCTTCGACCTCGTGCACGCCCGGCTCGTCCTGGTCCATGTGCCGGACCGGGAGCGGGCGTTGCGGTCGATGATCAAATCCCTGCGGCCCGGCGGCCGACTCCTCGTCGAGGACGCCGATCCCGCCCTCCAGCCCCTGTGCTGCCTGGACGAGTACGGCCCCGAGCAACAGCTCGCGAACCGGCTGCGCCAAGGTATGCGCAGCCTGCTCGCGGAGCGCGGCGCCGACCTCGGGTACGGCCGCAAACTCCCGCGTCTGCTCCGCGATTCGGGGCTGCGCGGTGTGGAGGCCGACGCGTACTTCCCGGTCGCCTCGCCCGCCTGCGCCGCCCTCGAATCCGCGACGATCCGCCAGATCCGGGAACAGCTCGTCACCGCGGGAATCGCCACCGACGAGGACATCGACCGCCACCTGGCCAATGTCGCCTCCGGCTCGATGGACCTGGCGACGGCGCCGATGATCTCGGCGTGGGGGCGGAAGGCGTAGGCAGGGAGGGGAAGGGCTGAGCGGGGGAGGCGACGCGGTCGTCGCCAGGGTGGCCGCGGCGATCGCCCGCCGGGGGAGTCCGTCGGCGGGCGGGACCCTTCGGCGTCCTCTGCCGACACGCGTCGGCCGGCGCCGGGGAGACCGCCACCGCCCGCGACGTACGCCTCACCGGGTGCCGTCAGGCGTGCGTGCCGGTGGCCTCCCCCCGATCCGCTCCACCGCCATCGCCCCGGCCACGCATCCGTCCACCGCGGCCTCCTCGGGCTCCGCGCCCCTGAGCAGGGCGGCGAGAAACGCTCCGGTGAAGGCGTCGCCCGCGCCCGTCGTGTCGCGGGGAGTGGCGCGTGACGCCGGGACACGAGCGTGGACGGCGCCCCCACGGGCCACCAGAGCACCGTCGCCGCCCTGTTTGGCGACGACCAGGGGAACATGGCGGCTCAACTTGGCCGCCGCGTCCGCCGGATCGGGCAGCCCGGTCAGCAGGCAGGCCTCGTCACGGCTCGGCAGCAGGATGTCGACGCCCTCGGCGAGCGCGAGGAAGCGGTCCACACCCAGCCGCTTGAGGAACCCGGCGGACGCCGGGTCGAGGCTCACCGGTACTCCACGCGCGCGTGCCGACTCCAGAGCCACCGACACCAGGGCCCGGCCCGATTCGGAGAAGAGCAGATAACCCGACAGGTGCAGCCGTGCGACCCCGTCGAGCAACGCGGGCGACCAGTCGGCCGGTTCGAGCCGCAGGGCCGCCCCGCTGTCCGTGAGGAAGGTGCGCTCGGCCGAGGCGCCCGTGTCCACCAGGCAGATGACCGTCCCCGTCGGCGCCTCCGGATCGACGACCAGGAGAGGACGTACGCCGCAACCCGTCAGTTCACGCTCGTGCCAGTCGACCGCGTCCAGACCCACCCGTCCGAGCAGCCGCACGTCCGCGCAGCCCCGGTTCGCCGCCCAGCACGCGACGTTGGCGCCCGCTCCGCCCGGCAGGGTCCGGATCACGGCGGCTGTGTCGGTGCCCGCGGCGAGCGGATCGCGGTGCCGTGCGACGACGTCCGTGACCACGTCACCGACGACGAGCAGGGCACCCGTGGCCGCGTCCCCCCTTCGCCCGGCGGCGTGATCCCTCCCGCTCACACCGCCCCGGCCCAGGCCGCCGCGATCCGCCCCGCGAGGCGTACGTTGCCGCGTACCGCAGCGAGGTTGGCGCTCAGCGAGGCGCCGTCCGTGTGCCGCACCAGATAGCCGAGCAGGAACGGAGTCACGGCCTGCCCCGTCACACCCTCCGCCTCGCACGCGTGCAGCGCGTCGGCGAGCACGCGCGCGTGGAGCGCGGGATCGAGCTGCTCCTCCTCGGGGACGGGATTCGCGACGATGAGCGCCGACTCGGGGCCCTCAAGCGTGTCCTGCGCGCGCATGACATCCGCCACCTGTCCCGGCGACCGAAGCGTCCACTCCACCGGATGCCCGGAGTCGGACAGATAGAAGCCCGGGAACCGTTCCGTGCCGTACCCGACCACCGCCACGCCCAGCGTCTCCAGGCGCTGGAGCGTCGCGGGCACGTCCAGGATCGACTTGACGCCCGCGCACACCACCGTGATCCGGGTCCGCGCCAGAAGACCCAGATCCGCGGACTCGTCCTGCGTCACCGTCCACTCCCGGTGCACCCCGCCGAGCCCACCCGTCGCGAACACCCGCAGACCCGCGCGGGAGGCCAGCAGTGCCGTCGCGGAGACGGTCGTCGCGCCGCTCGCCCCCGACGCCACCGCGAGCGGTAGATCACGGTGCCCCAGCTTGCGGATCCCGTCCTCGTTGGCGACCCGCTCCAACTGCTCCTTGTCCAGCCCGACCAGAGGCTTCCCGTCGAGGACGGCGATCGTCGCGGGGACGGCGCCCTCCCGCCGTACGACCTCCTCCAGCTCCAGCGCGACCTGTAGGTTGCGCGGGCGTGGCAGCCCGTGCGCGATGATCGTCGACTCCAGGGCCACCACCGGCCGACGCGCGTCGAGCGCCTCCCGCACCTCTTCGGACACCAGGATCACGCGTCTGCCTCCTCGGTCGGTCGTCTTTCCTCATCTCTGGCGAGCGGCACGCCAGGTCAAACCCCCGCGACCGGCGCCGCGGCCCCAAGGCGGGGGGCATGCCGGGCAACTCGGCAAGAACTCGGCAGCGCAAAGGGGTGCCCACGCGCGTGGGCACCCCTGTCAGCCGGCTGGGTCGTGTGCCTTTCCGTACCTGGGATCCGTACCTACGGATCCGTACCTGGGATCCGCACCTCAGACGGGTCGTACGCCGTCCAGGGCTCCATGTGGATTGATCACGTACTTGCGGCTGGCGCCCTGGTCGAACTCGGCGTAGCCGCGCGGCGCGTCCTCCATGCTGATGACCGTGGCGTTGACCGCCTTGGCGATGTGCACCCGCTCGTGCAGGATCGCCTTCATCAGGCTCCGGTGGTAGCGCATGACCGGGCACTGGCCCGTGGTGAACCGATGGCTCTTGGCCCATCCGAGGCCGAGCCGCACCTTCAGGGTCCCCGTGCGGGCGTCCTGGTCGATCCCTCCCGGGTCGTCCGTGACGTACAGCCCGGGTATGCCCAGCGCGCCGCCCGCGCGCGTGACGCCCATCAGCGAGTTGAGGACCGTCGCGGGCGCCTCCTGGGCGTCCGGGCCGTGGGCCCGGGCCTCGAAGCCGACCGCGTCCACGGCCGCGTCGACCTCGGGCTCTCCGAGGATCTGCGCGATCTGGTCCTCCACGCTGCCACGTGACACGTCGACGGTCTCGCAGCCGAAACTCCGTGCCTGGGCGAGGCGTTCGGTGTTGAGGTCCCCGACGATGACGACCGCGGCGCCGAGGAGCTGCGCGGAGGCCGCCGCGGCGAGACCGACCGGGCCGGCTCCGGCGACGTACACCGTCGAACCGACCCCGGCGCCTGCGGTGACCGCACCATGGAATCCCGTCGGGAAGATGTCCGACAGCATGGTGAGGTCGAGGAGCTTCTCCCGTGCCTGGTCCCGGTCGGGGAACCGCAGGAGATTGAAGTCCGCGTACGGGATCATGGCGTACTCGGCCTGCCCGCCGACCCAGCCGCCCATGTCCACATACCCGTAAGCGGCGCCCGGCCGCGCCGGGTTGACGTTGAGACAGATGCCGGTCTTCCGCTCCTTGCAGTTGCGGCACCGCCCGCACGCGATGTTGAACGGCACCGACACGATGTCCCCGACCTCGATGAACTCGACGTCCGGGCCCCGTTCCAGTACCTCTCCGGTGATTTCGTGTCCGAGGACCAGTCCCTCGGGCGCGGTCGTACGACCGCGCACCATGTGCTGGTCACTTCCGCAGATGTTGCTGGCGAGCACCTTCAGGATGACCCCGTGCCGGCACTTGCGGCCGACGTTCTCGGATGCCACTCCCGGCCCGTCCTGCAGTTCAAGCGTCGGGTGGTCGATGGTCCTGACCTCCACCGCACCCGGCTTGAGATACGCGACTGCCCTGTTTCCGCTCATGCCTGATCGCCGTCCCTTCGGCCCCGTTGCTTCGGACGCCAGCGGCTGTGCGCATGGCGGAGTCTGCTACCAGCGGTGCCGTCCGGCCACCCTCCGCGCCAGGGCCATTTCCGAGGAGGGCCGACCCCTCGTCGCCCGCGGCGCCCGCCTGCCCTTAGGGTGACCGCTCATGACCACGAACTCCCAGGCCACGCCCTCCTTCGCCGTGCACATTCCCGATGCGGAGCTCGAACCGGAGCCGCTCGACCCGGCCCAGATCGTCTCCGGCGACCCGGTCGTGACGGGCAAGGTGCTGTGGGAGTCGGCCGACGGCAAGCAGGTGCGCGGCATCTGGCAGATCACGCCCGGCGTCGTGACAGACACCGAGGCGAACGAGCTCTTCGTGGTCGTCAGCGGTCGAGCCACCATCGAGGTCGAGGGAGGCGACGTCATCGAGGTGGGTCCGGGCGACGCGGCGATCCTGCGCGAGGGCGACCGTACGACCTGGACGGTCCACGAGACGCTCCGCAAGGCGTATCAGATCGGGCTCTGAGGACCGGTCGGCCGGCCGTGGAATCGCGTCCACCGGGCCTCCGTGATCGTCGCGGAGCTTCACCGACGAACCGAGCCGTGCCTCATCGGTGGGCCACCCGGCGATCGGCCGAGGGCGGTCAGAACAGCGGCTCCGGAAGCACCCCTTCCAGCGCGAGCAGCTGCCGCTTGGTCTCAAGGCCGCCCCCGAAGCCCCCTATGCCGCCGTCGCGTTCCACGACCCGGTGGCACGGCACGACGACCGGCAGCGGGTTGGAGCCCATGGCCACGCCCACGGCCTGTGCCGCGCCCGGCTGGCCGACCCGTCCGGCCAGGTCGCCGTAGCCCACGACCGCGCCGTACGGAACGCCCGCCGCCAGTTCGCGCAACACCTGGCGGTTGAAGCCGGAGATCAGCGACCAGTCCAACGGCAGCTCGAAGTCGCGCCGCTCACCCGCGAAGTACGCGGTCATCTGACGTATCGGCTCGGCCAGGAGCGGGGAGTCGGGTGCCTCCACGGGCGTGCTGCCCAGCCGTGCGGCGAGCCGGTCGAGCGTCTTGTCGCGCACCTCGTCCGTGGCGTGGAAAACGACGTTCACCAGGCCCTCCGGAGTCGCCGCCAGCAGCAGCGGACCGATGCTCGTGCCGACGACGGCCCACACGACCTGCTGCTCGTACTGCCCGTGGCTGTTCATGCGATCCACCGTACGGCGAGCCACTGACAACACCCGCCGCACGGCCGCCGGTCACCACCGCGTCAGCCTCGGGGGAGCAGCCGAGGCAGAGCCCGCCGGATCACGTCGGGTGTGTTGGTGATGATGCCGTCCACGCCGTACCCCGCCGCCCTCCGGGCGTCGTCCGCGTCGTCCACGGTCCAGGTGAAGATCTCCAGCGGCCTGCCGTGAGGACCCCGGAGCGCGCGGACCGCCGCGATGTAGCCGACGGAGAGGGAGGTGTAGGCCGGGTTGATCTGGTCGGCGAATCGCGCGCACTCGGAGAGCTCGCCGAAGGAGGGCGTGCCCAGGAGGGCCGTCTTCACGCCGGGGTGCAGATCGTGGACCGTCCGCACGCTGTCGGCGCTGAAACTCTGGATGATCAGCCCGCCGTCCACGTGTGCCGGGTCGAGCCAGCCATCGTTGCTCAGGAGCTTGAGGGTCTGCCGTTCGATGCCCGGGTGCAGCTCGGGATTCTTGATCTCCAGGAGGAGCTTCTGGTGGTTGCGTGAGACCCGGTCCACGAATTGCCTCAACGTCGGCACGCGCGCGCCCGCGTACGAGGGGCCGAACCAGCTTCCCGCGTCCAGGAGAGCGATCTCCGCGGCGGTGAAGTCCGCGACCCTCCAGGGAGCGCGGCCGGGATGGACCCTCTCGACATTGGTCGTGCGCTCCAGCGTGTCGTCGTGGAGGACGACGAGCTCACCGTCCCTGGTGCGCTGGACGTCGGTCTCGACCCAGTCGAACCCCAGCTCGGCGGCCTTGTCCACGGCGGCCAGGGTGTTCTCGGGCGCGTAACCGCTGGCGCCCCGGTGGGAGACGATCACAGGAACGGTGCCCGGGGACCCGAGCTCGGCGTGCCGGCCGGGGAACATGAGGACGGTGCCCCCTAGGAGTGCGGCGGTCGTGATGGCGGCGACGCGCGCGTGCATGCGTACCCCTCGCGTCGTGCGGTCGCAGACGGAGTGAGAGTGACGACGGACGGCGGACGGGATGCGAGTGACAACGGACGGCCGACGGGAAAGACCGGTCCCACGCTGACACCACGAGGCCAACGGAAGAGGGGCGCGGGATGACCACACATTGAATGGAGATGCCCAAGTCCGCACACCCGTGCCACACAAGTGGGGCGAGGCCGTAATTCTTTGCCGGAAAATCGTTCGACCATTCCGGTGCGGGTCATACTCTCTGCCTCGGCCCTGACCGTTCTCACGGTCCCGAGGGTGAGGGCATTCCAGAGATTTTCGGGCAAAACAGGGCGGGAAGGGCAGTCGCGCATGCAGGGCACGGTCGACGACTTCAGCTACGGACTCGTCACGCCGGTAGTGGCATATCTCATGGCCTGCCTTGGTGGAGCCCTCGGACTGCGCTGCACCACCAGATCCATGCTCGTCACCCGCTCCTGGCGCGGGGGCTGGCTCGCCCTCGGCTCGGCCGCGATCGCCTCGGGCATCTGGACCATGCACTTCGTCGCGATGATGGGCTTCACGGTCGAGCAGACCCCGGTCCGCTACGACAAACCGTTGACGTTCGCGAGCCTCGGCGTGGCCATCCTGATGGTCGGCATCGGGATCTTCATCGTCGGCTACCGGGGAGCCACTGGAACGGCGCTCTTCACCGGGGGCACCATCACCGGCCTGGGAATCGCCTCGATGCACTACCTGGGCATGGCCGGCATGCGCCTCAACGGGAAGCTCGAGTACAACACCCTCACCGTCTCCGCCTCGGTCGTCATCGCCGTCATCGCCGCCACCGCCGCCCTGTGGGCGGCGGCACAGGTCCGCGGATTCCTCTGGAGCGTGGGCGCAAGCCTCGTCATGGGGCTCGCCGTCAGCGGGATGCACTACACGGGGATGGCCGCCCTCAGCGTCCACCTGCACAACGCCTCCGGCACCCCCGCGGGGGACTCGCCCGCCGCCCTGCTCGCACCGATGATGATCGGCCCGCTGGTCTTCCTCTGCCTGGCGGGCGTGGTCGTGCTGTTCGACCCCCTGATGGTCATGGGGAAGCCGGACTGGACACCCGTGGAGAACAGACCCGGCGTCCCCGCCCACCCCGTCGTCCAGCACCCCGGACGCCGCCCGCCCCTCCGGGCCGGCCGTGACCGCGGAAGGCGCAGGGCCCGCACCCGCCAGAGCTGGTGATCCGGCCCCGTTGTCAGTGCGGGGTCGTACGGTTGATTCCATGCGGCCCGTATCCAAGATCGAACGTTCGGTGGCGCCCTTCGAGGTCGTCAGCCCCTACCAGCCGAGTGGTGACCAGCCCGCGGCCATCGCCGAGCTGGAAAAGCGCATCCTCGCAGGTGAGAAGGATGTCGTCCTGCTGGGCGCGACCGGCACAGGCAAGTCCGCCACCACCGCCTGGATGATCGAGAAGCTCCAGCGCCCCACGCTCGTCATGGCACCGAACAAAACCCTGGCCGCCCAGCTGGCCAACGAGTTCCGCGAGCTGCTCCCGAACAACGCCGTCGAGTACTTCGTCTCGTACTACGACTACTACCAGCCCGAGGCCTACGTCCCGCAGTCGGACACCTACATCGAGAAGGACTCCTCGGTCAACGAGGAGGTGGAGCGCCTGCGCCACTCCGCGACCAACTCGCTGCTCACCCGCCGCGACGTCATCGTGGTCGCCTCGGTCTCCTGCATCTACGGCCTCGGCACGCCGCAGGAGTACGTCGACCGGATGGTGCACCTCAAGGTCGGCGACGAGATCGACCGCGACGACCTGCTGCGCCGTTTCGTCGACATCCAGTACACGCGCAACGACGTGGCCTTCGCGCGAGGCACCTTCCGGGTCCGCGGCGACACCATCGAGATCTTCCCGGTCTACGAGGAGCTGGCCGTCCGCATCGAGATGTTCGGTGACGAGATCGAGGCCCTCTCCACGCTCCACCCGCTCACCGGCGAGGTCATCACGGACGACACCTCGCTGCACGTCTTCCCGGCCTCCCACTACATCGCGGGCCCCGAGCGACTGGAGCGCGCCGCCAACGACATCGAGAAGGAGCTGGAGGAGCGACTCGCCGAGCTGGAGAAGCAGGGCAAGCTCCTGGAGGCCCAGCGCCTGCGCATGCGGACGACGTACGACCTGGAAATGCTCCGCCAGATCGGCTCCTGCTCCGGCGTCGAGAACTACTCGATGCACTTCGACGGCCGGCAGCCCGGCTCCGCGCCCAACACACTGATCGACTACTTCCCGGACGACTTCCTGCTCGTCCTCGACGAGTCGCACGTCACGGTCCCGCAGATCGGCGCCATGTACGAGGGCGACGCCTCCCGCAAGCGCACCCTCGTGGACCACGGCTTCCGGCTGCCCTCCGCGCTGGACAACCGACCGCTCAAGTGGGAGGAGTTCCAGAAGCGCATCGGACAGACGGTCTACCTGTCGGCCACGCCGGGAAAGTACGAACTCTCGCGCGGCGACGGCTTCGTCGAGCAGATCATCCGCCCCACCGGCCTCATCGACCCCGAGGTCGTCGTCAAGCCCACCGAGGGCCAGATCGACGACCTGGTGCACGAGATCCGCAAGCGCACCGAGAAGGACGAGCGCGTCCTGGTCACCACGCTCACCAAGAAGATGGCCGAGGACCTCACGGACTACTTCCTGGAGCTCGGTATCCAGGTGCGCTATCTGCACAGCGACGTCGACACCCTGCGCCGCGTGGAGCTGCTTCGGGAGCTGCGTGCCGGCGAGTTCGACGTCCTGGTGGGCATCAACCTCCTCCGCGAGGGCCTCGACCTGCCCGAGGTCTCCCTGGTGTCCATTCTCGACGCCGACAAGGAGGGCTTCCTGCGCTCGGGCACCTCACTCATCCAGACCATCGGCCGCGCGGCGCGCAACGTGTCGGGACAGGTCCACATGTACGCCGACAAGATCACCCCGGCGATGGAGAAGGCCATCGACGAGACCAACCGCCGCCGGGAGAAGCAGGTCGCCTACAACAAGGAGAGGGGCATCGACCCGCAGCCTCTCCGCAAGAAGATCAACGACATCGTGGCCCAGATCGCCCGCGAGGACGTGGACACGGAGCAGCTGCTCGGCTCGGGCTACCGCAAGGGCGGGGACGGCAAGAGCGCCAAGGCACCGGTGCCCGCCCTCGGGGGCAAGGCGGCCAAGTCCGCCAAGGGCAAGGCCAAGGAGACGGTCCCGACCGACCGCCCCGCGGCCGAACTCGCCGGGCAGATCGAGGAGATGACCACCCGGATGCGTGCCGCGGCGGCCGACCTCCAGTTCGAGATCGCGGCCCGGCTGCGCGACGAGGTCTCCGAGATGAAGAAGGAGCTTCGGCAGATGAGGGAGGCGGGACAGGCCTGACGACGTTCTGCCGGTGCTGTGCCCGACGCCGGTCAATACGCACTGTGTTGCAAGACCGACACAAAGTTCGTCCCAGGGTTCGGCACTGTCAGTGCCGCTGCGTAGGGTTCTGGTCATCCGCGGATTCTGCGGAAACAGGGGACAGTTCGAGAGGGGAAACAGCGCGTGGTCGACGTATCCAAGGGCGGTACGCCCGGTGGGCCTGGCGTCAACCTGACCAAGGGTCAGGCCATCAGTCTGGAGAAGAGGGGCGGGGGAACCCTCACCGCCGTGCGGATGGGGCTCGGCTGGCAGGCGGCCCCCCGGCGCGGCCTGTTCGGTTCGCGCACGCGGGAGATCGACCTCGACGCCTCCGCCGTGCTGTTCGCGGACAAGCAGCCCGTCGACGTCGTGTTCTTCCGTCACCTCGTCAGCGACGACGGCTCGGTGCGGCACACCGGTGACAACCTCGTGGGCGGTGCGGGCCAGGGCGGGGACGACGAGTCGATCCTCGTCGACCTCCAGCGCATCCCGGTCCACATCGACCAGATCGTCTTCACCGTGAACTCCTTCACGGGCCAGACGTTCCAGGAGGTGCAGAACGCGTTCTGCCGTCTGGTCGACGAGACCAACGGACAGGAACTGGCCCGCTACACGCTGGCAGGCGGTGGGCAGTACACGGCTCAGATCATGGCGAAGGTGCACCGGGCGGGCACGGGCTGGCAGATGACGGCCATCGGCACACCGGCCAACGGCCGCACGTTCCAGGACCTGATGCCCGCGATCCTGCCGCAGCTGTAGGCGACTGGGCGCAAGGTACACGAAAGCGACTCAGGGGGGACAAGGCGATGACGACTGAGCTGGTCCGGGGGCAGAACCATCCGCTCTCGCAGGTCCGTCTCGAGGTCCGCGTTTCGGCCGGCAAGCCGCTCGTGGCCGGTGCCACGCTCAGCGACGAGCAGGGCAGGGTCCGCGGTGTCGAGTGGGTGGCCCATCCGGGTGCGCCCACTCTCCCCGGACTCGAGGTCTCCCGGCAGGCCGCGGCCGACCACCGCCTCGCCTTCGACCTGGGCGCCCTGTCCGCGGAGGTGCACCGGGTGAGTGTGCTGCTCGCGCTGCCGTCCGGCGTCGGCGGTCCGGTCCGGTTCGGAGCCGTCGCCGCCCCCTTCGTCGCGGTCACCGGCCTCGACGGCTCCGAGGTCGCCAGCTACACCGTCACCGGTCTGGACGCCGAATCGGCCGTCATCGCCCTGGAACTCTACCGCCGCAAGGACGCCTGGAAGGTCCGCGCGGTCGGTCAGGGATACGCGGGAGGTCTCGCCGAACTCCTCGCCGACCAGGGCCTGCCCGAGGCGCGGCAGCTCGCGGGCACCATCAACGAGGCGGTGGCGCAGGGACTGGCCCGCTCGGTGGCGGCGCCGCCGTCCCGTACACCCGACGCGGACCGCTCACGACAGGCGGCCGCGTCGGCGACGGCGGGGGACCAGCCGTACGCCGCACCGCCCCAGGACGCCCCGGGCGACGTGCCGCCTCCGCAGTCGCCGTACGACGTGTCCGGTGCGCAGGGCGGCACGGCACCGCAGACGAACTTCCCCGCGGGCCCCGCGCAGGGCGACCCCTCCGCCGCCACGCAGCCGTCCGCCGGTGTGTCCGGCGGCCCGGTCGACTACAGCCACCCCGGCAGGCAGAACACGCCGCCCCCGCCCCCGCCGGCCGCTCCGCCGACTCAGCCGGGGCAGTCCGCCACACCGGTCGCGGGCGACGCGACCGGCTGGTCCATGGACGAGCGCCTCTACAACCAGGTGTGGGGCATGTTCGAGGACCTGGCACGCAGCGCCGCCGCCTATCGCAGTGCCGTCGACTTCGCCGACTCGCGCATGGAGCAGGAGCTCGACAAGGTCCTGTCCGATCCCCGCAGCCGGATCGGCGGCCTGGGCGACGCGGCACGCGAGGCGGCCCAGGCCAAGCACGCCCAGCTCGTCGACCAGGCACGGGCGGCCCTCGACCGCGACCTCGCGCAGCTCGGGGCCGAGGCCGACGTCGTGGAGCCCGCGCTGCCCGCGGCGTTCGCGCGCTGGGACAACCCGGTCTGGCACGGCTACCGGGTTCCCATGGAGGTCCCGATGGCCCTGCGCCTGGGTGACCTCCGGCTGCCGGAGAGCGAGCGGCTGAGCATTCCGATGCTGGTCAGGCTGCCGCTGGAGCGCGGCCTGTGGATCGACAGCGGCCGGGCCGGTCTGAGCGACTCGTTCGCCGACTCCGACGAGCTGCGGCGCCTCGCCATGGACGCGGCGGTGTCGCATGCCGGGCGCCTGCTCGCCGTCCATCCGCCGGGCGAGTTCAGCGTGCACGTCATAGACGCGGCCGGTTCGGGCGCCTCGTCCCTCGCGCCGCTGGTGCGGTCCGGGGTGCTCAACGGCCCGCCCGCCGTGGGCGCCACCGGTGTGGCCGAGGTCCTGGCCCGGCTCACCCAGCGTGTCGACCTGGTGCAGATGGCGGTGCGCGGTGGAGTGGCCGACTCGCTGCCCGCGGACCTGGACACCGCTGAGCAACTGCTGATCGTCAACGACTTCCCGCACGGCTTCGACGACCGTGCCGTGACCCAGCTGCGCTATCTCGCCGACGAGGGACCGGCAGTCGGCGTCCACCTGATGATGGTGGCCGACCGCGAGGACGCGGAGGCGTACGGGCCCCTGCTCGATCCGCTGTGGCGATCGCTTCTGCGACTGACCCCGGTGCCCGACGACCACCTCGCCGACCCCTGGGTCGGACATGCCTGGACGTACGAGCCCGGCCTCGTCCCGCCGGGCAGCCAGATCCTTCAGCAGGTGCTCACGCAGGTTGCGGCGGCCCGTCGCTCCTGGAACCGCTGACGCTCCGCGCGCTTTCCTCAAGCATCAGTAAAGTGCTCTGACCTGCACACTTGGTCTTTCTTTTACTAATCGCTTTACCTTTCCTTGGTGATTCAGGTACTGTTTTTCCAACGGAGGGGAGTACTCCCTACCTACTACTGCGACGTACCCGTCAATACGGATCAGGCCAGATCCCGGGGCGTCGGCCCGCAGGCACCGGCGCACCACGCGTCCGGCCGCCACGGGTGGAAGAGACCTCCGGCAGCGACGACGCTGAAATTTGCCGTTACGAACTGCCGGAGGCGCAGTGGATGTTTCCGTGGCCCTATGGGTCCTGACGATCGCGGGCCTGGCGGCCCTCATCGCCGTCGATTTCTTCATCGGCCGCAAGCCGCACGACGTTTCGATCAAGGAAGCCGGAATCTGGACGGTCGTCTGGATCGCCCTGGCCGCACTGTTCGGACTCGGGCTGCTCATCTTCTCCGGCGGTCAGCCCGCCGGAGAGTTCTTCGCCGGCTTCATCACCGAGAAGTCACTGAGCGTCGACAACCTCTTCGTCTTCGTGCTGATCATGGCGAAGTTCGCGGTGCCCACGCAGTACCAGCAGCGAGTGCTCCTCGTCGGTGTGCTCATCGCCCTGGTTCTGCGCGCGATATTCATCGCCGCCGGAGCCGCGGTCCTCGCGAACTTCGCGTGGGTCTTCTACATCTTCGGCGCGTTCCTCATCTACACCGCCTGGAAGCTGATCCAGGAGGCCAGGACGGACGCCGACGACGAGGAGTTCGAGGAGAACCGGCTGCTCAAGGCCGCCGAGCGACGCTTCGGCGTGGCCGACCGCTACCACGGCACCAAGCTGTGGATCCAGCAGAACGGCAAGCGCGTCATGACGCCGATGCTGGTCGTGATGCTCGCGATCGGCACCACCGACGTGCTCTTCGCGCTCGACTCGATCCCTGCGATCTTCGGCCTCACCCAGGACCCGTACATCGTGTTCACGGCCAACGCGTTCGCGCTGATGGGTCTGCGACAGCTGTACTTCCTCATCGGCGGCCTGCTCAGGAAGCTGGTCCACCTCAGCTACGGCCTCTCCGTCATCCTCGGATTCATCGGCGTCAAGCTGGTGCTGCACGCGCTGCACGAGTCGGGTGTCCATGTCCCGGAGATCTCGATCCCGGTCTCCCTCGGCGTGATCTGCGGCGTCCTGGTCGTCACGACGATCACCAGCCTCATCGCCTCCAAGAAGCAGGCGGCGCGGGAAGAGACCGAGGGCGCCCCGAAGGGCGTCGGCGGTACTCCGAAGGACAGCGACGACGCTCCGAAGGACAGCATCGACGTCTGACCACGCCGGCCGTAGGAACGAGTAGTCCTGGAGCGGTGGGGGGGGGGGGGGCGGGCGCCCCCCCCCCCGGAACGAGGGACGGCCAGGGGCGGAGGGGCGAAGGCCTCTCCACCCCTGGCCCCA